>NZ_WJBG01000212.1 GCF_009709555.1 Streptomyces blattellae | reverse complement strand
CTGCTGCTGGTGGTGCTGGTGACCGCGGGCAACGTCACCGACCGGCAGGCCGCACGGCACCTGCTGCCCGAACTGCGGGCCCGGTTTTCGAAGATCACGCTGGTGTGGGCCGACGGCGGTTATCGCGGACGGCTGGTGACCTGGGCGAAGGAAAAGCTGCAGCTCACCCTGGAGATCGTGAAGCGCAGTGACGACATGACCGGATTCGTGGTGTTGCCGAGACGGTGGGTGGTCGAGCGCACGCTGGGGTGGCTGATGCGCTCGCGGCGTCTGGTGCGGGACTTCGAGACGCGGCCCGCCTCCAGCGAGGCGTTCGTCTACTTCTCGCAGGCCATGCTCATGAGCCGCCGCCTGGCCCGCCGGACGCCGGTGCCGCCGACGGCCGGGCGGTCGCAGTGGACGGTCGCGGCGTGAACCGCCCGGTCGGCAACGCTTCCAGCCAGCCCCGCCCGGCCAGCCGCCTGGCCTTCGAGCGCACTCCCTCGACCTTCGCCGGCACCGCCTCAAGACCCAGCCGGACGGCCAGTTCCTTTGCCGAGATCCCTTCACCGCCAGCCGTCTCGTCCGTCACGAGCTCCACGATCCGCCGGTAGTCCGCCGCGAGCGCATCCCCGTTCATCCCCTCGCGCCACGGCGGCACGACGGAGCCCGCGACCGGAGCCGCCTGCGTCTTCGCGGGCTCGACCGGCTCTGGAACGTCAGTGGTGGGCGCGGCCAGGGCCTCGGCCAGCTCCGCCCTCGCGATCACCCGACGTTCCAACACCGCTTCGGCATCGGCGAGTTCGGCAAGAATCCGCTCGGATTCCTCCCGGAGCACCTCCGCCCGCGCCCGGGCAGCCGTCTCCCGTTCCTCCAGCAGCCCCATCACCGACGTCACCGGGCACCTCCGCATCGCCAAGCACGAACCGAACGTCCGAACCCTGCACCAGTGACGCCGAAACCATGCCTGACCAGCGGAAACCCAACGATCACATCCGGAAAGACAACGGCTTCTCACCGCAGGACTCTGGTCCGGCCTCGCCCACCGCCACTACCGACTCGTCCGCCGAGCCGAGACCCTTCACGACCTGGTCCGAGTCAAAGGGCCCGAAGTCGAGCCGGACAGGAAGGCGCCCTGGCTGACAGCAGCCGGATTCCCCGAACGCGTCGCGCTGATCCACATGTTCACGTCCCCCCGCTGGAGGAAACTGGCGATGAGCGACGACTTCTACGTCTCCCTCAGCAGCATCGCCCAGTTCCACCAGCGCTTCCCCACCCAGAGCCCGATTCGCGGCACCAGCCGCATCTGGCTCACGAAAACCGTCAAGTCAACGGCCGCGGAGATCGAGTATCGGCTCGGCAACCCCGACGGGATAGCCACACTCATCGCCGCGAGAACATCAATCAGCGCGTGACGATGCAGAAGGGGTGCCCAGCAGGGTCGGTGAGGACCCGCGCCTTGTCCCCATGCGGCTGGTGATCCGGCTTGCCCGCACCCAGTTCCAGCAGCCGGGCCTCGGCCTCGTCCAGGCTCTCCGCGACCTTGAAGCAGATGTGAAGCTGCTGGGGCACGATCTGGCCAGGCCAACTCGGAGCCCGGTAGTCCTCGACCCGCTGGAAGCCGATGAAGAGTCCGTCCTCACGGTTGAGACCGGCGAACTCGGCGTCAGACTTCGGGTGTGGTTCAAAGCCGGTGGCCTGCTGATAAAACGCCGCCAGAGCCAGCGGATCAGGGCAATCCAGCGTTATCGCGACCAGTTCCATCTGCAGGGGCATGAGACCTCCGAGCCGATCAGTGGACTTCCGAGCACGCCATAGAGTCGGCTGCCTACCGTTGAGCGGGACGGGGAGAGCGCGTTCGTTCCACTCAACAGTAAGCACAGCAGGTCAGAGCCCCACCATGCCAACAGTTATCTGGGACAGGACACCTGTGACTGAGCACGTGACCCGTCTCGCTGAAGGTGGGCCAGTCTCGGTCCATCTGAGCCATCCACCCGCGCGTCTCAGCTTGACTCTGTCGGGGATCTTGGAGCCGTCGAGGTCAACTGCCCAGGGTTCGCCAGGACTTCAGGCGTGGAGTCTCCCGTTGGTCGAGGTACCTCTGGAAGGAAGTCGGCTGACGGGGCGTGGGTGCTTCCACGGCTGGTGGCAGTCCGCTGAGGCGCTCGATGTTGACGGCGATGGCTGTCAGGACGTGCTGGACGTGAGCCTTTCTCTGTCCTCGGTAGCGGCAGCGCCGCATGCCGTGTCCGTGGGCAAACTCGTTGACCGTGCCCTCCACTCCGGAGCGGACCGCGTAGCGGGCCTTCCACTCGGACGTCTGTTGCTCGGTGCGGACGCGGAGTTGCAGGTCGCGGAGCTCTCGTGGAGGAAAGCCCACGGTGCGGTGGCTTTCGCGGGAGGTGGTGCACTGAGCGCGAGCCGGGCAGGGCTGGCACTGGCTCTTGGTGAACCGTGCCACGATCAGCGGGGCCGCGGTGGGCGAGGAAGTCGGGTAGGGGCCGTGCCAGCCCGCGCTGACCTGCCCCTGGGGACAGGTGACCTGCCGACGATCGAAGTCGATGTGGAAGTCGTCCCGGGCGAAGCCCTCGCCTCGGCGGTGCTGACGGGTGGGGTTGCTCTTCAGCGGACCGAGGACGGTGACCTGGTGTTCGCGGGCGGCCTGTTCCAGGTGGGGCAGGGAGGTGTAGCCGGCGTCGACCAGGTGCTCGGCAGGCAACAGCCCGCGACGCGCCAGGCGGGTGTGGATGCCGGGCAGGACCTGGCTGTCGTGGGTGGTGGCCGCGGTGGTGGCGACATCCGTGATCACGTTGGGGCCGTCGGGAGCACAGGTCTCGGTCAGATGGGCGGCGAACCCCTTCCAGCTGATGATGTGTCCGTGCCGCGCGTAGCGGGCCGAGGTGTCGTAGGGCGAGATGATCGCCCTCGACGACGGCGGCAGACCCACCCCGCCTTCCTTCTCGGCGGTGCGCCAGCGCAGCTGTCCCGCGGCATCACGGTGATAGTTCTGCACCATGATCTGCCGCAGAGCCTGGATGCGAGGACCGGACATGCGGTCCGGTCCGTACCGGTAGAGGTGTTCCAGAAGCCGGACGGCGTCGTTTCCGGTGGCAAGGATCCTGGTCATGGGCTTGGTGGGGTTCTTGCCCAGGCGGACCGGCCTGCCGTAGCGCAGCCCCCAGCCCTCATCGACCAGCTCGTCCAGCAGATGAGGAGAGATGCCTGCGACCTCTTCGAGTGCGGCGCGAACCGCCTCGGTGACCAGCTCCAGGCGGGTCAGGTCACGCACCGCGGCCAGGACGTGGGTGGAGTCGGTGCGCTGCGTGGTGCGCTCGCGGACGAGACCGGCCTCCTTCAGGCGCGCGAGTGCGAGGTCGAGGAGGCGGTCGGCGCGGCCGTCCTCGGCGAGGCGGTCTCGGAAGTCGGCCAGCACGCTGTGGTGGAAGCCGGGGTCGTCCAACTCCATGGCCATCGCATATTTGAAGTCGATGCGGCAGCGGACCGCCTCGGCGGCCTGCCGGTCGGACAGGCCGAGCAGGAACTGCAGCACACAAACGGTTGCCAGTTGAGCAGGCGAGAGACCCGGACGCCCGTCCCGCGGGTACCAGTCGGCGAAGTCCTCGTCGCACCACAGCCCATCGAGGCGGTCACGCACCCATATCGCCGTCGTGCCGCCCGGGTTGCTCGCCCGCGCAACCTGCGCAGTCAGAGACGGGACCTGCTCACCGGAACGGGGACGAAGGGACAACGAGCACCTCGACAGATGTATCGGTCAGCGGAACTACACGAGCATGCCCGTCGATCTTGCTGCCGCACCGGGAAACTCCAAGATCCCCGACAGAGTCAAGCTCAGAGCCATCCTTGCGGAAACCATTGGTGCCCGGTTTGCTCCGCTGATGGACTGACGTCCTACCGTGAGTCTGCCGCGTGACGGAGGTAGTGGTTGTGACAGGCTATGACGTGCTTGCCGAGGTGTACGAATGGCTCATCTCGGATGCAAAGTTGCCTCCAGCCGAGTTCGCTGCGTCGTTCGACGCCGTCCTCAATCTCCTGCCGTCGAACGCTCACGTCCTCGACTGTTCGTGCGGAACCGGACAGTTGGCGGTTGGCCTCGCTGGTCGTGGCATGCAGGTTGTCGCAACTGACGCCAGCGAGGCGATGGTTCGGCGGACTGCAGAGTTGTCTAAGGAGTTCGGGGCATCCATCCGGGCCGTACGGGCGAACTGGGAAGAGTTGCCCGACCATTTCCAGGACAACACGTTCGACATGGTGTTCTGCGTTGGCAACTCGCTTCACCATGCCGCGGGCGCGACGGGCAGGGGCGCTGCTCTGGAGTCGATGTCACGGCTTCTGCGCCCCGGCGGGCGCTTGGTACTCACATCCCGTACTTGGGAACTCGTGAGGGCCAGAGGTTCCCGGCTGGAGATCAGTGACCGACTCGTCCGCCGGAACGGTCGCGATGCCGTCGTGGTCTACCGCTGGGAGATTGCGCCGCATTGGGAGGAGGAGCACCACATCGAGATTGCGATCGCGCAAGTTGATGCGACCGGGTTGGTTCTTGTCCGCTCGGAACTGCTGTCCTGCTGGCCCTACCGGTACGAGGAACTCGAAGTCGAGCTGCACCGGGTCGGACTCCAAACGGAACTGAGCACGTTCGATCTTGAGGCCGAGAACTACATGGTGGTCGCGAGCAAGGTATAAACACCGGACTCTCAGTTCCTGGCCGGACCGCGCGGTTGCTCGAGGGACGACGATGAGCACCTGCCCGAGCAGTACCCCTGCCTGGGTTCGCGTCCTCGATCGCTCAGTAATCGCGAACTCAGGCGCTTTAGTTGGCGACTACATCGGCGACAGCACCCGAGCCGAAATCGCCTACGCCCGGTCGCTGGGCAGGCCCGTGCGGTTCACGCACCCCGAAGTCGACCCTGACGCCTGACCGCCCGCTGCGACCTCGACATCCAAGGTCGGCAGCCCGCCGCATGACCGTCTTGCGGTGGCTCGGCCACCGCCCACCCCACACGCCCTGTAGACCTCCCTTGGAATTGATCTAGGACTGACAGCGTGCAAAGAGGACCGCACCTGGAACGCTTTCGTCGGGATCGATCAGCATTTGGGCCTCGACGGTGAACCCGGCATCGCGTAGCCAGGCCGCCACTTGGTCAGGCTGGCGGCGGTGAACGTGGACGTTCATCGGGTGGCCGCCGTAGCCCTGCGTCTTCAGCCTCGCTCCGTCGCCGACGTGAAAGCCGAGCAGCAGTGGTCCGCCGGGACGCAACACGCGCCGGAAGTGGCCGAAGACCGTGGGCACTGCTTCGTCGGGGACGTGAATCAACGACCAAAATGCGAGCAGGCCGACGACTGAAGCATCGGCGAGGTCGAGGTCGGTCATTGAGCCCACCTCGAACCGCAGGCTGGGGTGGTCACGCCGAGCCACGTCGATCATCACGGATGAAAGGTCAATGCCGAAAGCGTCCACACCCAGCTCGTGCAGGTGAGCGGTGACGTGTCCAGGTCCGCAGCCCACGTCCGCCACCGGCCCACCGCCAGCGGCGTGCAGCAAGTCGGCGAACAGCGCCAGAGCAGCCCGAAGATATGGCGCCCCGGCCAAAGCCTCGCGTAGCTGATCGGCATAGCTGACCGCGACCGTGTCGTAGGAGGTCCGGGTGTCTGCCAACCAGCGGTCCGCGTTCATGGCTCGACAGATTAGTGCTGCGATCAGGATGACGAACCAGATCCACTGAGATCAACGACGAATCGGAGCCAGGTCACTTGAGACGGAGACCAGCTCCTTCGAGACGGGACAAGATGCCCGGATTCCACCGAGGCAAGCGGGGTCCTGGACGTCTCAACCAACTCCGGGCACCCAGGTCAGCAGACCGCGCTACCCGCAATCACCTGAGACAGGACATGACTGAGCACGATAGACGTCGCATTTGCAGTGCATCTGTCGTCTTCGATGTCCCGCCCCCTGGTGCAGGGAGTCGAGACCCGCTCGTTTGGAACCTTGCCGAGATGGCCGGGGCCTGGGGCTGCGGTGATGTTGTGATCAGCGGGAGGCAGGCGCGATGGAAGGACGAATGTCGCGGGCGGAGCCGGCATCGGTGCGCCGGATGTGCCGAACCGCGGCTCCGGTCCGTACGTCCGGCAGGGAGGCGAGGTGCCGGGGCAGGAGTCGGTGATCGTGGCCAGGGTCGGCCAGAACTTGATGTAGGCCCAGCGATGCCGTGCGCGTCCCCATGGAGTGCCCGGGGACAGCAGCTGCGCCGTTCCTCCGTATCGCCCTCCGAGGCGACGACATGGACGGCAAGGGAGGCCCGGCGTGCAGGGCGGCCCAGTCGCATGGGAAACACGGTGCCGGGCCGGGTCGGTGAGGTCGTGTGACGGCGGGAGCAATGCCGCGTACCGGCGTCGGCGTACGGAGCCCGGTGCATGTGCGCTCTCGCGGAGCGAGGCGAGGCGAGGCGGGGCGGGGCGGGGCGGGGCGGGGCGGGGCGGGCCGATTCGCCGTCGTCCGCGCACGGAGCTGAGGGCGGCCTCAAGCAGGAGTGAAGACGGGGCGCGGGGCAACACGCTGGTGGCCCTCAAGGATCGGGCGAATGCGCTTGCCGCGCACCCTCTCCCCGGTTAGCGTCCCCTCCATGACTGCCGGGTCGGCCTTGTGCCGTGAGCGAGTTGGGTGCCCGGCCTCCGAGTGAGGCCATGGTGGGCGAGAGGCCCGCCGCTTCTTTCTCTTCGCCGTATCTCCCACCCGTGCGTCCGCATGGGACATCAGCGATCGAGAAAAGAAGCGAAAAGAGACGTATGCCCAACGACTTCAACCAACAGGTCATCGACGAGTTCCGCGCCGGCAACGGCGTCGTGGGCGGCTACTTCGAAGGTGCCCGGCTCCTCCTGCTGACCACCACGGGCGCCCGCAGCGGCACCCCGCACACCACGCCTCTCGGCTACCTCCCCGACGGCGCCGACCGAGTCCTGGTCATCGCCTCGGCCGGTGGCTCCCCCCGGCACCCCGCCTGGTACCACAACCTCCTCGCCAACCCTCAAGTCACCGTCGAGAGCGGCGCGTTCACGTATGCCGCGCGGGCCGTCGTCCTGGCGGGCGAGGAGCGGGACCAGGCCTTCGCGCGAGCCGTCGCGACGGACCCGGGCTGGGCGGCGTACCAGGAGAAGGCGGGCCGGGTGATACCCGTGGTCGCGCTGTACGAGATCGCGCAGGACGGTCCGCCCGACATCAGGGCAGGCTCCCTCGGCGAGGCGATCAAGGTCGTCCATGACGGCTTCCGCCGTGAACTCGCCCTGATCCGCAAGGAGATGGCCGACGGCACCGCCCTCAGCGCCCAGCTCCGCGTCAACTGCCTCACCTTCTGCCACGGCCTGCACAACCACCACACCGGCGAGGACATGGGCCTGTTCCCCGTCCTCGCCGACCGGCACCCCGCGGCCGCCCCCGTCCTGGCCCGGCTCCGCGAGGAGCACGAGCGGATCGCCGAGCTGGTGGAGGAGCTGCGCGCCGCCGTATCCGCCGAGGGAGATCGAGCGGACGCCGAGATCGGGCGACTGGCGAACGAGCTGGAAGCTCATCTGACCTACGAGGAGGAGCAGTTGATCCCGCTCATGGAATCGGTCTGAACCCGTCGGGCGGCCGGGGACGCCGAGCCCTCCGCCGGCAATCCGCTGCGTTGTCCGCGGGTGTGTGTCGTGGTTGTCGCTCCCACCATGGCGGCGGACCGCAGATCGACACGGCCCCGCGCCCGCCGGGAGCGCTGCCGAACCGCACCGGGGACCTTCCCCGGCCCCGCTCAGAACGGCAACGGCCGCCCGTGCACCACCTCCAGCCGCGACACCGCCCGCGTCAGGACGACGTACAGCCGGTGCAGCCCCCGTTCCTCCGCCTCCGCGATCGTCGCGGGCTCGACGGCGACGACATGGTCGTACTCCAGCCCTTTGACGACGCTCGCGGGTACGACGGACACCCGCGCCCCCAGCTCGTCCGGCCCGCCCACCACGATCCCGGCCGCCCCGAGCGCCGACCGCACCCGGTCCACGTCCACATCGGCGGCGACGACCCCGATGGACCCTTCGCGACCGATGGCGGCACGCACGGCGTCGACGACCGCCCCCGGCAGATCGCCGTCCGCCTTCCGGAAGCCCAGCTCCCCGTCCCCACGCAGCGACCGCGCGGCCGGCACCTCCACATCCAGCCGCGCCAGCAGCCGGTTCGCCAGGCCTACGACGGCCCGCGGCATCCGGAACCCGGTGGTGAGCGGCACCACGGCGGCGTCCGGTTTCCCGAGGTGGGCGAGGAGCGCCGGCCAGGATCGCGCGGCCCACGGCGTGGTCCCCTGCGCCAGATCCCCGAGCACGGTCAGCGACCCGAAGGACGCCCGGCGGGCGATGGCCCGGCACTCCATCGGGGAGAGATCCTGCGCCTCGTCGACAACGAGGTGGCCGTACCCCGGGGGATGCTCCATGAGCCCGGCGACCTCGTCGAGCAGGACGAGATCGGCGGCCGACCAGCGCGCCGACTTCCATGAACGCGGCGGCCGGGCCCACAGCAGCGCCTTCTGCTCGTCGGCGTCGAACAGCCCACCCGCTGCGCCGGCCAACTCATCCGCGTCGGCGAGAAGTCGGGCGACGACCTCCTCGGGCCGCACGCGCGGCCATACGGCGTCCACGTGCTCGCCGATCGCCCGCGCCCGCTCGATCTTCCGTACCCAGGCGCCCGGCACCACCCCCGCACGCCGCTCCGCCTGCTCCCGAATGCGCTCCACGATCCGCGTCCGCACCCGCTCCCGCCCGATGGCGTACGGCGGCTGTTCGGCAAGCACCCGTGCGACGATCCGCTCCAGTTCGTCGCCGGAGACCCGCCACCGGTACGAACCGTCCGGTACGGCAACGGAGCCGGCGCTCTCGGCGGACACGCGCGCGTACAGCGCCCGCCGCAGGACGTCGGCCATCCGGACGTCGTGCTTGAGGAGGGCGGCAGCCGGCTCGTCGCTGCCGTTCACAGGGTGCCGGGCGATCTCCTCGATGAGCGTCGACTGCCGTACGCCGGTCTCGCCGAGGGCGGGCAGCACCTCGGAGATGTAGGAGAGAAAGGTGCGGTTGGGCCCGAGGATGAGCAGTCCGCCGCGCCGGATGCGCTGCGGGTGGGTGTAGAGGAGATAGGCGGCGCGATGCAGACCCACGGCTGTCTTGCCGGTGCCGGGAGCGCCCTGTACGCACACCGAATCGGCGAGACCACCTCGTACGAGATCGTCCTGCTCGGGCTGGATGGTCGCCGCGATGTCCCGCATGGGCCCGACGCGGGGGCGTTCGATCTCGCGGACGACGATGCCGCTGGCGTGCTCCTCGCCCCGGCCGAGGTGCTCGTCCTCCAGCCCGGTCAGATCGGCGGAGTCACCGCGGCTGCCGGGAGCCCACCCGAACCGCCGCCGCACCACGACGTCCTGCGGTTCACGGGCACTGGCCTGGTAGAAGGCCCGTGAGACGGGCGCGCGCCAGTCGACGACGAGGGGCGGCACGGCGGGGTGCTCGGTGATCCGCAGCCGCCCGATGTGGTAGCTCTGCCCGATGTGGCAGCTCTGCCCGATGTGGTAGTTCTGCGCGCCGTGCTCACTGTCGGTCCGGAAATCCAGCCGGCAGGACGAGGTCCTCCTTCGCCGGGAAGTACCGGAACAGCGTCGGCTTGGAGATCTCGGCCGCGGCGGCGATCTCCGCGACGGAGACGGCATCGAAGCCCTTCTCCATGAACAGCCGGATCGCGATGTCCGACACGGACTGGTACATCCGCTGCTTTTTGCGCTCGCGCAGACCCGCGTTGCCGGTGCTCATGGCTGCGAAGCGTAGCTGCGGCGCCAGCGCGTCAGGGCCACCGCGGTCTCGCACGGCGTCGGAACCGAGGTCAGGCCCAGGGGCACCGCGCCGTTCCGCAGGACCTTGCGCAGCCGCGGCACCGTCGCACGCAGGGAGGCATCGTTCGCCAGATCGAGCGCGGCTCTGATGACATCGGTGAAGACGGACTGGGCATGCTTGAAGGCGAGGATGCGCGGCAGGTCCTCCTGCCAGTGCCGGGAGGCGCCCATGGCGGCGTCCTCGATCGATGCCGTCCACAGTTCGACGACCCTGTGGGCCTGGTACTGGGGGTAGCGCATCAGGTGCAGATGCGTCGCCAGGTCGTAGAGCGGGTCCCCGAAGACCGCCAGTTCCCAGTCGATGGCCCACAGCCGGCCGACCGGATCCAGGATCAGGTTCTCCCGGTGCAGATCGCCATGGAGAAGGTGGAAGGGGCGCTCCGTGAGCCCGCCCAGGTGCCTGCGCAATCGTTTGAAGGCGTCCCTGTCGACTCCGATGTCCCGGAAGAGCGTGCCGAACCTGTGCTCGTTGCGTGCGTACACCTGCTCCTCCGCGAAGTGCACGAGCCGCTCCAGGAATCCGTGACTGTCCCCGTCCTGCTCCCGGTCCTCCAAGGGGACTCGCCAGCGCACGGGAACGGAGTCGGGCCGTACCGATGCGAGATTCCGCACCAGGCCCATGAGTTGCGCGACGACGGCGTCCGGTATCTCCGTCCCCGTACGGAAGCGGGAACCGAGCGTCTGCCCCTCGATGTACCGATGGAGGGTCGCGGAGCCGACGCGGATCACGTCCGGAACGCCGGAAACCCGGCCGGCCAGGGCGATCAGCAGCTCCTCCTCGTCGAAGGCCCTGCGATCGCACCAGATCACGTTCCGCCGTGGTTCCCGCAGCTTCCAGCGACCCGCACCGGGCGCTTCGCGGTGCGGGAAGGCATACGTCTCGTGGTGGTAACCCGCGAGCGGTCCGTGCAGGGGCTGATCCCCGGCCATCTCCCGTGCGCGTCGGCGAGTGCGCCTCGCCGCGTCGAGTGCCGCCTCGTCAATCCTCATCAAGGAGTCGAGCATAAGAGCTGAGGACCAGTTTGGCGCCCGCGGTCCGCAATTCCGACTCCTTTCGGTCGTCACGGCCGTACCCGATGAAGCCGACCCCCGCCCTCTCCGCCGCGCCCACGTCGGCCGGGGAGTCGCCGATCATCACCGCTTCGTGGCTGCACAGACCGAGGCTGCCGAGGGCCCGCTTGACGACGTCGGGGTCGGGCTTCATCCGGTCGATGTCGCGAGTGCGCCCGTGAACGGCGGCGAAGCAGCCCCGCAGTCCCGTGGACTTCAGGTAGTACGAGGCCGCCCGCGCCGAGTTGTTGGTGACCACGGCGAGCCGCAGCCCCCGTCCCACCAGCCCGCGGATGAGCCTGTCCGCGCCCGGGGTGAGTTCCGGCTTGCGCCGAGCGGCGTACAGCTCACCCTTGGTGACCGTCTTCTCCAGGACGCGGACCAAGGCCGCGTCGTCCCACCGCGCCCGGTGTACGGCACGCAGCACGGCGTGCGGGTCCTTGTCCCGCTCCTCTTCCTCCGACAGGAGGCTGTACGCGCCCGCCCTGGACACAAGTGCCCGCAGCTCATCGGCGACGGGCCTCGACGAGTCGCCGGGGAAGAGCCGGCAGACGGGACCGTCGAAGTCGAAGAGGACGCCGCGGACCCCGGTGAGCAGCGAACGGACGTCGCTCACCGCGTCGGCTTCAACAGACATGCCGCTCCAGGCTCTCCAAGCTCTCCAGGGGCTCGGTGCCCGTCGGCGGGCCCGGACGGGGGCCCGGTCCGCGTCCCGTGCTGAGCCCCCTGCGGACGCCTCTGGGCTGGTCCGCGCCCGGACACCACCCGTTCCCGCCCCTGCTCCGCCGGCCGCCGGGCCGCTTGCGGTCCTCCTCCGGGACGGGTCTGGCGGCACTGTCCATGGCATGCCACTCGCGCAACGCGCGCACGGCCGTGGCCTCGTCGACGGGGTCGCTCTCCGGTGTCAGCCACTCCCAAGCCCGGTGCAGGGCCCGGCGCACCTGGTGCGCGGCCGTGACGACGTCCTCGGTGTCCGGCTCGTCGGGGAGCGCGAGGGCGGCCCGCATCACGTCCGGAAAGACCGACTGGACGTACTCGAAGCCGAGGTACGTGTCGAGGTCCCGGTCCAGGCCGGCCGTCAGCGCCGTGTGCCCTGCCCGCTCCATCGCCTCGGCCCACCGCTCTGTCGCCAGCTTCCGCTCCGTGTCGGAGTAGCCCATGCGGACCACGTGCGTCGCCAGGTCGTGCAGCGGGTCGCCGTACAGGCAGAGTTCCCAGTCCAGCACCGAGAGCCGTTCACCGTCCTCGGTCGGTGTCACGATCACATTGGACCGGTGGACGTCCGTGTGGAGGAGGGTGAAGGGGCGCCGGGTGAGTTCGGGCCTGGAGCGGAGGAAGTCGTCCACCATGCCGGACGGGATCTCCAGGGCCTTGAACAGCGCGCCGAAGCGGGGCCGGTTGCGCCGGTGGACCTGATGCTCGGTGTAGGCGGCCAGCCGGTGCAGGAAGGCCTGGCTGTCGCCGCTGTCCGGCCAGTCGGACGGCCGCGGGGGCAGAGCGTCGGCCGGTACGTCGGCCAGTCGGGCGAAGAACCGGGCCAGCCGCGTGATCCGCTCCTCGCCCACCGGCTCCCGCCCCGTCTCCTCGGACAGGGACCGTCCCGCGACATAGGCGTGCACTGACCAGTCACCGAAGTCCCAGAGGCAGCGTGGGACATCGTCCATCCGCTCGCTCACCACGCGCAGCACCTCGGACTCCCGCCAGAGTCGGGGCACGGCTTCGACGGTCTCCAAGGGCACCCGGAAGTTTGCTCGCATCTGCCCGGAGTCCATCCCGAGCAGATACGCCAGTGGCCGGCCCAGCGGGAGGATGTGGTTGCTGTTGTGGTGACCGACGACCACTTCACCGTCGGCACTGAGGCGGCGCCGCCCGGCGAAGAAGCGCACGAGCGCTTCCTGGGTTCGGTGGGGCAGATGGGGCCGCATGGGCGGCGATCATAGTGCGTGCAGTGACGGTTCTCACGTTTATCCACGATGCGGACACCCCTTGCCGGAAATCGCGGTTACTGCCCTGACCTGCGGACTTTCAGTCCTGTTCCGGCCGGTTTGCGACCAGGTTCCAGCAACACTCGAACCACTCTCTGTAATCGTCATAGTCCGAGTCAGCGTCGGTTCCACTGCTCTTCACATAGTGACGGAGGCTCACGCCGACGCCCTTGACGTCGACCGCCTGCCTGACCATGGTGCCGTCGTCGAGCCGGATCGGCCCTTCCACCGGGGAGTAGAGCCCCTTGAGGGCATCGGCGTCGTTGAACAGGTAGAGCTTGAAATTGGGCGTCCAGGCCACCCTCCGGACCTCAAGGACGGCATCCACTCCGGCGGCCCTGAGCCGCTCGCAGTAGTCCCCCATCTCCGCCACGTGCACCCGCGCCCTGTTCCGCCAGCGCTCACGGACGCGTTCGTCGTCCTTCGGGTCTTTCGGCGCCCGGGGGTACAGCAGGTCCGCGCTCTCCGAGGGCAGCATCATCCGGACCGTCACCCGGGCAGGGGTGAGACTCCTGGCCTCGACGCGTTCCACCTGGGCCCTGAAGTGGCCGACCAGCGACTCGCTGGTGAGCGATACGACATCCAGTGACACCTCGGACTCCGCGAAGGCCCTGTCGATGAAGTCGTAGAGGGTGGGCTCCCCTTGCGCATCGCGCGCCTCGGGCAGCCGTACCACCCAGCTGCCCTTGCCCTGCCTGGTCTCGATGTAGCCCTCTTCGGCGAGCCGCCGGAAGACCTTCTGGACGACGTCCCGCGAGACCCCCAGGTCCACGGCCAGGTCCCGCTGTCCTTCCAGATAGGAACCCACGACGAGGTTCCCGTTCCTCATGCGCTCCATCAAGTGGTTGCGCACAAAGCGGAACTGACGGCCGCCGCCCTCGTCACTCTCCGAAGTACCCACACGCCGAAGCTACCGCCTTCGTGCCACCGAGGCACCACTTGCCGTCAATAAACCCCAATTATTGGACGGCCGGTTAGCGGATCAATCAGACCGGGAACAGTCCAGTCAGGCACAACCAGTCCAATTGGTCGGAAGGTTGTCGAGAAGTTGGTGGGGGACCGTGGAAACGACAGAGCGCACGAAGTTGCCCGAGGTGCCGGTGAGTTGTCCGGCGCCCGAAGTTCAGCAAGTGACGCGGAAGCGGTACGGCCGCCGGCCCCGACCGGCCGCCCTGATGCGACCAATTGGACTGCGAGTGGCCATCAAGGTGTCGCCCGCCTTCCTCCTCGCCGTGACCTGCCTGCTGTTGACCATGCAGGCCTGAGAGCCGAGGGGACGGGGTCAGGGATGCTTCGCTGCACGCACCGCGTCCAGCAGTGGTTCCAGCGAGCCCAGGATGTCCCGCTCCGGCACCCCGGCGCCCCGCATCCGGAGCGCGGCCCGCACGCTACTCGCGTAGCCCAGGAACGGGACGCCGGCGGCGCGTGCGGCGGTGGCGTCGGAGTCGGAGTCCCCGATCATCAGCGAGGCCTCCGGGGCCGCCCCCATCGCCCGCAGGGCGCGGTTCAGGGTCTCGGGATGCGGCTTGAGGAAGTGCATCTCCTGCGCCGTACGGCCGTAGATGTGGGGGGCGAAGCAGGAGAAGAGCTCCCTGTCACGCAGGTACTCCGCCACCGCTCGGGCCGAGTTGTTGGTCACGATGGCCAGCCGGGCCCCGACCGCGACCCAGGTCTGGATCAGCGGATCGACGTGTGCCGTCGGCCACGCTCGGCGCGCGGCCTGCAACTCGTGCTTGGTGAGGTGCGCTTCGAGGTCGGTGAGCAGGTCGCTGCCGGGGTGCCGTGCGGCGAAGGTGCTCAGCACGCCATGGGGATCCGGACTGAAACGTTCCTCCTCGGTGAGCAGGCCGTCCCGCCCTTGGTCCACCAGCCGCTTCACCTGAGCCCTGGCTATGTCCGATGCCGGATGACCGTGGAACAGCCGGCAGATCGGTCCGTCGAAATCAAAGAGGACATACCGTGTACGTGCGACCAGTTCCCCAAGTTCCTCGGCAGCTCTCGTCACCAGGTCGGCCCGTCCAGTCTCAGGAGTCACTAGCTGAGTGTCTGTCGGGGAGCGTTCGATTCCCAGAGGGCATCGAAGCAATTCTTCGTGTCCTCCACGATCTCCGCGTCCTGTCCTCCCCTGTCGCGCCGGAACTCGAACAGCGCCGACTTGAACCCGCTGACGTCGATGACCTCGAACGGGTCCTCGCCGGGCAGATCCTCGTAGGAGCGCCTGGCAGGCTGGTAGTTGCCCTGCAGCGCCAGCGTGCCGTTCAGCACGTACTGCTTCATCGACGGCACGAAGGTCAGCGACCGGAAGGTCACCTTCGTATCGATATCGTGGTCACGCGTGAGGGTGGAGAGATAGGTGCGCATCACCTCCTGCTGCTGGACGATCTGCTCCTTCAGACTTTCGTGCACCTTCTCCCTGATCTTCGGCGGCCGGTCCACCGGGTCGGGATACGGCAGGGGCACATCAGGCCCCGGCAACAGACACCGCACTTCCACGGAGTCGGGGTGCACCTCGCCCCTTGCGACCGCCGTGCACATCTCGCCGAGTGCCCACATCAGGGTCTCCGCCGTGAAGCAGACGGCGTCGATGCGCACCGCCGACGAGCCGAACGCCTCGGCCAGGTAGGTCTTCAGGACGACCCGGGCCGCCCTGGACTGCTGGGGTTCCGGCCGGACCTCGGCCACCCTCGGCGGGCTTCCCTTGGTCACGTGGGTCAGCAGGTCCTGCGCCTGCAGGATGCGCAGCGCCTGGCGGACCGCGCCGCGCTCCACGCCGAACTCGTCGACGAGTTCGGCCTGGGTGGGCAGGCGGTCTCCGGCTCTCAGAGCACCGACGCGGATCCGTTCGCGCAGGATGTCGGCGATCTCCTCGGGCGACCTTCTGTTGCCGTTCACTGGTTGGTTCTCCTGGTTCACGACCGGTCAGCTGAGCGTCAGGTCCGTAGTGATGGTTTCCCAGAGAGCGTCGAACCACTTCTGGGATTCTTCGACGAACGCGGCGTCACGCCGGCCGGCCTGCTCGGCGAAGGAGAAGAGGAGGGATTCGGTGCCCAGAGCGTCGTACATGTCGAGGGTGCCGGAGTCCGTCGGCTCCTCGCGGCGCGTGATCATGTAATACGCGATCAGCGCCTCGGCCCCGTTGAGCAGGTACAGCTTCACCGGCGGCGTGAAGGGCAGCGCGCGGAAGGTGACGGTCACCTTGATGCGGTGCGAGGAGCGCAGGGCCTGGAGGTTGTGCCGGAGGACGTGACCCTGGGCGTTGCGCTGGGACAGCCAGCGCTCGTGCACCGACTCGTCGTTGCCGTCGACCGGCGCCGGGAACGCCAGCGCGATGTCGCGGGAAGGCAGCAGGATGCGCACGTCGATCGAGTCGGGGCAGAACGCCCCCTCGTGGATCCGGCGGAGCGGCTCGCTCAGGGCCAGCATCAGCGTCTCGACGGTCAGACAGGCCGCGTCTATCCGCACGTGCGGCGCGGAGAAAGCGTCCGTAAGCCGCGGCCCCAGCGCCACCATCGTCGGCTGGGGTCCGCCGTGGGCCGGTCCTGGGGCCGCGATGCGGGGCGGGCTGCCCTTGCTCACGTTATTGAGGAGGCCTTCCTCCTGAAGTGCCCGCAGAGCCTGGCGCACGGTACCGCGCTCCACGCCGAACTCCGCGGCGAGTTCGGCCTGGGTGGGCAGGCGCTCGCCCGCCTTGAGTTCACCGGCGCGGATCCTGTTCCGCAGTATGTCGGCGATCTCCTGGGGCGAGAGTCTGCTGCTGCCGTTCACTGCCACGTTCTCCTGGGTCACGACCAAACGCTACAACTCCGTCCCATCTATGTGGAGTTGCTGGAAAGTTGTTTTGAGATGGCTGCCAAATGGGAACAGCATAATTGGAGTTGGTCGCCAAGTTGGTCAAGTTGGCGGAAGGTTTACCTCCACGATCCACCCCCCACCGCTCGTCCCGCCGCCCAGGAAGCCCGAAGGGGGAATCAACGTGCCTGCCCTCGCCTTCATCTCCGCAGTATTCGTCGTCGGCTTCGAACAGATGGTCCAGTGGGAGTACGGCGCCGCCGGCATTGTCGCTCTGCTGCTGCTCACCATCGGCATCAAGGCCAAGAGCCCGGCGCTCAGCTCCATCGGGGCCGTCATGCTCGCCGTACTGGTCTCGGGCCCCGCTCTGTGAAGTCGGGCGCACAAGAGACCACCACCCTGTGGGAGACGTCAGCTCGTGAGCACCAGCTCCGAACTGATCGTCTCCCACAGTGCGTTGAACCACAGCTGGGACTGCTCCACGAACGTGGTGTCACGCAGGCCGGCGCCCTGCTCGAAGGCGAACAGCATGGACTGGGAGCCCTCGGCGTCGTACATCTCCAGATGCTCGTGTTCGATCTCCTGCTCGCGTCGCGTCAGCGTGTAGTAGGCGAAGAGCGCCTCCGTGCTGTTGAGCAGGTACAGCTTCACGGGCGGGGTGAAGGGCAGGGCACGGAACGAGACGTCGACCTCGATGCCGTGGGTGGCGCGCAGGGCCAGCAGGTTGTGCTGGAGGACCTGGCCCTGGGCGTTGCGCTGGGCCAGCCAGCGGCGGTGTACGGAGTCGTCGGCGGTGGGGTCCACGGGTGCGGGGAAGGCGAGTTCGATGTCGCGGCTGGGTAGCAGGACACGAACGTCGATCTTGGCCGGTTTCAGCTGTCCTGCGTGGATCTGGCGCAGTGGCTCGCCGATGGCGAGCGTGAGGTTGATCGAGGTCAGGCACAGCGCGTCGATCTCGATGTGCGCACCGTCGAACGCGGCGGCGATGCGGGGCGCCAGCGCCACCATCGTGGGCAGGGGCGGGGCTCCCGGGCCGGCCAGGGCCATGCTCAGGTCGGGTGCGACGGTCGCCGGGCTGCCCTTGGAGACGTTGGTGAGCAGATGCTCCGACTGCAGGATGCGCAGCGCCTGCCGTACGGCCCCTCGCTCGACGCCGAACTCGTCGGCCAACTTGGCCTGGGTCGGCATGCGTTGGCCCGGCTGCAGCTCCCCCGACCTGATGCGGGCGCGCAGTTCGTCGGCCACCTCTCGATGTGACGGGGGTGGCCGCTGTGACCTCGCCCGTCCATTGACGGCGGCGTGTTTCGGGTCCACGACCAAACAGTACAACTTCTCGCCATCTTCCGTCAGTTCAAAGAAAGGTGGTTATGAGACGCTTACAAGCGGAGATAAGTACAGTGGAGTTGGTAACCAACTTGAGCAACATGGTCAAACTTCCTGGGGGTTGGCCACCAGGGTCGGATCCTTCGACCAGGTGGACGGTCCTCAGCAGGGTTCCGCTCACCCCGCCCAGGGCGACCCGTCCCTAAGGAGGGACCGCATGCCGCTCGCCGCCATCGTCCTCGCCGCCATCGCCGTCACCTTCGAGCAGCTCATCGAGTGGAGGTACGGCCCGATGGGAATCATCGGGTTCATCGCACTGGCCATCGGAATCAAGGCCAGGAACACCGCCTTCGGCGGTATCGGAGCGATCATCCTCGTGATGCTGCTCGCCCAGTCCGGCTGAGCACCGCCACGGCCGCCCCGCCCAGAATCGGCTGGCCGGGCTCCCTTCCGGAGGGGAGCCGGGAGCCTGGTCAGTCTGCACCACACGCACAGCCACAACTCAACACCGACAACCGAACAGCAGCGACAGCTGCACACACAGCACAGCCACAACTGAAAGCCACAACTGAAAAGCACAGCCACAACTCAAGAGCACAGCTACGGATGAACCGTCATTCGCCGTCGAGCAGGAAGGAGACCTCAGAACATGTCCGGGCACCAAGGCCGCCTGGACGTACGCAGCAGGGCGTCGGCCATCTTGGCGGCGCCCGCTCGTTCTTCCTGGACCCGCCCCAGCGCAGCCAGCCTGACGGCCGACTCGTCGCCCAGCCAGAGGGACGCCAATTCGCCCACGTCAAGCGTGAGTTCGGCGGAGGCCGTGGTGGGCGCACAGGCAGCCCCCTCCGGCGAGGCGTCGAGCCGATACCGCCCGCCGCTGAACCTGCCCGCGTCCCGTACGTCGACGACGAGCGACCCCGCCCCCTCGTACGTCCGCGCCTCCAGGGCCCGTACGACATCGAGGATCCGCACCCACAGCCAGTCGGACTGCGCGGCGATACGGGCGGCGCGCGGATCGGGAAGCAGGAGCGGAAGCAGATCGTCCGGCGCCCGCCACCCGCTCTTCACCGTCGTGACCCAGTCGATGGAGCAGAGGTAGTGCCACAGGGCTCGTTCGGCCCCCGGGGTGGTGGCGATCAGCCAGTCCACCTGGGCCGTGTTGTGCGGCTGCTGCTTGTCATGCCAGTTGTCGTCCGACCGGTACGACGCAAGCCCTTCGACTTCGCCCGCCGCCGAGCGGTACACGGCGAAGTGGGGTTCGGTCCACGACTCCTCGAAGACCACGGCACCGGTCCTCAGCTGCCACCACAGGTCGTCGCGGCTGACCACACCGGGCTGGCTCCGCCGCAGCCGCTCATGCAGCTCGGGGCCCAGCTTGCGCACGTCTTCCCCGTCCACGAGGTCGATCCGCCCGCCGTCCTCCGGCCCCGCCCACCGCGGGTCGAGACCCGCCCGCGGTACGTCGACCGTCCACTCACTCATCCAGGTGGCGGGCCCGAAGCCGTACCGTCCGTAGATCGGGTACTCGGCGGCGATCAGCGTCGCCACCACGTCTCCCCGCTCCCTCGCCGCGGCGAGATCCTGGGCCATCATCCGGGTCAGCAGACCCCGGCGTCGGTGGGTGGCGGTGACGGTGACGGTGACGCCCGAGACGGCATCGGCGGTCACCGCCGCACCGCCCACGGCCGTCAGCTCCTGCGCGAACGACCGGAACGTGGCGACACAGCGCCCGCCGTCGAAGGCCCCCAGGAATCGCCCCGGTTCGAACTGACCGCGCCGAACCGCGACCTCCGTCTCCGGGGGCGTCGGCCGCCGCAGAAACCCGGTGTTCACCGCGCGCAGCCAGTCGGCGAACTCGGCTTCGGTGATCGGGCGGACGTCGATGTCGGCGCGGCGGGTCATACGATCACGGTAGGTGTACGACGGTGCCGGTGTCGCGGGGTTTTGCACGCCCCCGCGTCAGGTCAGGTCAGGTCACGTCAGCAAGTCGTCCACCTGCGCCTCCCCCTCCCGGTACCGCCGCGCGATCTCGCCGCTGCAGTCGTCGGCGGTGCGCTGGAGGCGTTGGCGGCGGTGGGAGACCTGTTGTTCGTAGCGGACGAGGCGGCCCATGGCGGTGTTGAGTTCGAGGTCGGTGCGGGCGCCGAGGTCGGAGAGTTCGACCTCGGCGAGCATGTCGGCGGCCAGCTTCCGGTACTCCTCGCTGTGCGGCGTCCCCAGCGTCACGTGGCGGGCGGAGGAGCGGTGGCGGGCCGGGGCGTCGGTGAGGATCTCCGGGAGGCGGTCGACGACGGACGCCTGCCCTGCGGGGCCGCGTCGCGCCAGTTCCGCCCGCAGGATGTCGATCCGGCCCTGCAGCAGCCGCCGTACATAGCTCAGGTCCGCCTCGTCCCGCTGTGCGTCCCGGCGGAGCGTGCGCAGCTCCGGCAGGCTCAGCGCGGCCAGCTCGTGCTCGGCCGGCTCGGCGGCCAGCCGCGGCCACAGGCCCGGTACCGAGCCCGAGCCCGGGTCCGGCACCGGTACCGGACCCGGGCTCGGGCTCGGACTGTCGGTGCGCTGCGTGGGCGGCCGCAGATTCGCGACGTCCGCAGCGCGGACCGTCGGCGGCTGCCCGGTACTCGGTGTGCTCATCTGCCTCAACCGTCCCCTCGACCGGCGTGTGGGAGCATCGTGCCACCCCAGGTGGCCAGTATGTGAATGAGTGCCCCCGATCGGCCCCAGATGGGGGGTTAAGGAGCGATACGCAGTAGCATGCAGCCGCCCGCGGGCCAGTCCCGACCGCAGGGCATCATGGGGGCATGCGTGCAGTGGTGCAGAGGGTCGACGGCGCGAGTGTCGTCGTGGACGGTGAGACGGTCGGGGAGATCATCGGCGAGGGGCTGTGCGTCCTGGTCGGCGTCACCCACGAGGACACCAAGGAGAAGGCCGCGCAGCTCGCCCGCAAACTCTGGTCGATCCGCATGCTGCAGGACGAGAAGTCGTGCAGCGACATCGACGCCCCGCTGCTCGTCATCAGCCAGTTCACCCTGTACGGGGACGCGCGCAAGGGCCGCCGGCCCACCTGGAACGCCGCCGCCCCGCAAGACGTGGCCGAGCCCCTCGTCGACGAGGTCGTCGCCCGGCTGCGTGCCCTGGGCGCGACGGTGGAGACGGGCCGGTTCGGTGCGCGGATGCGGGTGAGTCTGACGAACGACGGCCCGTTCACGGTCCTGCTCGAAATCTAGGGCTCTACGACCGCTTCCTGCGCCGCGGCCGTCGTGTCCGCCACCAGCCGCGCGTCCACCGGCACGTTCCGCTTCACCAGCGCGAGCGCGACCGGGCCCAGTTCGTGATGGCGTACGGACGTCGTGACGAAACCGATCTTGCGCCCGTCGGGCCCGTCGTCCGCGAGCCGGATCTCCGTGCCGTGGGCGGGCAGGTGCACCTCGCTGCCGTCCAGGTGGAGGAAGACCAGGCGGCGCGGGGGCTTGCCCAGGTTCTGCACGCGGGCGACCGTCTCCTGGCCGCGGTAGCAGCCCTTCTGCAGATGCACCGCCGTGCCGATCCAGCCCAGTTCGTGCGGGATGGTGCGGTGGTCGGTCTCGAAGCCGAGGCGGGGGCGGTGGTGCTCGACGCGGAGGGCCTCGTACGCCAGGATCCCGGCCGCCGGGCCCGCCTTCCCGGCGTACGACTCCAGGTCCGCACGCGGGAGGAAGAGATCACGGCCGTACGCCGTCTCGCGTACGACGACGCCCTCCGGCACCTCCGCGATCGAGCCCGCGGGCAGGTGGACGACCGCGAACTCGCCGGTGCGGTCGGCGACTTCGACCTGGTAGAAGAACTTCATCGACTCCAGGTAGGCGAGCAGCGCGTCCTTGGTGCCGGGCTCGACGTGGGCCCAGGTCGTCGAGCCGTCGTCGACCAGGTACAGCGCGTGCTCGATGTGGCCGTGCGCCGACAGGATCAGCGCTTCGGTGGCCTCGCCCGCGGGCAGGTCGGTGACGTGCTGGGTGAGCAGCAGATGCAGCCAGCTCAGCCGGTCCTCGCCGGTGACGGTGACGACACCGCGGTGCGAGAGGTCGACGAAGCCGGTGCCGTCGGCGAGGGCGCGCTGCTCGCGGAACAGGTCGCCGTAGTGGGCGGCGACGCCTTCGTCCACGCCTTCGGCGGGGACGGCGCCGGGCAGAGTCAGCAGAGGGCTCTTCATGGGACCAAGCCTACGACCCTACGAATCGGTACTTGAATTCTTGAGCGTGCAGTCGCGGCACCGGCCGAAGATGGCGAAGTGCTTCATGTCCGTGTCGAAGCCGAACGTCTCACGCAGCTTGGCGGTGAACTCGGCGGCCACGGAGACATCGGCCTCGATGACGTTCGTGCAGTCGCGGCAGACGAGGTGGATGTGGTGGTGCCGGTCGGCGAGGTGGTACGTGGGCGCCCCGTGCCCGAGGTGGGCGTGGCTGACCAGCCCGAGCTCCTCCAGCAGCTCAAGGGTCCGGTAGACCGTCGAAATGTTGACCCCCGACGCCGTCTTCCTCACTTCCACGAGGATGTCGTCGGGGGTCGCGTGCTCAAGGGTGTCCACAGCTTCGAGCACGAGTTGCCGCTGCGGGGTCAGCCGGTAGCCGCGCTGCCTCAGATCGCTCTTCCAGTCGGTGCTCACCACACTGACGAGTCTAGAGCCACTTCTGGAGCCACTTCAGGAAAGGCCTACTTGAAGAAGGCGATCCCGTCGTCGGGCATGTCGTCCGGGAGGGCCTTGGCCCAGCGTTCGACGTCCTGAGGGGTGACGGCCTTCTTCAGGTGGGCGGACATGTAGGGGCGCAGCTCGACCTCGGGGGTCTGCTTCTCGCCGACCCACATCAGGTCGCTCTTCACGTAGCCGTAGAGGCGCTTGCCGCCGGTGTAGGGGCGGGAGGCTGCCGTGCGCGCGACCGCGTCCGTCACGAGGTCGATCTGGGGCTTGTTGTCGGCCAGCTCGCCGTACCAGATCTCCACGACGCCGTCGTCACGGACCATCGTGACCTCGACCTTGCGGTCGGCGTCGATACGCCAGTAGCCGGTCTCGGACTCCAGCGGACGGACCTTGCTCCCGTCGTCGTCCAGCACCCACGTGTGGGACCGGTACTCCAGGAAGTCCCGGCCGTCGTGGCTGAAGGAGACCTCCTGGCCGAAGTTGCACTTCTCGGCGCCCGGGAAGTCGTGCACGCCTGCGCCGGCCCAGTCGCCGAGCAGGAACGCGAGGGGGACCATGTCCCTGTGGAGGTCGGACGGGATCTCGATCATGAGCGGAGGAATTCCTTGGTGGGGGTCAGCGCTGGCCCTGGTACAGCTTCTTCACGGTCAGCCCGGCGAAGGCGAGGACGCCGACGCAGACAAGGACCAGCAGGACTTCGAAGAAGATCTCCACGGAATGCTCCTTGGTGAGCGAGAGTACGCGTTGCACAAGACCGGGCCCAAGCTTACGCGGGTGCCCGGCGCACTACGATTCCGGCCATGGCGAAGAAGCTCGTGATCAAGGTGACGGCGGGGGCCGATGCCCCCGAGCGGTGCTCACAGGCGTTCACGGTGGCGGCGGTGGCCGTCGCCAGCGGCGTCGACGTCTCCCTCTGGCTGACCGGGGAGTCCGCCTGGTTCGCGCTCCCGGGCCGCGCCGCCGAGTTCGAACTCCCGCACGCCGCCCCGCTCCCCGACCTCCTCGACGCCCTCCTCGCGGGCGGCCGCGTCACCCTGTGCACGCAGTGCGCGGCCCGCCGGGACATCACGGAGAAGGACGTCATCGAGGGCGTACGCATCGCGGGGGCGCAGGTGTTCGTACAGGAGGCGCTGGGGGACGAGACGCAGGCGCTCGTGTACTGACCCGCACCGGCTTCCCCCCGCCGCAGCGCCCGGCGCCGGCCAACCGCCCCCTACCGCGGCCGTCTCTTCCCGTCCAGCTCGTCCCACCACTCGTCGGACTTCGGGTCACCGGAGGGATCGTCCCACCAGCGGTCCTCGGGGCCGCGGCGGTTGGCGACCATCGCGGCGAGCGGCGGGATGACCATGGCCACCACGCACATGCCCACGGCCACGGGAATCGACCAGAGGCGTACGACGCCCCAGGCCAGGACGAAGAGCGTGACGCAGGTCCCCATCATGGCGAAGTACATGCGCCGTCGCCGTGCGTACATACGTCCAGGGTAGGCCCGGACATGGCGGAAGGGCCGTACCCGCCGGGCGTCCAGCCCGTGGGGGTACGGCCCTTCCGTCGTCGTCAGACCGCGATCGCGACCTCCGCCAGGCCGCCCTGCTGGGCGACGACGGTGCGGTCGGCGGTGGCGCCGCCGGGGACCAGGGCGCGGACGGTCCAGGTGCCCTCGGCCGCGTAGAAGCGGAACTGGCCCGTCGCGGAGGTGGGCACCTCCGCCGTGAACTCGCCGGTCGAGTCCAGCAGACGGACGTAGCCGACGATGGGCTCGCCGTCCTTCGTCACCTGGCCCTGGATCGTGGTCTCACCGGGCTTGATCGTCGAGGCGTCGGGGCCACCGGCCTTCGCTCCGCACATATGAATCTCCTGAGGGGTTGGAAAGGTCGGGGCTTACTTGTTGGCGCCGAGCTCGATCGGCACGCCGACGAGGGAGCCGTACTCGGTCCAGGAACCGTCGTAGTTCTTGACGTTCTGCACGCCGAGCAGCTCGTGCAGGACGAACCAGGTCAGTGCGGAGCGCTCACCGATGCGGCAGTAGGCGATGGTGTCCTTGGCCAGGTCGACGTTCTCCTCGGCGTAGAGCTCCTTGAGCTCGTCGTCCGACTTGAAGGTGCCGTCGTCGTTGGCGTTCTTCGACCACGGGATGTTGCGGGCGGACGGGACGTGGCCCGGACGCTGCGACTGCTCCTGCGGCAGGTGCGCGGGGGCGAGCAGCTTGCCGCTGAACTCGTCGGGCGAGCGCACGTCGACCAGGTTCTGGCTGCCGATGGCCGCCACGACGTCGTCGCGGAAGGCGCGGATGGAGGTGTCCTGCGGCTTGGCCTTGTAGTCGGTCGCCGGACGCTCCGGCACCTCCTCGACCAGCTCGCGGGCGTCCAGCTCCCACTTCTTGCGGCCGCCGTCGAGCAGCTTGACGTTCTGGTGGCCGTAGAGCTTGAAGTACCAGTAGGCGTACGAGGCAAACCAGTTGTTGTTGCCGCCGTAGAGGATCACCAGCGTGTCGTTGGCGATGCCCTTCGCCGAGAGGAGCTTCTCGAAGCCCTCCTGGTCGATGAAGTCACGGCGTACCGGGTCCTGGAGGTCCTTGGTCCAGTCGATCCGGATGGCGCCTCGGATGTGGTTCTTCTCGTACGCGGACGTGTCCTCGTCGACCTCGACGATGGCGATGTCGGCGTTGTCGAGGTTGGCCTCGACCCAGTCGGCGTCGACCAGGACGTCGCTGCGGCTCATGCTCTTTCTCCTCCGGGGCAGGTGCGGCGGGGCGTGCGAGTGAGAGGGGCGCGCGGTCCGGGGTCCGGACGGCGCACGAATGCCCTGGGCAGGGCGGCGGGAATGCGGAAGGCAGACGCTTCCGCTCAGAAGGTGCGACAGAGCATGGCGGCGACGCGGCACAGGTCTACTGCCCGCCGCTTCGTGAGGTCCGCCTGACGCTTCATGGGCTTGAGCTTAGGGACGGACGGGTGGGCATGTCACCGGTGTGTCGTATTTTGAGACGCGATCGTCCGGGATACGGGAAGAAGTGACTGCCGGAGCGGCTGCGGCCGGGTTTCCGGGCGGATGTATCCGTGGTCACATCTGCGGTACGGACGTCCGCGTCTCGCCCTTCGGACGGCGCCGGCGATGGCCGTCGATGATGGCCGTCGCCGATGGCCGCTGACGTCCTACCCGGCCAGCCGGACGTTCGAACCCTTCACGCCGATCTCCACACCGTCCTGCGCGGGCTCGACCCGGTCCAGCTGGATGCCGCCGGGCAGGTCGTCGATCTGCTGCTCGAAGTCGGTGATCTCCCTGACCTGGTCCTCCGTGATCTCGACGCCGCCGAAGGACGGGAGTTCGTCGGCGTGCACCCGCACGGTGTTGTCGCCCTCGACCGTCAGGGTGCCGAGGACGTCGACCGGCTCGGGCAGCTTCGTGCCGAGTACGGTCGCCTCGACCGAGACCTTGATCTTGCCGTTGCCGCCGTCGGAGAGGCCGACGACGTGCGCGGTGACGCCGGAGGCGATCTCGGTGGGCTCCGACTGGGCGGTCTTCAGCAGCTCGGCGTAGGAGATGGTGCCGGTGCCGGTGGCGCTCGCCGCGGTGGCGGAGCTGTAGTCGCCGGAGAACTCGACGCCCTTCATGTTCGCCTGGAGATCGCCGATACGGATCTTCTCGGCGCCGTCGCCGGTGGTGGCCTCGTAGTCCTTGATGCCGACCTCCACGTCGTCCAGTTCGCCGCCGAGGACCTGGGTGAGGAACGGGAAGCCCTTGATGGAGACGCCGGGGGTGGTCGCGAGGTTCTCGCTGCTCTTCATCCTGTCGGCGACCTCGCCCTCGGCGAAGTTCACGGCGATGCGGTCGGCGGCCACGAACAGGCCGCCGACGATCACGGCGACGATCAGGACTATCCGCAGTGCGCGCATGTTTCGGTCTTCCCCCACCTCGGCGGTCATCGACGACGACGGCCGACGACGGTCACTGACGACCGGGTGGCCGTCCTGCGTGAGAGTAACCCCGGGGCAAGGGGCCGGCCGGGGATTGTCGATCGGCTGTGACAGTCGCCGGTCAGCTCAGCGCCCGGCCCAGCAGGTACACCGCCGGTGCCGCTGCCGCCAGCGGCAACGCGACCCCCGCCGTGAAGTGGACGAAGCGGGACGGATAGTCGTAGCTCGCGACCCGGTGGCCGATCAGGGCGCAGACGCCCGCACCCACGCCGAGGAACGCGCCGTCCGCGTCCAGGCCGGTCATGCCGCCCACCGCGATGCCCGCGCCGGCCGCGGCGAGGAGGGAGACGATCACGGACGCCGGGGTGGGCAGCGGCAGGGCCCGGGCCAGGATCGCCACGGCCACCGCAGCGGCGCCGACCGTGGCGGCGTCCGTGTCGGCCGCGAGGTAACCGGCCGCGATGATCGACAGCGCCGCCGAGGCGACGGTCGCCATCAGGCCGTACATCCGCTCGTCCGGGTCGGCGTGCGACCTCAGTTGCAGGACCAGGGCCAGCAGCACCCACACACCCAGCGTGCCGAGGATCGCCGCCGGTGCGTGGTCGGCCGCCACCAGCGCGACATCCGCGGTCAGCGCCCCCGCGAACGCCAGCGCGATGCCCTGCCGTGCGGGCCACATCCCGTTCAGCCGGAACCAGCCCGCCGCCGTCACCGCCTGCAGCACCACAAGCGGTACGAGCAGCGCGTACGACCCGATGGCCGCCGTGCCGGACAGCAGCAGCCCCAGCAACGCCGTCAGCGCCGCCGGCTGCATCCCCGGCTCGATGATCGGCGACCGCCCCTCCAGGCGGGCCCGCTGCGCGTCGGTCATACGGGAGTTCCCGACGAGGGTGGCGGGGCCGTAGGCGGGCTGGTCGTCGCCACCGCCTTGGGCAGTCGGCTCGGCGGGAGCGGACGGGTGGGCAAGGCCGGCGACGCCGGGCGCCGGGTAGGCGGGGCCGTGGACCGGCTCACCGGCTCCGGCCCACTCGTGCCCCTGTGGCGGTCCCTGCGGCTGTCCCTGGGGGCGCCCCTGCGGCAGTCCCTGGGGGCGCCCCTGCGGCTGTCCCTGCGGCGGTCCCTGCGGCGGCAGATACGCCGTATCAGCCGCCGAGGCCGCCGCGGGCACCTGCGTGTCCCACGTCTGCCCCTGCCACTGCTGCGTGTACTGCTGGGCGGCGTGCGGATCCTGGTACGCCTGCTGCCAGTACGGGTCGTACCCCTGCGGGTACTGGCCCTGCGGGTACTGGCCCTGCGGGTACTGGCCCTGCGGGTACTGGCCGTCGTAGGAACCCTCGTAAGAACCCTCGTGCGGCTGGTTGGTCATCTCACCCTCCTGCGAACGGCGGAAGCACCTCGACCGTCCCGCCGTCGGCCAGCCGTACCGTCTCATGTCCGCGGGTGCCTACGGGGTCACCGTCGATGAGGAACGAGCATCGCCGCAGGACGCGCGCCAGTTCACCGGGGTGTCGCTCGCGCACGGCAGCCAGCGCCTCGGCGAGGGTGGCCGCGTCGTACGGCTCCTCGGCGACCCCGGCCGCGGCCTTCGCGGCGGCCCAGTAGCGCACCATGACCTTTGGCATGCGGTTCCTCAATCGATCGGCGGTCAACAGGGCCAGGCTATGCGCTTCGCCCGCTGTGCCGGTATGCGGCTCAGCCCGCCTTCGCCGCCGCCCAGTCCCCGATCCGGTCCAGCAGGCCGTCCGTCGCCGCGTGCTCGGCGTGGCCCATGCCGGGCTCCAGCCAGAGTTCGCCGTGGTCGCCGGCGGCCGCGGCGAGCATGTGGGGGTGGTCGACGGGGAAGTAGCCGTCGATGTCGCCGTGGACGATGAGGAGCGGCGTGGGCGCGATGTGCGGGACCGCCTCGACCGGGGAGAGGGGGACCGGGTCCCAGCCGCGGTGGTGGATCCGCGTCCGCAGTCCGTAGCGGCTCACCAGGCGGCCCTCGCGGCGGGTCACCAGCCAGTGCACGCGCCGCATCCGGGGGGTGCCCCGGTAGTACCAGCGGGCGGGGGCGCTCACCGAGACCACCGCGTCCGTACCCGCTCCCGCCTCGGTGCGCCCCTCGTGCTCCGGCCCGGCCGCGGCTGCCGATGCGCCGTACAGCGCCGCATGCCGCAGCACCACCGAGCCGCCCATCGAGAAGCCGACCGTCACCACGCGCTGGTGCCCGAGGGCGCGGGCCCAGGAGACCGCGGCGGCCAGATCGTGCACTTCGCGGTCGCCGACGGTGGAGCTGCCGCCGGACCGGCCGTGCCCTCTGAAGGAGAAGGTGACGACCGCGCCGTGCTGCGCGAACGCCTGCGCCACCCGTCGCACATGGGGCTTGTCCACATCGCCGGTGAAACCGTGCGCGACGACGAACGCCACGTCACCGGAAGGTGGCGCTCCGGCGTCGTATACGGCGCGATCGGTTTCGTATACCGCGTCATGGGGTTCGTATACGGCGTCGATCGTCACCCCGTCGAACGTGCGCAGAAACGTACGCAAAGACCCCACCGCGCCCGTCTCGGATGCCGGACGGACGGAGGATCGTGCCACATGACCTGCCATGCCGGCCCTCATGTGGGCTATTCTGCTGGACAGAGGACTCGGGCAGCGTAGCCCCCGGGTCCTTTTGTGCTTTCGGAAGCGTTGTATACGAAGCGGGAAACTCCAGGTGACCGCGGGTGTACGGGGCCGCCGGGATCGCAGAGCAGGTGACGTACCGCACGCGTCCTCGCAGGGACCGAGGAGGAACCAGACGTATGAGTTCTCTGCTGCTCCTGACCAATGCCCTTCAGCCGTCGACGGAGGTGCTCCCCGCACTCGGCCTGCTCCTGCACAACGTGCGGGTCGCCCCGGCCGAGGGCCCCGCTCTCGTCGACACCCCCGGTGCCGACGTCATCCTGATCGACGGCCGCCGTGACCTTCCGCAGGTGCGCAGCCTCTGCCAGCTGCTGCGCTCCACCGGCCCCGGCTGCCCCCTCATCCTGGTCGTCACCGAGGGCGGCCTCGCCGCCGTCACCGCCGACTGGGGCATCGACGACGTCCTGCTGGACACCGCGGGGCCGGCGGAGGTGGAGGCGCGGCTGCGGCTCGCCATGGGCCGCCAGCAGATCGTCAACGACGACTCCCCGATGGAGATCCGCAACGGCGACCTGTCGGTGGACGAGGCGACGTACTCCGCCAAGCTCAAGGGCCGGGTCCTCGACCTCACCTTCAAGGAGTTCGAACTCCTGAAGTACCTCGCGCAGCACCCGGGCCGCGTCTTCACGCGCGCGCAGCTGCTGCAGGAGGTCTGGGGTTACGACTACTTCGGCGGCACCCGCACGGTCGACGTCCACGTACGACGGCTGCGCGCCAAGCTCGGCCCCGAGCACGAGTCGCTGATCGGCACCGTCCGGAACGTCGGTTATCGATTCGTTACGCCGGAGAAGGCGGACCGCTCCCCGGACGAGGCGATGGCCAAGGCGGGCCAGGCCGGCCGGCCAAAGCCGGAGGATGCGGACGAGACGGCCGCCCTGGACGCCACCGAGGTCCGGGCGGAGGCATAGCAGGCCTGTGGGCGGGTCCGCCCGCCCACAGGAGATGCACAGCCGGGCGTCTTTACGCCTGCCCACAGCGGGTCCATCCGCGTAGACTCCGCGCGTGGCCAAGGTGACTCGGGATGACGTGGCGCGGCTGGCGGGGACTTCCACCGCGGTGGTCAGCTACGTCATCAACAACGGACCCCGGCCGGTCGCCCCGGCCACGCGCGAGCGTGTCCTCGCCGCGATCAAGGAGCTGGGCTACCGGCCCGACCGGGTCGCCCAGGCCATGGCGTCGCGGCGCACGGACCTCATAGGCCTGATCGTGCCGGACGCGCGCCAGCCCTTCTTCGGGGAGATGGCTCACGCGGTCGAACAGGCCGCCTCCGAGCGCGGAAAGATGGTGCTCGTCGGCAACTCCGACTACATCGCCGAGCGGGAGACCCACTATCTGCGGGCCTTCCTCGGCATGCGGGTCTCCGGGCTGATCCTGGTCAGCCATCAGCTGAACGACCTCGCCGCCGCCGAGATCGACGCCTGGGACGCCCGGGTGGTGCTGCTGCACGAGCGGCCGGAGGCCATCGACGACGTCGCCGTCGTCACGGACGACCTGGGCGGCGCCCAGCTCGCCGTACACCACCTCCTGGAGCACGGCTACGAGTACGTCGCCTGTATGGGCGGCACCGCCGAGACCCCCGCGGTCGGCGACCCCGTCTCCGACCACGTCGAGGGCTGGCGGCGCGCGATGGACGAGGCCGGGATCCCCACCGAGGGACGGCTGTTCGAGGCGCCGTACAACCGCTACGACGCCTACCGCGTCGCCCTGGACATCCTCTCCGGGCCCGAGCGCCCGCCCGCGATCTTCTGCTCCACCGACGACCAGGCGATCGGCCTGCTGCGCGCAGCCCGCGAGCTGCGCATCGACGTGCCGGACGAGCTCGGCGTCATCGGCTTCGACGACATCAAGGAAGCGGCCCTCGCCGACCCGCCCATGACCACGATCGCCTCCGACCGCTCGGCCATGGCACGGGCCGCGGTGGACCTGGTCCTGGACGACGGCCTGCGGGTGGTGGGTTCGCATCGCGAGCGGCTGAAGGTGTTTCCCTCGCGGTTGGTGATACGGCGGTCCTGTGGCTGCCGGTAGCGCCTGAACAGCGTTTCTGAGGGCCGTCCGGACGTTTCTGAAGGCCGTCTGAGAGTCCTGGCCAAGCAGCGAGAGCTGCCTTTACATCGGGCAAACGAGGTTTTGGCGGCGTTCTCAGGGGGCGCTCAGCCAGCTCTCATCGAGCGGCGACAAGCTCTGAGACATGACCGAGAGCATCCGCCGCAGCGGCGAGTACGAGAACCCCGGTGAGGGCGACCAGCAGCAGACTGAGTCCCCCCTGCAGTCGGCGTACGCCCAGCAGCACGCCTCCTCCCCCGCCGACCCCGAGTGGCCGCCTCCGCCGGCGCACCAGCCACCGGAATCGGCTGAGCCCCACGCGGCCGTGCCGCCGGCGCAGGCCGCGCCCACTTCGGCGCCCGCGTCAGCGCCCGCCTCAGCGCCCGCCGAGTTCGCGGCGGCCGGTGACGGCCACGGTGGCCAGAGCGGTCACGGTGGCCACGGTGACGGCGGCTACGACAGCACCGGCGCGTACGGCGGCTACGGCAGCGACACCGCGGTCCTCGCGGCCGTACCGGCCGACCCCGCGGCCTCCCTACCCCCTGCCCCCGCTTCCGCGCCGAAGAAGCGTCGCGCCCGCGGCCCCCTCGCCCTTCTGGCCGCCGTGGCGATCGTCGCCGCGGCCATCGGCGGCGGTACCGCGTACGGCATCCAGGAGCTGGCCGGCGACGACTCGGCGTCCTCCTCGACCGTCACCACCAACACCAACGTCGTGCCGTCCGCCCAGAGGGGCACCGTAGCCGGGGTCGCATCGGCGGTCACCCCGAGCACCGTCGAGATCAGTGCCACCTCGAACGCCGGTGAGTCCACCGGCTCCGGCGTGATCATCACCAGCGACGGCGAGATCATCACCAACAACCACGTCGTCGCCGACGCCACGTCGATCAAGGTGACCACCAGCAACGGCAAGACCTACACCGCGGAGGTCGTCGGCACCGACAGCGACAAGGACCTGGCGCTCATCAAGCTGGAGGACGCCTCCGGCCTGAAGGCGGCGTCCCTCGGCAACTCCGACAACGTGCAGGTCGGCGACTCAGTCGTGGCGATCGGCTCCCCCGAGGGTCTGACCGGCACCGTCACCAGCGGCATCGTCTCCGCCCTGGACCGCGATGTGACCGTGGCCACCGACGAGGGCCAGGACCAGGGCAGCGGGGAGTGGCCGTTCTCGTTCGGCGGCGAGGAGTTCAACGGTGACACCGGCTCGTCGACGACGACGTACAAGGCGATCCAGACGGACGCGTCCCTGAACCCCGGCAACTCCGGCGGCGCGCTCATCGACATGAACGGCAACATCATCGGCATCAACTCCGCGATGTACTCCGCCAGCGACGCGATGTCCTCCTCCAGCGCCGGCAGCGTCGGCCTCGGCTTCGCGATCCCGATCAACGACGTCAAGGCTGACCTGGACACGCTGCGGTCCGGCGGCGCCGACAACTAGCAACCAGTCGACCAGCCGACCGACCAGCAGACGCAGGAGAAAAACAATGATGATCAAGAAGGTCTCCCACGATGTGGCCGGAACCGACCCGGCCGGGTTCGCCCTGGCCCTCGAAGTGGCGTACGCACTGCACGCACCGGCACCGCGAGCCCCGGAGGTGGCGGTGAGCGGCGACCGGACCCCGCGTCGGACGAAGTCCTCGTCCCGCCCCCGCCGCCGTACCGTACAAGGCTGAAAGCGTGCGACGCTGAGATTCGTCAGTCCCACGTCCCACGTCCGTACGCACCCGAGGAACCGATCCCATGAGCCCCGCCGATGGCGACCGTGACCCCCAGCGCATCCTGATCGTCGACGACGAGCCTGCCGTACGCGAAGCGCTCCAGCGCAGCCTCGCCTTCGAGGGGTACGACACAGAGGTCGCGGTCGACGGCGCCGACGCCCTGGAGAAGGCGACGCTCTACAAGCCGGACCTGGTGATCCTGGACATCCAGATGCCGAAGATGGACGGCCTGACTGCCGCCCGCCGCATCCGAGGGGCGGGCGACACGACGCCCATCCTCATGCTCACGGCTCGCGACACAGTGGGCGACCGGGTCACCGGCCTGGACGCCGGAGCCGACGACTACCTCGTCAAGCCCTTCGAACTCGACGAACTCTTCGCCCGCGTCCGCGCGCTGCTGCGGCGCAGCTCGTACGCCGCCGCGGCCGGGGCGGGCACGGCCCAGGAGGACGACGCGCTGTCCTTCGGCGACCTGCGGATGGACCTGGCCACGCGGGAGGTGACGCGGAGTGGACGCCCCGTGGAGCTGACCCGCACGGAATTCACCCTGCTGGAGATGTTCATGGCACATCCGCGCCAGGTGCTGACCCGTGAGCAGATCCTGAAGGCGGTGTGGGGCTTCGACTTCGAGCCGTCTTCGAACTCGCTGGACGTGTATGTGATGTACCTGCGCCGCAAGACCGAGGCCGGCGGCGAGCCACGGCTCGTCCACACGGTGCGTGGCGTGGGGTACGTGCTGCGCCAGGGCGGCGCTGAGTGAACAAGGTTGTACGCCGGGTCCGGTCACTGCCCATCCGGGCACGTCTGGCGATGCTGGTCGCGGCGGCGGTGGCGTTCGGGGTGGCGGCGGTTTCGGTCACCTGCTGGTTCATCGTGCAGGGGAAGCTGTACGACCAGTTGGACGAAACCCTGAGCCAGACGACGAGTATGCGGGGGCTCGACCTCCAGGCCTCGGCGGCCATCACCTCGTGCACGCAGACACCGGAGCAGGGCGTCCCCCAGAACACCTATCTCCAGGTCGTGCTGGAGGACGGAACGCCCTGTGTCCTGCCGTTCTCGCTGGGCACCGTCAAGGTCACCGCCGTCGACAAGGAGGTCATCACGAACAGGCAGGAGGGCATCTACCGCAACGGCACCGACTCCGCGGGCAACGACGTACGCGTCATGACCGTGCCTGTCACCGTCACCAACACCAACACGATGACCAGCTCGCCGGCCGCCTTCACCGCCGCCACCCCGCTGAAGAGCACCAAGGACACCCTCAACGACCTCGCCCTCCTCCTGCTCCTCGTCTCCGGCATCGGAGTACTGGGCGCCGGAGCAGCGGGCCTCGCCGTGGCCCGGGCGGGCCTGCGTCCCGTCGACAAGCTCACGGACGCCGTCGAACACGTCGCCCGCACCGAAGACCTGACCGTCCGCATCCCGGTGGAGGACGAGGCCGAGGACGAAGTCGCCCGCCTCTCCCGCTCCTTCAACTCGATGACGTCGTCCCTGGCCAGCTCCCGCGAACTACAGCAGCAGCTCATCGCGGACGCGGGCCATGAACTCCGTACGCCCCTGACGTCACTGCGCACCAACATCGAACTCCTCACCCGCAGCGAGGAGACCGGCCGCCCGATCCCCGAGGCGGACCGCAAGGCACTGCTGGCGTCGGTGAAGGCTCAGATGACGGAACTGGCGTCGCTGATAGGCGATCTGCAGGAGCTGTCCCGCTCGGAGAGCCAGCGGGGCGAACGCGTCCAGGTGATCTCCCTGGAGGACACGGTGGAGTCGGCCCTGCGCCGGGCGCGGCTGCGCGGCCCCGAGCTGACGATCAGGGCGGACCTGCAGCCCTGGTACGTACGGGCCGAACCGACGGCCCTGGAGCGCGCGGTCGTCAACATCCTCGACAACGCGGTGAAGTTCAGCCCCGAGCACGGCACGATCGAGGTCGTACTGAGCGACGGCGTCCTGACCGTCCGCGACCACGGCCCCGGCATCCCCGTCGAGGAACTCCCCCACGTCTTCGACCGCTTCTGGCGCTCCCCGAGCGCACGCGCCCTGCCGGGCTCGGGACTGGGCCTGTCGATCGTGGCGCGGACGGTGGAGCAGGCGGGCGGCGAGGTGGCGCTGGACCGCGCGGAGGGCGGAGGGACGGTGGCCACCGTCCGGCTGCCGGGGGCGCCTACTCCGCCGCCGGAGGCGGTGTAGGGAACTCAATCGGATCGGCTTCCTGCCAGAAGACCTCATACACCAGGATCTGCGGATCCGCGATGCGCCGATCGAAGCTGTAGACCAGCCAGCCGTAGCCGTTGTCGAAGTACAGGATGCGCGGTCCCTTGGGGTCGCTGGACCGCACTGGCTCGACGCGCACGCCCTCTGGAAGATCACCGTCGGCATCGATCCCCCGGAAATACGGGTCCTTCGCAGTGACCAGTTCCGCGCGAGCCTCGTCAACCAGCTTCTCTGCATGCTCGGGCAGCGCATCACGGCCGGCGAGAGCATCGATCCGCCAGTCCATCTGCCAAGGCGGTCCCATGAACTCATCGGTCACTCGCCGGGCTCCAGCTTCCGTGCGCCGTAGCGAATCTTCGCCACCTCGTCGATCAGAGCCTTGGCCTCAGCAATGTCGGTCGCCTCTGCAGCGCGGTGCTGGAGCTCGGTCACATGAGCGTCCAGCTGCGGATCACGGGCGATCGCGTACTCGCACCACCAGCGGGCCATGAACGCATGCACCGGACCGGGGTCGTACGCGTCGGCGATCGCCCACTTCCAGTGGGCGTCGAAGTCCGGGAGGAGCACGGGAGCGTGCTCGGCGATGGCTTCCCGCAGCGCCTTCGGGGTCCGCTCGGGCATGGGAGGGACGACCGGATCACGTTCCGCAGCGCGGGCAGCCATGATCGTTGTCCTCCTTCGACGTGCCGTGTCTACGACCATAACCGCGCTCACCGCCCCCGCGCGGACTGTCCACGCACCCACTCAGGCGGAGGCACCTGGCCCTGGGCGCGGATCTTCTCGGCGGCTGTCGTCGCGATCTCTTGCATGGGATCACCGTGACCTGACCGCACACCCGTCCGTCCCGGTTTCGCGCCCGCTTCACTCGATGGCGTTCACGCCCGCCTCACCTTTGACACGTTCCACGAAGACCGACCAGGACGACGCCGAGAAGATCAGCGGGCGGATCGTCGGGGTCTTGCTGTCGCGGACGGGGACTGTGCCGGGATAGCCGTCGGCGACCTCGACGCAGTTGTTGGCTCCCCCGTCGCTGTAGCTCGACTTGCGCCAGACAGCGGTGCTGAGGTCGGGGGTGTGCTTCATGATCTGTGCTCCTCCAGTACGTCCCTGATGAACGTGAGCGAGTCCGGCGGGGACAACGCCAGATCCCGGAGCCGATCGTAGGACAACCGGTGCCGCAGGACCCCGTCCGGTTCCTCGATCAGCTGGCCCCAGTCGTTACCTTCCGAGTAGGCAACACCACTGCCGTCCTTCTGCCACAGCAGGGTCAGCGAAGCGCTCATGTGGTGGTGAACGCCTGCCGCGAAGGGCAACACCTGAAGTGTCACGTTCGGCCACATCGCCACGGCCTCGACACGAAGCAGCTGGTCCTCCCATGTCTTGGGGAGAGCCGCGGAACGCCGGAAGGCGTACTCGTCCATGATGATGCGGACGTTGGGCTCCGGCTTCTGCCGCAGCAGGTACTGCCGCCCGATACGAGCCGCCACCTGTTCGTCGACCAGATCGGCGTCCTCAGGTGTTGTCTGGGGCCCAGACAACGCTTCCCGGGCAAAGTCTTCGGTCTGCAGAAGTCCCGGCACGCCCGGCGTGAACATCCACATGATCCGAGCCGTCGCCTCCAGCTTCATGAACCGCTTGTACTGGTCCTTGAACGCGTCCAGCCGCGCCGCCTTCCAGTGGCTGACCAGCAGGTCACCGGTGCCGTAATACCCGTCCAGGTCCTCCATGACCGTCACCTTGGACAGTCGCTCACCTGACTCCAGCCGACTCAGATAGCTCTTCTCGTACCCGGTCTCGTCGGCCAACTGCCCTAGTGACTTCCCGGCCTTCTCCCGCAGAACCTTCAGCGTCTGCCCAAGCATCGCCCGCCCGGAGACCGGCTCAGCGTCAACCCTCTCACCCATGTCACCCCTCCCCGTTGCCTGCGCGCCAGACAACACCGAACCTCTTCCGCAGCGTACGCCGCACCTGTGACGATCGAGGCACGAACGGTAATCACCGCTCGTCAGACCCCTGCCATGCCAAAACCCCCGCAGCCGATGCACCTCGGCCCGGGGGCGTGGCCGACGCCCCCCCCGAAGGAACGCCGACATGCGTGAACGTACCGCCCGAGTCATCGAATCGCTACTGCTCGTGCTCGTACGGGTACTGCTGCCCGCCCGCGGACGCCACCGAGCTGCGCCCACCCAACGCCCGTCCAGTGTCCGCTCGTTGGCCGCGCCATCCGGTCACCATCCCCTCGACCTGTGGCCGTTCGAGCCCGACACCCACCTCGTACGCCCGTACCTCCTCACACCGGACGAGCGCCGCGCACGGAAGGGCCTGGAGGCCGCCGCATGAGCCTCGCCGAAGAACCGCCGGCAGCGGACACCAAGCTCCGCCTCCTGCCGTGGACCTCGCCCGAGGGAAAGCCCTGTTACCTCAGCGCTGACAGCGGGCACAGCAGGCTCTCCCTGCTCGCCGACGACGTCGAGGCGGCTCAGCTCTCCTCCGGGGAGCAAGTCCTCGCCGGAGCCAGGGCGGTACTGGCCGACCGCACGGCGGGGGAGCGGGCGGCACGCTTCGCGCTCACCAGGGCGGCGGAATGCCTGGAGGACGTCCTGCGGATCGCGGTCAGCAGGGGCGAACGCATCCCCGGGAGCGAACTGGAAGAAGGCCGCGGCAGGTAGCGGAATTCAAACGCGGCAACCTTTCCGTGCGGGGCGGCAACCGGTTTCTCGGACCATCCCCCCGCACGGAACGGATCGCCGCATGAGTGAACAGCACAGCAAGCACCGGCACCGCAGGAGCCGCAAGGCCCTGACCGTCGGCGTCCCCCTCGCCCTCACCGCCGCCGGAACCCTCGCCTACGGCACGGACCTCGGCGCCTTCGGTGAGGACGCGCAGCGCACGGCCTCCGCGGCCGAGGCGCCCGCCTGGGCCACTGCCACCGCCGACGGCTTCGCCTCGGTCAACTCACTTGGCCAGAACGGGACTTACGGCGGCCGGGACGGCGAGACCGTCACCGTCAGGACGCTTGCGGACCTGGAGAAGTACGCGACCGCCGCCGAGCCTTACGTCATCGTCGTCGCCGCCACCATCAACATGGATCCGGTCGGGAAAGAGATCAAGGTCGCCTCCGACAAGACCATCGTCGGGTCCGGGACCTCCGGGCACATCGTCGGCGGCGGGTTCTTCCTCGGGTCCGGGGTGCACAACGTCATCATCCGGAATCTGACCATCCGGGACTCGTACCAGGGCGTCTGGAACGACAAGGACCATGACTTCGACGCCGTCCAGATGGACGGCGCGCACCACGTCTGGATCGATCACAACGATCTGCGGCACATGGCCGACGGGCTCATCGACGTCCGCAAGGACAGCACCGACGTCACCGTGTCCTGGAACAAGCTCAGCCAGGACAACAAGGCCTTTGGCATCGGCTGGACCGAGAACGTCAGGACGGACATCACGATCCACCACAACTGGATCCGCGAGACCGAGCAGCGCAACCCCTCGACCGACAACGCCGCCCACGCGCACCTCTACAACAACTTCCTGGAGGACGTGGCGGGGACGGACATCACGTCCTCGTACGGCAACTACTCGCGCGGGGCGACCAAGATGGTCCTGGAGAACTCCTACTTCCAGGGCATCAACAACCCCGTCATCAAGGACAGCACCGCGAGCATCGTGCAGCGCGGCAACGTCTTCTCCGGCACCAGCGGACGGAACGAGAGCGGTGGAACCGCGTTTGACCCGAAGACCTACTACGGCTACACGCTCGACAACGCCGCCGACGTCCCGAACCTCCTCAAGTCCGGTGCCGGGCCCCGCAGTTCCATCGGCACGACGACCGCCTCGACGACCGCTGCCGCGGCGACCACCCTCACCGTCGCCGCCGACGGGTCCGCCCAGTACCGGACCGTCCAGGCCGCCGTCGACGCCGTCCCGGTGAACAACGCCTCCCGCGTCGTGATCTCCGTGCGGCCGGGAACGTACCGCGAGGTCGTCAAGGTCCCGGCCAACAAGCCGCACGTCACCATCCAGGGCAGCGGCGGCAGCCGCAGGGACACGGTGATCGTCTACAACAACGCCGCCGGGACCCCCAAGCCCGACGGCTCGGGCACGTACGGCACCGCGGGCAGCGCCACCATGTCCATCCAGTCCGACGACTCCCAGGTCCGCAACCTGACCGTCACCAACGACTTCGACGAGGCCAGCCATCAGGACATCGCCAACCAGGCGGTGGCGCTGCTGACGCAGGCCGACAGGATCGTCCTGGACAGTCTCATCGTCAACGGCGACCAGGACACCCTGGAGCTGGAGACCGCCGCCAGGGACAGGCTCGGCCGGGTCTACATCAGCAACTCCTACATCACCGGCAATGTCGACTTCATCTTCGGCCGGGCCACGGCCGTCGTCGACAGGTCCGTCATCACGCTGAAGAAGCGCTGGAACGGCACCTCGTCCGGGTACGTCACCGCCCCGAGCACGCCCGCGGAACGCAAGGGCATCCTCATCAACCGCTCCGCGATCAACGGTGATGTCTCCGCGGGCTCCTTCTACCTCGGCCGCAACTGGCACCCGGGCGGCGACACCACCGTCGACCCCCAGACGACCGTACGCAACACCACGCTGAGCGCCGCGATCAAGTCGACGCCCTGGTCCGACATGGGCGGCTTCTCCTGGAAGGACGACCGGTTCGCCGAGTACCGGAACACCGGCGACGGTGCGGGCGGCGCGAGCAGCGACCGGCCACAGCTGACCGACGCGCAGGCCGCCGGCCAGGAGGTCGCGGACTGGCTCGGCGACTGGACTCCCACGGCGTCCTGACACCTCGCTCATGCGACGACGGCCCTCCGGAGGAACTCCTCCGGAGGGCCGTCGTCAGCGGGGCGCCTAGCTCAGGACCGTGATCCGGTCCGCCTTCGGCGGCGCGATCGGGTCCGCGGCCGAGGAGTTGGCCGTGAGGTACTGCTCCAGAGCGGCCAGGTCGTCCCCGCCGACCAGGTCGTTCGTGCCCTGGCCCAGCGTCGGGAACCCGTCGCCGCCGCCCGCGAGGAAGTTGTTCGTCGCGACGCGGTAGGTGGCGGCCGGGTCGACGGCCGCGCCGTCGATCCTGATCGAGTCGGTGACGACACGGTCGGCGCCGGACTTCGTCATGTCGAGGGTGTACGTCAGCCCGGACGAAGGCTGGAGGATCTTCGGCGACGCGGCGTTCACCCCGCTCACCTGCTCCTTCAGCACCTGGATCAGCTGGGCGCCGGTGAAGTCCTGCAAGTTGACCGTGTTCGCGAACGGCTGCACCGCGAAGCCCTCCGCGTACGTCACCACACCGTCGCCCTCGGCACCCTTGGCCGTGTACGTCAGCGGCGCCCGGATACCGCCCGGGTTCATCAGCGCGAGGTCGGTCCCCGCGTCCAGCTCCCTGCCGTACGCCAGCTGCGCGTCGGCGATGAGGTCGCCGAGCGGGGACTCCGTACCGGAATTGGCGATATCAGCGGAGATGTAGCCGATCGCGCGGTTGCCGACGGGCGCGGCGAGGGTGTTCCACTCGGCGATCAGCTCGGTCATGTCCTTCGCCTTGGGCACGGTCCGGGTGACCACGTGGTTCGCGGACTCGACGGCCGTACGGACGATGTCACCCGTCCGCCGGTCGTACGTCAGCGTGGTGTCCGTGTAGAGGCGGCCGAAGGACGCGGCCGAGGTGACCGTGCGCGGCTTGCCCGACGGGTCGTTGATCGTGCACGCGTACGCGGCGTGGGTGTGCCCGGTGACCAGCGCGTCCACCTGCGGGGTGACGTTCTTGGCGATGTCGACGATGGGGCCGGAGATGCCGTCGCCGGCGCCGGGCGAGTCGCAGTCGTAGTTGTACGCGGAGGAGGCCGGGGCCCCGCCCTCGTGGACCAGCGCGACGATCGACTTCACGCCCTGCCGCTGCAGCTCCTTGGCGTACTTGTTGATCGTCTCGACCTCGTCCTCGAACTTCAGGCCCTTGACGCCGTCGGCGGAGACGACGCCCGGGGTGTCCTCCAGGGTCACGCCGATGAAGCCGACCTTGACGCCGTTCTGCTTCCAGACCGAGTAGGGCTTGAGGATCGGCTTGCCGGTCTTCTCGTCCAGGACGTTGGCCGCGAGATACGGGAAGTCGGCGCCCTCGAACTCCTCGTCGCCGTAGCAGCCGTCGGTGGGGTGGCAGCCGCCGTTCTGCAGCCGGCCCAGTTCCCTGGCGCCCTCGTCGAACTCGTGGTTGCCGACGCTCGTCACATCGAGGTCGAGCTGGTTGAGCGCCTCGATGGTGGGCTCGTCGTGGAAGAGACCCGAGATCAGCGGGGAGGCGCCGACCATGTCGCCGGCGGCCGCGGTGATGGAGTACTTGTTGCCCTTGCGCGCGTCACGCAGGTGCGTGGCGAGGTACTCGACGCCGCCCGCGTCGATCGTGGACGTGGTGCCGTCCTCGTGCACTTCGGTGACCCGGCCCGAGGAACCGGACGGCGGCTCCAGGTTGCCGTGCAGGTCGTTGAAGGACAGCAGCTGGACGTCCTGGTAGCGGCCGGGCAGCCGGTGGCCCGCCCCCTTGCCGTCCGGTGCCGCCCCGGCCGGGATCGCCGCGAGCAGCGCACCGGCGGTCGCCAGTCCCGCAGCTGCTGCGAGGAGTGCCTGCGTACGGCGTCTGCCGCGGTGGTGCGGCTGGGATGTGTCGGGCATGCGCCCCCCTGTGGGTCTGCGAAGTGGGTGTGGCTCGGGCGGCAGCCTAGAGTCAACGCGCGTAGCGCGACAGGGGGTTCATGGTTACATCCTGGTTGCTTCGTTGCCGCGCACTACCGCCACTTTGACCGGAGCTGCCCGTACCCTCGTACTCATGACCAGCGACGACACGGCATATCCGGCCCGCCCACGCGCCATCGCGACCTACTCCGTGCTCTCCCCGGAACAGACCGGGTCCGTGCTCGCGCTGCTCGCGGAGGCCGCGGACGCCGACGGCCAGCAGGCGGTGTCCGAGCAGGGGCGGCTGTATCTGCGCGGTGGCGGACGGGAGGGCATCGCCCATCTCCTCCTCACGGTCGGCGACGAACTCGTCGGCTACGCCCAGCTGGAGGACACCGATCCGGTGGAGGCGCCGGCCGCCGAACTGGTCGTACACCCCTCGCACCGCGGGCACGGGCACGGGCGGGCGCTGGGCTCGGCGCTGCTGGCCGCGTCCGGGAAGCGGCTGCGGGTGTGGGCGCACGGCGGGCATGCGGCGGCGCGGCATCTGGCGCAGGTGCTGGGGCTGACACTGTTCCGCGAACTGCGCCAGCTGCGGCGGCCGTTGACGGACCTCGACCTGCCCGATCCGGTCCTTGCGCCCGGCGTGAGCGTGCGGACCTTCGTCCCCGGCCAGGACGACGCCGCCTGGCTCGCCGTGAACGCCGCCGCCTTCGCCCACCACCCCGAGCAGGGCTCCCTCACCCAGCGGGACCTGGACGACCGGATGGCCGAGCCGTGGTTCGATCCCGCCGGGTTCTTCCTGGCGGAGCGGGAGGGCGAGCTGATCGGCTTCCACTGGACCAAGGTCCACGCGGCCGAGGGGCTGGGCGAGGTGTACGTCCTCGGTGTGCGGCCCGGCGCCCAGGGCGGCGGCCTGGGCAAGGCCCTGACGACGATCGGGCTGCGTCATCTGGCGGCACAGGCCCTGCCGACCGCGATGCTGTACGTCGACGCCGACAACAGGGCCGCGGTGTCGGTGTACGAGCGGCTGGGCTTCGTCACGCACGAGACGGACCTGATGTACCGAACGGAGACTTGACGCCGCGCCGTGCGGTGACGGTGCGGGGGCGGTGCTGGGACGGGCGCCGGGGATCGGTACGCGGAAGCACGCTTGACTTTCGCGGCCAACCGCCCCCGCCGACTCCCCACTCCGTGCGGAGCTGGGCGCCTGGGCGGTGCGGGCCCGCGAGGAGGGGCTCGGGCGGGAGGACGTGGCCGCACTCTTCACCGCCGTACTCGACACGCACTTCGCCGCAGGCGAGAAGCGAGCAGCCCGGTGCCGGCGCTGACCAGGGCGGCCGGTGCCGCCAGCGCCACCAGTGAACGCCAGTGCCACCAGTGCCACCAGTGAACGCCAGTGCGGCCGGTGCCGCCGGTGCCACCAGTGCCACCAGTGCCACCAGTGAACGCCAGTGCGGCCGGTGCCGCCGGTGCCGCCGGTGCGGCGAGCTTTCCGGCGACCGGATCGCCGACCCCCAATGCGGCGGCGCGCTCGTCGCGGGGTGCCGCGCCACCCTGGAGCGGCTCGACGCGACCGCCTACTACGCCGACTACCACCCCGCCTCCCACTACTGGCCCCTCCAGCTCACCGCGACGGCCATCGTCCTCGCCGTGGCCGCCGCAGCCGCCTTGGCCGCGTTCCGCCTGGTCAGGCGCCGTACCGGCTGACGCACCCTGATGTGCGTACGTCCCTGAGAGCGGCCAGGGCGGATGCGCATGCCTGCGTCATGCCCTTCGTACGAAGGGCATGACGGGACGTGGACGCCCGGGAGCCTCGCCCCGCTATCCCGCACGTCATGTCGCCGTAACCATCGGTTCAGGCGAGCTTGCGACGCTCAGCGAATGAACCAAGCCGTGCCAGAGCCTTCGACGCCCGAGGAGGGCCGTGCGAGGAACGGGGACGCCAGGCACACCTTCGCCGCCCTGCCCGCCGCGTTGTCCGACGCGCCCGTTGCGCTCCCGGCGCGGAACAATGGGTTCATGAGTCAGTCCAACACCCAGGCACAGGTTCAGCATGCCCAGCCGTCCGTCGGTTCCATCGCCGCGCACCGGCCCCACACGGTGGCCGCCGCGGTGTCCGACCTGGAACCCGACCTCGATGCCGACCTCGACGCCTACGACGAGGCTCAAGCCGACGGGCCGCAGCTGCCCCAGGGCCGCTTCCTCGACCGGGAGCGGAGCTGGCTCGCGTTCAACGAGCGGGTCCTGGAACTCGCCGAGGACCCGGACACACCCCTGCTGGAGCGGGCGAACTTCCTCGCGATCTTCGCCTCCAACCTGGACGAGTTCTTCATGGTCCGGGTGGCCGGCCTGAAGCGCCGTATCGCCACCGGTGTGGCCACGCGATCCGCCTCCGGCCTCCAGCCGCGTGAGGTGCTGGAGATGATCTGGGCCCGCTCCCGCGAGCTGATGGCCCGGCACGCCGCCTGCTACCACGAGGACGTCGCCCCCGCGCTGGCCGAAGAGGGCGTCCACCTGGTCCGCTGGGCCGAGCTGACCGAGAAGGAGCAGGCACGCCTCTTCACCCTGTTCCGGCACCAGATCTTCCCGGTCCTCACCCCCCTCGCGGTCGACCCGGCGCACCCCTTCCCGTACATCTCCGGCCTCTCCCTGAACCTGGCCGTCGTCGTACGCAACCCGGTCACCGGCCACCGCCACTTCGCGCGCGTGAAGGTGCCGCCGCTGCTGTCCCGCTTCCTGGAAAGCTCCCCCGGCCGGTACGTCCCCATAGAGGACGTCATCGCCGCCCACCTGGAGGAGCTGTTCCCGGGCATGGAGGTCCTGGAGCACCACACCTTCCGGCTCACCCGGAACGAGGACCTGGAGGTCGAGGAGGACGACGCCGAGAACCTCCTGCAGGCCCTGGAGAAGGAGCTGATGCGGCGCCGCTTCGGACCGCCGGTGCGCCTGGAGGTGGAGGAGTCCATCGCCCGCGAGGTGCTCGACCTGCTGGTGCGGGAGCTGAAGGTCAGCGAGGCCGAGGTGTACCCGCTGCCGGGTCCGCTGGACCTCACGGGCCTCTTCCGCATCGCCGGCCTCGACCGCCCCGAGCTGAAGTACCGCAAGTTCGTCGCCGGCGTCCACCGCGACCTGGCCGAGGTCGAGTCCGCGTCCGCGCCCGACATCTTCGCCGCCATGCGCAGCCGGGACATACTGCTGCACCACCCGTACGACAGCTTCTCCACCTCCGTGCAGGCGTTCCTGGAGCAGGCCGCCGAGGACGACGACGTCCTCGCGATCAAGCAGACCCTGTACCGGACCTCCGGCGACTCCCCGATCGTCAACGCGCTCATAGACGCCGCCGAGGCCGGCAAGCAGGTCCTCGTCCTGGTCGAGATCAAGGCCCGCTTCGACGAGCACGCCAACATCAAGTGGGCGCGCAAGCTGGAGGAGGCCGGCTGCCACGTCGTCTACGGCCTGGTCGGCCTGAAGACGCACTGCAAGCTGTCGCTGGTGGTCCGTCAGGAGGGCGACACGCTACGGCGGTACAGCCACGTCGGCACCGGCAACTACCACCCGAAGACGGCCCGCCTCTACGAGGACCTCGGCCTGCTCACCGCCGACCCCCAGGTCGGCGCGGACCTGTCCGACCTGTTCAACCGGCTGTCGGGATACTCGCGCCGCGAGACCTACCGACGGCTGCTGGTGGCCCCCAAGTCGCTCAGGGACGGCCTGATCGCGCGGATCGGCAAGGAGGTCCAGCACCACCGTGCCGGACGCCCCGCGTTCATCCGGATCAAGGTCAACTCGATGGTGGACGAAGCCGTCATCGACGCCCTGTACCGCGCGTCCCAGGCGGGCGTGCCGGTCGACATCTGGGTACGCGGCATCTGCGCGATCCGCCCTGGAGTGACGGGCTTCTCGGAGAACATCCGGGTCCGCTCGATCCTCGGCCGCTTCCTGGAGCACTCCCGGATCTTCGCCTACGGCAACGGCGGCGAGCCCGAGGTGTGGATCGGCAGCGCCGACATGATGCACCGCAACCTCGACCGCCGCATCGAGGCCCTGGTGAGGGTCACCGACCCGGCTCACCGCGCCGCGCTCAACCGGCTCCTTGAGACCGGCATGTCCAGCGCCACCTCGTCCTGGCATCTCGGCCCGGACGGCGAGTGGACCCGGCACGCGACCGACGCGGACGGCCAGCCCCTGCGGAACATCCAGGAGATGCTCATTGACGCCCGGAGGCGCCGGCGTGGCACAGCAACACCTTGAACCGACGGACCCCACGGCCGGGCTGACCGGGGAAGCCCTCGCGGGCTATCTGCGCGCCCAGGCCATGGAGTTCCTCCGTGCACTGCGGCTGCACCGCGAGACCGGCGGCAACACCGCCAATGGCGCGGGATCAGGCTCGGGCGCGGGATCAGGTTCGGGCGGGGGCTCGGGCGCGGGCGCGGGCTCGGGCGCGGAGGAAGCCGTCGACGCGGCGCGTGCCCTGCGCCGCTCGGCTCGCCGTATCAGCGGCAGCCTGCACACCTTCCGCCCCCTGCTCGACCCGGACTGGTCCGAGTCCATCCGCCCCGAACTGGCCTGGCTGTCGGGCACGTTGGCGATGGAACACGCGTACGCGGCCCGCCTGGAGCGGCTGCTGCTGGCGCTGCACCGGTTGTCGGGGGCGACGGCTTTCCCGGGCCAGTCCGGGGCTGCCGCCGCAGTGGGCAGCCGCTCGACCACCGCATCCGCGAGCGGGGCTCCGGCAGGCTCGTCGGCCGACGCGGCTGTGGGCGGTCGTGCCGCTGGGGCGGCACGGACGGGCGCGGCGGCACTGCAGGACGCCGGTCCCCCGAGCGGCCGGCCCACGGACCGCGGCAACCTCACCGTAGGCGCGGCAAAGGCAGGCGCTCTGCTGGAACGCCAGCTCACCCTCGCCCGGACCCGGGCCCACTCCACCGCCCTCCAGGCCCTCGGCTCCTCCCGCTTCCACGCGGTCGCGGACAACATCGCCGTACTGGCCAGCGACGTCCCCCTCACGCCCACCGCCCCCACCGCCGACCTCCGCCCCCACGCCGCCGCGGCCGAGGAGCGCCTCACCGACGCGGTCTCCGCCCTCCCCCTGGTGACGGCCGGCAGCCCGTACAACGCGGAGGCACTGGTCCACGGCCTCTCCCCGGATCCGGCCCCGCACCCGCAGGACGCCTCCTGGCACCAGGTCCGCCTGCTGCTGCGCCTGCACCGCTACGCTCGCGAGGTGCTGCGCGGCGAGGACTCACCGGTGGACACCCGCCTGCTCACCTCGGGCCAGGCCCTCGACCGGCACCGTGACGCCTCGGAGGCAGCGGCGGCCGCGGCCGCCGCGGCTCGCACGCCGCGCATCGCCCCGGCGACGGCGTACGCCCTCGGCGTGCTCCACGCCGACCAGCGGCACGAGGTGGAGGCGGCGCGTTTCACGTTCCAGCAGTCGTGGCAGAAGCAGGCCGTCGGCACGGCCTGACCCGCACGAGCACCCTTGAGGAGGCGGTGGAACCCCGGTGACGCACACGAGCGACGACATCGTCCAGGCAGCCGGCTGCGTGCTGTGGCGGCGCTCGCCTGTGGACGGTGAACTGGAGATATGTCTCGTACACCGCCCGAAATACGACGACTGGTCCCACCCCAAGGGCAAGCTGAAACGCGGTGAGGAACCGCTCTCGGGCGCCATGCGGGAGGTGGCGGAGGAGACGGGCTGCAGCGCGGTGCCGGGGGCCGAACTGCCCACCGCCCACTACTTCGCAGGCGGCCGTCCCAAGCAGGTGCGTTACTGGGCGGCCGAGGCGGGACCCGGCACCTTCACCCCCGACGACGAAGTGGACCGCCTGCTGTGGCTCTCCCCGACGGCCGCCCGCGACCGGCTCACCCAGCCGAGGGACCGCACCCTCGTGGACGCACTCCTGGACGCCCTTCCCCTGGCATAGTCCGGAATCGCCCCGTGTCCACAACGTGAGCCTTCCGTGACCTAACCGCACCGACGGCAGGGGTTCACCCTCCATTCACTTCCGGCCATAGGCGGCTTCACCTCACCTGCCTAATTTCGGCCTTACCTGATGACGGGCACACCTCGAACGCGCGCCCGTTCCCACCAGTCGTTCGCACGCCGCCGATTCAGGACGGCGGCTCCTGGAAGGAACCCCCTCAAGTGAAGCTTCAGCGCAAGAACCGGCGGGCTCTCGCTCTCGGCGCGATCGCCGTCTCCGGCGCCCTGGCCCTCACGGCGTGCGGCTCGGACGACACCGGCGAGAGCAGCGGCGGCGACTCCACCGCCACCGCCCAGGCCGGCTCCATCGACTGCGGCGACGCCAGCGGCCAGCTGCTCGCCGACGGCTCGTCCGCGCAGAAGAACGCGATCGACGCCTGGGTGAAGCAGTTCTCGGCCCAGTGCTCCGGCGTCCAGATCAACTACAAGGGCGGCGGCTCCGGCGCCGGTATCACCGCGTTCAACCAGGGCACGGTCGCCTTCGCCGGCTCGGACTCCGCGCTGAAGCCCGAAGAGGTCACCGCCTCCAAGGAGGTCTGCTCCGGCGGCCAGGGCATCGACCTCCCGATGGTCGGCGGCGCGATCGCCCTCGCGTACAACGTCGAGGGTGTCGACAACCTGGTCCTGGACGCGCCGACGATCGCCAAGATCTTCAGCGGCAAGATCAAGAACTGGGACGACGCGGCGATCAAGGAGCTGAACCCCGGCGCCGACCTGCCCAGCACCAAGATCCAGGCGTTCCACCGCTCGGACGAGTCCGGCACCACGGACAACTTCACCAAGTACCTGACCGCCGCCGCCCCGAGCGACTGGACGTACGAGGGCGGCAAGGCGTGGACGGCTCCGGGCGGCCAGGCCGCGTCCGGTTCCTCCGGTGTCGCGCAGAGCGTGAAGCAGACCTCCGGCGCCATCAGCTACATGGAGGAGTCGTACGCGAAGGACATGTCGACCGTCGCGATCGACACGGGCGCCGCCGAGCCGGTCAAGCCCACGTCCGACACCGCCACCGCCGCCATCGCGGACGCCGAGGTCGTCGGCACGGGCAAGGACCTGGCGCTTGAGATCAACTACAACACCAAGGCCGACGGCGCCTACCCGATCACCCTGGTCACGTACGAGATCGTCTGCGACAAGGGCAACAAGGCCGAGACCCTGCCCACCGTCAAGTCGTTCCTGACCTACATCGCCAGCGAGGAGGGCCAGGGCCTCCTCGCCGAGAACTCCTACGCCCCGATCCCCGACGACATCATCTCCAAGGTCCGCACCACCATCGCGGGCCTGAGCTGACCTGAGCGTGCGGCCCGGTTCCCCCTCGGGGCCGGGCCGCACCGTCCGGTGCACCGCCGCCAGGAACCGTACGCCGAGTACGGCTCCGCAGACCGGAGAAACCCGATGGACATAACCACACAAGACGCACCTCCCCCGACGCCCCAGCCGACCCAGGGCGAGCGCAAGCGTGCCGCCCGCGGCGCCACCCGCCCCGGAGACCGGGTCTTCCTCGGTCTCGCCCGCGGCTCCGGCATCTTCCTGCTGCTGATCATGGCCGCGATCGCGGTCTTCCTCAGCTGGCGGGCCGCCATCGCGATCAGCGACAACGAGGGCAACTTCCTCACCACCTTCGAGTGGAACACCGGAACCCAGCCGCCGGTCTTCGGCATCGCGGTCCTGGCCTACGGCACGATCATCTCCTCGATCATCGCCATGGCCATCGCGGTCCCGGTCTCCGTCGCCATCGCGCTGTTCATCACCCACTACGCCCCGCGCAGGCTCAGCTCCCCCATCGCGTACGTGATCGACCTGCTCGCCGCCGTACCGTCCATCGTGTACGGCCTGTGGGGCGCCCTGATCCTCGTACCGCAGATGGACGGCCTCTTCGGCTGGCTGAACGACTACTTCCGCTGGACCGGCGTCTTCTCCTGGGAGGAAGGCGCCCCGCGCTCGATGCTCACCGTCGGCGTCCTGCTCGCGATCATGATCCTGCCGATCATCACGAACGTGAGCCGTGAGGTCTTCAACCAGGTCCCGCAGATGCACGAGGAAGCGGCACTGGCTCTCGGCGCGACGCGCTGGGAGGTCATCCGGATGGCCGTCCTGCCGTTCGGCCGCTCCGGCATCATCTCCGCCTCGATGCTGGGCCTCGGCCGCGCGCTCGGCGAGACGATGGCCGTCGCCACCGTGCTCTCCCCGGACTTCCTGATCCACGGCAGCCTGCTCAACCCGGGCGGCGGCACCTTCGCCCAGAACATCGCCGCCAAGTTCCCCGAGGCGGACGAGTTCGGCCAGGACGCGCTCATCGCCTCCGGCCTGGTCCTGTTCGTCATCACCCTGCTGGTCAACGGCGCGGCTCGCATGATCATCGCCCGCCGCAAGGAGTTCTCGGGGGCCAACGCATGAGCACCACCGCCATCAACGACAAGCGCCCCAGCTCCCTGCAGGGCGAGCGGTTGCCGAAGTGGTTCCCGTGGGCGCTGGGCGCGGGTTCCGTCGCCGTCTCCGTCGGCCTCTGCCTGGCCACCGGGATCGACAGCCGGATCCAGTGGGGTCTGATCGCCGCGATCCTCTTCGTCCTCGGTACGTTCGTCATCGCCGGCCGGGTCGAAGGCCGCCGCCAGGCCAAGGACCGCATCGCGACCTCGCTGGTCTGGGTCGCCTTCCTGCTCGCCGTGGTGCCGCTCGCATCGCTGATCTGGGCCACCGTCGAGCGCGGCACCAAAGTGCTCGACGGATACTTCCTCAGCCACTCGATGGGCGTCGTCGCCGACACCGAGCCGGGCGGCGGCATCTACGCGGCCATCATCGGCACCCTGGAGCAGGTCGGCATCGCCACCCTGATCGCCGTGCCGATCGGTGTGCTCACCGCGATCTACCTGGTGGAGTACGGGCGGGGCAACCTCGCCCGGGCCGTCACCTTCTTCGTCGACGTCATGACGGGCATCCCGTCGATCGTCGCCGGTCTGTTCATCCTCTCGCTTCTGCTCATGTTCGACCTGGGCTTCTCCGGCTTCGCCGGTGCGCTCGCGCTGACGATCCTGATGATGCCGGTTGTGGTCCGCTCCACGGAGGAGATGCTCAAGCTCGTCCCGAACGAGCTGCGGGAGGCGTCCTTCGCACTGGGCGTGCCGAAGTGGCGCACCATCCTGAAGGTGGTCCTGCCGACCGCGATCGGCGGTATCACCACCGGCATCATGCTGGCGGTGGCCCGTATCGCCGGTGAGACCGCACCCGTACTGTTGCTGGTGTTCGGCAACCCGTTCATCAACAACAACCCGTTCGAGGGTGCGCAATCGTCGCTGCCGCTGTACATCTACCAGCAGTTCAAGAACAGCGCCGGCGAAGGTGCGGCGTACGACCGTGCCTGGGCCGCGGCCCTCACTCTGATCGCCTTCGTGATGATCCTGAACCTGGCAGCCCGCGGCATCGCCCGCTGGAAGGCGCCGAAGACCGGTCGCTGACGCGACGATGTGCGGCCACCGCCGCGTGAGACCGACAGCGACCGATCTCAGATTTCCCGAAAGAAGCAGTGATACCCATGGCCAAGCGAATTGACGTAAGCGGGCTGAACGCCTACTACGGCTCCTTCCGCGCCATCGAAGACATCTCGATGACCGTCGAGCCCCGCTCCGTGACCGCCTTCATCGGCCCCTCCGGCTGCGGCAAGTCCACGTTCCTGCGCACGCTCAACCGCATGCACGAGGTGACGCCGGGCGGCAGGGTCGAGGGCAAGGTCATGCTCGACGACGAGAACCTGTACGGCGCTGGGGTGGACCCGGTGTCCGTGCGGCGCGAGGTCGGCATGGTCTTCCAGCGTCCGAACCCGTTCCCCACGATGTCGGTGTACGACAACGTGGCGGCCGGCCTGCGGCTCAACGGCTCGTACAAGAAGGCCGCGCTGGACGACATCGTCGAGAAGTCCCTCAAGGGCGCGAACCTCTGGAACGAGGTCAAGGACCGCCTGAACAAGCCGGGTTCGGGCCTGTCGGGCGGTCAGCAGCAGCGTCTGTGCATCGCGCGGGCGATCGCGGTGGAACCGAACGTGCTGCTGATGGACGAGCCCTGCTCGGCCCTCGACCCCATCTCCACCCTCGCGATCGAGGACCTGATCGGCGAGCTGAAGGAGCGCTTCACGATCGTCATCGTGACGCACAACATGCAGCAGGCGGCCCGGGTCTCCGACCGCACCGCCTTCTTCAACCTCGCCGCCGTCGGCCAGCCGGGCAAGCTCATCGAGATAGACGACACGGAGCGCATCTTCTCCAACCCGTCGGTCCAGGCCACCGAGGACTACATCTCCGGCCGCTTCGGCTGACAGACCCCTCGCGGTGCTGCATGGCGGTGCCACCGCGAGGCCAAAAGGGCCCGCCCCCCGGGAGCCGGGGGGCGGGCCCACCCCCTGCGCCCGCCCAGGCTGCGGGCATTCGTGCCGCCTAGGGCGGCACGGGTGGGCGCAGGCGGCACCCCGTCAACGCCGGGCCGCCGCACCACCCCACAGCAACCCCCACCCACGCGCACCGCTACAGAAACGCCAGGTTCACGACCCCGAACGCCCCCGCGGCCACCACCGCAGCCGCCGGCATCGTGATGAACCACCCGAGCACAATGTTCTTGGCAACGCCCCACCGCACGGCATTGACCCGCTTGGTAGCCCCCACCCCCATGATCGCCGACGTGATCACATGCGTCGTGGAAATCGGCGCCTTGAACAAGAACGCCGTGGTGAACATGATCGACGCCCCCGTCGTCTCCGCCGCGAACCCCTGCGGCGGATCCAACTCGATGATCTTCCGCCCCAGCGTCCGCATGATCCGCCACCCCCCGGCATACGTACCGAGCGACAGCATCACGGCGCACACGATCTTCACCCACACCGGAATCGGATCGCCGTAGTCCTCGACATCGGCGATGACCAGCGCCATGACCACAATGCCCATGGTCTTCTGCGCATCCTGCAGACCGTGCCCCAGAGCCATCCCCGCCGCGGAGACCGTCTGCGCTATCCGGAACCCCCGCTTGGCCTTGTGCGGATTCGCCCGCCGGAAGATCCACATGATCGCCGTCATCACCAGATATCCGACCGCCATGCCCACCACAGGCGACACGAACATCGGAATGACGATCTTCTCCAGCACCCCGTCCCAGTAGACGGTGGTCCCACCCGCCAGCGCGGCCCCCACCATCCCGCCGAACAACGCGTGCGAGGACGACGAGGGCAGCCCGAAGTACCAGGTGACGAGGTTCCACGTGATCGCGCCTATGAGCGCGGCGAAGAGGATCCCCATCCCCTTCGACCCCTCGGGTGTCTGAATCAGCCCCTCACTGACCGTCTTGGCGACCCCGCTGCCCATAAAGGCTCCGGCGAGATTCATCACGGCCGCCATCGCCAGCGCGGCCTTGGGCGTCAGCGCACGCGTCGACACCGACGTGGCGATCGCGTTCGCCGAATCGTGGAAGCCGTTGGTGTAGGTGAAGAAGAGCGCGACCAGAACGGTCACGACCAGCGCGAAGGTGTCCATGGCGTGGGCTCAGGACTCCTTGACGGCGATGGTCTCCACCGTGTTCGCCACATGCTCGAACGCGTCCGCCGCCTCCTCCAGCACATCCACGATCTGCTTGAGCTTCAGCACCTCGATCGCGTCGTACTTGCCGTTGAAGAGATGTGCAAGAAGCTTTCTGTGGATCTGGTCGGCCTGGTTCTCCAGCCGGTTGACCTCGATCCAGTACTCGGTGAGGTTGTCCATCGTCCGCAGATTCGGCATCGCCTCGGCCGTCAGCTCGGCCGCCCGCGCCAGCACCTCGATCTGCTGCTCGACGCCCTTGGGCAGTTCCTCCACGTTGTAGAGGACGACGAGGTCGACGGCCTCCTCCATGAAGTCCATGATGTCGTCGAGGGACGAAGCCAGGGAGTAGATGTCCTCACGGTCGAACGGCGTGATGAACGAGGAGTTCAACTGGTGGAAGATCGCGTGTGTCGCATCGTCACCCGCATGTTCCGCGGCCCGCATACGCTCTGCGATCTCGGCCCGGCCGGCGGTGTCCGCCCCGAGCAATTCCATCAGGAGTTTCGAGCCCGTGACGATGTTGTCCGCGGACGCGGCAAACATGTCATAGAAGCTCGTCTCCCTGGGGGTCAGACGAAAGCGCACGTGGGGTCCTCGGGATGCTTCGGTTTCGGTCAGGCTGATGCTAGGCACATCATCCAGCCATGGCTAATGGGCCGCCCCCCAGTGTCGCCCATCGAGCAGACTGCTCCGCACAGGGGCGTAACAAGGCTTCGGTCCTGGCTTCGGTACTGGCTTCGGTACTGGCTTCTGCCTGCGGCATTGGCCAACAGCCCTATACCCAGCAAAGTTCGGTACGATATACCCAGTAGGGGTATATGTGTCTGGAGGACGCGATGACGACCACCGAGGCCGGCGCCGGGGCGCCCTCCGAGGCCGCCGCGACCGTGGTCACCGACCACGACCGCGGGATCCACGGGTACCACAAGCAGAAGGACGAACACCTCAAACGCCTGCGCAGGATCGAGGGCCAGATCCGCGGCCTGCAGCGCATGGTCGACGAGGACGTCTACTGCATCGACATACTCACGCAGGTGTCCGCCTCCACCAAGGCCCTGCAGTCCTTCGCCCTGCAACTCCTGGAGGAGCACCTGCGCCACTGCGTCGCCGACGCCGCCGTCAAGGGCGGCACGGAGATCGACGCGAAGGTGGAGGAGGCGACAAAGGCGATCGGCCGACTGCTGCGCACGTGAGATTCACCGCGCGACGTTCACCGCGCCACATCCACCGCGCGACGTTCACCGCGCCCCAAAGGGGCGCGGGCCGTATCAATTGTGCGGCTCTGCGCGCTCACGTGTTTCGGCCACTTTCAGCACCTCGTCGATGCTCTCCATGCTGAGCCGGTCCTCGTGGGCGGCCGACGCCGCGATGATCAGGTCTCCGCACAGCTCGATCTCGGCGAGGGCCACGTGGTCCTGAACTGCCGTACCGCCGACCGGAGCCACGTGCATCACCTCTTCTCTGCCGTCACCGACTTCCTAGAGTAGGGAGCGGCCTACACAACGCGCATGGCACGGACGGGCTAGTTCTTGACGCCCGTCATTCTTCCGCGCACCTTTCCCCACGGCTTCCCCGTGAGCCCCGGCTCACTCCTCGGCGATCTTCCCGGCGTAGATGTCCCCGGTCGCCGGCAGCTCTACGTGGACAGGGGCCCCGAAGTCGTACAGCAGCGTCGTCGAGGCCACCGCGACGGTGTTCTGCTGCTGTCCGCCCACGAAGTTGACGAAGCTGAACCGGTGCCGGATCTTGCGGATGCGCCCCTGCTCGTCGAGGTAGACGTCGAAGGGCACAGTGGCCCTGGCGAACCCTTTCGCCGCCGCGGCGAGCGCTTTCTGGTTTCCTTCCGAGGCCTCCTGGGCCGCGTCCGCGAGGTCGGCGGTCCCCCGGTAGTGCCGTACGGCGGTCCCCGCGACCTCGGTCTCCCCCACATACGTCGCCGTCCGCGTCCCGCGCAGCAACTCGGCGGCGGCGAACGGGTCCGTGGCGCCACCGGTGACGAGGTTGCCGTCGGAGAGCGTGGCGGTGTCCACGCGCACCCATTTGTCGGCGGGCACCCCGGCCCCCCGGTTCTTCATGAACAGCGCGCCCGGGGCAAGGAGTTCGGTGATCGACCGGTGTTCCCGGCTCCCCGCCGGATCCTGGGGCAGCAGCACCTTCAGCCGCCCGAGCTGCCGGGAGAAGTCGTACACCCCTTCTCCCCGGATGGTGACGCGGGTTCCGCCGGTGGCCATCTCCATGGAGGTACGGGCCTGGGCACTGCCCGCGTCCACCAGCCGGCCGGCGGCCCGGTGCAGGGCCTCGACGGGATCTGCGGCCGCACGCGCGTCCTCCGCGGCGGCCCCGCCGGAACACCCGGTGGCGCATGCGCAGACCATGAGTCCCGCGACCCCTGTCGCCGTCCGCCACTGTCGCCGCTGCCGCTCCGCCATCGCCTGCCTACCCCCAGCCGCTACGTCCGTCCCGGGCCCCCTGTCGCTTACGGATAACGACGGCTGGGTGGCCTCGTCACGCTGGCCGAAGACGGACAGTGAGCGGAGAAACCGTTTACCCGCGCTGGGTACGGTAGAAGGTGTGGCGCACCACGACGGCCTGGATTCCGGCCAGGCAGACCCGGAACATCTCACAACGACGGTTGACCAAGGCAAGTTCTGCACAGCTCGATGCAGCTGCGGCTGGCGCGGCCCCGCCCGCAGAGCCCGCAGCCAGGCCAGGACGGACGCGAAGGGCCACGCGAACGCACCCGGGTAGTGACGCCGTTCCGGCACGTCGGGCCGTACTCCGGCATCCTGTCCTGTGACATGACCGCGTTCTTGTCACACGACGGCCCGCTGTGGAACCCGCGCCCCCGGGGCCCCGTCTCGCTCCACGAAAGCCGACGGAAGCCGACGGGAGGCGCACATGGAACGGCGTACGTTCATCGCAGGCGGCACGGCCGCGCTCGCGGGACTGACGACAGCGGCATGCAGCAGCGAGGGAACGTCGGGCGCCACCCGCACCACCACCACCGCCGCCACCACCACGGGCAGGCCCGCTTCCACCGTCACCACGCCCGCCGCCGCGCAGAACTGGTCCGGCCTGGCCGAGGACCTCGACGGCACCCTGGTCCGCCCCGGCGAGGAGCAGTGGAAGGCGGCCCGCCAACTCTACAACACCCGCTTCGACAGCTTGAAGCCGGTCGCGGTGGCGTACGTGGCCCACTCCGACGACATCCGTACGGCCCTCGCCTATGCCCGGGCCCACGACCTCCGGGTGGCGATCCGCAACGGCGGCCACTCGTACGCGGGCTGGTCGTCCGGCGACGGCCGGCTGATCGTCGACGTGTCGAAGCTCAGCCGGGTCCGCGCGAGCGGCGGTACGGCCGTCGTCGGCGCCGGCGCCAAGCTGATCGACGTCTACCGCTCCCTCGCCGCCAAGGGCGTGACCATCCCTGCGGGCTCCTGCCCGACGGTGGGAGTCTCCGGCCTCGCCCTGGGCGGCGGCCACGGAGTGGTCTCCCGGGCGTACGGCCTGACCTGCGACAGCCTCACCCAGGCCACCCTGATCACGGCGGACGGCAAGCAGCTGACAGCCAACGCCGCCGAGAACAAGGACCTGTTCTGGGCGCTGCGCGGCGCGGGCAATGGCAACTTCGGTGTCGTGACGGAACTGCGGTTCAAGACCCACCCGGCCCCGCAGGCGGTGTCGGCGTATCTGAGCTGGCCGTGGTCGAAGGCGGCGGCGGTGGTGCGGGCCTGGCAGGAGTGGGGGCCGAGCCAACCCGACGAGATCTGGTCCTCCCTGCACATCGCCAACGCGGTGGGCGGCACCCCGACCGTCTCCGTCGCGGCCTTCTCCCTCGGCACGTACGGCGAACTGCAGAACGCGGTGGACCGGCTGGCCGACCGAATAGGCTCCCCGGCGACCAGCGTCTCCCTGAAGCGCCGCTCCTACGAGGCCTCGATGGAGCTCTACGCGGGATGCTCGTCCTTCGCGTCGGACGCCCAGTGCCACCTCCCGGGCGCCACCCCCGGCCGCTCCCCCGAAGGCGCCCTGAACCGCGAGACCTACGCGGCGAAGTCGGACTTCTTCGACGCCTCACTCCCGGCGAACGGCATCCAGCAGCTCCTGTCCCAGCTGGCCTCGGTCCAGGGAGGCGCCGGCAGCGTCCAGCTCACCGCCCTGGGCGGCGCCGTCAACCGCGTCTCCCCCACCGCCACGGCCTTCGTCCACCGCCGCTCGCGCATGCTGGCCCAGTACATCGCCTCCTGGCGAGCAGGCACCCCCGGCACGACAGCCCAGTCCTGGCTCACCTCGGCTCACACCGCCATGCGCCCCTACGCCTCCGGCGCCGCCTACCAGAACTACACGGACCCGAACCTGAAGAACTGGCGCAAGGCGTACTACGGGGACGCGGCCCCCGGCCTGCAGCGCTTGAAGAGGCAGTACGACCCGAAGAGGTTCTTCACATACCCACAGGCGCTGTAGGCAGCGCCCCAAAGGGGCGCGGGGCTCTGCCAATGTGCGGCTCCGCCGCGTGGGCGCGACCAGCCACAACGCACCCGTACCCGCGCCCGCACCCGCACCCGACACATCAGCCCTCCAGCGGAGCGCTTACGCCGCCAGGTCCCGCTCAGCCGCATCCGCCGACTCGGCCCGAGCCCCAGGAATCACAGCTCCCTCAAGTCCCGCGGCTCTCCCCCGCCCCCGGATGAGCCAAGACGCCCTGCTCGACCCCTCAGCCGCCGTCATCACCGGCGTCAGCAAAGCCATCGCAAGCGGCGACAGCAACAACACCACGGCCGTGCCGAGCGCGAACCCGCCCACGACATCCGTCGGATAGTGCACACCCATAAGGACCCGGCAGAACCCCTCGACGAAGGCCAGCGCGATCCCCGCGATACCGAATTTCCTGTTCGCGACGAACAGACCGGCCCCGATGGCCATGGCGATCGTCGCGTGATCGCTCACAAAGGAGAAATCGGTCTTCCCCTCCACGAGGACTTCCAGCCCCTGATGGTCGAGAAAGGGCCGGGGCCGCTCCACAAATCCCCGTATCGGCACATTCACGAGCACCGCGATCCCGGCGGCGAGCGGCGCCCACACCAGCGCGGCGACAGAAGACGCCGCATCAGCACCACCGCGCCGCCGCACAGTCCACCAGCACCAGAGCACCAGCAGCCCCATCGCGATCAACAGCCCGAACTCGCCGACGAATTCCACACCCCGGCCGAACCACCCGGGCGCGTCCTTGGCGAGGCCATTGATGTCGTAAAGCAGCTCGACGTCGGGGTTCGACCCGTATTCGGCGAGTCCAGCCATAGTGCGCGGCCCCTTCGTCGTCTCTCCCGGCGCACATGTGCGTACGCCGAACTTGCCACCCCCGTGGATGTAGATCCGCTTCCGCCAGACGTCCGCTCGGCTACGTCACCAGGAACGCACGTCCCCTGTTGATACGTTCCACACTCCACCGAATGATCACTCAGACGTTATCGAAGAGAGACTCATCACCGCAGCTCAGGGGGGTGGTTGACGCTCTGTGGAGAGATCGGTTCAGGCCATACCCGCGGGGTTTGCGCGTTCCGCGCCGACCACTCGCCGGTCAGCCTCCGACATACGCCGCAAGGTGCTCACCTGTGACGGTGGAGCGGTCGGCGACGAGTTCGGCGGGAGTGCCCTCGAACACGATTCGGCCACCGTCGTGCCCGGCACCGGGTCCGAGGTCGATGATCCAGTCAGCGTGCGCCATGACCGCCTGGTGGTGCTCGATGACGATGACGGACTTGCCGGCGTCGACGAGCCGGTCGAGCAGGCCGAGGAGTTGCTCGACGTCGGCGAGATGGAGACCGGTCGTCGGTTCGTCGAGGACGTACACGCCGCCCTTGTCGCCCATGTGCGTGGCCAGCTTGAGCCGCTGCCGCTCGCCGCCGGACAGCGTGGTGAGCGGCTGGCCGAGGGTGAGGTAGCCGAGGCCGACGTCGGCGAGCCGGTCGAGGATGGTGTGCGCGGCGGGCGTACGTGCCTCGCCGGCGCCGAAGAACTCCTCGGCCTCGGTCACCGACATCGCCAGCACCTCGCTGATGTCCCGGCCGCCGAGCCGGTACTCCAGCACCGAGGCGTCGAACCGCTTCCCCTCGCAGTCCTCGCAGGTGGTGGCGACACTCTGCATGATCGCCAGGTCGGTGTAGATGACACCGGCGCCGTTGCAGGTGGGGCAGGCGCCCTCGGAGTTGGCGCTGAACAGCGCCGGCTTCACGCCGTTGGCCTTGGCGAAGGCCTTGCGGATCGGGTCGAGCAGTCCGGTGTACGTCGCCGGGTTGCTGCGCCGGGAACCGCGGATCGGGGTCTGGTCGACCGCCACCACACCCTGGTCGGCGGGGATCGAGCCGTGCACGAGCGAGCTCTTGCCGGATCCGGCGACGCCGGTGACCACGGTCAGCACGCCGAGCGGGATGTCGACGTCGACGCCCTGGAGGTTGTTCGCCGTCGCCCCGCGGATCTCCAGCGCGCCCTTCGGCGTCCGCACCGTCTCCTTCAGCGCGGCCCGGTCGTCGAGATGCCGGCCGGTGATGGTGCCGGAGGCCCGCAGGCCGTCGAGGGTGCCCTCGTAGCAGACGGTGCCGCCCGCCGTACCGGCACCGGGGCCGAGGTCGACGACGTGGTCGGCGATCGCGATCGCCTCCGGCTTGTGCTCCACGACCAGCACGGTGTTGCCCTTGTCCCGCAGCCGCAGCAGCAGGTTGTTCATGCGCTGGATGTCATGCGGGTGCAGGCCGATGGTGGGCTCGTCGAAGACGTACGTGACGTCGGTGAGGGAGGAGCCGAGGTGGCGGATCATCTTGACGCGCTGCGCCTCACCACCGGACAGCGTGCCCGCGGGCCGGTCCAGCGAGAGATAGCCGAGGCCGATCTCCACGAACGAGTCGAGGCTCTGCCGCAGCGCGGTCAGCAGCGGCGCCACCGACGGTTCCTTGCGGCCGCGGACCCATTCGGCCAGGTCGCGGATCTCCATCGCGCAGGCGTCCGCGATGGAGATATTCCCGATCTTCGACGACCGGGCGCCCTCGCTGAGCCGCGTGCCGTCGCACTCGGGGCAGGTGGTGAAGGTGACGGCCCGCTCCACGAACGCCCGGATGTGCGGCTGCATCGCCTCCTTGTCCTTGGACAGGAACGACTTCTGGATCTTGGGGATCAGCCCTTCGTAGGTGAGGTTGATGCCGTTGACCTTCACCTTCGTCGGCTCGCCGTAGAGGAAGTCCTGCATCTCCTGCTCGGTGAACCTGCGGATCGGCTTGTTCGGGTCGAGGAAGCCCGACTGGGCGTAGAGCCCGACCGTCCACTGGCTGTCCGACTTCCAGCCGGGGATGGTGAACGCGCCCTCGGCGAGCGACTTGGAGTCGTCGTACAGCTGCGTGAGGTCGATGTCGGAGACCTTGCCCCGGCCCTCGCAGTGCGTGCACATGCCGCCGGTGCGCTCGTAAGTCGCCCGCACCGCCTTCTTGTTGCCCTTCTCGACGGTGATCGCACCGGCCGCCCGGACCGTGGCGGTGTTGAACGAGTACGCGCTCGGCGGCCCGATGTGCGGCTCGCCGAGCCGGCTGAAGAGGATGCGCAGCATCGCGTTCGCGTCGGTGGCGGTACCGACCGTGGACCGCGGATCGGCACCCATCCGCTGCTGATCGACGCTGATCACCGTCGTCAGCCCGTCGAGCACATCGACCTCGGGCCGCGCCAGGTTCGGCATGAACCCCTGAACAAAGGCGCTGTACGTCTCATTGATCAGCCGCTGCGACTCCACGGCGATCGTGTCGAACACCAGCGAACTCTTCCCCGACCCGGACACCCCGGTGAACACCGTCAGCCGCCGCTTGGGTATCTCGATGCTGACGTCCTTGAGATTGTTCTCCCGCGCCCCGTGCACACGAATCATGTCGTGAAGGTCGGCAGCGTGCGACGTAGCCCTGCTCATCGTGTCTCCCTTTCATGGGCGGTACGGCGGCGCCCCGTCAGGGGCGCGAGGAACTGCGCGACCAGCCACAACGGCCCCGCAGACAAGCGACAAACCATCGCGGCACTACCCGCGGAGCGTCCCGCTCACTTCACTTCCTGAATCCGCACCATGTTGCCCGCGGGATCCCGAAACGCACAGTCCCGCACCCCGTACGGCTGCTCCGTCGGCTCCTGAACCACCTCCGCCGCCGCACTGGCCTGCACCTTCTCGAACGTGCCGGCGAGATCCCGGGTGGCCAGCAGAATCCAGCCGTAGGTCCCCTTGGCCATCATCTCGGCGATGGTGCGCCGCTCCTCCTCGGTGATCCCGGGATCGGCGGCGGGCGGCGCCAGCAGGATGGACGTGCCCGGCTGCCCGGCAGGACCGACCGTGATCCACCGCATCGTGCCCTGTCCGACGTCACTGCGGACCTCGAAGCCGAGGGCGTCCCGGTAGAAGGCCAGCGCGGCCTCCGGGTCGTCCTGCGGAAGGAAGCTCGTGTGAATGGTGATGTCCATGGACATCACGCTAGCGACGGCTCACCGGTGCCGCTTCTCGATTCCTGACCGGCCTGGTCACCTGCTTGGCCACGCACGCCGGCAGCCCCTCCGTCGCGCTCGCCGCGAGCCGCCGGTAGGTGCTCGGCGGCATGCCGACCAGCTCGGTGAAGCGGGTGCTGAAGGTGCCCAGCGAGGCACAGCCGACCTCGAAGCAGACCTCGGTGACGGAGAGGTCGCCACGGCGCAGCAACGTCATCGCGCGCTCGATGCGCCGCGTCATCAGATAGCTGTACGGCGACTCCCCGTACGCGGCCCGGAACTCCCGGCTGAGGTGCCCGGCCGACATGTGCGCACCGCGCGCGAGCGCCTCGACGTCCAGCGGCTGCGCGTACTCCCGGTCGATCCGGTCGCGGACCCGGCGCAGCCGCGCGAGATCACGCAGGCGCTGTTCCGGGACGGGTGGGCCGGTCACGTACGAGAGCCTACGACCGCCATCCCCGCCCCGTCATCCCAGCCCAGCCATCCCCGCCCCGTCATCCCTGCCCAGCCATCGCCAACGCCGCCCCACCGTCCTCGGTGACCCGGGTCGCCCCGAAGTAGTCGGGGGTGTCGATCGGGTCGAACCGGATCACGGCCCCCGGCCGGGGCGCGTCGATCATGTACCCGCCGCCGACATAGATCCCCACGTGCCGGATGGCCCGCGAATCGGTGAGGTCGTCCGAGAAGAACACCAGGTCCCCGGGGAGCAGCTCGTCCCGCGGGGGATGCGGTCCGGCGTTGTACTGATCGTTGGCGACCCGGGGCAACGTGATCCCGGCGCTCTCGTACGCCGCCTTGGTCAGCCCGGAACAGTCGAACCGCCCTCCCTGGTCGGCGGTCCCGTTCCCACCCCACAGATAGGGTGTGCCGAGCTTCTTCTGGGCGTAGTCGATGGCGGTGGCGGCCTGCTCCGACGGATCCACCCGGGTCACGGGCGCCGCGAAGCTGTCCTCAAGCGTCGTGATCGTCCTCACGTAGTTCTGGGTCTCCGAGTACGGCGGCACCCCCCCGTACCGGATGACCGCGTACGCCCCCGCGTTGTAGGCGGCGAGCATGTTCTCCGTCGCGTTCCCCGGCACGTCCTCCACATACGAGGCGAGCGCGCAGTCGTACGAGGCGGCCGACGGAATCGCGTCGTTCGGATCCCACACGTCCCGGTCCCCGTCGCCGTCGCCGTCGACGCCGTGCGTGGCCCAGGTCCCCGGAATGAACTGCGCTATCCCCTGCGCCGCCGCCGGGCTCTGCGCGTTGGGATTGAACCCGCTCTCCTGATACAGCTGGGCGGCGAGCAGCGCGGGGTTGATGGCGGGGCACATATTGCCGTACCTCTGCACGAGCGGCTGATATTCGGCGGGCACGGCCCCCTCGGCAAGCGTCCTCGTGCCCCCGCCATCCCCCTCGGCAGGATTCCCCGCGACGAGGTAGACACCCGCGACTAGCAGCATCATGAAGCTGACCCCCGCCGCGAACACGGCGCCCGCCACGATCCATGCCTTACGCACCGTCAACCGCCCCTCGCCCACCGGGTGTCCGCTCGCGCCAGTTTAGGAGCTTCCCCCCTGGCAAGCCCCGCAACCGGCGGCATCGCGACACAGAGCGACCACCTCCACCCGGAACACTCCCACTCGCCCCTGCGCTGAAGCCGGGGCATGCGCGGCCTTGCTGCATACGGCTGCGAGAGCGCGGCGAGTTGGTACAACGGACACAACGGACCGGCGCTTCAAGGGAGTTGGCCCACGACGCTCAACGCCCCACCCCGAGCGGCCCATCGCGGTGGGTGCGGCGACGGCGGTGACACCGAAGGGGCACGGCCCGCCGCGGATGCCGCCCGCGAATTCTGCGGGCGGTGCCGACGGGCCGCTGAGGCCGCGGGCCGTCGGGTATGCGGTGCGCGGAGCGACGTCGGCATGGAGAACGGAACGGAGGTGCGTCAACCCCCGCCGCCCTCGCGCCCTCCGCCCCCTCCGCTCCGGCGCGGTGTAGTGCCGTACAGCAGAAAGCCGTCGGTGGAGACCTCGATGCCGATCGGCTCGGGCAGTCGTATGGCTTCTCCGAACTTGCCGGGGAGTACGTCCTGGTAGGCGCCGTTGTCCGGACGGGTGTGCAGGGCCCAGGTGCCGTTTCGGGGGTCGATGACGAGGAGGACGGGAACGCGGGCGACGGCGTACCAGTCGGCCTTGTCCCGGATCTGGCGGGACTTCTCGGACTGGGAGATGACTTCGACAGCGAGCTCGATGTCCTGGGGGTCCAACAACCAGTCATCCGACTCCAGGAACTCCCGAGGGCAGACCAGGAGGTCCGGCGTCACGAAGTCATCCGGATCATCCGGCATCTCGATGGACGACACTACCGGCGCGACGAGCTCCGGCGGAAGCTTCGGCCTGATCAACTCCTCAAGCTGGTAGACCACTCCCGCGTGCTTCCCGCGCGGAGTCGGGGACATCACGAGCTTCCCTCCCATGATCTGCACCCGCAGACCCGTCGCCTCCTCGATCTTCTCTGCGATCTCGCGCAGATTCCCCGGACGGGGTCGCAGATGGGGCAGGCCGCCCGGCGACACGGACATGGCTCGCTGCCTCCGTCCCTCCACCGCTTCGGTGTCCTCGACCGCACGACCGGGTTCGCTGGGAGGTCCGACATCCCGCTCGGCGTCGCATCCACCGTACTGTGCGGGCTTCCTGCGCCGCTGCTCAACCTTGGTCACGCCACCCCTCCTACACGCTCCGATCACGTACCACTACGTTAGGTCACCCCACTGACACTCGGCCCACAGCAGCTTCCCGCCCTTCGACGCCCCCAGCTCCCGCAGTACGGAGGCTCCGACGGAGTCCGCGCACGCGCGCACGAGCCGCAGGCCCCGACCGCCCTCCGCGTCATCCGGCGGCACGGCGGGCAGGTCGCCGTCGACGGCGAACCCGGGCGGGACCCTCGGGTCCGTGTCCCATACCGCGACCCGGAGGCGCTCGGCATCCATCGGGCGGACCCGGAGGGCGTACGGGCCGGCCGTATGACGGTGGGCGTTGGCGAGGAGTTCGGCGGCCAGGAGTTCGGCAGTGGGGGTGACACCGGCGAGGCCATGGGCGGCGAGGACCGTACGCAGGGTGGCGCGGGCGATCCCCGGTGCGCGTGGATCGTGCGGGAGTTGCAGGGTGTAGGCCCAGGACGGGGATACGGTGGCCATGGAAGTCTCCGATCACTGAGGGGAGTTGAGAGCGTGCGTACGGTTGCCCAGTGGCCTGCCGATCCGTCGAGCGGTGCACTTCTGGGCGAAGTGGCGCCGCACTCAAAATAGCCACAAGGCATATACTATTCATCCCATTCGGAGCGAGAATTTCTGATACCACCTGTGTGGGTGACACGCAGTACAGAGGAGCGACGGGCATGCCCGTGAGGACCAACCCGACGGCGCGGCAACTGCGTTTCGGCGCTGAACTGCGCAAGCTGCGCGAGCGCGCGGGCCTGACGTCGACGGAGGCCGCCCGGCTCCTCGGCATCAAGCAGGCTCAGGTCAGCAACATGGAAACCGGACGTCTCGCCGTGAGCGCGGAGCGTGTGCGCACGATGGCCTGCCAATACGACTGCCCCGACAAGGAACTCGTCGAAGCCATCGCAGGGATGACCGGCGAACGCCGACGCGGCTGGTGGGAGGAGTACCGGGAGATCCTGCCGTCCGGACTGCTGGACCTCTCCGAGTTGGAGTCCCACGGCACCGCCCTGCGCACCGCCCACACGTCAGGCATCCCCGGTCTTCTCCAGACGCTGGATCACGCACGCGAGGTGTTCCGCCAGGTCGTGCCCGAGCTCTCACCTCCCGAAGTGGAGCACCGCGCATCCTTCCGCATCAAGCGCCAAGCGGTGCTCTTCCGGAAGGAGCCGATCCCGTATCAGGCGATCATCCACGAGGCCGCCCTACGCATGAGATTCGGCGGACGGGAGGTCACCAAGCAGCAGCTGAAACACCTTCTCAAGATGGGCGAGCACCCCAACATCTCAATCCACGTCATCCCGTTCGACGCCGGCGGTTACCCCGGAGCGGGCCAGCCCATCTACTACGTCCACGGGCCTGTACCGCAGCTCGACACCGTTCAGCTCGACCAGTCGCACGGCATCACCCTGCTGAACGCCGAGGCGCAGCTCGACAAGTACCGAAAGGTCCTGGACCGCCTGATGGCCCTCGCACTGATCGAGCTGGAATCACGGGCCCTCATCCACAGCGTCATCCAGTCCCTCTGAGAGGCATACATGTCCACCACCCCCTGGCAGAAGTCCTCGTACTGCGGCGAGGGCGAGTCCTGCGTCCATGTCGCTACCACCGCCAAAACGATCCATCTCACCGAAAGCAGCGACCCCACCGGCGCGATACTCACGGCCACCCCGGCCGCCTTCGACACCCTCCTCACCACCCTCAAGAAGGACCCGCACCGTGCCTGACATCCCCCCGAACCTCACCTGGACCCGCGCCGCCCCACCCGACGCCACCGGACCCGGCCCCTGGATCGAGATCGCCTTCGGCGAGGGCGACGACGGCGACGCCCCCGTCTACCTCCGCGAGACCAGCGCCCCGGAAACCGTCGTCACCACCAACCGCCGCAAGTGGGACGCCTTCGTACTCGGCGTACAGGCGGGCGAGTTCGACCACTTCGTGGAGGGCGTAGAGGGAATCGCGAGCGCGCAGGAATGAAGCCAACCACCAGGATGGTACGACTCGGGTATGATGCAAGTATGACCACGAAGATCACTGTGTCGCTTTCCGACGAAACCGCCGGTTACGTTCGCACGCACGCCCCTGAAGGCAACGTCTCCGCGTTCATAGACCGCCTGATCCGTCGGCAGATCACACTCGACGCAGCGAGGCAGTTGGCCGCAGCCGGCTATCGCCCGGATCTGGACGGCGACGGCGACGCGTGGTGAATCGAGGTGACATCTGGCAGGTCAAGGGCGCCCAAGGTGAACGAACTGTCTGCGTGGTCAGCCTCGACGGGCTCGACGAGACCTTCGGCGCCTGCCTCGCCATCGTCCTGCATCCGCCCGGGGCCTATCCGGACACCATTATGTCGGTGCACCTGAAAGCCCCTCTCGAAGCCGTGGCCGTGGCCCTCAACATCACCCAGCTCAAGACGGCGCGCTTCCACGACGGCACCTGTCTGGGCAACATCGGACCGGACGCCCTCGCACGCATCGATCAGGCTCTGCGCGCAGTCCTCGATCTCTGACCGCACGGTCTCCCAACGCTCCGCCGACGGACGGAACCCATCCGCGGAGATCGACTGGACTTCGAGGCCCGGCATCGCTTCTCAAGCGGTCAGTTCCGTCTGCGTCGGAGCGGCAGAGATCGTTTCGTGGCGGATGTACCACTCGGTGGCGAGGAACCGTTCCCGGACGGCCGTCGGGAAACCGGCGAGCAGGCCCGGCGCGGCGCCCCGCTCCACCTCGGTGCGATGGGCCAGTACGGCAGCCCACTTCCGCGCCAGCCACGGGCTCACGTCGACGGTCGCGGTGATCAGCTCGTCGGGGACCGTCCTCAGGGCCCTGCCCGCATGGGCGAACTCGCTGAGCGCCCCGACGGCCGAATGCGGGTGCGTGGCCAGGTAGAGGGCGCTCGGCCGCCAGGGTTCACCGGCGTCCGGATAGAGCCGCTCCAGCCCGGCCGCCTGGACCGCGAGCGCGGTCACCCGGTGGGTGTGCACATGGTCCGGGTGGCCGGTCACCCCGCCGTACGCGTCATGGGTGACCACGATCTCCGGGCGGAACTGCCGGACATGGACCACCAGCCGCCCCACCGCCTCGTCGAGCGGCGCATCGAGGAACCTCAACCCGCCCGGCGCCGACTCCGGCACCCGGGCGTCGGCGTAGCCGAGCATCCGCGGTCCGCCCGCGCCCAGAATCCGCAGCGCCTCGGCGAGTTCCGCAGCGCGCCGGGTGCCCTCGGTCCAGGTCGCCGTCACAACACCGGTCCGGGCACCCGCGGCGGCGTGCCGGGCGAGTACTCCGCCGGAGGACAGCGACTCGTCGTCCGGATGAGCGAAGACCGCAAGCAGGCTCGGCACCGACACGGGCATCGATCGACCGCCTCCCTTGAGTACCGATACTCATGTACGACTTCACAAGTCCCATTCGGTGACCATGCCCGCCGACGTGGTCACGGGATCTTTCGGCGTGGATGTGGATGCCTCGGCGGACACGATCCGTTGGGCGCTGACCATGACACAGTCGGAGCGGTGACCGTGCGGCAGACGGCGGTGTAGCGGTCGCCCGCCAATCGCTGGGCGACGGGCTGCCGCAACGGCCAGGTCACTCCGGTCAGTTCCTCCGAACGGGGGCGGTACCGCGCAAACCCGCGCCCTGCACGCCTGCCTGCGCTGGCGGAACACCGATGCCCGGCATCCCGACGTGCTGGCCGCCCAACGACGTGAGCGCGCCCGTATCCGTAGTGAGAAGGGCATCCGGTGGGGCGGGCGACCGGCGAAAGCCGCGTGACCATACGAGCAGCACCGGCGACACTGACGCCATGACCGTTGATCGCGAGGCACTTCAGTCCAGCTGGAACCGGACCCGTGGCCACCTCGACGCTGCCCGGGTCCATCTGACGGGCCTGCCGAACATCGACCTCTCAGCGCCGCTTGAGTTCCTGGAGCACAACGAGCTGGAGCTCGCCTTCGGCTGTCTCGTCGATCTCGGTGACGACCTCGACCTGCCGCTCACCTTCTGGCAGCACCTGGACCGAGCAGCCCGTGAGATGCGGCTCTACAGCGATGCGCTGCACAAATCCCACCTCACGGCGGCTGACCTGTGCCGCCGCCGTCTCGCAGCTGCCTCCGAGAAGGAATGACCCGCCAACCCGGCGAACCCCTTCCCGGTCAGAGCACTGGCCGACCTCGCAGCCGCCTCAATCGCCCGACGTGCCGTTCGTGAACGCCTCGCGGGAGGCGCCGGACAGCGCTGCGAGCAGAGGCCCGCGCAGCACTGCCCGTTCCGTCAGCGCGGAAGAAGCACGTTCAAGAAGCACGTTCACCGACGCTTCCCCTGGACAGCCCGCCATCGAACGCTACTGGGAACCGGAGGGGTTGTACGCCGGGCACTGGGTCCTGTCCACGGAGGTGGTGTACGGCGGCTCGCGGCGCTCGCTGGCCAATTGGGCGCTGAGTCCCACCGGCCAGGTTCGTGACCTG
>NZ_WJBG01000211.1 GCF_009709555.1 Streptomyces blattellae | reverse complement strand
GGATGTTCAGGACCATGAGCTCAGGATCCGCACCCTCGAACGTGCCCGCTGGCCCATGCCCACCATCGGCGTCCTCGCCGGTGTGGCCGGTGCCGCGACGGGCGCCCTCGCCCTCTTCGCCCGCTGAACAGCACGCCCCCTGCACGGTCACCACGACCGTGCAGGGGGCCTTTCGTCATGCCCGGGTGTCAGCGGCGCCGAGCGGCGACCGCGCCCGTGTACGTCTCCCGCGTCAGATCCTCCGAGCCGATGCCCAGCTCGGCGAGCACCGCGCGGATGTCGTCCAGGGCTGCGGGCACGTCCGCCTCGTCAACGAGGGTCTCGACCTCCAGGAACGTCCCGTCAATCTCCGGCACCCGCACGAGAGTGGCGAGCATCTGCCGGCCGTGCGCGGTGAAGTCGTAGTTCCGGCACCGCTTCTCGAACGCGATCAGCTCCACATGCCCGAGGCCGCGAAGGATGGCGTGCGCCTGGTCGGCGTCCTCGACGCTGGTCTCGTGCTCGGGCTTCGACCCGGACTCGGCGTCGACCGCCGCACCCTTGTACGTCAGCACGGTGCGCGTGCCGTCCGCGCCATGCACGGTCCGTACCCGCAGCTCCTCCCCGGCTTTCTCCAGCGAGCCGTCCGGCCGGTCGTAGTACGTGTCCCGGTATACCTCGATCCGCACCACGGCGCGATCGTCCAGTTGCCGCATCACCGCCTCGGGGGCGTGCACGCGCGCCTTCAACTCCGCCTCGATCACCTGCGGTTCCCTTCTCGTCAGATCGTGCGCTCCGCGCCGTCGATGACCGCCTCGAACATCCGCCGGAACCCGCGGTACAGCGGGCCGTGCGGCGTCTCCATCACCTTGTAAAGCGCCGACTCGTGCCCCTCCCACCCCGCATCGAACGCGCCGACGAACATCGTGGAGTCCGTGCGGATGAGCCGCCACGTCGGCAGCATCCGGTACCGCCACACCCCGACGTCACCCACCTCTGCAAGCTCCCGTAGCCGCGCCTCGGCGAGACGCACACCGCCAGCGAGGGACTCCGCAGACTCCCCGATCTCGGCCGCCCGCCGCACCAGGGCTTCACTGTCGGGGTCGAGGAGAGCGACCCGGACACGGAGGCCCTTGCCGCCCTGTTCGCGCGGCAGACAGGCGCGCAGCAGCGAATCGTTCAGACCGATCAGCCCGAGCCCGCGCACGGCGAGCACGTCCAACTCCGCGGCTTCGCGGGCCTGCTGCTGGATCTCCTCGGCTGCCGAGTTCTGCGCGGCGTACACGCGCACCACTTCCGGGAACGCGGCCAGGTCGAATGCGGCCCCGCCCGTCCGCCGCTCCCGGCCCGCGGCCAGGCCCAGGAGGTGGCGCGCATCGTCGGGCATGTGAAGCCCGTCGGCGATCCGCTCGTACACGTCCAGCCGTGACACCTCACGGCGACCGCTCATGATCTCGGAGACGCGGGCCTGCGTCATACCGGTCGCCGTGGCGATGCGGGCCTGGCTGGCGCCGGCGTACTGCTGCGCGTGCCGGAACACGGCGCCGATGTCGCGGGCTCTCAGGGACTGGCGGACCTCAGCGCGCTCCCATGCCCAGTCGGGAAGCTCGATCGGCTCCAGCGCGGTCCCCACGGCGGCCCCCGGTATCGCGTACGGGATGGGATTCCATCTCACTGTGAGATTACCGGTGGGGGATCGAGTCGACACCAACAGTCACACGACGCTGGCCAGATCGTCAAAACCCCCGCGACGGGCGAACGTCCGGGGGCGCGGCCAACGCTGCTGAGGAGCGCCGACAATGCCAAGAAGTACCATGCCGTCGCCGACGACGGCAGACCGAGACCTCTCGGCAGAGTGCCAACTTGCCGAGCGCCCCGGCTACGAAGACGTACACGACTCGTGTACGCAACTGGCCGACGTACCCATGCCGGGCGCCCCCAGGATCACGCTGTTGCGCCGATGCCGCTGCACCTGCCACAGCGGGGCCACACCGTGACCGCGCTGCACGTCTGCCGGCACTGCGACGGCCTCATCACCGACCCCGACGACGCCGTGTTCCTGTGGCACGAGGCAGCCCTGAGCGGCCCCGGCTGGGATGTCTACGCGCACCGCGAGCACGCCGACCTCGTCGAGCCGGACCCCACACCGATCCGGATCCTGGCCCGCGTCCTGATCGCACGCGCCCTGTCGGACGGATAGAAACCTTCCGCCCGCCGCACGAACTCCCGCCCGACCGGTGGATCCGGCAAGAACTCCCGGCCAGGCGGGTGCACCTCCGTCCGCAACCAGCGAAGGAGATCCACCGTGACCTTACCTCCGAATCCCGGACCCGACCCGGAGCCCAAGCCCGGTCCGGTGCCCGCGATCCCACGTCTCCTCATCACCGACCGGCAGTTCACCAGCTGCCGCGGCACTGTCCTGGACGCCAACCCGGACATGAGCGAGGAGATGGCCGGCCGGATCGTCGAGGAGGCCCTGAAGTTCGTGGCCGCCTGCTCGCGCAACCCCGGCGTGGGCTTGGCGCCGTCGCGGATCGTCGACGAGGGCTGGCACGCGCTGATCCTGCACACCGCCATGTACGCCGAGTTGTGTTCCAACCTCGGCGGCGCCTTCGTGCATCACTATCCCGGGTACGACCCGACGAACTACGACCCGCCGATCCTGGACCGGACCCGCGAGAAGATCACAGAACTGGGCTGGGATGCGGACCCGCAGCTGTGGGGCCCGCAGTCCGACGAGACTCTCGTATCGGTCGCGGCCAAGTGCCAGCACGCCCCGGAGTGCACCATCCGTCCCATGCCGAAGCCGGAGCCCCCCGTAGTCTGACGGCGGAGGTGACGCATGTCCGAATGGATCGACCCGCGGTACGCGGAGCTGGTGGCGGCGTGGAAGCGCGCGCAAGAGCCGGAGTCGCGTGACCCGGAGCCGAAGCCGGTGCGGGGGTTCATCATCCCGCCGAAGGCCTGACAGCAGCACCTGAGGTCCCCGACCGGACGCCGATCCGGCCGGGGCCGCTCCATGTCAGTGGCGGCCCATAGGCTGGCCGTATCCCATGTCCGCGCTGCTGGCTGCGCGCGGCTACTCAGGGCAGGGGCCGGGCCTGACAGCGCAGACCCGGCCCCTGTCGTGCACGAGGCGAAACCCAATCCTTGATCGCCCACCTTTCGGGCGAGCATCGGGCGAGCTAACGATCACTGAGGCCCCGAAAACGACGTCGGCCCCAGTTCAGATGCGCCCTGACCTGGGGTCGAACCGTAGGCCCTGTGGGACTCGAACCCACAACCAATGGATTAAAAGTCCTGGCCAGAACCTGACGGGTGGTTCCGAGTGGCGCTGTGGCGTTCCGGAACCACCAAGTCAGAGCATGTGCGCCATGAAGATCAATCCACCAGTAGCAGGCTCGTGCCACACCATCCGCTCACGCATCGCTCACGCATGGCACGCCGCTGACCAGGGCTCTAACGCTCCGCCCGCAGCGGCCGGTCCCCCGACGGCCGTGACCACCACACGCCCTCACCACGCGTCAGCCCCGGCAGGCACAGCTCTACGTCCCGCACGTGCCGTGCCGGGAGTTCGCCGGTGATCAGCCATGCGGTACGGCCGCCCGTCGTCTCCCCGAACTCCGTTCCGTACGCGGCGAGCCGGGCCGTCACCGGCGCCAGCGCGTCCAGGGGCGGGGAACCTCGCGCTGCGCGGGGGCGATGACGGTTCGTCACGAGAGGCGGTACGCCTGTGCCGATCCGGATCAGTGGCCGGGAATCACCCTTTCGGGTCGCGATCACGCGATGACAGAATATCTGTTCGATAAACGTCCCGCGCAATGGGACTGGATCACAGGGGGTGGGAGAGTGGCTGGACGTCGTCCAGGGCTCATAGGTAGAACCGGCGCAGCGTTCACGCTGGCCGCATCGCTCGCTGTCGCCGGGGGCAGCGCACAGGCCGGCACGAGCGCGATACCGATATGTCCGACTGCGGAAGAGCTGTCGGTCTACGAATTGCCGACCGGCCTGAACGTACACACCTGCGATGTGGAAGGTGTCGTCGTCACCTATGACGGCACCGGAATAGAGATGCCGGAGGCCGACACCGCGGTGAGTATCGACGCGCTGTCCGAAGACGGTACAGAGCACGGATTCACGCTGATTGTCGCTGCGGACGGCAAGGTCTCCTACGACCTGACCACGGCCAACACGGAGTCACCCACCGCGGGCGAGGACCGTGCCGATGTCGTGAGCCCGCGGCTGACGGCGGGTGATCTGACAGAGGAATCGGACTCACCGGTGTCCGAGCCGCCCGCACCCGACGGCCTCGAAGTGGCCGAGGCGGACGCCGCGAGCTCCCCCGGCGAGTGCCAGGACGGCGCCTACTCGACACTGGACCGGAAAGAGTACGGCATATACAACTGGTACCTCGGGGACGGGGCCTATCCCGCGGGCATGACACGTCTTCAGGCGCTGGAGTACTTCGAAGGCTCCATCGGACGGATCACCGCCAGCACCAACAACTGTGGCCTGACCGACCAAGTACCCGCCAAGAGTCACTACGCGGGCACGACCACGTACGAAGCGGACATAAGTAACCACGGGACGTGCACCGCCCGGGACGGCAAGAGCACGTGGGACGCCGGTGACCTCGCCGCCGGGACCGTCGCCTCGACCTGCGCGCACACATGGCCCAACCCGGTCGGCAAGAACGACCTCCGGGAAGCGGACGTGAGGTTCAACATCGCGGACTTCGACTTCACGAAGAATCCGACGAGCACCTGCTACGGCTTGTACCACGATGTTCTCAACACGGGCACGCACGAGGCCGGTCATGTCTTCGGTCTGGGCCACGTGGGTTCCGGACATTCGAATCTCACGATGTACACCAAGGCGGACCGCTGCGAAGTGAAGAAGAGGACACTCGGTAAGGGCGACGTCATGGGGCTTCGCAGCATCTACTAGGGAGACTCCATGAGCTGGGTCGGACGACATGCGATTGCGGCGGGATTGGCAGCCGTGGCGTTCACCGCGGTCGGGTGTGGATCAGAAGGTTCAGAAGGTGCCGACGCGAATGGCGAGAGTTTGTGCGCGAGCGACGTCCTCTACGAAGGCCGCACGTACATAAGGCTCTCGGATGTCGAGGTCAAGGTCGGACAGAAGCTCGGCACCGCCACGAGTCCGCCGTGCCGTGACACCAATGACCAAGCCGCCGAAGTGCCGGAGTCCTCGGAGAACGCCTATGCGGTGAGCGGCATTTCTCCGGACGTGGTCATAGCGATCGGGTCCTCTCCTGAGCAGGCGGAGCCCTTCAGGGTCCTCCGCTCCGACAAGAGGATTCCGCCCGAGGTACAGGAGTTGATCGACGGATCGTGAGCCGAGGCGCGGAAAAGGGCTTCGCCCGGCCCGCGCCTCCCTGTTGCGGTTCCCCCATGAAGCGCGCCAAGCCGTCCTCCACGACGACGCCGGACCCTGTCCCGGCGCGCTGACCGATGAGTGAGTTGGCCAGCGAAGGGGTGGTCCTGCGGCCCAGCCTCTGTCCGCACCACGCTCTCATCTACCGCTCCCGGTCGCACAGTTATCGCGAACTGCCATTGAGATGACCGAGTTGGGCGGCCGTACCGCTCAGAGCTGTCCGCTGTGCTCGGCGGCCTCACCCGCATACGGGGCATCCAGCTCAACGGCGCGCATATCTTCTGCACCTTGGAGCAGGCCGTGGACGAGGCTCATGCCGCGCTCGACCTCATCCGCCGTGCCTACGCCGACCTCGGCATCCGGGCCGCCCGGTACCGGCTGTCGCTGCCCGGGGAGGGCACAAAGTACGTGGCGGATCCGGACCTGTGGAAGCGGGCCACCGCCCTGCTGGAGGAGGTGCTGGACGGGGTGGAGTACGAGGCCGAAGAGGGTGAGGCCGCCTTAGCTCCGCCCGCCACCTCTGTTCCTGGGCACCGCCCTCGCCGAGCAGACCGCCGTCACGGGCACATCTGCTCACGCATCGCTCACGCACGGCCCCGGAAACGAAGCAGCGCCCGAACCGACCGAAGTCGGGTCAGGCGCTGCTCAGCAGGTCAGAGGGGGTATCCCCGCCACCCGCACCGTAGGCCCTGTGGGACTCGAACCCACAACCAATGGATTAAAAGTCCACTGCTCTGCCAATTGAGCTAAGGGCCCAGGCGATGTTGCCTCCACGAGCATAGCCGGACACGGCCGGGTCTCCGATCGGGTATCGGGGACCCGGCCGTGCCGGACCGGCGGAGCGGGCCGGGAGTGTCCAGGGGTGCCCAGGAGTGCTCAGGCGTGTCAGGTGTGTCAGGTGTGCCCAGGGGTGTTACGGATCGACCGGTTCGGGTGCGCCCGTGCGGGACGCCTCGCGGGCGATCGTCCGTTCGTGGTCGGGGTTGAGGAACCAGTGCCGGGCCGAGGCCAGCCACCAGGTCGCGGCGAAGCCGAGGACGACGAGGACGGCGACGGGTGCGTAGTTGAAGGTCTCCCAGGTGACCGGGGAGAGCTGCGGCAGCATGAAGAGGATCGTGATCACGGCGACCCATGCCACCGCCACCACGCCGATCGGCCGGGACCAGCGCCCCAGATGCCACGGCCCGCGCTCGAAGTCCTCGCCCTTGCGCAGCCGCAGCAGCGTGGGGATGACGTAGGCGATGTACAGGCCGATCACGGCGATCGAGGTCACCGCCGCGTAGGCGGTGACATTGATCAGGTACGGCAGCCCGAGCACCAGCGCGCCCATCGCCGCCAGCCACACGGCCGCCACGGGGGTGCGGGTGCGCGGGCTCACCGTGTGCCAGACGCGGGAGAAGGGCAGCGCGCCGTCCCTGGAGAAGGCGTAGATCATCCGGCTGTTGGCCGTCACCGACGCCATCCCGCAGAACAGCTGCGCCCCGATCACGACCAGGAGCAGCAGCTTGCCGGCCGTCGCGCCCAGCGCGTCCAGCAGGATCTGCGCGGGCGGTGCGCCGGTCGGAGAGGTGAGGGCACCCTCGTACGACTGGATCGCGAAGGTGAAGCCGAGCAGCAACACGAAACCGGCTATCCATGACGTCCAGATGGAGCGGACGATCCCCTTCGGGCCGGCCGTCGACGCGTCGTGCGTCTCCTCGGTCATGTGGGCGGAGGCGTCGTAACCGGTGAAGGTGTACTGGGCCATCAGCAGGCCGATCGCGACGACGTACACGCTGCTGCCCCAGCCCGTGTTGTTCACGAACTCGCCGAACACGAAGGACGCGGACTGGTGGCTGTCCGGGGAGAAGGTGAGCGCGCCGACGATCACCGCCACGCCGAGCACATGCCACCACACGCTCACACTGTTGAGCAGACCCACCACCCGCACCCCGAAGGTGTTCAGCAGGCCGTGCAGGACGAGGATCCCGGCGAAGAGGAGGATCGTGCGGCCCGCGGTCACCTCGAAGTCGAACTGCAGGTTCAGGTAGGCGCCCAGGAAGGACGCCGCCCCGAAGTCGATGCCCGCGGTCACCGCGACCTGGCCCAGCACGTTGAACCAGCCCGTGAACCAGGCCCAGGCGGCGGCCGTACGCGGGGGCGCGAGCCGGTGGGCCCAGAAGTACAGGCCCGCCGATGTCGGGTACGCCGAGCAGATCTCGGCCATCGACAGGCCCACGAACAGTGTCATCAGTCCGACCCCGACCCAGCCCCAGGTGATCACGGCGGGGCCGCCGGTGTTCATGCCGAACAGGTACAGCGTCAGACATCCCGACAGGACCGAGATGATCGTGAAGGAGACCGCGTAGTTGGAGAACGCCGACATACGGCGGGCAAGAACCTGCGTGTAGCCGAGCTGGGCCAGTCGCTCTTCGTCAGACAGCCCACTCGCTATGGCGTCATCTGTCATGCCACCAGCGATTCCCTCGCCGGAGGCATGACACACGTCACAACTTGGCTAGAAAATAGCCCTCTAGAAACCTCTGGAAGCCTCCAGAAACCTCTGGCTCCCTCTGGAGCTCTCTAGAAAATGCCCTTGTAGCCCTGCCAGCCGGTTGCGATCTTCATCCGGGCCGCGAAGGACCCCTTGCTGTTGCCGGTCTGGCGGTACAGGTTCCCCGCCGTGTCCCGCATGACCAGGTCGCTCTTCCCGTCTCCGGTGATGTCGCCGGCCCCGACGACCGCGTTGTACGAGGCGCCCCAGCCGGTGGCGATCTTCACTCGGGTGCCAAAAGCGCCGTTGCCGGTGCCGTAGTAGCGGTAAAGGTTGTCGGACTTGTCCTGGGCGAGGAGGTCGCCGACGCCATCGCCGTTGAGGTCGCCTGCCCCGACGACCTTCTTGTACGTCTTCCAGTTGTCGTAGAGCTTCACGCGCGGCGCCAGTTTGCCGGTGCTGGTGCCCTTGTACAGGTAGACGGTGCCGGTGGAGGAGTTGCGCGCGATCAGGTCCGGGAGGCCGTCCTTGTTCACATCGCCGGGCGCGGTCAGCACGTCGTACTGGGTCCAACCGCTGGTGCCGAGGGTCGTGTAGGACGTCGACGGCTTCAGCGCCGCGCCACAGCCGGGCTTGAACAGCCGCAGTGCCCCGCTGCTGTAACGGACCAGCACGTCGTTGCAGCGGTCGCCGCTCAGGTCGCCGTACGAGACGAACCGCGCGGTGGTCGGCCAGCCGCTGCCGGTGACCTTGCCCGAGAACGTGCCCTTGCCGGTGCCCTGGTGGAAGGTCAGGCCGCCGGAGCCGTTGAGGGTGAGCAGGTCGCCGATGCCGTCGCCGGCGAGGTGGTCGTGGCGGGCCGCGGCGCCGCCGCGCAGTGCCACGGTGCCGGTGACCGCCAGCGGGGCACCGACGCCGTCCGCGGGCGCGACGGACAGCGTCCAGTCGTAGGAGCCGTTCGGCAGGAACGTGCCCTCGGCGTCGGTGCCGGCCCAGCCGACGCTCAGCTCGCCGCGAGCGGCGCCGCCGGTCCGGGTGTCCACGGCCTTTCCGGTCGCCCTGTCGCGCACGGTCAGTCGCCAGCTCGCCGACGGCTTCGACAGCAGCAGGGTGGCCAGCGTGTCGGGGACGGTGTCGCGCGTGCGCGCCTTGACCGAGGCCGACTTCGCCGCCGGGGCGAGCAGGCTCAGCGGCTGCTGCGGGACTCCGGAGGGCACGAGGTGCACCTGCTCCCGGTCGTCCACGTAGGCGGCGTTGGCGCCCGACTCGTCGACCGTCCAGCGCACGTCCCGCTGCGAGGCGCCGGTGTCCGGCAGGTCCCCGACGACCCGACTCGCCGCCGTACCGCCGGCGACCGTGGTGAGCGTCAGCTTGCCGGCCTGCTTGTCGTGCGTGACGACGTACCCGTCACCGAGCTTCGCCTCGCCGGCCGGTACGGCGACGGACTTCTTCGCCGTACGGTCGTAGACCCCGGCCCTGTTGTCGCAGGTCCAGTAGAGGTAGCGGCCGAGGGCCTGGAGTTCGGTGGGCTTGCAGCCGGCATCCGTGGTGACGGTCGTGGACTTCTTGGTGGACAGGTTCAGCGCCGTGACCGTGCCCGCGGTCCTCCCCGTCGTCCACAGCACATCGGCGTCGAGAGCCGCCGCGCCGACCGCGGTGGCGACCGCGTCACCTTGGTCGTCGATCTTGTAGACCTGCCGCTGGCCCGGGTCCGCGTACATGATGTACCGCCCGGAGACATCGACGATGCGCCCCTCGTAGTACACCTGCCGCTCCCAAAGGCCCGCTTCCGTCGGGCCGTTGACACGGAGCACGTTGTTCTCGCCCTGCTGCTCCAGCCACGCGATCCGGCCGTCGGCGGTGCCGAAGATCGGCTCGCAGCCGATCTCCGCGGACCCGCAGCGCGCGATCGCGAGGCTGGAGGGCGTGAACGGCGAGCGCTCGCCGAACGCGGGCGTGCCGGTGACGGCGACGGTCCGCACGTAGTCGTTGCGCTGTACGGTCCCGGAGCTGTCCGTGACGACCAGGCGCCCCTGTTCGAGCGAGATGCCCTGGATACGGAGGGGCGGCTTCGGCAGCGGCTTGACCAGCGTGACGACCGGAGCGCCTCCGTCCGCCCCCGGCGTGAGGCGCTGGATGCCGCGCTCCCCGGTCCCGGTGCCGACCTTGACCGCGGTGCCGTCGGGACCGATCGCGACGCCGCTCTGCGACGACGCCAGCAGCGTCACCGGCTCACCGCCCGCGAGGGGCTGCGCGGTCGTCGCGGAGGCCCCGTTCACCAGCCAGTCACCGACCACCGCGAGGTTGCTCGTCGCGTTCGCCCCGTCGCCGGCCCCCGCGAGCCTCACCTCGACCGGAGCCGTCGACAGGTCACGCGGCAGCACCAGGACCGTCGCCTTGTCCAGCGCCGAGACCACGACCCGGCCGCCGCCCAGGGCCACCCTGGAGTACGACACGGGCAGCGGACCGCTCCAGCCGCGCACCTCGCCGCTCGCACGGTCCACGGCGGCCAGGCCCGGCTCCCCGGCCACCGAGGCCCGGAAGTACAGCATCCCGGAGTCCGCGCCGGCCGCCTGCCCGAGCACCAGTCCGGCCGGCCCGCCCGTGACGGTCACATCGCCGGTGGTGCCGTCCGGTCCCGGCGTCAGCAGACGCATCTCCCGGGTGGCCGTGCCGTCCTCGGCGGTCACGTTCCGATAGCCGATCGTCAGATCGTCGTACGACGTCAGGTAGCCGAGCCCGGCCGGGACGCGCAGGGTGGCGCGGGTGCCGTCGGTCGCGTCCCAGAAGTCGACGCGGCCGTCGGAGTACTTGTACGCCAGGACGTCGGTGCCGGTCGTCGCGGCCGCCGTGCCCGCGGGCGCGGCGGGAACGCTCACCGATTCGCCGTCCGCGTACCGCGTCCACAGCAGACCGCTGCGGCCCTCCATGGTGTGGAAGACACCCTGCGCACCGGCGGCGTCATGGCCGTTGCCGGTCGACGACGAGCGGAACGTCGCCGTGAGCGGGTAGTCCCGCAGTGTCGCCGGCACCACCGTCTCCTGCGGCGCGTCCGCGACGGCGGTCGACGGCAGCAGCGGAGCCAGACCGGCCGCCAGCACGGCTGAGGCGGCGAGCACGCGCAGGCGTATGCGCGTACGCGTGCGCATACGCCTGCGTATGCGTATGCGTATGCAGGCATGACGAGCCAAGGAGACCCTCCCCAAGATGTGAGGCAGGACACGCACCGCTTCTCGATGCCCAGGCCCCCCGGCCGTCGCATCCGCCTCTGAGTCGGCTGATCTTACAGCGAGTTCACAGGTACGGAGCAAGCGTTTTCGGGCCGCTCGGTCACGGGTGCGGAAACGCCGGAAGGGGCCCGCACGACCGAGGTCGTACAGGCCCCTTCCGGGATCAGCTCACCCGGCGTCAGCCGTTGCGCTTCCAGCGCGGCTTGTCGTCCCGGCGTCCGAAGGAGGACGAGCCGGTGCCGCCGCCGCGGTGGTCGTCACGACGGCCGTACGGGCGGTCGTGGCCGCCGATGGGGGTCCCCCCGCTTGAGCGGGTTCGAGAGTGGGGGAGGAAGCCCGGGCGGTCGTCGCGGCGGTCGCGGTTGAAGGGGCGGTCGCTGCCACGGTGACCGCCGCGCTCGTCCCGGCGCTCGAAGGGACGGCCGGACGGACGGTCGTCACGGCGGAAGCCACCGCGGTCGTTGTCCCGGCGCTCGAAGGAACGGCCACCGCGGTCATCGCGGCGCTCGAAGGGACGGCCACCCCGGTCGTCCCGACGGTCGTCACGCCGGTCGTCGCGACGGAAACCGCCACGGTCGCCGTCGCGGCGCTCGAAGGAACGGCCACCGCGGTCATCGCGGCGCTCGAAGGGACGGCCACCCCGGTCATCGCGACGGTCGTCACGCCGGTCATCGCGACGGAAACCGCCACGGTCGCCGTCCCGACGCTCGAAGGAACGGCCGCCCCGGTCATCGCGCCGGTCATCGCGGCGCTCGTCGCGCCGGTCGTCACGACGGAACCCACCCCGGTCGTTGTCCCGACGCTCGTCGCGACGGAACCCACCGCGGTCGTCGCGACGGTCGAAGGAGCGGCCACCCCGGTCGCTGTCCCGGCGCTCACGCCGCTCGTACGGCGCCGGAGCCCCGGCCCGGTCCACATCCTGCGCGACCGGCTGCTCCGGCACGGACACCTCGACGGCCTCCGCCACCGCGGACCCCGTCACCGCGGCCTCCGCCGCCCCGGCCTCCGCCACCGCAGCGTCCGCCACCGCGGCCTGCGCCTCGGCGACCGCCGCCTCCGGGTCCTCGCCGCGCTCGCGGGCGACCCGGGCGACGAGCCGGTCGGCCTCCTCGCGCAGCTCGGCCGCGCGCCGCTGCGCCCGCTCCAGCTGCTTGCCGAGGTGGGCGACCTCACGCTCGGCCTGCTGCGCCGCGTTGCCCGCGGACTCGGCCTGGACCTCGGTCATCGAACGGGCACCGGTGATCTCGGCGACCTCGGGCTCGAACGCCGTACCGGAGTTGATGATGTGCCGCGAGGCGTCGACGCCCGCGTCCTCCATCAGCCGGAAGATCTGGCGGCGCTGGTGCGGCAGGGAGAGGGAGACGACCGTGCCGGTGCGGCCTGCCCGAGCCGTGCGGCCGGCCCGGTGCAGGTAGTCCTTGTGGTCGCCCGCCGGGTCGACGTTCAGGACGAGGTCGATGCCGTCGACGTGGATGCCGCGCGCCGCGACGTCCGTGGCGACCAGGCAGTTGACGTAGCCGTCCTTGAAGTCGGCCAGCGTCCGGGTGCGCGCACCCTGCGTCATGCCGCCGTGCAGCGCGTCGGCCTTCACCCCGGCGTCGCGCAGCTGCTCGGCGACGCGGTCGGCACCGAGCTGGGTGCGGACGAAGATGATCGTGCGGCCCTTGCGGGAGGCGATCGCGGCGGTGACCGGTGTCTTGTCCTTGGGCTTCACGACGAGGATGTGGTGCGACATGGTCGTCACGGCGCCCTGCGCGGCGTCGACCTCGTGGCTGACCGGGTTGTTCAGGTACCGGTCGACGAGGGTCTTGATCTCGTTCTCCATGGTCGCGGAGAACAGCATCCGCTGACCGCCCGCCGGAACCTGGTCGAGCAGCTCGGTGACCTCGGGCAGGAAGCCCAGGTCGGACATCTGGTCGGCCTCGTCGAGTACGGCGATCCGCACGTCCTCCAGGGAGCAGGCGCCGCGGTTGATGATGTCGCGGAGCCGGCCCGGCGTGGCGACGAGGATGTCGACGCCGCGCTCCAGGGCGTAGATCTGGTTGCCCATGGACGTGCCGCCGCAGACGACCTTCATCTTCAGGCCGACGACGTCGCCGTACGGCTGGAGCGCGTCCGCGACCTGCATGGCCAGCTCACGGGTCGGGGTGAGGATGACGGCGCGGGGCTTGCGCTTCTCGGTGCGGCCGCCGGCCAGCGTGGCCAGGGCCGGCAGACCGAAGGAAAGGGTCTTGCCGGAGCCGGTGCGGCCGCGGCCGAGGATGTCCTTGCCGGCCAGGGCGTCCGGGATGGTCGCGGCCTGGATCGGGAAGGGGGTGGTCACGCCGTTCTGCGCCAGCTTGCGCACAACACCCTCGGGGAGACCGAGGTCCGCGAAGGTGACCTCGGGGGCCTCGACGGTCTCGTCCCCGTTCTCGGGCACGACGACGTGATCAGGACTGGAAATGGACATGCGAATGCGAAACCTTCCGGAGTCTCGTCGGCACGCGCCCGTCAACTCCGTGATTTCGCAATACGACCGCCTCTATGCGGTCAGCCACGGCAAGGGAGAGAACGCGCCACACGGCGCGCTCTTCTGTGGCGCCGGGCAAATGAATCAAACGATCTATAACCATACGCACCCACCAGCCCCCAAGGCAAACCGCGCCACCGAGAGACAGATCACACCCTCACGCCGGTGACCCCGCGGTCGGCGCGGGCTCCCGCTGGGCCAGCTGCGGTGCCGTCTCTCCATGCGCCGACGACGACGGCTCGGCGACCGTCGGATCCGGCGAGACGGTCGGCGCCGGAGGCGTGGGCGTCGGCTCCGGCGCGACCGTCCGCGTGGGCGTCGGCTGCGGCTTGGCCGGCACGGGGACCCCCGGCTCACCCGGCTGACCCGGCCCGCCGGGCCCGCCCGGATCCACCGGCGCCGAAGGAGCCCCGCTCCCGGCCGCGGAAGCCGAGGCCGAAGGCCCCCCGGACTCCTCCCCCGCCCTGCCCTTGCCGCCCCGCTCCTTCTCGCCGCCCTTGCCGTCCCGCTTGCCGCCCGTCGCCGTCCCGTACCCGGAGCCACCGCCCGACACGGCCGATCCTCCGTCGGGCGCCTCGCCACCCCGCTGCCCGGCGGAATGCGACGGCTTGCCGCCCCCGCCCGGCTCGTCGTCACCCACGTTCAGACAGCCGGCGGCAGCGGCGACGGCCACGACTGTGGCGGCCAGGCGAACGGGTACGTACAAGGGGCGCACGAGCAGCCACCTCCGGGGAGGGCGAAGAAGTCAACCTGCCCAACTCCCGCCGCCCACAAGAGGACACGCGCAGGACGACACCCGACGGTCAGCCGTATCCCAGCGCGTGCAGCCGCGCGTCGTCGATCCCGAAGTGATGCGCGATCTCATACACGCAGAAGTTTTTGTAAAACACTGCATGTTGGTCGCGCTCCGTATCTAGGCTGATCCGCGACGTGAACGATGGGGAGGCTCAATGCCACAACGTGAGGTTCTTGTTGCTCATGGCTCACTCCCGATCAACCCCCATGACGCCCTGGACGACCGCGCACGGACGACCGTGGACAACTGGCCGGTGGTGACCATCGTGTGGCATGAGCCGACGGCCCCCAAGCGGGTCCATGACGCCTATGCGGCCCTCCGGGAGGGCCTGGACGTGGTGAGCCGTCTCCGGGAGGAGTTCCGGGAGTTGCGGACGGCCGACGAACGCCAGGAGCGGGAGCGGCGGGAGGCTCACGCGGCCCACCTGGCGGGCGGCCCGGCCCCCAAGGCGTACAAGCGCGTGGACGACCTGGCCCAGCGGGAGGACAAACTCCTGGCCCTCCAGGCGGCCCAGACCGGACCCGGGAGCTGAGGGCCCAGTACGACGCCATGGAGACGGACCCGGCGTCATGGCGGAGGAGCGGGACGCCCTGGTGAAGGCCCTGGAGGGCGAACACGCCCGCATGGCGGAGCTGGCCGTGGAGGCCGAACGCGCGTACCAGCGGTTCGCGGCCGTCAGGGCCCGCGCGGAGTACCTGTCCCTGGAGCTGGGCGACGTGGAGGCCCCGGCGGGACTGAAGTACGCCAACGACGACGTGACCGACGGAAGCGAGTGGGGCGCGATCCTCCACGTGGCGCAGTCCACGGACCCGCGCGTAACGGGGGAGTGGCTGGTCTCCGCCCTTCGGGACGCCACCTCCAAGGCGTGAACGCCCACCTGGGGGCCTGGCGACAGGGCCGGGCCCCCTTCCCCTGCCTGGGCCCTGGCGGGCCCCCAGAGAGGCCCTGGAGGCTGACGTGAACTTTGTTGCCTGGCTCCCGGAGCAGACGGACCGGGAGGACGCCACGGGCCGTGTCGCCGTGGCCGTCGCCAACCACCTGGCGGAGGGGTGGACGCCCCGGTCCGGCTCCGTGGATGAGGTCCGCAAGCTGGCCCCGGTGTTGGGCCTGGACCTGGCGGACGTGGACGCGGCGGACGCCCGGTACCGGGCGGGCCACATGGAGAACCCATTGCGACCGGAGGAGCTGGAGATGGGGGCCGCCCGATGACGTACCGGTCACCGGCCAACACCCGCCGGGAAGTGCTGAGTTGGCTACAGGCTCACCGGGACCCGTCGGTCACGGCCCTGACGCACCGGGCCCGCATCCTGGCGGCCCTGGCCGTGGAGCGCCCGGAGCTGGTGGCCGCCATCACCAGCACGGAGTTCCGGGGCCTGTGTGCCCACGTCTTCAAGGACCCGCGTGGAGCCCACGTTCCCGGGTTCGTCCGCCACGGCCGGGGTACGGCCGACCCCAAGGGAGTGACCGCGTGAGTCATCAGCGAACCAACGAACGGGTGGCCGCCGTGGCCGCTGAAGTCGTGGCCCGGCTGGGTGCCACGCATACCGACGGCCCGGACCCCGCCACGGCGTCCATGTCCACGGCTGTCCGTGTGGGCCGTGGCGGGCTGGACCCGACGGCCCGGCCGGAGAGCCAGGACCCGGCCGAGCTGGCCAGCCGTGTCCCGCGTGACGTGCGGACCGGCGGCACCGTCCGGCCGAGTGGGGCCGTGGCCTGGCTCGCATGAGCCGGACGACCCCGTGGGACCTGGGGGATACCCCCCTCCAGGGCGGCCGGGACATCGAAGCGTGATAGCGGCCCTGTCTCTGTACGGGTTCCAAGGTCTGTGAGCGACCTGAACGGCCGCCACACGTGGCTTCTGACCTGGGTGGATGCCGCTCCGGACCACACGCCGGAGTGGGCCATAACAGGGCTTTCGCTGGACACCCCAAGGGCCCCGATCC
>NZ_WJBG01000210.1 GCF_009709555.1 Streptomyces blattellae | reverse complement strand
GGTGCGGGGAAGTCGACCACGATGCGCATGATCGTCGGACTGGACGCCCCGACGAGCGGCTCCGTGACGGTGAACGGCCGCCGCTACGCCCAGCACCGGGCCCCGCTGCAGGAGGTCGGCGCGCTGCTGGAGGCGAAGTCGATCCACCCGGGCCGCTCGGCGTACAACCATCTCAACGCGCTCGCGCTGACGCACGGGATACCCCGCAGCCGGGTGGAGAAGGTCATCGAGCTGGCCGGTCTGGGCAGTGTGGCGGGGAAGCGGGCCGGGGCCTTCTCCCTCGGTATGGGGCAGCGGCTGGGTATCGCCGCGGCGCTGCTGGGTGATCCGCAGACGGTGATGCTGGACGAGCCGGTCAACGGCCTCGATCCGGAGGGCGTGCTGTGGATCCGCAATCTGCTGACGGGGCTCGCGCAGGAGGGGCGGACGGTGTTCGTCTCCTCGCATCTGATGAGTGAGATGGCGCTGGTGGCGGACCATCTGATCATCGTGGGGCGCGGGCGGTTGCTGGCCGATACGACGGTGCAGGATCTGGTGCGCGAGGCCGGCGGGAACACGGTGAAGGTGGCGGCCCAGGATCCGGCGCGGCTGCGGGACGTCCTGGCGGGGCCGGGCGTCGACATCACCGGTCAGGCCGGCTCCGAGGAACTGCACGTCGCAGGGCTCACCGCCCGTGAGATCGGGCTGAAGGCGGCGGAGCACGGCGTCGCACTGTTCGAGCTGAGTTCGCGGACGGTGTCGTTGGAGCAGGCGTTCATGGATCTGACCAGGGATGCGGTGGAGTACCACGGCACCACGAACACGACCACTAGCACGAACCCGACCACGACCACGACCGGTATCGACACCCTTGGGAGGGTGGCATGAGTTCCGTTACGACGACCGCCGGGCCCGTGCAGGGGGCGACCGCTCCGTCTCGCCCCGTCTACAAGGTGAACGGAAGGCGTGTGCTGCGCTCGGAGTGGGCCAAGCTGTGGTCCCTGCGCTCGACGTGGATCACGCTGATTCTCGGCCTGCTGTTCCTGCTGGTGTTCGGACTGATCATTTCCTGGCAGTTCCAGGCCGGGAATCTGGACAGCGACTTCGACACCTCCAAGGCCGTGGACCTGTCCCTGTTCGGTATCCCCTTCGCGCAGTTGGCCCTCGGTGTTCTCGGTGTGCTGGTGATGGCGGGAGAGTACTCGACCGGCATGATCCGTTCGACGCTGGCGGCGGTGCCGCGCCGGCTGCCGGTGCTGTGGTCCAAGGCCGGGCTGTACGGGCTGGTGGCGATGCTGGTCACCTCGGCCGGCGCTCTGGTGGCCTTCCTGATCGGCAGTCAGATCGTCTCCGGCACCTCGGCGGCCCAGAGCCTGTCGGACGCGGGTGTCGCGCGGTGCCTGCTGGGGGCGGGTCTCTACCTCGGCCTGATCGGGGTGATCAGTGTGGGCCTCGGTGCGCTGCTGCGGTCGGTGGCGGGCGGCATCTCGGTGCTGGTCGGCGTGTTCGTCCTGCTCCCCGGGCTGACCGCGCTGCTGCCCAACTCCTGGGAGGACAACGTCAGTCCCTACCTGCCCAGCAACGCGGGCGAGTCCATCTACACCCTGACGCACGACTCCACCACCCTGGCCCCCGGAGCCGGACTGGCGGTGTTCCTCGGCTGGACGGTGCTCACGCTGGCGGGCGCGACGTACCGGCTCAAGCGCAACGACGTCTGACCCGCAGGAGCACGGACGCGAGCTCGGACGAGTGCACGGACGCGAGCTCGGACGAGTGCACGGACGCGAGCTCGGACGAGTGCACGGACGCGAGCTCGGACGAGTGCACGGACGCGAGCTCGGACGAGTGCACGGACGCGAGCTTGGACACGAGCACAGACAAGTGACATCCGTGAGCATCGACGACACGGGCGGCATGGCCCGCCTGATCACCTGGCTGAACCGCGGCGGCCAGCGGTTGCGGCACGTGGACCGTGTCCATCCCTGGGCGCTGGACACCCTGGTGGTCGTCGTGTCCATCGTGATGTTCTGCCTGCCGGACGTGCTGCCCAGGGTTCGGGGGACGACGGCCCGCGCAGGTCGACCATCGCGATCACCGAGCTGCCACTGGCGGCGACGCTGGCGCTGCAAGCGGGGCTGGTACTGCCCCTGCTGTGGCGGCGGCGGAAACCGCTGGTGGCCTTCGGCGTCATCGAGGCCGCATTCCTGTTCCAGTGGTCGCCATCGGGCCGCGGCGGATCGGTCTGTGGTCCGGGATGCCGCGGTGGTCCGGGATGCCGCGGTGCGCGGCTGTGAGCGGCGGGGCGGCTGGGCCCTCTCGGCGGTGGTGGCCGCGCTCATAAGCGGTTCCGCGGGTGGGCAGTTCCGCGGGCGGCGGTAGGTCAGGTCCCGACGGTGTGCAGCATTCCCCACAGGGCCACGGTGGAGGCAAGGAGCGTGGCCGGGACGGTGACCAGGCCGAGCCGGGTGAAGCGGCCGAGTTCCGCCCGGGTGTCGTGGGCCTGGAGGATGCGCCGCCACAGCAGGGTGGCCAGGGAGCCGACGAACGTGAGGTTGGGCCCCAGATTGACGCCGATCAGTACGGCGAGGACCGGGCCCGGGCCGTTCGGGGCGACGAGGGGCAGGAGGGCCAGGACCGCGGGCAGGTTGTTGATCATGTTGGCGAGGGCGGCGGCCACCGCCGCGACGGCGAGCAGCGCGGGCAGAGAGTGCCCTTCGGGCAGCAGGTGCCCGAGCCCGGAATCCAGGCCGTTGTCCACGACCGCCTGCACCACGATGCCCAGGGCGAGCACGAACAGGCAGAACAGCGGGGCGGCCGCGCCGGCCAGTTCCCTGACGGTCGTACAACGCTGCCGCAGCGCCTTCCCGCCGAGCACGAGCACCCCGCCGAGCGCCGCCCAGGCGGGTTCGAGCCCGGCGAACGACGTCAGTACGAAGCCGCCGAGGGTCAGGGCCAGGACGACGAGGGTGAAGACCGGTACGCCGGGGCTCTTTTCCGGTTGGCCTCCGGGCGTGCCGCCGGCGGCCAGGTCGGTGCGGAAGAAGCAGCGGAAGACGGCGTACTCCACGAGGATCGCGGCGAGCCAGGGCAATGCCATCAGCGCGGCGAACCGGGTGAAGGTCAGGCCGCTTGCGGTGAAGGCGAGGAGGTTGGTCAGGTTCGACACCGGCAGCAGCAGGGAGGCGGAGTTGGCCAGGTGGGCGGTGGCGTACACGTGCGGGCGGGCCCGCGCTCCAGCCCGCGCGGCGGTGGCGAAAACGACGGGGGTGAGCAGGACGACCGTGGCGTCCAGGCTGAGTACGGCGGTGATGGCCGAGGCGACCGCGAACACTCCGGCGAGCAGGCGCCGCGAGCTGCCGCCGCACCAGCGGGCCACGAGCGCTCCGGCCGCCTCGAACAGGCCCGCGTTCGCGCACAGTCGCGCCAGCACGAGGATCAGCGCGAGGAAGGCGACGACCGGCAGCAGACTCCGCGTCTGCTGCCAGGCCTCGTGCGGCGATACGGCGCCCACCGCCAGGGCGAGTGCCGCCGCGGGGACGGCGGCCGCCGCCTCCGGCCATCCGCGCGGGCGTATGACAGCGAAGGCCAGCACGCCCGACAGCAGGACGACGGAGACGGTCTCGGCGACGACGGTGGTACTCAGTTCCGTTCTCCAGCGGCAGGGGCCAGGGACCCACCCAGTGAGCAGTAACGCTCCAGGGTACGGTCGTAGGCGCGTCCCGCCCTCCCCCGACGGATCAACTCCCCATGTCCGGGAAGCCCTTAGGGAGTCTGGTCCCGCCCGTGTACGAAACGGCGGGTTAAATCGTTTCATGAATCACTCAGGTCAATTCCGCCCCACCCATTGACCGCTTTCTTCGCCTACCTCTAACCTCCGGGCATTCTGACTGAAACCTTTCACCACTGAAGGTGCCCCATGCCCAGACCGCTGTCGCGCCGTAGCCTCCTCCAGCTGGGGGGCGCCGTGGCCGCCTCCGTCGTCCTCACCGGGCCTCGCGCGGTCGCCGCCGTGCCGGGCGCGGGCGTCGTCGGCGAGGGCGCGTCCCCCGCGCCGACCGGGATGCTGACCGACCTGCTGCCGAAGGGGCTGGGGACCACCGCCGGGAAGCAGCCGCGGTTCAGCTGGCAGGTCCCCGACTTCGGCGCGGACACCCTCCAGCGCGCCTACCAGCTGCAACTCGCCGCCACCCCGGCCGGGTTCGAGGACGACCAGCTGCTCTGGGACAGCGGAAAGGTGGCCTCCACCGCCTCCACCGCCGTGGCCTACGGCGGGCCGGCGCTGAAGCCCCGTACCGCCTACTGGTGGCGGGTCAGCAGCTGGGCGGACAAGGGTGAGCGCTCGTCGTGGTCGGAGCCGGTGCTGCTGGCGACCTCGGTGGAGGACGAGTGGGTGGCCGAGCCCATCTGGGTCAAGGCCGGGCCGACCATGACCGACGGCACCTTCGCCACCCGGCTGAAGATCACCACGGTGGCCGCCGGACTGTGGTTCCGCGCCACCAACACCGCCAACAACTACATGTGGCAGCTGCGCGCCGGGGCCACCGCCGGGGTGCTGCGCAAGCACGTGTGCGTGAACGGCACCTACACCGTCCTCGGCGAGTTCACACTGCCCTTCCCGGTCGCCACCGGTGAGTGGGTGGACTTCGCGGTCACCATGTCCGGCTCCACCTTCACCACCACCGTGAACGGCACCGTCGTCGACACGACCACCCACACCCGCTACACCTCGGGCAACGTCGGCCTGCGCAACGGCTCCACCGAGTCCCAGACGTACGACAGCGTCCGCTTCACCGCAGCCGACGGCACGGTGCTGCTGCAGGACGACTTCGCCTCCGACAAGGGCACGTTCTCCGCCGGCACCGTGGCGAACGGCGTGCTCACCTTCCCGACCGGCGCCTCCTCGCTCTCCTCCTACGGCGCCGACGACACCTGGGCCCTGCTCCGCCACGAGTACGACCTGGCGGACGGCAAGGACATCGCCGCCGCCGTGCTCTATGTCGCGGCCACCTCCGCCACCCCCGCCCGGCAGTACGTGGCCAAGGTGTGGAGCAACGGCAGCCTGGTCGGCCACGCCTCGGTGCGCTCCGGCAGCGGAGTGGCGTACCAGGCCTACGACATCACCGACACGCTGCGCTCCGGCAAGGCCAACGCGCTGGCCGCGCTCTGCCACACCACCTCGCAGCAGAAGTTCCTCGCCCAGCTGGAGGTCACGTACGCCGACGGCAGCCGGGCCACCATCGGCTCCGGCGGCGACTGGAAGGCCCGCCGCCAGGCCGGCCTGCTGCCGGCCAAGGGCAGCGCAGGCAGCAGCTACTACACCGTTCCCCAGGAGTACTGGGACCTGCGCCAGGAGCCCGTCGGCTGGATGGAGCCTGGCTTCGACGACGGCGACTGGTCCGCCCCCGCCGTCCGCGCCGCCATCGACGGACTCGTCCCCGCCCCGATCGAGCCGGTACGGCTGCACGACGTCACCCCGGCCAAGGTCACCAAGGTGGCCGACGGCCGCTGGCTGGTGGACCTGGGCCGGGAGATCGTCGGCGGGCTGGCGCTGGAGGTGAGCGGAAGCGCGGGCGACACCGTCGAGGTGCGTCTCGGCGAGGAGCTGAACGCCGACGGCACCGTCAAGTACCAGCTGCGCGCCACCAACACCTACCGCGAGGTGTGGACCCTGCGCGACGGCGCCCAGCGCTTCGAGCACTGGGGCTACCGCGGCTTCCGCTGGGCCGAGCTGCGCACCTCCCTGGACCTCTCCGGGGCCAGTGTCACCGGCCGCGCCTGGAAGCTGGACTGGGACGACTCCCAGACCTCCTTCCGCAGCTCCGACCCCGGCCTGGACCGGGTCTGGGAACTGTGCCGCTACTCCATCGAAGCCACCCGCGGCGACCTCTACACGGACACCCCGACCCGGGAGCGCGGCCCCTACGAGGGCGACGCGCTGATCAACCAGCTCTCCGAGTACGGCGTCCAGCGCTCCTACGCGCTGGCCCGCTGGTCCAACGACTACCTGGTACGGCAGGGCACCTGGCCCACCGAGTACCGGCTGATGTGCGCGATATCCGCCTGGGAGGACTACCTCGCGACCGGCGACGACCGGCAGCTCGCCAAGGACTACGACCTCCTCGCCGAGAAGAACCTCACCTCCTACCTCGGCTCGGACGGGCTCGTCCACAAGTCGCCCGGCAACACCAGCCAGAACCTCGGCGACCTGGTGGACTGGCCGGCCGCAAGCCGTGACGGCTACGTCTTCACCAGCGTCAACACCGTCGTCAACGCCTTCCAGTACGCGGCCTTCGACGCCCTCGCCAAGTGCGCCACCGCGCTGGGGAGGACGGACGACGCCACGTCCCTGCGCGAGAGGGCCGACACCCTCTCCGCCGCCATGCGCGACACCCTGCTCGACAGCTCGGCCGGCAAGTTCCGCGACGGCGCCGGCACCACCCACAGCGCCCAGCACGCCACCGCCTTCCCGGTGGCGCTCGGAGTCGCCGACGCCCTGGACGACGCCGTACTGGCCAGGCTCGGCGACACGCTCGCCTCGGGCGGAATGAAGGTGAGCGTGTACGGGGCGCAGTTCCTCCTCGACGCGCTCTTCCGGCTCGGCCGGTCCGACGCCGCCCTCGCGCTGCTCACCTCGAAGGCCACCAACTCCTGGCTGCACATGCTGGACGACCTGAAGGCCACCATCGTCACCGAGGCCTGGGATCCGGCACTGAAGTCGAACATGACCTTCTCCCACGCGTGGGCCTCCGCACCGGCCAACGCCGTGGCCAGGCATGTGCTGGGCGTGCAGGTCACGAAGGCGGGCGCGGCCACGTTCCGGATCCGGCCCAGGACCGGCGGCCTCACCGAGGTCGACGGTACGGTCCCGTCCCTGCGCGGCCCGGTCTCCGTCTCCGTCCGCCGCTCCGCCGGCGCCCACTCCCTGCGGGTGACCCTGCCGCCCAACACCCGCGCCGTCCTGGAACTGGAGATCGGCGACGCCGACCCGTCGGCGTACCGGGTGACCGCGTCCGGCGGCAACGCCAAGGTCACATCGTTCACCGACCTGACCGGCACAGTGCTGCGAGTCGGCCCGGTCGGCTCCGGCACCACGACACTCGCGTCGACGGAGTAGCCCGCCGGAAGCGCGGCGCGCAGGCGGCTCGCCTCACAGGCCGCCTGCGCGGGACGGTGCTGCGGGTCGGCGCGGTCGGTTCCGGTATCGCGGTGGTTGCGTTGAGGGGGTGGCCCGGTGGCCCGGTGGCTCGGTTCTGGTGCCGTGGTGG
>NZ_WJBG01000209.1 GCF_009709555.1 Streptomyces blattellae | reverse complement strand
CTGGACGACCTCAACCTCCTGGGCGCCGACCGGGACCCGGTCGCGGCCGTGGTCGTCGCCGCCCAGCCGCACAACGTGGACACGGTCCTGGTCGCCGGGCAGGTCGTGAAGTCCGAGGGCCGGCTGGTCAACGCCGATCTGCCCCGGGCCACCGAGGCCCTGCGGGCCACCGCGGCCGTCGTCAACGGCGGCTGACCGCCACCCGCCACAAGAACGACCCGACGACCGGTCGGCGGGCCGACCGGTCGAACCGGGCCAACAGGCCCTCCACCCGAGGACAGCCGTCATCGCCGACCCGGTGCGCGCAATCATCGCGCTGCCCGCCCGGCAGACCGCGGAGGGCCCCTCTCTGATTGATGCATCGCAAGAAGGAGCTGCAGTATGACTGGAAGGCTGGCAGGCAAGATCGCCGTAGTGACCGGAGGTGCCAGCGGCATCGGTCAGGCGATCGCCAAGAAGATGGCGTCCGAGGGCGCCGACATCGCGGTCGCCGACATCAACCCGGCGGACGAGACCGCGGAACTCGTCAAGGCCGCCGGGCAGCGGTTCTTCAGCGCCCAGGTCGACATCTCCGACGAAGCGCAGATCAACGCCTTCGCCGGGCAGGTGCGGGACGCGCTGGGCTCGGTCGACATCGTCTCGAACAACGCGGCGCTCGTGGAACTGGTCGAGTTCAGCGACGTGTCCTTCGAAAGCTGGAACAAGATCGTTTCGGTCAACGCCGGCGGCGCGCTCCTGACGTCCAAGGCGTTCCTCGACCAGCTGAAGGAGTCCAGCGCCGGCCGGGTGATCAACATGACGACCACGGCCTACTGGGAGAGCCCTCCGACCTTCGCCTCGTACCTGTCCTCCAAGGGAGCCGTCAACGGACTCACGTATGCGATGGCGACCGACCTCGCCAAGCACGACATCACGGTCAACGGGGTGGCCCCCAGCGTGGTCAGGACGCCCTTCACGCTCACGAGGCTGAGTGAGGAGTACTTCGAGCACCACATGCAGCTGCAGAACCTGAAGCGGCAGCAGACGCCCGAGGACGTCGCCAACGTCGTGGCGTTCCTCGCCTCCGACGAAGCGGCCTTCATCACCGGCCAGATCATCGCCGTCGACGGAGGCCTCACCCGCCGCTGACGTCGGTTCAGCAAGCGCCATGGGCCGGGACACCCCGGTGCCGGCCAAGCCGGAGCCCCCTCCCACCCTCTCTGTGCGGGAGGGGGCCTGGCTGCCGTGGGGAAGCGAACCGCAGCCACGCGTCGCGGCCCACAGAAGTTGCTGACCAACGACGTAAGGAGAGGATCGCTGATGAGTTCCCCCATCGAGGTGCGTCTGCTCACCGCGGGCGCGAACTGGCTGAGGGTCGGGAGCATGCTGGGGCTCGGCCTGACCGGCTACAACAGTCCACTGCCCGAGGGTTCGTCTGTCTCGGTCCACACCATCGAGACCGGCGCCTCGTGTATCCGCGGGATGCAGCTGGTGGACGAGGGCAGGTACGACTTCGCCATCACGACGCCGCCGTGGCTGGCCAAGGCCGCGGCCGACGGCGTCACCGCCTTCGGGCTGACCGACCGGCCGCTCGACCTGCGTGCCGTGTGCGTGTTCCCGCACTTCGACCAGCTCGCCCTGGCGGTCCGCGCGGATCTGGGGATCACCTCGCTCCGGCAGATCTTCGAGGAGAAGATCCCGCTGCGCATCTCGACCGGGCCGACGCACCTGGGCCACTCGCTGGGCTGGGTGATGGACGTGCTGCTGGCCGAGTACGGGGTGAGCGTCGAGGACATCGAGGGATGGGGAGGCACCGTCTCCTCCGGAGGACGGCAGCTGAACTTCCTGGAGGTCACCGACGGGGGTCTGACGGGGCGTGCGGCCCTGCTCGCGGCCGGGAAGCTCGACGCGGTCTTCGACGAGGCCCTCATGACGAAGTCCTGGAAGGAGGCGGCGGAAGCCGTGCCGATGACCTTCCTGCCGATCGAGGACGAGGTGCTGTCGTCCCTGGAGGCGAAGTACGGCGCACGCCGGACCGTGCTCCCCGCGGGACGACTGCCGGGCGTCGAGACCGACATCCCGACGCTCGACTTCACAGGCTGGCTGCTGTATTGCCGCGCCGATGTGGACGACGAGATCGTCTTCCTGACGCTCCAGGGTCTGGAGCAGCAGACGGCCCAACTGGAGACGCTCTTCGAATCCCAGGCCCCCTACGCCGCCTTGACCGAGCCGATCGACCTGTCGAAGGCCTGGCAGAACACAGAGGTCCCGTTGCACCCCGGCGCCGAGCGGTTCTACCGCGCCAAGGGCTTCATGTGAGCACTGCCGGGAAAGGAAGCGAGAGCGTACCGGATCTGTACGCCCGTACCTGGGAAGGCCAACCGCTCGCCACGGACGAGAAGACTTCCGCCCGGGCCCGCTGCCGCCGTCATCCCGCCCTGACCCCGGGCCAGGGCGGGTGATGCGCACGAACCACACCCACGGCCGCGGCGGAGTGCTGGATCACCTGGCCGCCCACGATGCCCGCCATCGCGGAGACCAGCGGCGCCCCGGTGCTCGTCGAGTTCGGCACCGTCATCCGGGCCTACGCCAAGAGCCACACTGCCAGGCCTGCCGCCGGTGACCGGTCGCCGAAGTACGAGCGGGCGGCGAAGGGCTCGGCGGTGGACGCGGTCGAGCCGGCGATCCGTGCGTTGCTGCAGCAGACGCCGACGATGCCGGCCACGGTGATCGCCGAGCGGATCGGCTGGGAGAAGGGGATGACGGTGCTGAAGGAGCGGGTGCGGGAGCTGCGGCCGGCGTATCTGCCCGGCGACCCGGTCTCGCGGACGGTGTATCAGCCCGGTGAACTGGCCCAGTGTGACCTGTGGTTCCCGCCGGTTTCGGTGCCGCTGGGCCATGGGCAGGCCGGCTCGCCGCCGGTGCCGGTGCTGGTGTCGGACTACTCGCGGGTGATCACCGCCAGGTTGCAGCCCTCTTGATCATGTCCGCCCCCTGATCGGCGAACATCCCACCGCACACGGGCCGCACCATCAGATGCCCGAGCCCAACCACCTTCGACTCGGACAACGAACGACCGTCAGGCACGTGGCCTCCACGTGGACGAGTAACCAGCGGGGCCTCCACGTGGACGAGTAACCAGCGGAGACAGTTAGCGTACGAACTACTATCCACCGCCCGCAAGCCCCAGAACGCGCGCAGAAACCGCCGTGTCTTCGAACAGGCCCCGCCGGGAGGAGCGGGCAGCTTCGCGACACATCACGACGGGCCACCACGACCACCAGGGTGTCCAGCGCCCCTGGAGGGGCGCGGCCCCCCTGCCGCAACCGCTGACCGCCGGAACCGTTCACGGGCGACCAGGCGTCCACGCCGCCGGTGTCGTCGATGCTCACGGATGCCACCTGCCTGCGGTCCGGGCCGTCGGACGTCGTTGCGCTCAAACCGGTACGCAGCGCCCGCCAGCACAAGGCTCGCGCTGGCCGGCGGCCGGTGCCCACGGTGAAGACCGTCCAACCGGGCGGCTGGTGCGGTTCTCGTTCTCCGCGGTGCCCGCCGCCGGTGTCCGCCTACGATCCGTCGCCGGGTCAGGGCTTGCCGAAGCCGAGATCTGTCCACCGTTCCCGGCAGCGCCTGTTCGAAGACGCGGCGGTTTCTGCCCGCCGGCCGGGGCCCCATGCTCCCGCGCCGCTCGGCGAGAGGTCGCCCTTTTCGGTCGCGTCCTTGGTCTTGCGGCGATGGACAGTAGTTCGTATGTTAACTGTCTGGTCGTCATCGCCTGCATGTGTGGGGCGTCACTTCGGTACTGATGGTGGAGCCGACACCGGTGCCGGGGCGGTCGCGACCGCCCTCCTTGAGCCGCGCTGTGGGGACGGCCGATTCGGCCGCCTGATCACCTCGCCGATGTCTGAATACCAGTACCTACGTGCATCAAAGGAGATGTATGTCTGTCGAGCGAAAGCTGGAGCGGAAGCTTCTCTGGTCTGGTGATGAGGGTTACGAGGAGGCGCGTCGGGCCGCCGTGTGGAACGGCCGTAAGCCCGCACGGCTTCCGGCCGGAATCGTGCTGGCCGAGGATGTCGACGACGTCGTGGCCGCGGTCCGGCTGGCCAAGGGACGGCAGCTTCAGGTCTCCGTCCGCGCGGGCGGGCACAGTTACTCCGCCGTGAGCCTGCGCGAGGGCACGCTCCTCATCGACGTCTCCCGCCTCCGCGGACTAGACGTCGACGCCCGTGCCAGGACCGCGGTCGCCGGCCCCGGAGTTCTCGGTGAGGAACTCGACCGGGTGCTGGACCCACTACGCCTGCTCTTCCCCCACGGCCACTGCGCGACGGTGGCGCTGGGCGGTTTTCTTCTGGGCGGCGGCATCGGATGGGGCTGGCGTGGGTTCGGGCCCGGGTGTTCCCAGGTCCGGGCCGTCGACGTGGTCACGGCGGACGGCGAAGTGGTGCGGGCCGACGCGTCGCACAACAAGGACCTCTACTGGGCGGCTCGGGGCGCGGGTCCCGGGTTCTTCGGTGTAGCGGTCGCCTTCCACGTGCGGTTGCTGCCGATGCCGGCCGTGATCAAGGGTGTCTTCTCCAACTACCCGCTCGAAGTGCGCGGTGAACTCTTCGACTGGCTGTACGAGTCGCGTCATGAGATGGCTCCGATCGTCGACCAGGCCGCCTACACCACCCAATACGCGACGCAGTCCCCGGAAGGGGCGACGACGCTGCTGGGCGCGGCTGTCTTCGCCAACTCCGAGCGCGAGGCCGACGACGCGCTCGCGCCCTTCGTGAACACACCGCTGGCGGAGAAGGCGATCTGGAGCAACGCCAGTCCCCCGCTTTCGGGCATGCAGGAACTCCAGAGCACCTTGTCACCGGACAGCCTGTTCCCGCCAGGGTTCCGGTACACGTGCGACAGCATCGTGTCGAGCGCGTCGGCGTCCACACTGATGCCGGCCTACGAGGCAGCCCTCACCTCGACCCCCACGCCCCGGTCCCACGTCAGCTGGGTGAACCTCGCGGGCAGCCCGGCATTGTCCGACATGGCCTTCTCCGTGCTCGGGGACACCCTGATCCAACTGGCCGCGGTGTCGGACGAGCCGAACCGGGACGCGGAAATGCAGGCGTGGGCCACCGACCATGCCCGTCAGCTGAACGTCTTCGCCTCGGGCAGCCTGATAAACGAGGAGGCCATGGTCGCCCGCGGCGTGGGGCCGGACGCCTTCTTCCCTCCCGACAAGCTGTCCCGTCTCGAAACCCTGCGGAACCGGTGGGATCCGGACGGCCGCTTCGTGTCGTTCCCGCAGGGTTGACCGTTCCGCAGGGGTGAACCGGACGCCCCGCGCCTGCGGCCGGTCGCCGTCCGAGCCCCAGCGTTGACCCGCTGGCTCTTCGCAGCAGCTCGGCGGTCGCCCACGGGGAACCGTGAGCGCCGCCGAGCTCGCCGTGCACCTCGCTCGGTCGCCGCCGTCCCACGACACCCGGTCCTGCTCGGTCCTGAGCGCCGGCAACATCACCATCCACCACGATCGACCCTCTGCGTTCGTCGTGGCCCGCGGCCGGCCGGTTCCCATCCGCGGCCGTCCCCGTCGGCCACTTCGCCGAGGCGGCCGCGTCGGCCACCCGGGCCGCCACTGCCTTGGGCGGCGTCACCAACCTCGCCGACCAGGAACCTCCAGGGGCGGCCCCTACCGCATCCCCATCCCCCGCAAGCACAGGCGCCCGACCTGTTCGGCGAACCCAGCTGGGACGTCTTCCGCAGCGATCGCCAGAAGACGGCGTGATGGCCGGCACCGGCACGGTCCGCACGGTCCGCACGGTCCGCCCCTGAACGTCGTACGAACGGGCGTGGGCACCGTGAGGAGGCCGGTCACCCGGCATCCCGGTCAGCCGGACCGCTATCCTGCCGCTGACCAGCGCGTCGCAGGGCGGCGAGCACGGAGCGGAAGGGTGTTGGGCGGTGGTACGTGGGTCGGCGGGCGCGGTCCCGGACGAAACGGCCTTCGCCGTGGGCGTTGTGCTGCGCACGGTCCAGCAGGTCCAGGACCGGCTGTGGCAGGAGCTGGTGCCGGACGGGTACACCTGGCCGCAGTTCGCTGTACTGCACCGGCTGCGGATACGTCCGGGCATCGACCAGCGCACCCTGGGCGAGGTGCTGAGCCTGGACAAGGCCACCGTCGCCGAGTTGGTGGCGCGGATGGACCAGGCGGGTCTGGTGGCCCGCGAGTACACCGCCGCCGACGCCCGGCGCAACGCGCTACGGCTCACCGACGAGGGGCAGGCCGCGTTCACGCACCTCGCCCCTTGGGTGGCCCAGGTGCAGTTGCGGATGACCGCCGGACTGAGCTCCGAGGAGACCGGCCGGTTCCTGCACCTGATGCGGACGGTCGCCGGGGTCACTACCGGCACCTGGAAACCCACGGCGCCCGTCATGACACTGATCGGTCTGCCCGCGGACACCACGGACAACCCCGGATTCCTGATCCGGGTCGCCCAGCAGCGGCACACGCGGTACTGGGCGGAAGCCGTGGGGACACGGCTGACCGCTCCGCAGTACGGCGTGCTCTACCGGCTCGCCCGCGAGCCGGGCATCGACCAGACGACCCTCTCCGAACGCGTGTTGCTGGCCAAGCCGCGGACGGGTGAGATCCTCAAGCGCCTGATCGCCCGCGGTGAGGTACGGCGCGAGCCGGACCCGTGCGACGGCCGGCGCAAGCTGCTCTTCCTGACGGACGACGGGCTGCGGGTGCTGTACGAGGTGACGCCCGCCGCCCTGGACGTCCAGCACAGGCTGACGCAGAGCCTCACAGCGGAGGAACGCGGCCAACTGCTCGCACTGCTCGGACGGATCAGCGAAACGTAAGGATCCAGAGCCAGCCGCACACGCGACCAACCACTTCAAGCCATTGGTGAGCACCGGAACCAAGTGTCAGTCGGCGCTCACACCCAGCCCGGCGGAGATCGCCTCAGCGGCAGCGGTGAGCGCCGCGACGGCCTCCGTCAGCCGCTCCGGCGCGTAACGCACTCTCGGCATCGGCACGGACACGGCGGCGACCGTGCGGCCGTCGGCGTCGGTCACACCGCGCCCGATCGCGACGACCCCGCGCTCGGAGCGCTCCAGGTTGAGGGCCACGCCGCTGCTTCGGACGGCGTGCAGTTCTTCGCGCAGCCTGTTCAGGTCGGGGCGTTCCTCGGTCGCGGGAGCGTAAAGGGCTTCCAGGTCCTCGTCACTGAGCTGGGCCAGCAGGACCAGGCCGCCGGTCACCTGGTGCGCGGGAAACACCATGCCCTCGCGGTTTCCGACCCGCGGCGCCCGGGAGCACTCGACCGCGGCGACGAATCGCACCATCCGGCCGGTGCGGATGCTGAGGTTGGCGGTCTCGTCGAGGGTGTCGACCAGGACGCGCAGCGGGCCGAGGGCTGCGGCGCGGAGGGCGCCGACGTCGGACTGGGCCTTGTCGGCGATCTCCAGGACCGGGCCGGCACGGTAGCTGCGGTCCTCGTTCTGCACGGCGAAGTCCCGGTACACCAGCGTGGAGAGCAGGCGATGCGCGCTGGAGCGGGCCACGCCGAGCCGCCGGGCCGCCTCGGAGACCGTGATGGCGCCCTCGACCTGCAGGATCACCGCCAGTTGCAGGGCGTGGTCCGCGCTCGTCACGCCGTACACCGGCGGGTTCTTCATCGCCTTCGCCACGGTGGCCACCTCTCTGGCGGTGTTCTGCTGACCAGAATGTACTGTTCCCAGGGCGGTCGAGCGACGCACCGTCTGTACATGACCGCACAGGACAACGTCGTCTCTCCCGTCAGGCTCACCGCCGAGGCCGGGCCCGACCAGCCACCGGTGACGCCCGAGCTGGAGGACCTCTACAGGGGCTTCGAGAAGGCCCTGATGGTGCCGTTGTGGACCCGCGTCGGCGACCTGATGCCGCCCCATCCGAAGTCGAAGGCCCAGCCCCACCGGTGGGAGTGGAAGGAACTGCTCGACCTGGCCGGCCGGGCGGGCCACCTCGTCCCCGTGGGCCGTGGCGGCGAGCGGCGGGCCATCGCGCTGGCCAACCCGAGCCTGGGCGGCAGGCCGTACGCCACCCCCACGCTCTGGGCCGCCATCCAGTACCTGATGCCCGGCGAGGACGCCCCCGAACACCGGCACAGCCAGAACGCCTTCCGGTTCGTCGTCGAAGGCGAGGGCGTGTGGACCGTGGTGGATCGCGACCCCGTGCCCATGCGCCGCGGTGACTTCCTCCCGCAGGCCGGACTGCACTGGCACGCCCACCACAACTCCGCCGACCGGCCCATGGCCTGGATCGACGGCCTCGACACCCCGTTCCAGTACGACATCGAGGCCCAGTTCTTCGACTACGGCCGGGACGCGCTGTCCGAGGAGGAGTACGCCGCGCCGGACCGCTCCCGCTCGGAACGGCTGTGGGGCCACCCCGGTCTCGTACCGGTCTCACAGATCGGGACCCGGCAGGGCTCCCCGCTGCTGCGCTACCGCTGGGAGGACACCGACGCCGCCCTGACCGACCAGCTGCAGCTGGAGCGCGAGGGCCACCCCGGCACCGTGGAGCCCGGCCACGCCCTGGTGCGCTACACCAACCCCACCACCGCCCAGGACGTGCTGGCGACCATGCGCGCGCAGTTCCACCGCATCGTCAGCGGCGCCGAGACCGCGCCCCGGCGCGAGACCGGGTCGTCGGTCTACCTGGTGTTCGACGGCTCCGGCCGGGTGAGTGTGGGCGACTTCTCCTGGTCGGTCACGCGCGGCGACCTCTTCGTCGTCCCGTCCTGGATGCCGCTGTCCATCCGGTCGCAGGCGTCACCGTCCGACTCCGACTCCGGGGCGCTGGACCTGTTCCAGTTCAGCGACGCGCCCCTGTTCACCAAGCTCGACTTGTTCCGTACGCACGTCGAGAACACGCGGGCGCAAGTCGAGAACACCCACGCCGAGGAGAAGCACGCGTGAAGCTCGCCACCATCCGTCTCGAAGGCCGTACCGCCGCCGTCCGCGTCGAGGGCGACCACCTCGTCGAGCTCGGCCTGCCCGACGTGGGCACCGTTCTGGCGGCACCCGACGGTCTCGCGACCGCCGCGACGGCCGACGGCCCGCGTCACGCCGCCGTCGGCGCGGAGTTCGCGGCCCTCGTTCCCCGTCCCACGAAAGTGATCTGCGTCGGCCTCAACTACCAGAAGCACATCAAGGAGATGGGCCGCGACCTGCCGGAATTCCCCACTCTGTTCGCCAAGTTCGCCGACGTTCTCATCGGTGCCCACGACGACATCCAACGCCCCGCCGAGACCGAGCAGTTCGACTGGGAGGCCGAACTCGCCGTGGTCGTCGGCCGGCAGGTCCGCCGCGCCGACGAGGCGGAGGCGGAAGCGGCCATCGCGGGCTTCACGGTGGTCAACGACATCACCTGCCGCGACTGGCAGTTCCGCACCCGCGAGTGGCTGCAGGGCAAGAACTGGGAGTCCACCACGCCGATCGGCCCGTATCTCGTCACCCGCGACGAGGCCGGCGGCCCGCGGCCCGCGCTCGACGTCCGCTGCGAGGTCAACGGGCGGGTCATGCAGCAGGACAACACGGCTGACCTGCTCTTCGACCCCGTCGACCTGGTCCGCTACGTCTCCACGATGATCCGCCTCAACCCCGGCGACATCATCTCCACCGGAACCCCCGGCGGTGTCGGCCAGGCCCGCACACCGCAGGTCTTTCTCCGGGAGGGCGACACCGTGGTCACCGAGATCCAGGGCCTGGGCCGACTGGAGAACCGCGTCGTGGCGGACGGGTCGCAATGACCCGATGAGGGACCCGCACACCACACTGACCTGGGTCGCCGAAGGCACCGCACTGTGCCGCAAGGCCATCGCCGACCTCGACGGGGCGTCGTACGACGCCCCGTCACTCCGCCCCCGCTGAACCCACGACCTGTCCAGGGGGCTGGTGAAGATCCCGGACACGGCCGTGACGGTGCTGAAGGCCGAATACGGCTCGGGTCCAGGCCCCGGTCCGGCTTCTCGGTCCACCCGCTGCTTGTACCAACTGTCAACGAGGGCCGGACGAAGACGAGTCCTGACCAGCGACCGACCGTCACCCGTTCCAGACGATGTCGCAGATGAAGACGCTCAGGCCACCGGGTTTCTCCTCCGGTCTGTTCCTTGCCGTCTCGGCGTCACGGCCCAGCGCGGCCAGCTCGGTGGCGATGCGCTCCACCTCTGCGACAACACCGACCGGAAGCCCGGCGGTCAGGTACTCCTCGCTCGGGTTGTAGGCCCACTTCCAGTCGGTCACAGTCCGGCCCCGGCCCCGGCCTCTGCGTGGATCTTCCTTATCTCGGTGATGGCATCCGCGGGATCCTCGACCCCGCCGCTCACCACGTCTTCCAGATGACGCAGGCGAGCGGCTCGTGAGGGGTAGCGCTGGATCGCGATGGTTCGAGGGTGAGCGTTGACTGCGTTCCAGACGGCACCCGCACCACGCCGGATCGACGGCCGGATCAACGCAAGGGCACGGGCCGATCATGCCGGACAGCCAGTCGGCCAGGGCTCCGCAAGGTGGCGCCCGGGCTAAATCGAAAGCCGGCCGAACACCACGTCGGCAGGCTGCTTGATGTTGAGTGCCGCAATGTGATCGAACTGCGTCGATTGCGGATTGATCTGGATGATCTGCGCACCGCGGTTGATGTGATCGAAGTACGCCATGCCGTACGGACCATTGGTGCCGATGACCAGGACGAGCTCAGCCTGGGAGAGCCACTGGTTTCCCCTGTCGACATCCTCCCGCAGGAGACCGATGTTGGAGTAGGACGGGAAGGGGGCGATGGCGCCTCCACAGTCAAGGCAGCGCGGTGCACGGCCCTGGTTCCAGATCTGCACGTCGTCATAACGGCGCTCGCACTTCAGGCACTTGTTGACCCCGAAGCTTCCCTGGATCTCAGCGACGTCCCGCGAACCCGCCAGCGAATGCAGGCAGTCCAGGTTCGTGGTGACGACTCCTCTCACGCGCCCCTGCTGCTCCAGACGTGCCAGGGCATCGTGCGCCAGTGTCGGGCCGGTCGTGAACATCGGTTCCAGGAACGCACGCCATGCCGCCGCGTAGTAGGACTTCGGTGTCGCTCGGAGGACCGTGGTCGAGCGAACCTTCATGGCGTCGGCCATGTTGAGGGTGCCCATCACTCCGATGCCGGCGGCCGACGAAATGCCGGCACCTGTGATGGCGACGGTAAACCCGCTCGACGCCAGGAGTGCGTCGAGTCTCTTGATCTCGTCCACGGTGAATCCTTGTCTAGGCTCCGGCGACGGTGAGGAAGCCGAGCACGGCGATCACGCCGGTCAGTGCGAACACGGCGATGTCGGAGGTGAGCTTCTCGCCGCGACGGCGAGTGGCGTTGAACGCTCCGACGTGCGTCAGCGCCAGCGCCAGCGCCGAGATCGGCGACAGGACGGACGCGACGTCGAGCGCCATCGGCAGGATGAGGCCGATCGCCGCGAGCACCTCGATGGTCGCGGTGAGCTTGATCTGCCAGGCGGGGAGTTCGCTCGCCCAGGCGACGCGGCCGCCGACCTCGGCCAGGTGCGCCTTCGACCAGACGAGCTTCTGGCCACCCACGATGAGCGCGACGAGAGCCAACGGAATGGCGAAGATGAAGTAGACGACGATCACGGGTTCAACCATACGGCGCGTCCCAGAGGAGGGTGCGGGCGAGGTCCGGAGCGGGGGCGGCTCTCCCGCAGGGACTCGCTCGGCCGGGGCTCTGGAACTTCTCGCCGCGTTTCGGGCGGGTGTCTCCTACGGTGTCGTCCTGGGCGCACACGGCCGGCTCCGCGACGCAGGCCAGGTGCCGCCGTCGGGGGTACCGGGCCCGGCGACCTGCGGCTGCGCCGTGCGGGCGCGAGTGACCGGAAGCGATGCCGCAGGCAGGCAGCGGGGCCCCAGGCCCCTGGCCCAGTCCCCGACCCAGTCCTCCGCCCAGTCCCCCGCCCCGGCCCCGGCTGCGGTGCCCGCCGAGGCGGTGTGTCAGAGCATGGCGAGCCAGTCCACCAGTAGTCCCACCCTCCGCTCGGTGTCCGCTGGCACCAGGACGGCACCGGCCTCGTCGTCATCGCCGCCGCGTTGCTGATCTTGAGCGTGATCATGTCGCTCCTGCTGCTCGTCCCGATCAACAACCGGGGCAAGACGTGGACCCCCGAGAACCGGCCCGAGGACTGGAAGGAGCAGATGAACCGCTGGGACCGCTTCCACTACGTCCGCGTCGCCGTCATCATCGCCGCCTTCACCCTGCTGGTCGCCGCCCGCGCCTGAGCCCGCGGGCCGACACCGCGCCGGGGCGACACCGCGCCGGGGCGGCGCACGATCCCCTCCTCCCCGGGCGGCAGCGGGCCTCCGTACCGGCGAGAGTCTGCCGGGTGCGGGTGCACAAGGCGCACGGCGCGCAGGTGGTGGGCGCGACCATCAACGCCAACGGGACGCTGCGGGTGCGAGCCGCCAAGGTTGGTGCCGACACCGCCCCGGCCCGGATCTGGACGAAGTCCCCGTATGCCGGGCGGGCGAGGAAGTGGCCGCCGGGCGGACGCACCCGCTTGATCGGGCATCCGTCTCCTGGCCTCTTCCTTCGCCGCACCTTCGAGGCATCCCCGACTGTCAGTCGCCGCGGAGCGTCCTGCGGTAGGCGACGCAGTCCTCGTACGCCGGGAGCAGGCCCTCGGCCTCCGCTTCGGCGAGCGTCGGCGCCTGCTCGTCCTTCGGGGACAACAGCGGCTCGATGCCGGCCGGCCACTCGATGGCGAGGTCCGGGTCCAGGGGGTGGATACCGTGCTCGCGCTCGGGGGCGTAACCCTCGGAGCAGAGGTAGACCACCGTCGCGTCGTCCGTCAGGGCGAAGAAGGCGTGACCGAGGCCCTCTGACAGATAGAGCGCGTGATGGGTCTGGTCGTCGAGCCGGACGGCTTCCCACTGCTTGTACGTCGATGAGCCGACGCGGATGTCGACGACGACGTCGATGACCGCACCGCGCACGCACCTGACGTACTTGGCCTGGCTCGGCGGAACGTCGGCGAAGTGGATGCCGCGCAGGGTGCCCCGCTTGGAGACGGAGCAGTTGGCCTGGGCGAGGCCGAGGTCATGGCCGGTCGCCTCCCGGAACTCGGCGCCGCGGAACCATTCGTGGAAGCTGCCGCGGTCGTCGGGGAAGACCTTGGGCTCCAGCACCCAAGCACCCTCGATGCCCAGTGGTCGCATGTTTCTGTTCCTCGCTCGCGTGGTTCGGCTACTTCTTCTTCAGAGTTCGTATGAACTTGCCCACCGCGCGCCGCAGCACAGACCGCGGAGCGGCAGGACGGGGGGCAGGCCGGCGAGCCGCCTGGTCGGCAGCGGCCGCAGCGGCCGCAGCGGCGGCGGCAGCGGCAGCAGTGGCGGCGGCAAGGGACTTGACCACGGCGTCGCCGGTCGCGGACACCGCGAGCGCCAGCGGGAGGGCCACCGGTCTGCGGGCTCCGGCCGAGGACAGGATCAGCTCCAGCCGCCACTGGCGGTCCGCCAGTTCGCCCAGCGGAAGACCGGCACTCAGTTCGGCGTCGCCGGGCTCCCGGGCGGTCAGCGTGGCGGGGACGTCGACCGTACGGCTGGTCGCGAAGTCCTTCAGCTTCAGGGTCACCTCGCCCTCGCCCTGAACCTGCAGCGGCAGAGCAGCGGTGAGACGGCCGGGGCCGGCCGTGACGGTGACGTCGTCCGGGGTCAGGCCGGCGAACTCGTGAGACATCCGCTTGGTCTTCTGGTCCACGTCGAGCGAGAGGTTGCCGTACGGGTCGGTCCAGTACGGCAGCACCAGGAGCGCCGGGGAGCCGATCAGGGCGGCACGGCGTCCGCGCTCGGCCTCCTCGCCGCGTACGGAACCGAGGCGGGTCTCCTTGGACCAGCCGCAGGAGCTGATGCGGATGAGGACGTCCCAGATGCCCGCACCCAGCCCGGCGCCGTTCGCCGCCGACAGCGGCGCGACCCGCGAAGTGGCGCGCAACACCTGCCGGAAGTCCCCCTCCCGGCCCTCGACCGCGACCTTCTCCCGGGTCAGCTCGACAGGCTGGAAGAACTCCGCGGCCGTCTCACGCTCACGCACGACGAGGTCCACCTTGGACTTGCCCAGCGGGGCGGAGATGTCCGCGTCGAGCGTGGCGATGGCATCGAGGCTGGCCTTCGGCAACGGCGGGGCGAGGAAGTCCTTGGTGCCTTCGGTACGGAAGGTGACGGGATCGCCACCCGAGGTGTACTCGGCGGTGAAGCCGATCGTCAGCTCGCCGTTCTCCCAGCCGAGGCTCTCCAGGGTGCCGGAGGGCTTGATCCCCGACTCCCACTGAGCGAACTCCTCGACGTCGGCGAACCGGTCGGCTGCGATCAGGCCGGCCACGATCTGCTGAGTGGGCTGCAGACCGGCCGCGACACCAGGTCCGAAACGCTCGACGACCACCTTGTGGATCTCGTCGAACAGCTCCCTGCGGTAGTCGGCGGGCAGCTTCAGCAGCCGCTGCCCGCGCATCCGCTCGACCATCTCGTTGCGCAGCCAGCGGCGGAAGAGGCGGTCGCGCAGCGGGCCGGGTTCGGTGAGTTCCTCGACGACGTCGAGGGCCTCACGGAGGTTCTTGAAATAGCCGACCGGGTCGAAGCGCTGGAAGCCCGCATTGGACGCGTCCTCGCGCTTGACGTGGTAGTAGCACAGGTAGTCGCTGAGCACCGCGACGTTCTCGGCCCGCAGGTAGGCCTCGGTGACGAAGACATGGTCCTCCAGACGGCGACGCCCCTCCATATAGCGGAGGTTGTGCTTGTCCAGGAACGTCTTGCGGAACATCTTGTGCGGGGTGAGGCTGTCGATCAGCGGGGCGTTCTCGACGTTCGCGTGCGGGCGGTTCTCGCGGAACAGCTCCAGCGGGACCGGGCGGCCCTTGCCGGCCATCTTGCCCACGACGACGTCGGCGTTGTTCTGCACACCGTAGTCGTACATCCGTTCGAGAGCTTCATGGCCGAGCCAGTCGTCGTTGTCCACGAACTGGATGAATTCACCCTTGGCTGCCGCCATGCCGACATTGCGCGGCTTGCCGGACCAGCCTGACGGCTCCTGGTGAATGACATGCATGTGCGGGTGCTCGGCGGCGAGCCGGTCCAGGCGCTCGGGGGTCTCGTCAGTGGAGCCGTCGTCGACGAAGATCGCTTCGTACTCGTCGTCCGGCAGGCTCTGGCTCAGAAGAGAGGCGATGCAGTCTTCGATGTATTTGCCCGGGTTGTAGACCGGGACAACCACGCTCACCTTGATGGGCATGCCTCTTCTTCCACTTCAGTCATCTTCAGTCATCGGGTGTCCAACGCCATGATCCGGCGCACGGCGGCGCCGCTCACGGAGGGGTAAGGCTAACCCGGGGACGGCCACACCACAGTCACGTCAAACCGCGGCCGCTGGCACGAACGGATCACGAAGTCCTCGCAATCGTCCGGTGAACTGCGCCGGAACACACGGAGCGGCACCGGACGGGGCCCCCGGTTAGGATCCCGCTCATGAAGGCTCTCGTTCTCTCCGGTGGCTCGGGCACTCGCCTGCGTCCGATAACCCACACATCGGCCAAGCAGCTGGTGCCCGTCGCCAACAAGCCCGTGCTGTTCTACGGGCTTGAGGCCATCGCTGACGCCGGCATCACGGATGTCGGGATCATCGTCGGCGACACCGCCGACGAGATCCGGGAAGCCGTGGGTGACGGCTCGAAGCTCGGGATCAGCGTCACCTACATCCCCCAGGACAAGCCGCTCGGCCTGGCCCACGCGGTGCTCATCGCGCGCGAGTTCCTGGGTGACGACGACTTCGTGATGTACCTCGGCGACAACTTCATCGTCGGCGGCATCACCGGCCTCGTCGACGAGTTCCGTACGGACCACCCCGACGCGCAGATCCTCTTGACCCGGGTGCCCAACCCGACGTCGTTCGGTGTCGCCGAACTCGACGAGAGCGGCCGCGTCAAGGGGCTGGAGGAGAAGCCGAAACAGCCCAAGAGCGACCTCGCGCTGGTGGGTGTGTATCTTTTCACGCCCGCGATCCACGAGGCAGTCCGCAGCATCGAGCCGTCATGGCGCGGCGAGCTGGAGATCACCCACGCCATCCAGTGGCTGATCGACCAGCGCAAAGACGTCCGCTCGACGACCATCTCCGGCTACTGGAAGGACACCGGGAACATCGCCGACATGCTGGAGGTCAACCGCTCCGTCCTGGAGACGCTCGAACCCAGCACCGAGGGCACCGTCGACGAGTCGAGCGAGATCATCGGCCGCGTGCGGATCGACGCCGGTGCGGTGGTCCGCGGATCGCGCATCGTCGGCCCTGCCGTCATCGGCCCCGGTTCGGTGATCAGCGACTCGTACATCGGTCCGTTCACCTCCATCTCCGAGCAGTGCCGGATCGACGACAGCGAGGTCGAGTACTCCATCGTCCTGCGCGACTCCTCCATCACCGGCGTACGGCGGATCGAGACCTCGCTCATCGGCCGCAACGTCCAGGTCACCCCCGCGCCCCGCAACCCCTCCGCCCACCGTCTCGTCCTCGGCGACCACAGCAAGGTACAGATCTCCTCATGACCACCCTTTCGTCTCCTGCCCGCCCGGCCCGGATCCTGGTGACCGGCGGTGCCGGTTTCATCGGCTCCCACTACGTCCGCAGCCTGCTCGGCCCCCAGGGCCCGGGTGATGTGGCGATAACCGTCCTGGACAAGCTCACCTACGCGGGCAACCCGGCCAACCTCGACGAGGTGCGCGACCACCCGGGCTTCGCGTTCGTCCAGGGCGACATCTGCGACCCCGCGCTGGTCGCGAAGCTGATGGCCGAGCACGACGAGGTGGTGCACTTCGCGGCCGAGTCGCACGTGGACCGTTCCATCGACGGCGGCGCCGAGTTCGTGCGTACGAACGTGGTCGGCACGCACACCCTGATCGATGCCGCCCACCGGGCCGGGATCAGGACCTTCGTGCACATCTCCACCGACGAGGTCTACGGCTCCATCGACGAGGGCTCCTGGCCGGAGACCCACCCGCTGCAGCCCAACTCGCCCTATTCCTCGGCCAAGGCGTCCAGCGACCTGATCGCGCTGTCCTACCACCGCACTCACGGTCTCGACGTGCGAGTGACCCGCTGCTCCAACAACTACGGGCACCACCACTTCCCCGAGAAGGTCATCCCGCTGTTCATCACGAACCTGCTGGACGGCAGGAAGGTCCCGCTCTACGGCGACGGCGGCAACGTCCGCGACTGGCTGCACATCGACGACCACGTCCAGGGCATCGACCTGGTGCGCACCAAGGGCCGTCCCGGCGAGGTCTACAACATCGGCGGCGGCACCGAGTTGTCCAACAAGGAACTCACCGGCCTGCTGCTGGAGGCCTGCGGCGCGGACTGGGACACCAGCGTCGAGTACGTCGCCGACCGCAAGGGCCACGACCGCCGCTACTCCGTGGACTGCACCAAGATCCGGACGGAACTGGGCTACGAGCCCCGCAAGGACTTCGCCGCCGGCCTCGCGGAGACCGTCGCCTGGTACCGCGGCAACCGCGACTGGTGGGAGCCCCTGAAGGAGCGGGCGGCGCTGTGACATCCACCTGGCTGATCACCGGTGCGGGCGGAATGCTCGGCAAGGACCTCCTGGCCCGCCTGGCGGCCGACGGCGAGCAGAGCGTCGGCCTGACCCGGGGGGACCTCGACATCACGGACCCGGAGGCGGTGCACGGGGCCGTCGCGCAGCACCGGCCGGACGTGGTGGTCAACTGCGCCGCATGGACGGCCGTCGACGACGCGGAAACCAAGGAGACCGAGGCGCTGCGGATCAACGGCGACGGTCCCCGGAACCTGGCGGCAGCCTGCGCCAGGACCGGCGCCAAGCTGCTCCAGGTCTCCACGGACTACGTCTTCGCGGGCGACGGCACCTCTCCCTACCCCGAGGACGCCCCCACGGCCCCGAAGAGCGCCTACGGCCGCACCAAGCTGGCCGGCGAGCGAGCGGTGCGGACCGTACTCCCCGACGCGGGCTACGTGGTGCGCACGGCGTGGCTCTACGGCGCGGGCGGCGGCAATTTCGTCCGCACGATGATCAAACTGGAAGGCATCAAGGACACCCTCGACGTGGTCGACGACCAGCGCGGCCAGCCCACGTGGACCGTCGACCTCGCCGACCGCCTCGTCCGCCTCGGGCACTGCGCGCTCGCCGGTGCCGCGCCGGCCGGTATCTACCACGGCACCAGCGGCGGCGAGACCACCTGGTACGGCCTCACCCGGGAGATCTTCCGGCTACTGGGCGCCGACCCCGACCGGGTCCGCCCGACCAGCAGCGACGCCTACGTCCGCCCAGCCCCCCGCCCGGCCTACAGCGTCCTCGGCCACGACCGCTGGCCGGCCATCGGAGTCGACCCGATCCGCGACTGGCGCGAGGCCCTGCACGAGGCGTTCCCGATCGTGCTGGCGGCCGAGCGCCCGTAATCCGACGCACACAGCCCCCCTTGGACGAGCAGGGTTGACACCGGTGAACGAGCAGGGTTGACACCGGCGGACATCGGAGGATTGTCAGGCCCCGTGCGCCGGTCTAGGCTCCGTCGACGTGGCAGTTCCTCTGCAAGGGCGCCGAGGCTGAGTTCGATCCGGCAACGGAGACCCTCGGAGGTGCCCCGTGCGCTCGACGGCAGCGCATCTGCGTCCCGACCGACAGGACACGCTTCTCGTCGCCCTCGTGATCCCTCTGCGCGGCCCCGCGGGAATCTTCGGCCCGGCCTGCGAGCTGTCGGCGCAGCTCGCCGCGGAGGAGCTCAACGCGGCGGGCGGCGTGCTGGATCAGGAGGTCCGGCTGGTCGTCGTGGACGCCGGCGCCGAACCGCGGCAGGTCGCCGACGAGGTGGACACGCTGGTGTCCCTCGGCGCGGTCGACGCGGTCGTCGGGTGGCACACCTCCGCGGTCCGCCAGGCCCTGGCTCCGAGGATCGCCCGCCGGGTGCCCTACGTCTACACCGCCCATACGAGGGCGGCGAGCGCACCCCCGGGGTGTTCCTCACCGGCGAGACGGACGTCCAGCAACTCGCCCCGGCCATGCGGCTGTTGGCCGATGCGACCGGGGTCCGCCGCTGGTGCACGGTGGGCAGCGACTACGTCTGGCCGCGGGTCACCGCCCACACCGCCCGCCGCTTTGCCCGGGAGTGCCGGGGCGCCACCGTCGACGAACTGTTCATCCCGCTGGGCACCGAGGAGTACGGCCCCGTCCTGCGCCGGATCGAGGCCTGCCGGGCGGACGCGGTCCTGATGCTGCTCCTGGGGGACGACGCGGTGCGCTTCAACCGGGCGTTCACCGCGGCCGGCCTCCATCAGCGCTGTATCCGGCTGAGCACCCACATGGACGAGAACCTGCTGCTCGCCACCGGCGCGGAGGCGGCCGAGGGACTGTGGGCGGCGGCCGGTTACTTCGACTCCCTGATGACATCCGAGAGCCTGTCCTTCGGCCACCGCTACACCAAGCAGTTCGGCGCCGAGGCGCCGCTCCCCGGAAGCCTGGGCGAGTCCTGTTTCGAGGGCATCATGCTGCTCGGCGCACTCGCGGCACAGCGCGGCTCGTTGTCCATGTCGAGCCCGCCGGGCCCGGAGGACGCGATCTGCTACGAGGGCCCGCGCGGCACACTGCGGCTGCGCGGGAACCACCTCGAACAGCGCCTCTACCTCGCCCGTGCCGAGGCGCTGGACTTCGAGATCACCGCACAGCTCTGACCTGCTCGGGCGCGCGTCCCAGCGCGAACTCCAGCCGCGTCAGGCCGTCCACCAGTTCCGAGATGCCGGTCATCTCCTCCAGCGTCTCCCGCTGCACCTGCTGCGCGAGCCCGGCGACAACCCGGTGGCGGGTCCGGCCGCGCGCGGAGAGATAGAGCAGGACGCGCCGCCCGTCCCCCGGGTCCTTGCGGCGGTAGACCAACGCCCCCGAGACCAGCCGGTCGACCAGCTTGGTGAGGCTGGGGGCAGGCATCAAGGCGTACTCGGCGACGTCGGACATGGTGTGCCCGCGCCCGTCCGAGAGCAGCGACAGCACCCGCCACTCCTCGACGGAGCACGCCTCGGGCTCCAGGGCGGCGGCAAGCCGACGGGTCATCAACCGCTCCGCGCTGCTGAGCAGTTGCGGGAAATCGCGGGCCAACTCCGAGGCCACGTTCAACCCCTCCTCGCCGGGACCGGGGACACACCGCTGACACGACCGACACTACCCCCTCGCCCAATACTTTCCAACGGAACGATATGACCGGGTCCGCAGCCCCTATCTACACCCACCTACCTGCGCATATCAGCAGCCACCTGGGAGTCGACAACTCCTTCACACAGGAAGTAACGTCCGCTTTACAGCCTGCGCCGCTCCGGTTAACAAGCGCTTCCTAGCGTGCTCCACGGCCATCCCCCAGACACACCAGCGCCAGGCATCACCACACCCCAGGAGGCGTGACAGTGAGCACCACCGAGTCACGGCTGACAGCGACAGACCCCTCGAATCCCGCGCGGTCCGCCACCGACCAGGCGGTCACGGAGACCCTGGAGGACTACACCCTCCGCTTCGCGCCCCGTAGTTACCGCCGCTGGACCCCCATGGTCGTGGCCACCACGGCCCTCGGCGGCATCGCCTACATGGCCGACTTCTCCATCGGCGCCGGCATCGGCCTCGCCCACGGCACCGGCAACGCGCTCGTGGCGATCGCCGTCGCCGCGGTCGTCATCTTCGTCACCGGCTTCCCGCTGGCGTACTACGGCGCCCGCTACAACATCGACCTCGACCTGATCACGCGCGGCTCCGGCTTCGGCTACCACGGCTCGGTCCTCACCAGCGTCATCTTCGCCAGCTTCACCTTCATCTTCTTCGCCCTCGAAGGCTCGATCATGGCCCAGGGCCTCAAGCTCGGCTTCGACCTCCCGCTATGGCTGGGCTACCTGGTCTCCACGCTCATGGTCATCCCCCTGGTGATCTACGGCATGAAGGCGCTGAGCAAGCTCCAGGTGTGGACGACCCCGATCTGGCTGCTGCTGATGGTCGCCCCGCTGGTCTACCTGGTCTCCGCCGACCCGGGCACCGTCGACCGCTTCCTCTCCTACGCCGGCACCGACGGAGACGGCGGCGTCAACACCGCTTCCGTGCTCCTCGGCGCGGGCGTCTGCCTCTCCCTCATCGCGCAGATCGGCGAGCAGATCGACTACCTGCGCTTCATGCCGCCCAAGACCGAGGCGGACAAGCGCGCCTGGTGGACCGCGGTCGTCATGGCCGGCCCCGGCTGGGTAGTCCTCGGCGCGCTCAAGCAGGCCATCGGCGTCTTCCTGGCCGTCTACATCCTCGCCGAGGTCGGCCCGGCGACAGCGCCCGAACCGATCCAGCAGTTCAAGGGCGCCTTCGACGCGATGATGCCGTCCTGGCTGGTCGTCCCGCTGGCCGTGATCCTCGTGGTCATCAGCCAGATCAAGATCAACGTGACGAACGCCTACTCCGGCTCCCTCGCCTGGACCAACTCCTTCACCCGCGTCACCAAGCACTACCCCGGCCGTATGATCTTCGTCCTGGTCAACCTGGGCTTCGCCCTCGCCCTGATGGAAGCCGACATGTTCAGCTTCCTCAACGACATCCTGGGCTTCTACTCCAACTGCGCCATCGCCTGGGTCGTCACCGTGGCCACCGACATCGGCATCAACAAGTACCTGCTGAAACTCTCCCCGCTCCAGCCCGAGTTCCGCCGCGGCATGCTCTACGCGGTCAACCCGGTCGGCGTCGTCGCCTTCGTCGCCGCCTCCGGTCTGTCGATCGCGATGTACTTCCACGCACTCGGCGACGACCTGCAGCCGTACTCCCCCGTCGCCGCGGCCGTCATCGCCTTCGTCCTCACCCCGCTGATGGCGATCGCCACCAAGGGCAGGTACTACCTGCGCCGCACCGACGACGGCATCGAGGAGCCGCTGCTCGACGCGGAAGGCAACCCGAGCGCGACGACGTACGACTGCCACGTCTGCCACCAGCCCTACGAGCGACCCGACCTGACCGCGTGCGCCACCCACGACGCCGTGGTCTGCTCACTGTGCCTGAGCACCGACAGGCTCGGCGACCACGTGCTGCCGACCACCGTGTAGACCGATCCCCCTGACCATGCCCCGCGCCCATATCCGCGACGCCTTCGGTTGATTCGGGGCCCAGTCCCGCCAAGCGGCTGACGCGGGTGTGGGCCCTCGGCGTACGTGTCGGCTATCGCGAAGGGCCCGTCAATCAGCAGGTGAGAGACGCTCGGGCGGTTCCCTGAGGCAGCGGGCCCGGCGGCCAGGTCCTGGGCCTCGTCCACGACGATGACCTGGACGGTGCGGAGCGCCGCTCCCGGTCGTCAGACGGCGACGACGTGCACGTCGGTCGGCGCGAGGACCGTCAGGTAGGCATGGATGTCCCCCGGGCCGGTCGTGAAGATCACCGCGCTGCCGTGCCGGGCCGCCGCCAGGGCCACCCAGGCGTCCGCCGCGTCCGGCCGCTTCTTCGCCGGCAGGGCCGCCCGCCCCAGAGCGGTGCCGATGCGCCGCCAGTCCGCGAGGCCGGGGCCCGTCGCACAGGCCAGACACTCCGGACGGCCCGCCTTCGTCTCCCGCATGGGCGGCTCGGACGTCCGGGCCTGTGGGACCGTGCAGTCCTTCAGGACGCCGGACAGGGCGTGCACCAGCGCCGGCTGGGGGCGCCACATCTGGGCGAGGACCGGTCCGAGCACCAGCGCCCGGTGCGGGACCGTGCGCAGGCCCTCGTGGAGAGCCACCGCCTTCGCCTTGCGGTCGGCGAGTGCGATGAGCATGCCGGTGTCGTAGACCGGCACCCGTGCGCTCACGCGGCGTTTCCCGGACGGCGGCCTTGTCGGTCCCGGCCGTGGACGAGACCCAGGGCCTCCTCGACCTCGCGGCGTTCCTGCTCCGTCAGTTCCGGGGCCGGTTCGGGGGCGGGCTCGGCGGGCAGCCCGTCCGCTGTCCGTTCCGCCCGGGCGATGAGTGCGTCCACCTCGGCGAACTGTTCCTCTATGGCATCGCTCTCGGCCATCTGGCGCGTTGCGGCATGCACCAGGTATGCCGAGACGTCCATGCCCGCCCGTTCCGCGTGCTGCCTGATGCGTTCGGCCTGGTCCCGCTCCAAGCTGATACTGATGCGCGTCTTCGCCACGAAGCCATCGTAATACGCGTATGACGACAGTGCGGGGGCGGGCGACTCGCCGAAGGGGGACCGGCCGCTCCGCTCTCTGCCCGAGACGCCATCCCGACACGGCCACTCACCGGCACGGCCAGATCATTGAGACCGGTGACGCCGAGTGAGATCGGTAACAAGGTGATCGCCGAGTTGCAACGGATCGCGGCCGCCAAGAGTCAAGAGTCCAGAACCCAACGAGGCCGTTCAGACTTGCTCGGTCTGCCGGCCGGGGTTCTCACCGCAAGGACTCCAGCGTGCGGCTGAGTATGTGCAACAGCTCGATCGGCTGGAGCAGATGGAGGGACCCTCTCGATGCGCGACGGACTTGAGAGCGATGCCGCCTGGCTGGCCCGCGTCGCCAGCCACCACGCCTCCTCCACCGTCGTCGACGCCGCCCGCGCCCTCACCCACGCGAACTCTCTCCAGGAAGTCCGGCATGACCTGGCTCGACGCCCCGAAGGCGATGGTCGCACTCGTCGTCGCGATGCTCGCCACCCTCACCGTCCTGCTCACGGTCACAGCGTTCTGGAAGATCTCAGTGCACAGCGCCGTCACCGGCGGCGCCCTGGCCATGCTCGCCCTCACCTGGAGCCCGCTCGTCTGGATCACCTACCCGGTTGTCGCCGTCGTCGCCTGGTCGCGGATCTCCCTGCGCGACCACACCCTCGCGCAGACCATCGCGGGAGCGGTCGCGGGCACCGTGACGGCCGGTCTGGTGTTCGCCGCCCTCAGCTCGTGACGTAAACGGATCCGGCCACATACACCACCCGGCCATGACGATCTCGACACACCCCGCCCCCGGCGCACCGGCCCGCCACATCGCCTTCATCGCCTTCATCGCCTTCATCGCCGACGGCAACCGACGATGGGCCGCCGCCCGGGGCATGAGCAGGGCCAGCGGCTTCCGACACGGCGCCCTCGCTGTCCGCCAGGCCCTCGGCCACTGCCGCGAACTCAGCCTCGAAGCCATCTCCGTGTTCCTCATGCCGAGCCGGAACTTCCACCGCGCTGCCACAGAGGTCACCGCCCGATCGACGTCATCGCCGAGCTGCTGCACCATGTCGCGGACGAGTCCACCGGGCCCGTCCGCGTCCCGCACACCGGCGCCCTCCGCGGCCACGCCACCCCGCGGCTCCTGGAGGCGATCGAGTACGCCGAAGCCACCACGGTCCAGCGGGACGGCATGGCGGTCCGCCTCGGCGTCGGCTACGACGGGCACGACGAGGTCCGGCAAGCCGCCCACTAGGCAGCGGCCTGCCCGGAGTACGACCCGGTGGTCAAGCTGCCGATCGAGCGGTACCTGACCACGGCCGGTCTGCCCAATCCGGACCAGCGGAGAGCGCCGCCTGTCCGGCTTCCTGCTCTGCCAGGCCTGCGACGCCACCCTCCACTTCGACGACCGATGGTGGCCCGACCACGACCGCACCGCCCTTGCCGAGGCCCTGGCCGTGCGGCACCTCGTTGCCAGCCGATTGCATAGGGCAGCGACTCCTTGGTGCAGGTCAGGCCCCATCTCCGTCAACGCCAGGCCGCTCAATGCCGCGGCTGCTCTCGTGGCTGCGTACGCAGCCGTGAGGCCCGGTCTGAACCGGTACGAAACGACGACCAACGTCCCGGCTCAGCAAAAAGCCCCTGACCTGCAGGTCAGCTGGTCAGGGGCCCTCAGTGGCAGACGAGTCGGGCTGTACGCCGGGTATATCTGACGCACCCTTCTGACCTGCGCCTTTGCGAGTCGCGTCGGCTGTGACCTGCTAGGACAGGGTTGCAGAGGCGATCGGAGGCAGTCAGAGGAAACCGCTCTGATCCGACCCCGATTCGACCCGGGCTGCTCGGAGCCAGTCAGAGGCAATCGCCCTCTGTTTGGCTCTGAGTCGGCCGAGGTCGAGGCGGTGTCGAGCGGGTCAAGGCTCCTCTGGCGGCACTCCGAGTCGATCTCGGTCGAGCCGCGATGGGGACGTCTGCCTCTGGTACGGGGCCAGGCATACGAAGGCCTCCAGGACGGCCATCCTGGAGGCTTCGCCTGGCACCGATTGGAGGTCGGTTCCGGACACCACCCGTGGTTTTAGCGGGCCTGGGTGGCGTCCACGTCCTTGCGAGACGACCCCACAGTGCCACACCACACCCACCAGGCAGACCCATCCCGACGGACATTTCACCCGAGCGAGCGACTGGGCCTTCACAGGCTGCCTCCGGCTGCGGCTGACCTTGTCCTGCTCGGAGACCTCACCGGCCGCTACGCGGCGGGAAGCTACAGCAGGCTCGGCTCCGACGGCTGGAGCGTGGTCCTGCGCGAGGACCGTCACGGCGCGGCCGACCACGGTCACCGGATCACGGCGGCCATCGCCTGCCACGTCGCCCGCGCCGGCGGAACCGTCGACGAGCTAACCCAGCTGCTGCTCCACCCCGACCACGAGGGTGGTCGGCACTCCCGGCACATCGCGCTGCGCTCTGGGCAGGCGCGCGCCCTGGACTACATCCGCCGGGTGTGGACCAGCGCCTCGGCCGCGGTCGCCAGCACGCGGGTGCTGGAGTCGCGCCAGCAGGCGCACGAGGTTCTCGCCGCGCTGCGAGACCGAATCGAGACGACGCCTTGGCGCGGGGAGCGGGGACGGACCGCGCTGCGGGTGCTGCGGGCGCATCTGAACTTCGCGGAGATCGCGGGCGGCCCCCTGCACCACGCCAGTGAGCGGCAGACCGCCGAGGAAGCCGGGGTCTCCCGGACGACGCTGCGGGTCGTCTACGAGACGGTCCTCAAGCCGCGAGGTTGGCTGCGCCGCCTGCGGGTCGGCCATGGCCGGGAGGGATCCACCTGGTACCTCGGCGACGGCAGTGCATACCGTGCCGGCGTTTCCGCTTCGTTGTCTCGTTTCCGGACCACTCAGTACCCCCCCGACCCGGCACTTGAGGAGTGGCCCACCCCTGAGACACGGGCGGCGGCAGACATCGATTCCACCGTCATCGGCCGCTTGATGGGCCACGACGCCTTCGCCCACCACGGCCTCGGCAGCTCCGCCCTCGTGATCATCGGCGCGCTGCACGCCCGACCCGCCCAGACCATCGGCGAGCTCGTCGGCTCGGCATCCGTGTCCCGGGCCACCGCCTACCGGACCCTGCGACGACTGGCCGGCCACGGCCTCGTGCACCACAGCGGAGAGACCTGGAGCCTCGCGCCTCGCGCGCTGGAGGGCTTCAGTACCAGCCTGCCGGATGCGGTTCCCCGCCCGACCGCGCACCCGGCACAGGGCTGGGACGCGGTCGCCCAGCAGTACGACACCACGGGCGTCGCCGCCCGGCGCAAGGCGCTGCACGCTGCCGAGCGAGCGGCGTACCGGGAGGCACTGGAGCGGCTGGCGGAGCACCGCAGCAAGGCCATGGTGATCGTCCGCGACGGCCGCCCGGTCCTCGTCCCTGCACCCCGCCCCGACGAGATCCCCTCCGCGTGGCACGCCCCCGGTGGGCGCGTCCTCGACCCGATCACCGGCCGCGCCGCTCCTGACTGGCGGATCGCCACCGATGGACGGCTGATCCTCATCACCCCTGCCGACCAGCGCAGTTACGACGAGCTGGCCGCCGCCCATGCCGAAGCCCTCAGCGAATGGGAGTCCGTCGCATGAATCCAGAGCCCCCGGTCACCTCCGATGCGAACGAGGCGGTGACGCCCGAGTCCCTGCGCAAGCAGTACGAGTCCGGTGCCACGGTCGACGAACTGGTGGCCGCCAGTGGGCTGTCGTACGGCACGGTCCTCAACCGACTGCACGAGGCCGGGACCGAGATGCGCACGTCGTGGCAGACCCGTCGGATGCGCCAGGATCCGCAGGCGCGCCAGCGTCTCGCAGCACGTCTCCGCACCCTGTACGAGGAGCACGGCGCGACGCTTACCGAGCTCGCCGCGGCGGGGGCTGGGACGAGGCGTGCTGCCCGGCGCCTGCTGATCGAGGCCGGCGGCGCTGTGCGCACCACGCAGCAGACGCTGCGGATGCGCGCCGCAGCGCGGGCCGCCGAGCGGCAGAAGCTCGCGCTGTCCCTGCGGGCACGGTACGAGGCCGGCGCCACGGTTCCGGAACTCGCCCAGGAGTGCAACTACTCGGTCGCCACCGTTTACCGGCTCCTGCACCAAGCAGGCACCCGCATGCGGCCCCAGCACAGCCACGGCTCGGCCCGCGACATGAGGAAGCGGCCATGAGCGCCCCCGTCCTCGCAGGCATCCCCCGACGTGCCGCTCGGCTCAACGACCCGCCCATCCACCATCCCGGCTTCGGTTGCGCGGCGAGGGCACCCCCGCTCGGCCGCATTACCAGCCATGCCCGAAGCAAGCGTCGACTCCGTCGACAACCCCCAGTCAGCGCACCTTTCCAGTTTCAGGAGATCAAGCACACGTGAACGAGAACACCCGTATCAAGGCCCTGGCGGCGGCCACAGCCCGCGCCTGGGACGCCTTCGTGATCGTCGTCGGCATGCTCAAGGGCGGCACCGGCAAGACCACCTCGGCCTGGTTCATCGCCCTCTACTACGCCGTCGTCCTGGGAGTGCCGACGCTGCTGCTGGACGCCGACGCGACCAGCCAGTCCGCCTATGACTGGTTCAAGGTCGCCAAGGCCGAGGGCTTCGAGATCCCAGAGAACCTGGTGGTCGAGCGGTACCCGTTCGACGACATCGCCGAGTACATCCGTGAGAAGCGGTCCGAGTTCGGCGCGATCGTGGTCGACGCCGGCGGCGAGAGCGCGAAGCTGTTCCACGAGGCTGTTACCGAGGCGAACCTGCTGCTCGTGCCGGTCGCACCCACCAAGATCGAACGTCGCAAGCTCGTGGCCACCTTCGACGAGGCCGAGCGCGCCGCCGCCCGCAACGAGCGCGACGTCACCGCCCACGTGGTCCTGGTCAAGGCCGACGACCGCACCAGCCTGCCCCGCACCGCGAAGGACAAGCTGCTGGAGCCCGCCGAGGGCGAGGGCATCGGCCCGGACCGCGACGAGCCGTTCCCCCTCGCCGAGACCACCATCCACTCCTGGGTGCACTACATGGAGGCCTTCGGCGAGATCCCGACCGAGCTGAGCGAGTACGCCGAGCTGGTGAAGGAGCTGACGGCATGAGCGAGCGCATGAAGCCCCCGGCCCGCCGCACCGGTCGCACCCTGGGCGGCGGGGCCAAGAAGGCGACGCCTCCGCCCCCGCCGCCGACTGCCGAACTCACCCCCGAGCAGTTCGCTGCTGAACAGGCCGCTGCCCAGGGCGAAGGCCCCCGCGCTGCCAGCGAGCCGGAGGTTCAGGCCGTTCGTCCCACCGTTCCCGTCGAGAGGTCGGCGCAGGGCCGGACCGAGACGGTTACCGAGGTGGCGCAGACCTCCGCCCAGCCGACTGCCGAGGCGCCGAGCAGCCCCGTGCCCGAGCCAGCGGACCGCCAGCCGGTTCGTCCGGCCGTCGACGTGCCCGAGGCGGGGACGGAGTCCGCTGGGGAACCGGTGGAGCGGCAGGTGCCGCCAGTGGTCCCCCCTCCCGAGCCCGCAGCACCTGCCATCCAGCCCACGCAGCCAGCCGAACCTGTTGCCCAGCATGGCCCGTCCCACGTCACGTCCGCGGCTTCTGGTCCGGCTCCGGCCGCCGAAGTGGCGGTTCGCCCGGCCGTTCCTCCGGTAGGAGGCGGTACGGCGTTCCCGGTGAGGACCGAGAGTCCGGGGGCTCACCAGGAACAGGACGCTCGATCGCAGGAGGCGCCCAGCCAGGGGACACCGTATGCGCACGGTCCCGGCCGTCCTAAGGACATTCCCGAGGTCGCCGTCGTTCTCAACCAGCGCATCATCGCGCGCGAGAGCCTCGACTCGTCGGTCCCCGCTGCGCTGAAGCTGAAGAAGCGGATCAAGCGCTTCGCGCTGGACAACGAACTCGATCACCTGCCCATCGGCGACATCGTCTCGGTCGCGCTGGACGAGTGGCTCAGCGCCCGCGGCTTCTGACCCGACCGCAGGGCACGGGGTGGCCTCCCTCGCGCAGGGGGCGCCACCCCGTGCCGACTATTCCAATAGCCCTATAGGCGGATAGCTATCCGCCTACCCAGACCGACCGGAGCAGCTCGCGTGTCTGATCAGTCCCCCTACGCCCGTCGACTACGTGAAATCGCCGATGCGCTCGACGCCGAGCCTCAGCCGACCGATAACGTTCTTACGCCGCATCCGGCCACTCTGGACGTCATCAGAAACCGGCACACCAAGCGCGGACAGCTCAACCACGCCGTCCCCGAGGTCCTCCAGCTCCAGCGCCGGATTCGCCGCTACAACGCCGACACGGGCGTAGCGCACGGAGACATCGTCGCTCTCGCCCTCGACACCTGGCTCCGTGCAAAGGGCTACCCGCCCGACCTTGTCGGCAACGGCTGAATTTGGGTTCTGGCTCACTTTTGGTGCTGAAGTGACGGAGGGTCACTGTTGGTGTCGGCAACGGCCC
>NZ_WJBG01000208.1 GCF_009709555.1 Streptomyces blattellae | reverse complement strand
GGCCCGCGTCGCCGAGGAGCCCCTACGGACTGGACTCACCGCTCAACGGCGAGGACGCTGCCCTGGTCCGCCCCTACCTGGTCGCGTTCGAGGAGAGGCAGCGGCAGCGGGAGCGCCGCCTCGTCCTGGTCGTCTCCGCGGACTTCGGCGTCGACCTTGATCGGCAGATGGTCGGCGTGCGGGGGGCGGCCTGATGACCGGCACAGGCACTGGCACCAACACCGGTGCCACGATGTGCGGCGCCCGCCGCCCGGGGTGGGAGTGGCCGGACTACGGGCATCATCGCCTGCCCTGTGTCCTGGGGTACGGCCACGACGGAGACCACCGCGACGCCCTCGGTCACGCCTGGCTCCAGCGGCCCGGTGTGGTGGAGTGCGTGGCGGTGCTCCCCGATGCGGCGGGGGTCGCCTGCCTGCGGATCGTGGGGCATGACGGCCCGCACCGCGATGTCGCCGACCGGGAGTGGGCCGGTGGTGTGTGCGAGGTGTGTGGGTCGGCCGAGCAGCCGCATGTGACCGTCACCACGGGCAGCGGCGGAACTGCACGGCACCGGCAGGTCTGCCAGCGGTGCGCCCGTAGCGATGCTGCCGTCGTCGTACGTCGGCCCGTGCGGATGTGCGTGCGCTGCGACCGGATCACCGACACCCCGGTCCTCGTCTCCGAGGTGCATCAGAACTCCGGGCCCGGGTTCAGCGTGTACGCGTGCGGCGACTGTGCGCCCCACTTCCCGCCACTCCCCGACGTGTTCGACCTCTTGCAGGCCGGACGCCGGGATGTAGACGGAGACCGGTGAGCGCATCAGCCGTCGAGCAGGTCGGGCCGGAACTGGATTTTCGACTCAGGTTGAACTCGTAGAGCTCCGGAGTCCGATCTCCAGGCCGGTCTCGGCGAGGCAAGCTCAGTGTGGCGCCGCCGATTTCACAGCCTGCCGAAGATCACGCTGCGCCAGGTCCAGCCCGACTTGAGGACGGCGTTCTGCAGGGGGTCGCGCAGCTCCGCGCTGTCGAAGTGGAAGGTCTCCGTCGCTTCGAGGCCATCTTCCCCGCGTTGGACCGCGTAGTGGCGGGAGACGGTCCTATCGGGTCCGCGCGAGTACGACCCTGAAATCTTGAGCTCCGGCGGATTCCCCTCCCGGGTTACCTCCCACGATTCCTCGAGCGCGCGTACCTCATGGTCCTCCGGGACCAGGCGCAGCCGGATCCGAACGGCGCGAGTCAACTGGGACTGGACGAAGAACGTCTGCCAGGCGGGTTCCGCCATCCGCCACTCCGCCACCAAGTCGGCGTCCTCCGCTGCGCCGTCGCGGATGATGTACGGGACATCAGGCCTGTTGACGCCGAGCAAGGCTGCCCGCACCTCCTCGGCCGGGCGCGGCTCGACACCGTCGGCGGGGTGCTTGGTTCCGGTCAGCTTGTCAAAAAAGCCCATGAAATCAACCTTTGAGAAGTCGGATTAACGGTGCAAGGGTCCGCGGCTGCCCCGGAAACCGCTACGAAGCCACGCCGGTGTCCGGGCAGACCGTTCGTACGAAGCCCTGGAAGTCGCCCAATACATCAGGGTGTTGGGACGCGGTGGACGTCAAGACCAGGCGGATGACTGCCCGCTTGCGCGGATCGGCGATGTCCAGCATGGACAGGTACACCTGCGACTGGACGAGGTCGTGGTGCACTCCCCCGACGACGGCGGAGACCGCCAGCGTTTGCGTGAAGCCGGGCGCATCCGCTGAGTCGATCTCGCGGTGTCCGATGACCTCGACCGATGAGACGGCCTGACTCAAGCGTTCCACGGACTCGTGCGCGATCTCGGGCAGTGTCGCCGCGTCCGGGCGGTACTCGCCGTCGACCGTGATGTTCGCGGTGAACCCGGCATCCGATTGCGGATGCCGCGCGACGAACGCGGCTCCTGGTGCGCCGGCTTCGTCCGGTGGTGCGGCACGCCATCCTTCCGGCAGTTCGAACTGGATCGGTACGGGCAGGGTCGTGGGCATCTCGGGCCATCCTTAGTACGGCGGTGGGTCTGCTAGGACGTGCATCAGAACAGGCTGCCGATGCCATCGGCGACCCACCCGGCTGCATCGCCCACGGCATCGGCCGCGTCGCTCGCAGTGTCGGCGATCTTCCCCGGGTCAACGGTGACCTCGAAGCCCACGGCACCACCGACGATGGGGGAGACACCCACTTTGGGAGCGAAGCGCCATGTGCCGTTGGGATCCTTGCCGAAGTCCAAGGTTGCCTCCGCGCCGGGGCCGGCCCAGCCCTCGGCTGTGGCGCCCACTCCGATTCCCCCGATATCAGCGCCCCCGGCGACACCCGCCTTCGCACCGGCGAACGCTTCGCCGCCCAACTGCAGGCCATCGCGGGCGAGTCCGGTGCTGGCACCGGCTTCGGCGCCCGCCGTGGCCTCCGTCCGTCCGTACAGCCCGACGGGGCCGACGTCGGCGCGGCCGTTGGCCGAGGCTTCGCCGCCTGCGAAGGCACCGACCTTGCCCCCGATGCCCTCGTTGGTGATGCCACCGGCCACGGAGGCATTGGCACCCGCATAGGCTTCAGACGCCCCGGCGAGTTGCATCGGGCCGTTGGCGAGCGAGCCCTCCGCGCTCACTCGGCCGAGGTCGGCATGGGCCGAGGCCTCGCCCAGCTTGCCGGCTCCGGTGTCCGGTCCGCTCGTCTCAGTCCCAGTGCCCAGACCGGAGGCTTCGGCCTCGCCTTCGGCGACCCAACCGTCGTCCTTCGTACCGACGTCCTTCTTCAGCTCGGCCTTCCGGGTGGCGTTGGCGTCGGAGAGGGAGGTGACGACGTTGGAGTTGAAGTCGCTTCGACTGCCGCCGAGATCGCGGCGCAGGGCCCAGCAGGCGGTCTCGTCGGCCTCGGCGGCGTGCCGCAGGACGCTCTCGAGGCGGCGGGCGAATGCCTCACAGGCTTCCTGTTGTTCACGGATGAGGGCCTGGCCGTCGGGATCGTGGCGGGCGACCACGTCCTGGGAGACATCGTTACGGGGAGTGACCACGCCGGTGGGGCTGACGTGGAGGTCCTGTCCTCTGGCCTCGACGTCGGCGAGGCGGTGGAGGTCGTCCTTGGCCTTCATCAGTTCGGCGTGCAGCGAGGTGAGAACACCTGCGATGCCTTTCGCCTCGTTGTGGGCGCTCTCGAACTGCTGCTGGGCGGCGCGAATGTCGTTGTCGGCCTTGGCCACCGTCAGGACCGGCTGAGTCCAGCCTGCCTGACGGAAGGGGCGGGCGACCTGGTCGCCGTACTCGGTGTGCAGCCCCTTGAACTTGTTGGCGGTTTCCTCCCAGCGATCGGCGGCCGCTTTGAGGTTGCTGAGGTTGAGGTGGTACAGCTGCTCGTACGTCGGCATGAGTTCGGCGAATCCCCCGTGCAGTGGTGTGTCTTGTCAGGCCGCCTGGGCGGCATGCAGCTTCTTCGCCTCTGCGAACGTCGCGCCCGCGACGCTTTCGCCCAGCGCCCCTGGCGGGCAGTGCGTTTTGTACTTGGAGCCGGCCCCTGCGACACCCAGGTCCGATATGACCCCGTTGAGCTTCTTGACGACCTCGTCCAACGCGCTGAGATCAACTCTGTAGCGTCCGCTCGCCACCGTGCGTCAGCCCCTCTCCCCGTTCCCCGATGCAACGCCCCAGCCGCAAGGCCATCTAAGCGGCCATCCCGGCTGTCTTCCGCTATTCCGCAGAACTTTACCGGCCGCCCTGGGCAACGCCCCAGGTGCTCCTGTGAATTGTCCGCCACAGCCCACTCACACTCACGGGCCGCCGCAGTCACCCTGTCGCCGTGACGCAGTGCGGACACGTCGATCGCCTTGCTGCCGTCCGGACGGCGGGACCCGGGCAGACGCGTGCCGTCCGCTGCGCACCTCCCCTGTAGGCGGTGATGCCTTGAAGGGGCACGCGCGGTAAGTCAGTTGGGGCTCCCGTCACCTTCGGGCTCGTCTGTGGGCTGTTGCTCTGCGACGAAGCTGCCTCGCTGGGGAAGGGTGATCGCCCATCCTTCGGAGCGCAGCAGAGCAACGGCCTGGCGTGCGGTGTCCCTGGCGATGCCGTACTCAGCGACCATCTTCGACTCGGACGGAATCGGATCCTTCGGTCGGAGTTCGCCGGACTTGATCCGCTCGCGGATGATCCGTGCCACCTGCTTGTAGATGGGTGTCGGATCGAAACGGTCGATGTCCATGACCAGGACGTTAGCCATGTGTATTACCTCGGGCATATGGGCCACGTCCTAGACGAGGTAGACAAGATGCGGGGTTCGCGGTTAGCGTCAAACACGAAGACCCCGGCGGTCTGGCAGGACCCCGGGGCGTGGCCACCAACCCCTGGAGTTGATGACGATGGGCATTATCCATGCCTTCCTGCGCTGGGTCGTGGAGACCTTCGGTCCCTACCCCCGAGGCCGGCACCGCGCCGAGCGCGTGGCCGCCGTGCCGCCACCGTTCGCCCCTCCGGTGCCCCCGGCCCGGCGGCCCGCGTCGCCGAGGAGCCCCTACGGACTGGACTCACCGCTCAACGGCGAGGACGCTGCCC
>NZ_WJBG01000207.1 GCF_009709555.1 Streptomyces blattellae | reverse complement strand
CGGCCCGCCAGTGGCGCCGTGCGGCGGCCTGCTCGGCGGGAAGTGTCGTACGGCCCGTCACGGCTGCCGTGCGACGGCCCGTCCGGCGGAACCGGTGCACGGCCCGCCAGTGGCGCCGTGCGGCGGCCTGCTCGGCGGGAAGTGTCGTACGGCCCGTCACCGCTGCCGTACGACGGCTGCCCGGCGGAACCGGTGCACGGCCCGCCAGTGGCGCCGTGCGGCGGCCTGCTCGGCGGGAAGTGTCGTACGGCCCGTCACCGCTGCCGTACGACGGCTGCCCGGCGGAACCGGCGCGCGGCGCGCGCCGCCACCACCGCGTAACCGCGCTGGTGGACGACCGACTCCGCGGTGGCGATGGACACGGACGGACGAAAGCCGTCGGACCGTCCGGCCGGGACCCCGTGGACGGGCGGGTTGATTCCCATAGGGGTGGGGATCGACCGGCCCAGCACCCCGGAAGCGGCGCTTCGGCGCCCCTGACGGGGCTGTTCAAGAGGCCTCACCGGGTCAACCCCAGCCCGGTGAGGCCTTTCCTCCGCGGCACGCCGTGCCAGTGAACGCGGCATCATGTGACAGGTATCACCGCTCAGGTGTGACCCCTGATTTAGAGAGCCCTGTCCGGCGGCGATAATCTGCGAGACGGACATGCCGCGCGCTCGGACACCGTGTGCGCCTCCCTTGTGACACATGCGGACGTCACGTTGCCCTTCGCGGCACGCCCACGCATCCAACGAACCGCGAGATCACTGATAGGGACGGAAGCGCGTGGACCTGTTCGAGTACCAGGCGAGGGACCTCTTCGCCAAGCACGATGTACCGGTGCTGGCCGGTGAAGTCATCGACACGCCTGAGGCGGCCCGCGCAGCCACTGAGCGCCTGGGCGGCAAGTCCGTCGTCAAGGCTCAGGTGAAGGTCGGTGGCCGAGGCAAGGCGGGCGGCGTGAAGCTCGCCGCGACCCCGGACGAGGCCGTCGCCCGCGCGACGGACATCCTCGGCATGGACATCAAGGGCCACACGGTCCACAAGGTGATGATCGCCGAGACGGCTCCGGAGATCGTCGAGGAGTACTACGTCTCCTTCCTCCTCGACCGCGCCAATCGCACCTTCCTCTCCATCGCCTCCGTCGAGGGCGGCGTGGAGATCGAGGAGGTGGCGGCCACCCGTCCGGAGGCCGTCGCCAAGACTCCGATCGACGCCAACGAGGGCGTGACCCCGCAGAAGGCCCGCGAGATCGTCGCGGCGGCGAAGTTCCCGGCCGACGTCGCCGACAAGGTCGCCGACATCCTCGTCACCCTGTGGGACACCTTCATCAAGGAGGACGCCCTCCTGGTCGAGGTCAACCCGCTGGCCAAGGTCGCCTCCGGCGATGTCATCGCCCTCGACGGCAAGGTCTCCCTGGACGAGAACGCGGACTTCCGCCAGCCGGAGCACGAGGCGCTCGTCGACCACGCGTCGGCGAACCCGCTGGAGGCCGCCGCCAAGGAGAAGAACCTCAACTACGTCAAGCTCGACGGCGAGGTCGGCATCATCGGCAACGGCGCGGGTCTCGTCATGAGCACCCTGGACGTCGTCGCGTACGCCGGTGAGGCGCACGGTGGCGTCAAGCCCGCCAACTTCCTCGACATCGGCGGCGGCGCGTCCGCGCAGGTCATGGCGAACGGCCTGGAGATCATCCTGGGCGACTCGGACGTCAAGTCCGTCTTCGTCAACGTCTTCGGCGGCATCACCGCGTGCGACGAGGTCGCCAACGGCATCGTGCAGGCGCTCAAGCTCCTGGAGGACCGCGGCGAGAACGTCACCAAGCCGCTGGTCGTCCGCCTGGACGGCAACAACGCCGAGCTGGGTCGCCAGATCCTGTCGGATGCCAACCACCCGCTGGTCCAGCGCGTGGACACCATGGACGGCGCGGCCGACAAGGCCGCCGAGCTCGCGGCTGCGAAGTAAAGGGATCGAGGGACTCCGACCACCATGGCTATCTTCCTCAACAAGGACAGCAAGGTCATCGTCCAGGGCATGACCGGTGCCACGGGCATGAAGCACACCAAGCTCATGCTGGCCGACGGCACGAACATCGTCGGTGGCGTGAACCCCCGCAAGGCGGGCACGTCCGTCGACATCGACGGCAACGACATCCCGGTCTTCGGCACGGTCGCCGAGGCCATGGAGAAGACGGGCGCGAACGTATCCGTCCTCTTCGTGCCGCCGGCCTTCGCCAAGGCCGCCGTCGTCGAGGCGATCGACGCCGAGATCCCCCTCGCGGTCGTCATCACCGAGGGCATCGCGGTGCACGACTCGGCGGCGTTCTACGCGTACGCGGTCGAGAAGGGCAACAAGACCCGCATCATCGGTCCCAACTGCCCGGGTCTGATCACCCCCGGTCAGTCGAACGCCGGCATCATCCCGGGCGACATCACCAAGCCGGGCCGCATCGGTCTGGTCTCGAAGTCCGGCACGCTGACGTACCAGATGATGTACGAGCTGCGGGACATCGGCTTCTCCTCCGCCGTCGGCATCGGTGGTGACCCGGTCATCGGCACCACCCACATCGACGCCCTCGCCGCGTTCGAGGCCGACCCCGACACCGACCTGATCGTCATGATCGGTGAGATCGGCGGCGACGCCGAGGAGCGGGCCGCGGCCTTCATCAAGGAGAACGTGAAGAAGCCGGTCGTCGGCTACGTCGCGGGCTTCACCGCGCCCGAGGGCAAGACCATGGGCCACGCGGGTGCGATCGTGTCCGGTTCGTCCGGTACGGCCGCCGCCAAGAAGGAGGCCCTGGAGGCCGCCGGCGTCAAGGTCGGCAAGACGCCGACCGAGACGGCGAAGCTGGCGCGCGAGCTTCTCGCCGGCTGAACGGCTTCTTGGCCGAGCATTGGCTGAGTGCTGGCTGAGCGTCGGCTGAGTGCTGACTGAGCATCGATGGGCCCGTTCCCCGCGTGGGGGCGGGCCCATCGGCAGTTGAGGCATCTGCATACCGTCTAGGGCAGCGCCGGTACCAGTCTCTCCGGGCCTTTCGCCGTCTCCTTGCGGAGCTTCTCGCGCAGTTCCGACTCCGCCTCCGACAACGGGCCCGGGGCGACGCGCTTCGGTACTCCGCGTACATCGCTCCCGGGTGCCACCGGCGGCTCGTACTGGGTCGGGGCCGAGCGGAGGGTGAGGGCCGTGGTGCCGATCAGGGCGACGGTGAAGGCGATGGCGGCGCGGGTCCAGAAGCGGGCGCGGCGTTCGCTGCCGTTGCGGACCGCGGGGGGCCCCGCGGCGCGGAGACGTTCGGTGGAGGCGAGGGCGGCGAGCCGGCGGTGGAGTTCGGCCGGGTCGGACAGCTCAGGCAGCCGTTCGGCGATCGACGCGCGCGCGTGCAGCAGACGGTTCGCCGTCGCCGGAGTGCTCGCCTCCGTCTCCGCCGCCGTGTCCGGCAGATCGAGGCCTACACCGTCGTACAGCAGGAGCGTGCGGCGGTGCGGTGGCGGGAGTTTCAGGAGTACGTCCATCAGCGCGCGGTCGGTCGCGTCGGCGGGGGGCGGTTCGGGGTGCCGGTAGCGCGGACGGAGGCGGTGCCAGGGGGAGAGGGCGCACTCGTACGCCGTCGCCCGCACCCAGCCCGCCGGGTCGCGGTCGAGGGCCACCTCCGGCCAGTTCTGCCAGGCGAGCTGGAAGGCCCGTTCGACCGACTCGCGGGCGAGTTCGCGGCGCCCCGTGAGCAGATAGGTCTGCCGTACGAGGGCGGGAGCGCAGAACGCGTACAGCGCGTCGAAGGCCTGAGCGGGCGTCAGGGCATCGGACAGCACGTCGATCGCCGGTTCCGGGGTGAGCCGTGGTGGTTCGGCGGTTCGTACGGGGGCGTCGGCGAGGCCGATGGCGGGCGGAACGGGCTCCTCCGGGCGTACCGGAGTCGACGCGGCCACCGACACCTTTGCCCCGACCGGGTCCTCTTGACCCGCCGTCACCTTCCTCTCGTTCGTCACCTTCCTCTCGTTCGCCAGCTTCCTCTCGGTCGTCTCGTTCATCTCGTTCGTCTCGGTCGCGAGTCCGGTCAGCAGCCTCGCGTAGACCTCCCGTTTCCGGCCGCGCGGAGTCGTCCGGCCGGTCTCCCACGAACGGACCGTTTCCCGGGTGACGCCCACCCGCGCCGCGACCTGAGCCTGCGTCAACGACTGGGCCCTGCGCAGGCGTCGGCGTTCCTTGGGCGGGGGGAGCGGGGTAGAAGGGCTCTGCGTCACGGCTCGCCCTTTCGTACGAAAAAGTACATAAACATATATTGAGCGACACATCGGTGGTTCGCCTGTTACGACAGGAAAGCGCGTGTCGTTGGGAGCATGACGGTCGTGACCCAGATGACCGTTCGCCGCCGTTCGTCGTTGTCGTTGCTGCTCGCCCGGCTGCGCCACCGTTCGCCCGGGCTGACCGCGAGCCTGCTGGCCGGTGCGCTCGCGGCGGCGGTGGGGCTCGGGTCGTTCGCCGTGCTGGTGTTGGTGCTGTGGATCAGTTCGCCGTATCCCGACAGCGGACCGGGTGGGGCGCTGCATGTCGCCGCCGCGCTGTGGCTGCTGGCGCACGGTGCCGACCTGATCCGCACCGACTCGCTCTCCGGCGCTCCCGCACCGGTCGGCGTCACCCCGTTGATGCTGCTCGTGTTGCCGGTGCTGCTGCTGCACCGGGCTGCGCGGGACGCCGCGGCGGACGAGCGGGAGGCGGACGGACGCGGAAGCGGAGAAGGGCCGGGGGCGGGGCCGGTGGTGGCGTTGGCGGGCGTCGTCCTGGGCTACCTCGGAGTCGGTGCGGCGGCGGCTCTGTATGCCTCGGGGGGTGCGCTGCGGCCGTCGTGGGTGTGGGTGTGCGTGTGTGTGCCGGTGGTCGCGACGGTGGCGGCGGGGGCGGGGGTCTGGACGGCGTACGGGCGTACGGGCGAGCCGGTCTACAGCGTGCTGAACCATCTCCCGCCGTGGGTACGGCGGCGGGTACGACGTCTTCTCCTCCTGCCGGATCTCCCGTCCCGCCTCTTCGCCGCCGCGCGTGCCGCGGGCGCCGGGGTGGCCGTGCTGGTCGGCGGCGGGGCGCTGTTGCTGACGGTGTCCCTGGTCTGGCACGGCGAGGCGGCCAGGAAGTCCTTTCTGCAGCTGACGGAAGGGGGGTCGGGGCAGTTCGCGGTGCTGTTGCTCTGCATGGCGCTCGTGCCGAACGCGGCCGTGTGGGGAGCGGCGTACGCCCTCGGCCCCGGCTTCACCCTCGGCGTGGGCCACGTCGTGTCTCCCCTCGCCTCCGCCCCCGCCCCGCTCCTGCCGCCGTTCCCCCTGCTGGCGGCGGTACCGGACGCGGGGGCCGGGACGCCGCTGAACTGGGCGGCGGGGATGGTGCCGGTGCTGGCCGGGGTGACGGTGGGGTGGTTTGTGGGTGGGGCGGCTGTTGGGGATGCGGGTGGGGCCGGGGTGGATTCGGGCCGTCGGACGGGCCCGGGGCCGGGCTTGGACGGGGGTGGGTCCGAGGGTACGGCCGGGGCCGGGGCGGGGGCGGGGTCCCGGAGCGGGGCGGGTGTGGGGCCTGGCGGCGAGGGAAAGAGTGCCTGGTCCTGGCGGCGGACCGCGGGGACGGCGTGGTGGGCGGCCGTGCTGTGCGCGGGGCTGGTCGCTGTCCTTGCCGCGTTGTCGGGTGGGGCGCTCGGTGGGGCGGCGCTGGCTCGGTTCGGGCCGGTGTGGTGGCAGGCCGGTGGGGCGGCGCTGGGGTGGATCGCGGGGGTGGCGGTTGTGGTGGCGGTGGGGGTGCGGGGGTGGCGGTGCCGGGAGGGCAGGGGGCGTCCGGGGCGCATGGGGCGTCTGGGGCGCCTGGCGCATCTGAGGCGTCGCGAGGCGGCGGATACGGCTGATGTCACGCCGGACGCTCCCCGTGAGTCCCTTGGACCGGGGGATGCCTCGGAGGCGTACGACCTGCTGCCCGCCGACGTCGATCCGGAACCGGTGCCGAGTGACGACGCGGGTGGGCCGGAGCTGGGGAAGGTGGTGCCGCCCGCCCAGTCCCCGGAGGCCTGAACTCGCCCCGCCGCCCCTACTCGTCCCGGGCAGTCGAGAGCGGCCCTGGGGGCTGCGCCCGCAGGCCCCCGCAGCGGCCCGAACGGCCTCGTCCTCGAACGCCGGAGGGGCTGAGTCGGTCAGCCCCTCCGGCGTTGGCGGAGATCTCAGTTTCCGGTGCCGAGCACGCCCCGCAGTTCCTCCGGCAGGAGCTGCTCGCAGGACTGCTTTGCCTCGTTGGTGAGGGAGTCGTTGACGCAGGTGTAGTAGTCGCGGTAGACGAGCTGGGCGGTGAAGGTCGCGGCGACGAGCGCGATGGCGAGGGAGGCGGTGACGAGGCCGGACACCGCGGCCGTGGTCTGGGGGCGGGCGTTGGCGGCGGGGGCCGGCGTGTCCGGGTCGGCTGGCCGGGGCTTGGCACGGAGGGCGCTGATGCCCCAGTACAGGGCGAGTGCGCCGAGCATCAGGGCCACGTACGGCCAGCTGAAGAGGGCGAAGAAGAAGGCCCACATCCCGGCGAGCAGGGCATACCGCGCACGGCGCTGGGCGGGGTCCGTCGGGTCCCAGCGGAGGTTCGCGCCGGGGCCGCCGGGGCCGCCGCCGGGGCCGCCGCCGGGGCCGCCGCCGGGGCCGCCGCCGGGGCCGCCCTCCGGGCCGCCGTCCTGATCGCCCCGGCTGCCCGGACGGTCGCCGAAGCCGCCCGAGGAGCGGCCGGGCTGGCGGTCGCTCCACTGGCTGCCCCACGGGGAGCGCGAGCGGCCGTCACCGTCACCGTCATCGGAGGAGGAGTCGCCGCCCGAGGGGCGCCGCGGCTGCCACGGGCGGTCCGGCGTGCCCTCCGGCGGCGGCGCGAACGGGTTGTCCTCCTCCGCCGCGCCGCCTTGCCCTTCGCCGTTCGGCTTGCCCGAGCGAGCATCGGGCGGTGAGGTGGGGCGCTCCCGCAGAACCAGCACGGCGCTGCGCTCCCCTCCCTGCACCGACTGCTGGGGGAGCGTGAGGAGTCGCAGGCTGCGGTCCGACATCAAGTGAGCGTCTTCCCCTTGGAGTACGTGGAGTTGGAATGCGTGGAGTACGAGTCGTCTGGCTGAGCCGTCACCCCGCGAACGCACCGCACACCATCCACGTTCCCGGACCGGCTCCTCCCAGACGCTACCTTCCGGCCACGCCCCCGTCCCGTGGGGGCCTCCCGATGTGCCGGTATCGTTGCTGACGGTCGGCCGTTTCGTAGGCTTCCCCGTATCCCGGGGCGTGAAGCATTCGTACGAATGCACAAAGCCCAGCGCGCGAGCCGGCCGCTCGAAGAACGCACCCCCGAGAAAGGGCCCAGCCGTGGCCGAGTCCCTCACCGAGTCCGCAGTAAAGCGCCTGGTCGTGCTGGTCTCCGGTTCCGGCAGCAATCTGCAGGCGCTCCTCGACGCCGTCGCCGAGATGGGCCCCGCCGCCTACGGGGCCGAGATCGTGGCCGTCGGAGCCGACCGCGACGGCATCGAGGGACTCGCCCGCGCAGAGCGGGCCGGACTGCCCACCTTCGTGTGCCGGGTCAAGGACCACGAGAGCCGGGAGGCCTGGGACGCGGCACTCACCGAGGTCGTCGCCTCCCACGAACCCGATCTCGTCGTCTCGGCCGGGTTCATGAAGCTCCTGGGCAAGGAGTTCCTCGCGCGTTACGGCGGCCGGCTCATCAACAACCACCCCGCTCTCCTGCCGAGCTTTCCCGGAACCCACGCAGTGCGCGACGCGCTCGCGTACGGCGTCAAGGTCACCGGCTGCACCGTGCACCTCGTCGACGACGGCGTCGACACCGGACCGATCATCGCTCAGGCAGTGGTGGAGATCCGGGACGAGGACGACGAGGACGCTCTGAAAGAGCGCATCAAGGAAGTCGAACGAAGGGTGCTCGTGGACGTCGTGGGGCGGATCGCCCGCAACGGCTACCGCATCGAGGGACGAAAGGTAGTAATCCTGTGACCGCCGAGAGCAACAAGCGGCCGATTCGCCGGGCGCTCGTCAGCGTCTACGACAAGACCGGGCTGGAGGAGCTCGCGCGCGGGCTGCACGAGGCGGGCGTGGAACTCGTCTCCACCGGGTCCACCGCCTCCCGTATCGCCGCCGCGGGCGTCCCCGTCACCAAGGTCGAGGAGGTCACCGGCTTCCCCGAGTGCCTGGACGGCCGCGTCAAGACCCTGCACCCCAAGGTCCACGCGGGCATCCTCGCCGACCTGCGGCTCGACAGTCACCGGGAGCAGCTCGCCGAGCTGGGGGTCGAGCCGTTCGACCTCGTCGTCGTCAACCTCTACCCGTTCCGGGAGACCGTCGCCTCCGGTGCCTCGCCCGACGAGTGCGTCGAGCAGATCGACATCGGCGGGCCGTCCATGGTGCGCGCCGCCGCCAAGAACCACCCGTCCGTGGCCGTGGTCACCAGCCCTTCGCGGTACGCCGACGTCCTCACCGCGGTCCGCGACGGCGGCTTCGGCCTCGCCACCCGCAAGCGGCTGGCGGCCGAGGCCTTCCGGCACACGGCCGAGTACGACGTGGCGGTCGCCGGCTGGTTCCTCGGGGAGTACGCCGGTGACGGCGAGGAGTTCCCGAGTTTCATCGGGGTGACGTACGAGCGCAAGCAGGTGCTGCGCTACGGCGAGAACCCGCACCAGCCGGCCGCCCTCTACACAGGCGGCTGCGGAGGTCTCGCCGGGGCCGAGCAGCTGCACGGCAAGGAGATGTCGTACAACAACTACACGGACACGGACGCCGCCCGCCGTGCCGCGTACGACCACGACGAGCCCTGTGTCGCGATCATCAAGCACGCGAACCCGTGCGGTATCGCGGTCGGCGCGGATGTCGCCGAGGCGCACCGCAAGGCGCACGCCTGTGACCCGCTGTCGGCGTTCGGCGGTGTGATCGCCGTCAACCGCCCGGTGTCGAAGGAGATGGCCGAGCAGGTCGCCGAGATCTTCACCGAGGTCGTCGTCGCGCCGGACTACGAGGAGGGCGCGCTCGAAGCCCTCGCCAAGAAGAAGAACATCCGCGTGCTGCGGTGCCCCGAAGCACCGGAGCCGGCCGCCGAGTTCCGCCCGATCGACGGTGGCGGGCTGGCCCAGGTGACGGACGTCTTCCAGGCCGAGGGCGACGCCCCCGCCAACTGGACGCTGGCGACCGGCGAAGCCCTCGACGCCGAGGAGCTTCAGCAGCTCGCCTTCGCCTGGAAGGCCTGCCGCGCCGTGAAGTCCAACGCCATCCTCCTGGCCAAGGACGGCGCCTCGGTCGGTGTCGGCATGGGCCAGGTCAACCGCGTCGACTCCGCGAAACTGGCCGTGGAACGAGCCGGCGCCGAGCGCGCACAGGGCTCGTACGCCGCCTCGGACGCCTTCTTCCCGTTCCCGGACGGCCTGGAGATCCTCACCGAGGCCGGCGTCAAGGCCGTTGTCCAGCCCGGCGGTTCCGTCCGCGACGAACTCGTCGTCGAGGCGGCGAAGAAGGCCGGCGTGACGATGTACTTCACGGGGACGCGGCACTTCTTCCACTGATGTGCGACACGGGTGCCCCCCGGTCAGGGGGGCACCCGTCGGGCGTCAGCAGCAGCCGCCGTTGCTCTCCAGCTCGCCCCCGCGGCGGGAGGCGTTCCCTTGGGGGTCATGTCGGCACTGCCGGACCAGCGTCCCTTGTGGCGAGGTCCCCGTCCCCGTCGTCCGCGCGAACACGCCGCCCGCCCTGCTCAGTTGGAGCGAATCACGACCGACGAGCAGACCTTGTCGGCGAACGTCTGCTTCTTGTCGTCCCACAGCGGCCACAGCCAGCCGAGGTAGCACGCGATGCTGTCCAGGAAGTGGGCGATACGGCGCACGAACGCCATACCGACGCCCAGGGGCTGACCGTCCCTCTCCCGCAGCAGGCGGATGCCGGCCGCCTTCTTGCCGATGGTCTGTCCGGTGCGGCCTTCCTGGACCAGCATCCAGATCGCGATGCCGAAGATGGCGACGACGCCGATCAGCGACAGGACCACCGTCTGGGCGGCCATGTCGATGCCGATGAGGATGTACGGGACCAGGAGGACCAGGCCGTCCACCAGAGTGCCGAGGAAACGCCGTCCCCAGTTCGCGTACGGGGGCGCCATGCCGTAACCCGGCTGCTGCGGGTATCCGCCGGGGTAGCCGGGCTGCTGCGGGTACCCGCCGGGGTAGCCGGGCTGCTGGGGGTATCCCGGCTGCTGCGGGTAGCCGTACCCCTGCTGCGGCGGGACGCCCTGCGGAGCCTGGGGGTAGCCCTGGCCGGGCTGGCCGCCCTGCTGGGGATAGCCGTACCCGGGCTGCTGCTTCGGGTCCTGCGGCTGACCATAGGGATTGTTGGGCGAGCCGAAACTCATACTGGGTTTCCTCCGTTGCGCGGGTGGGGACAGTGCGGAGGCGCGGAGGAACATCAGATCTGAGCGGCTTGCCCCCCAACACGGACCGCGATATCGCGCCGCTCATCGTTCTTTATGGATGACTTATTTGTCCAGCCGCATTCGCTGTGTGTTGTGCAAGTGCAACATCCGCCTGCGGCCCGGCCGCAGCGGCGGCCGGGACCCGGATTGGAACCAGGGACCGGTCATCCGGGAGGATGGAGCCATGACCGCCCAGATTCTCGATGGCAAGGCCACCGCAGCCGCGATCAAGTCCGATCTGACCGCCCGCGTGGCGGCGCTGAAGGAGAAGGGCGTCACGCCCGGCCTCGGCACGATCCTGGTCGGGGAGGACCCCGGCAGCCAGAAGTACGTCGCAGGCAAGCACCGCGACTGCGCCCAGGTCGGCATCGCCTCCATCCAGCGCGAGCTGCCCGCGACGGCGACGCAGGAGGAGATCGAGGCGGTGGTGCGGGAACTGAACGAGGACCCCGCCTGCACCGGTTACATCGTCCAACTGCCCCTCCCCCGGGGCATCGACGAGAACCGCATCCTGGAACTGATGGACCCGGACAAGGACGCGGACGGGCTGCACCCGATGAACCTCGGGCGGCTGGTGCTGGGCGAGCCCGCGCCGCTGCCCTGCACCCCGAACGGCGTGCTCACCCTGCTGCGCCGCTACGGCGTGGAGATCAAGGGCGCCGAGGTCGTGGTCGTCGGCCGCGGTGTCACCATCGGCCGCCCGATGCCGCTGCTGCTGACCCGGCGCAGCGAGAACGCGACCGTGACCCAGTGCCACACGGGGACGCGTGACCTGTCGGCGCATCTGCGCAACGCCGACATCATCATCGCCGCCGCCGGTTCCGCCCATCTGATCCGCCCCGAGGACGTCAAGCCCGGCGCCGCGGTCCTCGACGTCGGTGTCTCGCGCAGCGCCGAGGGCAGGATCGTCGGCGATGTCCACCCGGACGTCGCGAAGGTCGCCGGCTGGATCTCCCCCAACCCCGGCGGCGTCGGCCCGATGACCCGGGCGCAGCTGCTGGTCAACGTGGTCGAGGCGGCGGAGCGCAGTGTCGGCTGACGGCAGCGGCGTGGAGAAGGCGGCGCCCGCAGGCGAGACCGCCGAGGAATTCAAGGTGCGGGACGCGGTCAGCGCCCCCGATGCCGAGGGCAGGGCGCGGCGGGCCACGCGTCGCTTTCCGCTGTTCACGAGGGACACGGCACGTCCGGAGGGCGGCGGCCGTGCCGCAGGCGGCGACGCTCCGGCGCCGGCCAGGCAGTGGCCGATGCTCGCGGTGCTGTCGCTGGTGGGGGCGGGGCTGCTGCTGACCGCGATGGATGCGTTCCGTATCGGCACGATGCTGATCGGCGTTGCCCTGATCGGCGGTGCGGTGCTGCGGTTTGTGCTGCCGGGTGTGGGGATGCTCGCGGTTCGGTCGCGGTTCACGGATATCACCACGTACGGGGTGTTGGGGTTGGCGATCGTGTTGTTGGCGCTGATGGTGCAGCCGGATCCCTGGCTGGAGATTCCGTTCTTGAAGGACACGTTGCACTTCACGGTCGACACGTAGCGCTCCGCGGGTGGTGTGGTGCCGCGACCGGTCGGCGGTTGTCTGGGGGTCGTGGGGGCCGGTCGCCCGGTCGCACGGTCGCACGGTCGCACGGTCGCCCGGCACGCAGCCGCCGCCCCGACGGGGCTTGGTAGCCCTTGCGCACAAGGCGACGGGGCCGAGGGGCCCGGCTGCTGCTGGGCGTCGTGAGACCTGTGCGCTTTCGGTGACCGCGTATGTGCGTTCTGTGTGTCGATGTGTTGACAAGTTCGAGGATTTGCGACGAAGTCGCTCAACAGCCGGGCTAGCGTGGTCATTCGGGATGTTCCGGGACGTCCCGAATGTCTGTCCGGCGGTACGCCGGGTGGGTGGGGAGAGGCGCCACCGGTGGGAGACTGGACCACGGTCCAGCGGGCGTGCGAGCGTGCACGCCCACGGCCCCGATGCACCCGTGCGCCCCCACCCCGGGAACTGAGATCCTGACTGGGCGCATCCCTGTGGGTAGCCAGAACGGGGACTCGGCAGGGGGCACCCACGCGCGGGGGCAAGAGACAGCACGTACCGGGGGGGAAGAGGGGGGAAGCAATGCCTCGTTGGAGGGCCTTGCCGGATGAACTCGATCCACAGGTCAGGGAGTTCGCGAGCCAGTTGCGGAGGCTGGTGGACCGCAGCGGCCTGAGCGTCGCCTCGGTGGCCGACCGCACGGGATACAGCAAGACGTCCTGGGAGCGTTATCTCAACGGCCGGCTGCTCGCGCCCAAGGGTGCGATCGTCGCGCTGGCCGAGGTGACCGGGACCAATCCCATCCATCTGACGACCATGTGGGAGCTGGCCGAGCGTGCCTGGAGCCGTTCGGAGATGCGCCACGACATGACCATGGAGGCGATCCGCATCTCCCAGGCGCGTGCCGCGCTCGGGGAGTTCGGGGCGCCGCCCGCCAACGCGAAGAGCGGCAAGACGGCCCGCAAGGGCGGCAGCGCGACGGCGACGCCGGGGATTGCGGGGCCGGCGGGGGTGGCACCGACGGTGCCGCCGCAGCCGACGGGGCGGGACGCGCGGGACGCGGAGGCCGGTACGTCCGGTCGCTCCGCCGGCGGCAACTCGTGGGGGCTCGCCGGGTATGCGGGGCCTTCGCCGGCCGGGGGGCGGGGGGCGGGTCCGGGTGCGGGTCCGGGTGCAGGTCCGGGTTCGGCTGCGCCGGGGGGTGCGGGTGCCGGTGTGCCGGGTGCCGCCGTTCCGGGGTCGTTCGGCGAACCGCCGCAGGGGCCTCGTCCCGGGGACGGTTCGCCGTCCGGCGAAGCGTCGGGGAAGCGCCGGGCGACGATGTTCCTCGCGGGCGCCGTCGGTGTCCTCGTCGTGGTCGCCGGCGCGTTCTTCCTCACCCAGGGCAGGGGTGACGACGAGGCCAAGGAGTCGGCCAAGTCGCCCTCGCCGACCGTCAGCTCGGACCCCGTACTGCCCGCCGGCGTCAAGTGCATCGGTGCCGACTGCGCGGGCGAGGACGCGGAGGCCATGGGGTGCAGTGGGGACCTCGTGACCACCGCGAAGACCGCGACCGTCGGTACGACCCTTGTCGAGGTGCGGTACAGCGAGACCTGTGGGGCGGCGTGGGGGCGTATCACCGCGGCCGTGCAGGGGGACGAGGTGCAGGTGACGGTGGGGCAGGCCCGGCAGACGGGGTCCATCACCGCTGCCGGGGACACGATCGCGTACACGCCTATGGTGGCCGTGCAGGACGCGGACGAGGCGGAGGCATGCGTGACGCTGGCCTCCGGGGAGCAGGGCTGCACGGAGTAGTTGGCTGCGGTGTGCCGGTGTGCCGGTGTGCCGGTGTGCCGGTGTGCAGGTCTGCTGGTGCGGGGGGTGGGTGCTTTTCGCTCGCCCGCGCTGGCGGGTTGCCGCTGCGCCCACCCGTGCCGCCCAAGCGGCACGACTGCCCGCAGCTGCGGCTGGGGAGGGGGCGGCTGGGCGCGGCTGCGGTGGGGGAGGGGGCGGCCGTCCGGCGGCTATGGCGGGGGAGGCGGGCGACGGCCCGCGGCCTCGGCTAGGGAGGGGGCGGCTGGCTGCGGCTGCAGTGAGGGAGCGACTGCCCGGCGGCTATGGCTGCGGAGGCGGGCGGCTGCCCGGCGGCTATGGCGGGGAAGGGGGCGACGGCCCGCGGCTGCGGTGGGGGAGGCGGGCGGCTGCCCGCGGCTTCGGTGGGGATGGGGTCGACCGTCCGTAGCCACGGTGGGGAAGGGGGCGGACGCCCTGCGGCTGCCGTGGGGTGGGCGAAACAATTTGTCGTACGGCACGCATGCCTCGCCCCGGAGGGGGCAGGCGGACGTTACCCCCACGGGAGTCCGGCTGTGTCGGTACCCCCATCTGGCGGCCGCCGTTGTCCCCCCTCTCCCGGACATGGCGGCCGCCCCTTCTTTTGCGGGCGGTTGTGGGGTGGGCCACAGGGGGCCGGACGTCCGGGATCCCGGATGCGCGATAGCCTGACGCTGATCTCTCTTGACGCCAAGAGATCGATCATTCGGACCCCCGGGGCAGGGACGCCCCACCGCCAGCTGTCATACGGAGAACGCCATGACCCGCACTCCCGTGAACGTCACCGTCACCGGCGCGGCCGGCCAGATCGGTTACGCCCTGCTCTTCCGCATCGCCTCCGGCCAGCTGCTCGGCGCGGACGTGCCGGTCAAGCTCCGGCTCCTGGAGATCACCCCGGCGCTGAAGGCCGCCGAGGGCACCGCCATGGAGCTGGACGACTGCGCGTTCCCCCTCCTCCAGGGCATCGACATCACGGACGACCCGAACGTCGCCTTCGACGGCGCCAACGTCGCGCTGCTCGTGGGTGCCCGGCCCCGTACCAAGGGCATGGAGCGCGGCGACCTGCTCTCCGCCAACGGCGGCATCTTCAAGCCGCAGGGCCAGGCCATCAACGCGCACGCCGCGGACGACATCAAGGTCCTGGTGGTCGGCAACCCGGCCAACACCAACGCCCTCATCGCGCAGGCCGCCGCGCCCGACGTACCGGCCGAGCGGTTCACCGCGATGACCCGCCTCGACCACAACCGCGCGCTCACCCAGCTCGCGAAGAAGACGGGTTCGACGGTCTCCGACATCAAGCGGCTCACCATCTGGGGCAACCACTCCGCCACCCAGTACCCGGACATCTTCCACGCCACCATCTCCGGCAAGAACGCCGCCGAGGTCGTCAGCGACGAGAAGTGGCTGGCCGAGGACTTCATCCCGACCGTCGCCAAGCGCGGCGCCGCCATCATCGAGGCCCGCGGCGCGTCCTCCGCCGCCTCCGCCGCCAACGCCGCCATCGACCACATCCACACCTGGGTCAACGGCACCGCCGACGGCGACTGGGTCTCCATGGGCATTCCGTCCGACGGTTCGTACGGCGTCCCGGAGGGCCTCATCTCCTCCTTCCCCGTCACCACCAAGGACGGCAAGTACGAGATCGTCCAGGGCCTGGAGATCAACGAGTTCTCCCGCGCCCGTATCGACGCCTCCGTCAAGGAGCTGGAGGAGGAGCGCGAGGCGGTCCGCGGCCTCGGCCTCATCTGAGCCGACCCGCTCGCCCGATCCCCGGTCCGCCGCACGCACGTGGGCCGGGGATCACTGCGTTCCGGTCCGCCCCGCCAGGCGGCCCCGGGCCCGGACACCGCACCACGCCGTACGCAGGAACCCCTCCCGTGAGTTGACGTCACGTGCCACGGCGCCGACCCGGCCAACCCCCGGTGCTGCGGCGGACGGTACGGGAGCTGCTGGTGGGGGCGTCAGTCCCGTAGCCGCTTCTCGAAATAGTGGTCGCCGTAGACGTGGTCGACGTACGCCGGGATCTCGCGGTAGCCGCACGCCCGGTACATCGCCTGCGCCTCGGTGAGCGCCGCGTGCGTGTCCAGCCGTACGACGTCGAAGGCGCGGCGCCGGCCCTCCCGCTCCAGCGCGTCGAGGATCCGGCGGGCGAGCCCCAGGCGCCGGGCGTCCGGGTGCACCCACACATGCCGGATCTCGCCGACGCCGCCTTCCAGCCGCCGCAGCGCCCCGCACCCCACCGGCCTGCCCTCCTCGTACGCCACGAAGAACGCCCCGGCATCCGCGGACACCTCCTCCGGCCGTACGAGGTCGGACTTGTCGAACCCTTCCGGGAAGCGTTCGTCGAGGTCGGCGGCGTAGGCGTCGAGGCAGGTCCGGGCGGACTCGGAGGCGCCGTCGACGAGGTCGACGGTGATGGCGGCGAGGCGCAGCAGGCGGCGGGTGGCGGTCATCGCCTCGGTGAGGTCGGTGCGCTGCCGGTCGGTGAGGCCGCCGAGGAGGTGGGCCACGAGGGCGTCGGCCCGGCGCTGCTGCTCCGTCAGCTCGATGTGCCCGGCCGGGGTCAGCTCGACCATCCGCAGCCGGTTGTCGTCGGGGTGCACGGCGATACGGACCATGCCCTGCGCCTCCAGCGCCTTCGCCATCCGGCTCAAGTACCCGGCGTCCAGGCCGAGTCGGCTCCGCAGCTCCCGCAGGGACACCCCGGCCGCGCTCTCGGCGATCTCGAACAGCAGCCGGGCCTCGCCGAGGGGACGGTCCTGGCCGAGGTAGTGGTCGTCGAGCGCGCCGATGCGGCGCGTGAAGTAGCGATTGAACCGGCGGAAGGCCGTCACGTGTTCCGCTGAGACTGGCTCCATATTTCTTTGACTTTAGTCAAAGAGTGCCCGCTCGTCCACCGTGGGCCGGCGACCCGCCCGGCCTCCTGGCATTCCGGTTCCCCCGGCCCCACCAGCCCCTCTATGCTGATTGTTTGTCAACAACACTCTGAGTAAGGGTTTTTACACGCATCGGGGGAACAGCGTGAGCACCGCATACGTGCCGCAGCAGCCGCAGCCGCAGCCGCAGCCGCAGCCGCAGCCGCAGCCGCAGCCGCAGCCGCAGCCGCAGCCGACGCAGGCCGGCGCACCTTCGGCACCCGTACCACCCCACCCGCCCACACCGCCGCACGCCAGCGAGGCGACCCGGCTGCTGTGCGCGGGCGCCTACCTGGATCCCGGCTACCGGGACCGGGTGATCGAGCAACTGCACCTCAACGAACAGCGGATCGTGGCCCCGTCGCTCGGCTTCGACGCGGCCCGGGTGCTCGCACACGCGCTGCGCGCCCGGCGCCAGGAACTGCTCTGGGCCGGGCTGATCGTCGGCCTGTGGGTGGTGGGGCTGCCGCTGACCGGCGGGCTGCTGGCCGGTTTCCTCGGCCCCAGCCTGCTGCTCGCGGTCGCCTCCTGGGCCCGCGGCAAGGACCCGCAGCCGCCGCTGTACCGACGGCTGTTCGCCTTCATCCTGCGTTGGTGGGGCCGCCTCCTCTTCACGACCTTCCTGATCGTCACCCTGGTCGCGGCATTCGGCGGCGGGGACGACGAGTCGTACGCCTCCGACGACTCCTCCTACTACAGCGACTCCTCCAGCTGGACCGACCTGCTGGCCCCGAACCTCTCCGACACCGACGGTCTGGTGGAGCCCTGGCAGGCCTGGCTCACGATCGGCCTGTTCGCGCTGATCGCGCTGTGCGTGGCCGGGCAGCGCGGACAGTTCGCCAGGGTGCTGGCCGCCGAGCTGTCCCCGCAGCGCTTCCCGGACGCGGCCGGCGACCCCGCCGAGCCGGCCGAGGGGCAGCGCTTCCAGCGGCTCAAGCAGCGCATCCGCGTCGAACAGCACGCGCCGCTGATCATGTACCACGAGAAGCGGCCGTTCTGCGGGGCCGGACTCGCGTACCAGACCTGGGTGCTCGCCGTCGAACTGCGCCCCGACGCCACGAAGGACGTGCAGCTGCCGCTCGGCAACCGCACGGTCCTGGAGAAGATCCGCCCGCTGCTCGAACAGCTGCGGCTGCCCTCCGAGTTCGCCGGCCCCATGGTCCGCGACCGGCTGCGCTGGCTGGAGATCGACGAGTGCGTGTTCCTGCCGGCCGAGGGGCTCAGGCGGCGCGAGGATGCGCCGTACAACGTGCAGGCCTTCGAGGAGCACCGGGCGCGGGCCGTCGAGGAAGGGGCTGAGAAGCGGCGGCACTTCCTGCGCATCCGGGTCGGCGGCTGGGAGGAGGAGCTGGTCGTCACCGTCTTCGTGCGCATCCACACCCAGGGCCGCATGCTCATGCTGGAGATCGCCCCGCATGTGCTGCTGCCGGTGCGCGAGGACTTCAAGGACGCCGACCGCACGGCGCACACCTTCCGGCACAACAACGCGCTCGGCAAGGCGGCGTGGGCGGTGGCGCGGGTGCCCGGTTCGGCGGCCCGCTCGCTGGGGACGCTGGGCAAGGGCCTGGTGTACGCGTGGAAGCTGCTCACTGGCGGCCACTCGGGCGCGCTGCCGGACGGTCCGGCCCTCTCCGTGCGCGAGCTGGGTCAGGCGGACGAGGGCTCGCTCTTCCAGGAGATGGACGTCTCCCGCTACCTCAAGAGCGTCCAGGACCGGGTCGCCCACGGCGTGCTGACCGCGCTGGCCGAGTCCGGTTACCAGACCGGGGAGTTCGTCCAGAAGATCGTGAACATCAGCAACGGCGCCGTGAACATCGAGGGCGGCATCCACGGCAGCACGTTCGCGCTGGGTGAGAAGGCCACGGCGTCGTCCTCCACGTTCACTCCTTCCGCCTCTGCCGCCCCTTCCTCTCCCTCCTCTCCCTCCTCTCCTTCCTCTACGACAACCGGCGGCACCGCGCCGCAGAAGGGAACCGGCAGCGATGGCAACGGATGAGCCGAGTGTCAACATCAGCGGCGGGATCCACGGCAGCACCTTCGCCATCGGCAACCAGGCGCACGCCGAGAGCCACCACGGCACCGCCGTGCCGCGTGACCAGGCCGCCGAGGAACTGTTGAAGGCGGTACGCGAACTGCGTGCCGATCTCACCCGGGTGCGCGCGAGCGACGAGACGGCCGCACTGGCCACCGCGCTCGCCGAGACGGAGGAGGAGATCGTCACCACCGGCCAGGCCGGCCCGACCCGCCTCGAACGCCTGCGGCAGCTGCTGAACGACTCCCAGGCCCTGGTCGGCCTCATCGCCTCGGCCGGGGCCGTGGCCGGTCTGCTGGGGATGGGGTGAGGGGCGCGATGAGCGGGCGAGCACGGTACTGGAACGAGGAGACGCAGCGCTGGGAGGACGGTGACGGCAGCCGGACCTCGGCGGCCCCCACCACACCGCCACCGGGTCGGCCGGAGTTCGCGCCGGGGTGGCCGCCGGGGGTGGCACCGGCGGCGTCGGCCGACGCCGCGTCCGCCCCGCCGACCTCCAGCCCCGACGCCCCCTCCGCCCCGCCACCCGCACCCCCCGCCGGCTGGCCCGTAGCCGGTGAGGGAAGTACGTGGCACGGGCCGGGGGCCGGTGGTGGTCCGGCGGGGGCGTGGTCCGTGCCCGAGCAGGTGGGCGAGGGCGCCGGAGCGGTGCCGTCGGGTGGGTGGCCGGGTGGGACGACGGGTACGTCCTGGCCGGCCGGCGACCATCAGCCCGCCCCGCCCGCCCCGCCCGGCGGGGTGAGCCGTCGGCTCGTGTGGTCCGTGGTGGTGGGGGCCGCCGTCGTCGGGGTCGCCG
>NZ_WJBG01000206.1 GCF_009709555.1 Streptomyces blattellae | reverse complement strand
CGTGTGTGCCCAGCATGGGCGATTGCTTGGGGGTGGAAGTCCCCTGGGGGAAGAGGTGGTGCTAACCCCGAGCCGGAGGCAAGGGCGTCATCGTGAGGTGGGGTCTGGAGGAAGCCCGAGGCGAGACCTGGGTACCGAGGAACGCGAATCGCGTATGAGGCGTACTGGTCGGGTGAGCCTGCACGAGAAGGCGATGCCCGTCACTGCCAAGAGGGCCAGTGCGTAAACGCGGCGGGGATCCAGGGACAGTGATCGTTCTTACCTGGGGAGATCTGTCCGGGTGTCGGTTGTGCTGAAGTTGTCGCCGCGCCGACGGTCCGTGCCGGGAGGCGCGGGCTGACCGGGCAGAAGTCAGCAGAGGTCGTAGTACCAGCCGGGATGGCTGCCGGTGCGTGGCGGGCTGGGAAGGGCCGAACATCGAGTGGAACGGGTGATGTGGTGGTTGCTCGTGCTGGTCACGTGGACCGCAGTAAGTCCGCTTCGGCGGTGCCGACCGGGAAGGGACCGGTGCATTCCGGAAGTGTCCTGGCGGAGCGTAGTGGCCGGTCGGCGCACTCCACGGAGGGCGTTCACCGGGAGCGGGAGTCTTCGCTGTGGGAGTTGATGCTCTCGAAGGAGAACCTGCTCGCGGCGCTCAACCGCGTTGAAGTCAACCGGGGTGCTCCCGGGGTGGACGGCATGACCACGGCTGAGCTGAGGCCGTGGATCGCGGTGCACTGGCCCGAAGTGAGGGCCGAACTCGACGCGGGCATCTACCGGCCGGCGCCGGTCCGTCAGGTGATCATCCCCAAGCCTGGCGGCGGTGAGCGGATGCTGGGGGTGCCGCGGGTGCTGGACCGCTTGATCCAGCAGGCCATCGCGCAAGTGCTCGTGCCCATCTTCGACCCGCAGTTTTCGGGGTCGTCCTTCGGGTTCCGTCCCGGCCGGTCCGCCCATCAGGCGGTCCGTGTCGCGCGGCGGGCCATCGAGGACGGACACCGCTGGGTCGTGGACCTTGATCTGGACCGGTTCTTCGACCGGGTTCAGCATGACGTCCTGATGGCGCGGGTGGCGCGCAAGGTCGATGACCGCAGGGTCTTGAAGCTGATCCGCAGGTATCTGGACGCCGGGATCATGGTGGGCGGCATCAGGATGCCGAGCGCGGAGGGGACCCCCCAGGGTTCCCCGCTGTCGCCGGTCTTGTCGAACATCATGCTCGACGACCTGGACCGGGAGTTGTTCAAGCGCGGTCACCGGTTCGTGCGTTACGCAGACGACGTTCGTGTCTTCGTGCGGAGCAAGCGAGCCGCTTGCCGGGTGCTCGCCTCGGTCACGGCCGTGGTCGAGCAGCGGTTGAAACTGAAGGTCAACCGGGACAAGTCGAAGGTGGTCCCAGCTTCTGTCATGACGATGCTGGGGTTCGGCTTCTATTTTGCCCGGCGTGGGAAGGTTGGGATCCGCGTCGATCCGAAGGCGGTCGTCCGTCTGAAGATGCGGCTGCGGGAGCTGACCTCGCGCCGGTGGAGCATCGCGATGAACGAACGTATCGCGAAGATCAACCGCTTCATCGTTGGCTGGATGGGCTACTTCCGGCTCGCGGACGGTGCGCATCTGTTCCGCGAGCTGGACAAGTGGCTGCACCGCAGGATGCGGCAGATCCGTTGGAAGGAATGGAAGATCCCCCGGGCCCGCCGGGCCATGCTGCGCAAGCTCGGGTTCAACGAGCAGTTCTCCCGTGAGTGGGGGAACAGCAGCAAGGGCTACTGGCGGATCGCGGGCTCCCCCGTCCTCGCGCGGGCACTGCCCAACTCCTACTGGGACGACCTCGGCCTGAAGACGCTCAAGCCGACCTGGCAACGGTTGAGATCAGCTTGGTGAACCGCCGGATGCGTGACCCGCATGTCCGGTGGTGTGGGAGGAGGGCCGGGCGACCCGGCCCTCCTACCCGATTTGTGCGCGCCTAGAAGAACTTGCGCGCGGCCCTCCTCAGGTCGTACTCGTGAATGATCGCCTTCGCGTGGCCGTAAGCGAGGTTGTGTTCGTGCCGGAGCCAGCTGACCTTCTCCTCGAAGCGGAAGAGGGCGGGGCCTTCGTCGACGGTGCGGAGCCAGTCGGAGACTTCACGACCGGTGCAGTGGGGAATGCGGGCGAGCAGATTTCGATGGGTCTCCTCGGAGAAGACTTGGGACATCGGCGCCTCCGGACGCATGGGATGTAAGCCGGTCCTTCAGGTCACCGTGCCTGAGCGTTCGCGTGTTGGCAACAGTGCGGGGAAGGTGCGTAGGCTCGGCGCGTGGTTGATACGACGCCCTTGACGCGAGCCGTGGATCACTTTGCCGACCGGTTGCGGGCGGCGCCGCAGAGTCGCCTCCAGCGGGGTGCCGCCGGGGAGGCCTTGGCGTTGGCCAGGGAGTTGGCCCGGTGGGCGCAGGTGCTGGAGGCGCCTGGGGTTGAGCCCAGGGAGATGCCGGACGCGGGGATGTTCGCCGCCGCCGACCAAATCACCGTTGCCGTGCATGACTTGGCTCTCGTGCTGCGGAGCGAGGGGGAAGTCGAGGAGGCGGTGCGGTTGGTGGAGGGGGCGCAGAAGAGGGCAGGGGTCTAGCGCTACCCAAAACACGGCCTCTAGGCGTGCTCTGTGCGGCTGGTCGTGCGGTTCCTGGTGGCCCGTGTTTCACCGCAGGTTCGCTGTCACTTACCGCCCTTGGCGAGGAAGGCCAGCAGGTCCTGTCGGCCGATCACGCCGGTCGGCTTGCCCTCGACCAGGACGATCGCCGCGTCCGCCCTGCCCAGCACCGACATCAGGTCCGCGACCGGCTCACCCGAGCCGACCTGCGGCAGCGGCGGCGACATGTGCTTCTCCAGCGGGTCCTGAAGCGAGGCCGTCTTGGTGAACAGCGCGTCGAGCAGCTCCCGTTCGACCACGGAACCGACGACCTCGGCGGCCATCACGTCCGGGTGCCCGGCGCCCGGCTTCACGATCGGCATCTGCGAGACGCCGTACTCGCGCAGCACCTCGATGGCCTGGCCGACCGTTTCGTCCGGATGCATATGGACGAGGGACGGAATGGCGCCGTGCTCCTTGTCGTCGAGCACGTCGGCGACGCGGGCGCTGGGGCCCTCGTCCTCCAGGAAGCCGTAGTCGGCCATCCACTCGTCGTTGAAGATCTTGCTGAGGTAGCCGCGCCCGCTGTCGGGGAGGAGGACGACCACGACATCGTCCGGCCCGAGCCGCTCGGCGACCCGCAGCGCCGCGACGACGGCCATGCCGCAGGAACCGCCGACCAGCAGCCCCTCCTCCCTGGCCAGCCGCCGGGTCATCTGGAAGGAGTCCTTGTCGGAGACCGCCACGATCTCGTCGGCGACCGTCCGGTCGTACGCCGTCGGCCAGAAGTCCTCACCGACACCCTCGACGAGATACGGCCGCCCGGACCCGCCCGAGTACACGGACCCCTCGGGGTCGGCGCCGACGACCTGCACCTTGCCGTCGCTGACGTCCTTCAGATACCGCCCGGTGCCGGAGATGGTCCCGCCGGTGCCGACGCCGGCCACGAAGTGCGTGATCCGTCCCTCCGTCTGCTCCCACAGCTCGGGGCCGGTGGAGTGATAGTGCGAGAGGGGGTTGTCGGGGTTGGAGTACTGGTCGGGCTTCCAGGCGCCGGGCGTCTCGCGCACGAGGCGGTCGGAGACGTTGTAGTACGAGTCGGGGTGCTCGGGGTCGACGGCGGTGGGGCACACGACCACCTCGGCGCCGTATGCGCGCAGGACGTTGATCTTGTCCGTGGACACCTTGTCGGGGCACACGAAGATGCACTTGTACCCCTTCTGCTGGGCCACGATGGCCAGCCCCACACCGGTGTTCCCGCTGGTCGGCTCGACGATCGTGCCGCCGGGCCGCAACTCCCCGCTCTTCTCCGCGGCCTCGATCATGCGCAGCGCGATGCGGTCCTTCACCGAGCCGCCCGGGTTGAAGTACTCCACCTTGGCCAGGACGGTCGCCCTGATGCCCTTGGTGACGTTGTTGAGCCTCACCAGCGGGGTGTTGCCGACGAGGCTGATCATCGAGTCGTGGAATTGCACCGTTGTCTCCGGATGCTTGCAAAAGAAGTGGTCCTGATTGGTTCGCCAGCCTATGACCTTCGGCTTCGCCGTGGCGGTCGTTCACTCCCCGTTGAGATTGGGCGGCGCCCCGTACGGGGCAAGCAGTGGGTGTACGGCAAAGAGGAGGTGGCGGCTACGCATGACGAGCATGTCGAGGGCGCGGGTGGCCCGGCGGATCGCGGCCGGAGCGGCGTACGGGGGCGGCGGAATCGGCCTGGCCGGCGCCGCGGCCGTGGGTCTGCTGCTGGCGGAGGTGCGGCTGGCGAAGCGCCATGTGAGCAACGGCGCGTCACCCCACCCGCCGAACGCGGACGGCCGGTACGGCGACACCTACACCACCCCTGACTCACCGCCCCTGCGCCTGGCGATGCTGGGCGACTCCACCGCTTCCGGCCAGGGCGTCCGCCGGGCCGGGCAGACACCGGGCGCGCTGCTGGCGTCCGGTCTCGCGGCGGTGGCGGAACGGCCGGTGGAGCTGCGCAACGCGGCGTTGCCGGGGGCCTGCTCGGACGACCTGGACCGCCAGGTGGCGCTGACCCTCGCGGATCCCGCGCTCGCCCCCGACGTCTGCGTGATCATGATCGGCGCGAACGACGTGACGAACCGGATGCCGCCGACGCGCTCGGTACGTCATCTCGCGGCGGCGGTACGGCGGCTGCGCACCGCCGGCGCGGAGGTCGTCGTCGGCACCTGCCCCGACCTCGGCACGATCGAGCCGGTCCAGCAGCCCCTGCGCTGGCTCGCCCGCCGGGCGTCCCGCCAGCTGGCGGCGGCCCAGACGATCGGCGCCGTCGAGCAGGGCGGCCGCACGGTGTCCCTGGGCGACCTGCTCGGCCCCGAGTTCGCCGCGAACCCGCGGGAACTGTTCGGTCCCGACCACTACCACCCGTCGGCGGAGGGCTACGCCACGGCCGCCATGGCCGTCCTCCCGACGGTCTGCGCGTCCCTCGGCCTCTGGCCCGAGGAGGAGCGCCCCGACGCCTCCCGCCGCGAGGGCTTCCTGCCGGTGGCCCGCGCCGCGGCCGAGGCGGCCTCGGAGGCCGGCACCGAGGTCACGGCGGCGATGCCGACGGGCCCGCGTGGCCCATGGGCCCTGCTGAAGCGGAGGCGCCGCCGCCGCGTACCGGAACCGGAGCCGTTGCACACACCGACCTGATCTCGCTCCCGCCGCCCTTACCCGTCCCATCCCCCTGGGGGCTCTGCCCTCTGGCCTCCCGCTCCTCGAACGCCGGACGGGCTGATTTTTCAGCCCGTCCGGCGTTCGAGAAAAGCAAGCGCTTAGAAAATTGCGGTCCGGGTCACACCGCCGCACCCGTGACCTGGACCATACGTACGGGTAACTTCCCAAGCAGCCCTGCCCGCCCGTCCCCATAACGCCACTGGAGCCGTGATGCCCGAAGCCGTGATCGTCTCGACCGCCCGCTCCCCCATCGGCCGCGCCTTCAAGGGCTCCCTCAAGGAACTGCGCCCCGACGACCTCACCGCCACGATCATCCAGGCCGCCCTCGCCAAGGTCCCCGAGCTGGACCCGGACGACATCGACGACCTGATGCTCGGCTGCGGCCTCCCCGGCGGCGAGCAGGGCTACAACCTCGGCCGCATCGTCGCCGTACAGATGGGCATGGACCACCTCCCGGGCTGCACGATCACCCGGTACTGCAGCTCCTCCCTCCAGACCTCCCGCATGGCCCTGCACGCCATCAAGGCCGGCGAGGGCGACGTCTTCATCTCGGCCGGCGTCGAGATGGTCTCCCGGTACGCGAAGGGCAACTCCGACAGCCTCCCGGACACGCGCAACCCGCTCTTCGCGCAGGCGGAGGCCCGCACCGCCGAGGTCGCCCAGCAGGAGGGCACGACCTGGCACGACCCGCGCGAGGACGGCCTGGTCCCCGACCCCTACATCGCCATGGGCCAGACCGCCGAGAACCTCGCCCGGGCGAAGGGCATCACCCGCCAGGACATGGACGAGTTCGGCGTCCGCTCGCAGAATCTCGCCGAGGAGGCCATCAAGAACGGCTTCTGGGAGCGCGAGATCACCCCGGTCACCCTCCCCGACTCCACGGTCATCAGCAAGGACGACGGCCCGCGCCCGGGCGTCACCATGGAGGGCGTCGCGGGCCTGAAGCCGGTCTTCCGCCCCGACGGCCTGGTCACCGCCGGCAACTGCTGCCCCCTGAACGACGGCGCCGCCGCGGTCGTGATCATGTCGGACACCAAGGCCCGCGAACTCGGCCTCACACCCCTCGCCCGCATCGTCTCCACCGGCGTCTCCGGCCTCTCCCCCGAGATCATGGGCCTGGGCCCGGTCGAGGCCAGCAAGCAGGCCCTCCAGCGCGCCGGCCTGACCATCGACGACATCGACCTGGTCGAGATGAACGAGGCGTTCGCCGCGCAGGTGATCCCCTCCTACCGCGACCTGGGCGTCGACATCGACAAGCTGAACGTCAACGGCGGCGCGATCGCCGTCGGCCACCCCTTCGGCATGACCGGCGCCCGCATCACGGGCACGCTCATCAATTCCCTCCAGTTCCACGACAAGCAGTTCGGCCTGGAGACGATGTGCGTCGGCGGCGGCCAGGGCATGGCGATGGTCATCGAGCGCCTCAGCTGAGCCCGTACGGTAGTTGACCCGATACCCGGCGTGATCCTCAGGCCCGGAACCCAGTAATCACCTGGGTTCTGGGCCGTTTTGTGATCCAATCTCCCCCAGGATGTGACCTATCTCCCTCGCGAGAGGGATTTACGCAGCTCAGAGCCGTTTCACGACTAAACATCAGGCCCAAAGACCTGTCCAATTCGTGACGTTACGCACTGACAGCGGGATAGTCCTCCCTTCAAGCTGATGTAGGAAGTCGGGGGTCGACTTTGAACCGGGAGTACGTCAGTGAGCGCCATGCCGATCGCCTTGCTGCTCACCACGGCCGCCACAGGCGCCGTGGGCGTCGCCGTCCTGCGCACCCTCGTGGTGCTGCGCCGACAGGTCGCGGCCCTGCATACCGAACTGGCCGAGAGCCGCACCACCGCACGCGCACGCGTGCCCGCCGCCCGGCCCTCCGCCGACGTCGATGAGATACGCGCCGCGGTGGCCGACGCGCTCGCCGAGGAGCGTGAGCGCGAGCTGGCCGAGGCACGCGCCTTCTGGGCCGCCCAGGAGGCACGTGACGGCGACGCGCCGACGTTGCTGGGCCTCTCCGACAGCGAGCTGTTCCTGCCCCGCCAGAGCGACTTCGCGGGCCTGGAGCGGCTTGAGCCGGTGGCCGAGCCGGGCCCGGACGGCGACGAGTACGCCGGAGACTCCCCGGAGTTGGCCGCGGCCCGCCGCCGCCACCCCTCCCACCCGGACTTCGTCCCGGTCCAGTCACCGGTCGTGGGCGACCACGAGCGCACGGTAGCCACCCTCGAAGAACTCGCCGCCGGACGCGTGGAACTCACCGATGTCCGCCCCGGCCCGCTCGGCACCCTCGACGTCTACGTCTTCGCCGACGGCACCACGCTGTGCATGACCCCGGGCCACCGCGAAACCGCAGAACGCCTCGCCGCGGCCCTGACCCAGGGCGAGACCCCGACCCTGCTGGGCGGCTCAGGCATCTCGGGCGCGTACACGCTGACGTTCGAGTGCGGCGAGGAGACGGTCTACATCCTGGCGGACAGGGTCATAGCGTCCCTTTGAATCCAGTGCCTGTTTGGTGGCGCCGATCGCCGCGTCGGCGGCCTTGCGGGCCACCGTCGACTTCGCCAGGAAGCGGGGCCGGAAGTCCTCCACCGCCATGGCGTCGTGG
>NZ_WJBG01000205.1 GCF_009709555.1 Streptomyces blattellae | reverse complement strand
CCTCTTCGGCGTACCCACCGACCTGCGACTTTGCTGAGAAATTCGACCTTGCGTCAGCCCTGGCACCCAAGTACCCCATACGGTCACCCAGTTCGTTCTGCGAGAGCCCCGCGGCCGTACGCAGCATGCGCAGTACTTCGGCGAAGTACTGCGCGGCCGGTGACGACGTGTTCCTCTTCGGCTGCCCCATTGCGGCCGTTTGCGTTGGTCGACGCTCCGTCACTGGTCGACGGTACCTAACTGCGCCGACAGTGGTCTGGTGAACACAGAAAGTCACGAACCGAACTCCAACTCCCGCACATGGCGCCGTAGCTTCATGCCCATCCCCGAAAACGTCACCGAGGCCTGTCACGGCGCCCGTATCGTGCTTACGTCCTGGTCGGTGCCTGAGGACACCGCCGAGACGATCACCCTCGTCGTCTCGGAACTGGCCACGAACGCGATCCGCCACGCCCGCTGCCCCGGCCGTACCGTCGACGTAGCCCTCATCTACGACAGCGCGAAGACGATCGAGATCGAGGTCGCCGACGGATCACCGCACCACCCGATCCGCAAGCCCTATGGCCCCGACGCCACGTCAGGCCGAGGGCTCCTCCTCATCGAGGCACTCTCCGACGCATGGGAAGTCAGGGAGCGGGAGTTCGGGAAAGCGGTCTGGGTACGTGTGCTCAGTAGTTGACCAACTCCGCTGCCGCGGATCGTAGTTGTTCCCACTGGTGCCTGGACCCCGGCGCCGAACTCGCGGCCCCGCCTACGCCGACTCGTTGAGCAGCCGGGCCAGGTGCTCGCGCCCCGCCCCCAGCAGCTGCGGAAGCGGCGCGGCCTCCTCGTACCACCGCTTCTCGTACTCCCAGCAGAGCCAGCCGTCCCAGCCGTGGCGGGAGAGGACCTCCACGGTGTCGGCGAGCGGCAGTACGCCGGTGCCGAGCGCGAGGGGGGTCGTGTCGTCGGCGGCGGCGATGTCCTTGACCTGGACGTAGCCGAGGTAGGGGGAGAGGGCGGCGTAGGTCTCGGAGGGCTGTTCGCCGCCGAGCCAGGTGTGCATGACGTCCCAGAGGGAGCCGACCTGGCGGTGGCCGACCAGGCCCAGGATGCGGATCGCGTCGGCGCCGGTGCGGTGGGAGTCGTGGGTTTCCAGCAGGATGCGTACGCCCAGGTCGCCGGCGTACTCCGCGGCCGTGCCCAGGCGTCGCGCGGCCGTCGCGTCGGCCTCCTCGGCGGACTGGTCGGTTCCGGCGCCGGGGAAGACCCGGACGAAGCCGGCGCCCAGGTCGCGGGCGAGGTCCAGGAGGCGGTGGATCTCCTCGATCACCGGCTCGTCGGCGCCGGGCGCGGCCACGCGCGCGTACCCGGCCACGCCGAGGACCTCTACCCCGGCCGCCTTGAACTCGGCCACCACGTCGGCCCGTTCGGCGAGCCCGATGCCGGGGTGCACCGGTTCCTCAGGATGTGCGCGCAACTCGACGCCGTGATAGCCGTGCGTGGCCGCGAGCCGCAGCACGTCCGAGATGGGCAGGCCGGGGACGCCGAGGGTGGAGAACGCCAGTTTCATGGTCATGGACCCTACTCGTCACTCACCCGTCCGTGCAGGTCCAGGCGCCAGTCCTGGCCGACGAGATCCTTGCCGAAGGAGCGGTGGGGTTTCTCGGCGACGAGGACGAAGCCGTGGCGCTGGTAGATGCGGCGGGCCGCGGCGAGGACGTCGTTGGTCCACAGGACGAGGTCGCGGTAGCCGACGCCGCGGGCGAAGTCGATGACGGCGCGGACGAGGCGGTCGCCGATGCCGAGGCCGCGGGTGCCGGGTTCGACCAGCAGCAGGCGCAGGCGGGCCGTGGCCGGGGCGTCGTCCCGTACGCACATGATGCAGCCCACCGGCCGGCCGTCCAGCTCCGCGATCCACACCCGCTCCAGGTGAGGGTCGTGATCCTCCGCGAAGTCGGCGACGATCCGGGCCACCAGGCCTTCGTAGTCGGCGTTCCAGCCGTACTCGGCGGCGTACAGCGCGGCGTTGCGCTGCACGATCCAGCCGAGCTCGCCGGGGCCGGGTTCGCGCAGGAGGACGTTCTCGGGGGCGGGCGGGCGGCCCGCGGAGAGGATCGTGCGGACGGTGTGCAGCGCCTCGGTGAGGCGGGGGCGGTCGCCGGGCGGGACGGTGGCGAGCAGTGCGCCGACCGATTCGTCCGCGCGCTCGGCGAGCAGCGCGGCGGTCTCCCGGCCGCGCGCGGTGAGGGTGACGTTGCGGCGGCGGGGGTCGCGCGGCGACGGGGTGCGCTCGATCAGGCCGTCCTGCTCGAACTTGTTGAGGATACGGCTCAAGTAGCCCGCGTCCAGGGAGAGTTCGGCCCGCAGATCGACCGCGTCCGTGCGCGGGGAGTGCGCGAGTTCGTACAGGACGCGGGACTCGGTGAGGGTGTATGGGGCGTAGAGGTGGCGGCTGTAGTCGAGAGCGCCGATGACGTTCGTGTAGAAGCGGTTGAAGGCGCGGATGTCCTGGACAGTCATGAGCGTCGATCCCCGATTCCTGATCCCTGATCTCCGGATAGTTGACTCAGTCAGAGATGTTGCGGGTTCGAGCGTAGGGCGTGGGGAGGCGCCGGTCCAGGGGGTGCTCCGCCCGGCCGAGGTTCTGCCCATAAGGAAACGCTTGCGTTTCGATCGGGCTCGCTCTAATCTATCTGTACGAAACCGTTTCGTATCGATGAGTGAAGAGGTAACAACCCCGCCATGACGATTCTTCAGCTGCACCCCCGGACCGCCGTCGTACGCCCTGCCGGCCTGGTGGACGTACCCGCCGTGGTGCGCCTTCTCGCCCCGTCCGACACCTCGCCCGGCCTTCCGCTCCCGGTGCCGGAGGATTCCGCGGTGGACTGGGACCAGGCGCAGCGCGCCATGCGCCTGATGCTGGCCCACTACGCCCTCGAAGAGGGCGAGGTATGGGTGGCCGAGCGCGCCGACGGCAGGCTCCTCGCGGCCGCCGTGTGGCTGCCGCCCGGCGCCGGGTCCGAACCTCCCCACACCCGCTTCGCCAGCCTCTTCGCCCGCGAACTCGCCACCGCGGTTCCGGACGAGCCGGGCCTGCCGAAGGCGCTGAAGGCGGCCGGCGTCGACGGGTCGCACTGGACGGTGGTCGCTGTCTGCGCGCCGGACGACACGGAGGCCTGGGACCGCAGCGTGGTCGCCGATCTGCTCGCTCCAGGCCTGCGCGCCGTCGATGCCCAGGGCGTCGGCGCCGTCGCGGCCACGCTCTCCCCGCGCCACATGGACCAACTGCGATCCCTCGGATTCCGCCAGCCCCGCGCGGCCCGGATCGCGTCGAGGGTCGGGGTCTGGCTGGCGACCCGTCATCCGGTGAACTACCTGGCTGCCGCCTGATACCCGGGCGCTCCGCTGGTCATGCCGTTCAGAACCTCAGTCCCCCGGGGTGGGGCAGACGGCCACCCGCGAAGGCACCGCCCGCTGCGCTCTGCGGCACCGGGGAGGGCCTCCGCGTTCCTCGTCTCGCGGTACCGGGGAGGGCCTCCGCGTTCCTCGTCTCGCGGTACCGGGGAAGGCCTCCGCGCCCCTCGGTCTGCGGCACCGCGGAAGACCTGCGCACCCTCGGTCTCGCGGTACCGGGATCGCGTCCCGTCGGATGGTGTGGCCGGGCGGACTTCGTATCGTCGCGGGTCGTGTTCGTGATCGGACCAGGCATTCGGGCGCGAGCGGTCGAGCCCACGCTCACCGGCATGCGCGGTGGCCCGAGCGCTCCAACGCGTCGGCCGTGTACGGGGCCTCGGACGAGCACGGGCCAGGGGCCCTACACCACTCACGGGACGCCACCGGCACCAGGGAAGACCCCTGCCCCTCAGTCCTCAGCCCCTCAGTCCTCAGCCCCTCACTCCTCAGCTCACCCCTCAGCCCCGCGGCCCCGGAAGCCTCCGTCGGCCCCGGAAGCCTCCGTCGGCCCCGCCGCACCCCGTGCCCTCAACCCCGCGGCACCCCCGAAGACCCCCGCACCATCAGCTCCCCCCGAATCGTGGCGATCCCCCCGGGCGGCGGCTCCTCGCGCCCCATGGCGATGCGGCCGGCCCGCGCCCCCGCCTCGGCGAGCGGCAGGCGGACCGTCGTCAGCGCGGGGACGGCGTCGATGCTGAACGGCAGATCGTCGAACCCGGCGACGGACACGTCGTCCGGGATCCGCAGCCCGGAGTCCCGCAGGGCCGCGCACGCGCCCAGTGCGACGGAGTCGTTGGCGGCGACTACGGCCGTCAGGGAAGGGTCCCGGCGCAGCAGCTCCAGCGTCGCCTCGTAGCCCGACCGCCGGTCGTAGCGGCCGTACACCGTCCAGCGCGGATCCTCCTCGATCCCGTGCGCCGCCAGCGCGTCCCGGTGGCCCTCCAGGCGGTGCCGGGTGGTCGTACGTTCCTCGGGGCCCGCGATATAGCCCAGCCGCCGGTGGCCGAGGCCGATGAGGTGCTCGGTCAGTTCCCGCCCGCCCCCGCGGTTGTCGAAGGTCAGCGCGATCGCCTCGGTGTCCGGCGCCGGCGGCCGGCCGCACAGCACGACCCGCGTCCCCGCGTCGCCCAGCTTCCGCAGCTTCGCGGCCACCGCCGCCGCATGCGGCGCGTTCTCCACGGCACCGCCGGTCAGCACCACGGCCGCCGCCCGCTGCCGCTGGAGCAAGGTCAGATAGGTCAGTTCACGCTCCGGCGAACCCCCGGTGTTGCAGACCACGGCCAGCCGCTCACCACCGGCGCGTCCCCCTGGCCCCCCGATCTCCGACTGGATCGCGCCGGCCATGATCCCGAAGAACGGGTCGGCGATGTCGTTGACGAGAATCCCCACCAGATCCGACGTCGCCGCCGCCAGCGCGCTCGCCGGGCCGTTCAGCACATAGTCCAGCTCGTCCACCGCCCGCAGCACCCGCTCACGGGTGGAGGCCGCCACGGGATAGTTCCCGTTCAGCACGCGCGACACCGTCGCGGGCGAGACCTGCGCGCGGGCCGCCACGTCCGCCAGGGTCACCGTCATCTCGTCGTCCTCCGGTCGCGCATCTCGTCGTACCTCTTCGCACTCGTCTTCGTGCTCGTCAGCTTCGGTATACGCCGTCGTACGCCGTCGTACGCCGTCCTACGCCGTCCTACGCCGTCGTACGTCGTCGTATGCCGTGGTAGACAGGCCGGCCGGCGGCACGGTTCCCGCGCGCCGAGCAGACCTTAAGGCCATCCACCCCGGTTGTTCGCCCCCTCGAACAACTCGACCTCGCCACGGTCTTGTCCAGACCCCTGGTCAGAGGCTAGCTTCTGACGTGATAGAAAGCGCTTGCTGTACGGCTCACCTGTGACACGAGGGGCGTACGCGGCGCACCACCGCGTACAACGCCCACGAAGGGGACGACGTGACACGCAAGACGGTGCGTATCGCTATGAACGGTGTGACCGGGCGCATGGGTTACCGCCAGCACCTGGTCCGCTCGATTCTGGCCATCCGCGAGCAGGGGGGCCTCGACCTCGGCGACGGCACCGTGCTGTGGCCGGAGCCGATCCTGGTCGGCCGCCGCGAGTACGTGCTCAAGGCGCTCGCCGAGCAGCACGGGCTGGAGCACATCTCGACGGACGTCGACGCGGTCCTCGCGGACGACACCGTGGACATCTACTTCGACGCCCAGGTCACCTCCGCCCGCGAGGAGGCGATCAGGAAGGCCATCGCCGCCGGCAAGCACATCTACACCGAGAAGCCGACCGCCACCGGCCTCGAAGGCGCCCTGGAGCTGGCGAAGCTCGCCGCCGACGCCGGCATCAAGCACGGCGTCGTCCAGGACAAGCTCTTCCTCCCGGGCCTGCTCAAGCTCAAGCGCCTCATCGACGGCGGCTTCTTCGGCCGCATCCTGTCGATCCGCGGCGAGTTCGGCTACTGGGTCTTCGAGGGCGACTGGCAGGCCGCCCAGCGCCCCTCCTGGAACTACCGCTCGGAGGACGGCGGCGGCATCGTCGTCGACATGTTCCCGCACTGGGAGTACGTCCTCCACGAGCTCTTCGGCCGCGTGAAGTCCGTCCAGGCCCTCACCGCCACCCACATCCCGCAGCGCTGGGACGAGAACGGCAAGCCATACGACGCGACGGCCGACGACGCGGCCTACGGCATCTTCGAACTGGACGGCGGCGCGATCGCCCAGATCAACTCCTCCTGGACCGTCCGCGTCAACCGCGACGAGCTGGTCGAGTTCCAGGTCGACGGCACGGAGGGCTCGGCCGTCGCCGGACTGCGCAACTGCCGCGTCCAGCACCGGTCCGCCACCCCCAAGCCGGTGTGGAACCCCGACATCCCCGCCACCGAGGTCTTCCGCGACCAGTGGCAGGAGGTGCCTGAGAACGGCGAGTTCGACAACGGCTTCAAGGCCCAGTGGGAGCTGTTCCTCAGGCACGTCTACGCCGACGCCCCCTACCACTGGGACCTCCTCGCCGGTGCCCGAGGCGTCCAACTCGCCGAACTGGGCCTGAAGTCCGCGGCCGAGGGCGTCCGTCTCGACGTGCCGGAGATCGCCCCGTGACCATTCAACTCCCGGACTCCGAAGGCGGGTTGAGGGCCTACGAACCCCGCCCCGAACCGCTCGCCGCCACCCCCGGCGCCCCCTTCACCTCCCGTACGGTCTTCTCGGCGGCCCATGTGGTCGCCGACCCGTTCGCCGACGTCACCCCCGATTCGCCCGCCGCCGTCGACTGGGACGCCACCCTCGCCTTCCGCCGCCACCTGTGGTCCCACGGGCTCGGTGTCGCCGAGGCGATGGACACCGCCCAGCGCGGGATGGGCCTGGACTGGGCGGGCGCGGCCGAGCTGATCCGGCGCAGCGCCGCCGAGGCGAAGGCGGTCGGCGGCCGGATCGCGTGCGGTGTCGGCACCGACCAGATCGTCCAGGGCTCGCTGTCCGAGGTCCGGGCGGCGTACGAGGAGCAGCTCGCGCTGGTCGAGGAGAGCGGCGCGCAGGCGATCCTGATGGCCTCCCGCGCGCTGGCCGCCACCGCGTCCGGCCCCGAGGACTACCTGGAGGTCTACGGCCATCTCTTGCGCCAGGCCTCCGAGCCCGTGATCCTGCACTGGCTCGGCCCCATGTTCGACCCGGCACTGGAGGGCTACTGGGGGTCGTCCGACCTCGACGCGGCCACGGACACCTTCCTGGAGGTCATCGCCGCCCACCCCGACAAGGTCGACGGCATCAAGGTCTCCCTCCTCGACGCCCAGCGGGAGATCGACCTGAGGCGCAGGCTGCCGCAGGGCGTCCGCTGCTACACCGGCGACGACTTCAACTACCCCGAGCTGATCGCGGGCGACGAGCAGGGCTTCAGCCACGCCCTGCTCGGCATCTTCGACCCGCTGGGGCCGCTGGCGGCGGAGGCGGTCCGGGCCCTGGACACGGGTGACGTGGCCGGCTTCCGGGGCCTGCTGGACCCCACCGTCGAGCTGTCCCGCCACCTTTTCCAGACACCCACCCGCTTCTACAAGACGGGCGTGGTCTTCCTGGCCTGGCTCGCGGGCCACCAGTCGCACTTCACCATGGTCGGCGGCCTGCAGTCGGCCCGCTCCCTCCCGCACTTCGCCCGCGCCTACGAACTCGCCGACGGACTGGGCCTGTTCCCGGACCCGAAGCTGGCTGAGGAGCGGATGAAGAACCTGCTGTCGCTGTACGGGGTGAACCAGTGAGCAATCCGGAACTGTCCCGCTTCTCCATCAACCAGATGACGGTGAAGCAGCTGTCGCTGCCCGAACTGGTCGACGCCTGCCTCGAATCGGGCGTTCCCGGCGTGGGCCTCTGGCGCGAACCGGTCCAGTCGTACGGCCTTGAGGCGACGGCGAAGCTGGTCCGCGACGCGGGCCTGACGGTGACAACGTTGTGCCGGGGCGGCTTCTTCACGGCGATCGACCCGGCGGAGCGGGCCGAGGCCCTGGCCGACAACCGCCGCGCGATCGACGAGGCGGCGACGCTCGGCACGGACACCCTGGTCCTGGTCTCCGGCGGCCTTCCGGCGGGCTCCAAGGACCTGCACGGAGCGCGGGAGCGGATCGCCGAGGCGCTGGCGGAGCTGGGCCCGTACGCGGAGTCGCACGGCGTCCGTCTGGCCATCGAGCCGCTCCACCCCATGTACGCCTCGGACCGCTGCGTGGTGTCGACGTTGACTCAGGCTCTCGACCTGGCGGAACGCTTCCCGGCGCACCAGGTCGGCGTCACGGTCGACACCTACCACATCTGGTGGGACGACACGGCGCCGGAGCAGATCGCCCGGGCCGGCGCGGGCGGCCGTATCCACACCTTCCAACTCGCCGACTGGACCACCCCGCTGCCGCAGGGTGTGCTCACCGGCCGCGGGCAGATCGGCGACGGCTCGATCGACATGCGGGAGTGGAAGGGGTACGTGGAGGCCGCCGGGTACACCGGGGCGATCGAAGTCGAGCTGTTCAACGACGAGTTGTGGGCGCGGGACGGGCGGGAGGTACTTGCCGAAACCGCCCAGAGGTTTGTGCAGAACGTGGTCCGGTAACGGCGGTCGGGTAAGGCTCCGGCAAGAACCCGGCAAGAATTTCTGAGAGACCGTGCAACCCTTCCGGCACCTCCCGGGTCGTACTTGGCATCAGGACTCTCGGAGGGGGATCTGGGGGGATCGCGGGGGGTCCTGAGTGGAGGGGAAAAGCCGAGGGGCCCGGTCGACGGACCGGGCCCCTCGAAACATGTGCGCGACCGGTCAGAAGAAGACTCCGCACCTCAGCAGCACATTCGCGTACGGCCGTGCCTCGCCCGTGCGGACCACCAGCCGCGCGCCCGCCGACAGTTCCTTGAGCTTCTCGTGGGAGACCAGGTCGAGTCCGGGGAAGCGGGCCCCCAGCAGCGAAGAGGCCTCCGCGTTCGCGTCCCGCACCTCCGCCGCCGCCGTAGCCCCCTCCACCACCAGCTCGGCCAGCAGACCGTCCAGCACCTCGGCGAAGGACGGCACCCCGGCCCGGAAGGCCAGGTCGACCACGCGGGGTCCGTCCGGTATCGGCATACCGGCATCGCACACCAGCACCCCGTCCCCGTGGCCCAGCTCGGCCAGGGCACCGGCGAGATGGCGGTTGAGGATGCCCGCGCGCTTCACAGCGACTCACCTCGCAAGGACTCGCCGGCCGGCCTCTGTGAGCCGTCGTCTCCACCGGGCATCCGGCGGGCGTTCCCCGGAACGGCACCGCACAGCGCCTCGACCTCCGCCGCCGTGGGAAACGACTCCTGCGCGCCCGGCTTCGTGACGGCCGCCGCCCCGACCCGGGCCGCGTACGCCGCCGCCTCGGTCAGGGACGCGCCCGCGCCGAGCTGCCAGGCCAGCGCGGCGGTGAACGCGTCGCCCGCGCCCGTCGTGTCCACGGCGTCGACCTTCACGGACGGGATCCGGGTGACGCCCTCGGCGGTGGCCACCAGCGCGCCGTCCGCGCCCAGCGTCACGACCACCGACCGCGGGCCCTTCGCGAGCAGGATCCGCGCCCAGCCCTCGGGGGCGTCCCCTACGGCGGACTCGCCCAGGATCACCTTCGCCTCGTGCTCGTTCACGATCAGCGGGTCGCAGGCGGCGAGGAGTTCGGACGGGAGCGGGCGCGGCGGGGACGGGTTCAGTACGAAGCGGCTGCCGTCCGCCAGATTCCGTACCACCTCCATCACCGTCTCCAGCGGAATCTCCAGCTGGGTCGAGACCACCCGGGAGGCCTGGAAGAGGCTGGCCGCGACCCGTACGTCCGGCGGCGTCAGGCGGGCGTTGGCGCCCGGCGAGACCACGATGCTGTTGTCCCCGGACGGGTCCACGGTGATCAGCGCCACCCCGGTCGGCACGCCGCCGACCAGGACGCCCACCGTGTCGACGCCGGCCGCCCGCTGCGAGTCGAGCAGCATTCGGCCGTTGGCGTCGTCGCCGACCCGGGCCAGCAGCGCCGTACGGGCACCGAGCCGGGCGGCCGCGACCGCCTGGTTCGCGCCCTTGCCGCCGGGGTGGACGGTGAGGTCGGAGCCGAGCACCGTCTCCCCGGCGGCGGGCCGCCGCTCCACACCGACCACCAGGTCGGCGTTGGCGGAACCCACGACCAGGAGGTCGTAGTCGTACATGAAATGTCTCCCCGATTCGGTCAGAGTCGGTTTCGGTTGAGGTCCGGTCATCTGAGGTCCGGTCATCAGCCGCCGAAGCCGGCCACGTTCTCCTTCGTGACCACCTTCACCGGCACCTTCACCGTCGCGCTGACGTTCTTCCCCTCGGCCGCCCGGACGGCGTTGTCCACGGCGATTTTCCCAAGCTCCTTGGGCTGCTGCGCCACGGATGCGTACAGCGTGCCTGTCTCGACCGCCTCCAGTCCGTCCGGAGTGCCGTCGAAACCGACCACCTGGACCGACTTCCCGGCCTTCGACCCCAGAGCCTTGACCGCGCCGAGCGCCATCTCGTCGTTCTCGGCGAAGACGCCGTCGATGTCAGGGTGAGCCTGGAGGAGATTCGTCATCACGTCGAGGCCCTTGGTGCGGTCGAAGTCCGCGGGCTGCTTGGCGACGACCTCGATGCCCGGGTACTCCTTCAGCCCGGCCTCGAAGCCCGCGCCGCGCTCACGGCTGGCGGACGTACCGGCCTGGCCCTGGAGGATCACGATGGTGCCCTGGCCGCCCAGCTTCTCGGCGAGCGCCCGGGCGCCCAGCCTGCCGCCCTCGACGTTGTCGGAGGCGACCAGCGCGGCGGTCTCGGCGTTGTTGACGCCGCGGTCGACGCCGACGACCGGGATGCCGGCGTCATCGGCGGCCTGCACCGCCGGGCCGGCCGCGTCCGAGTCGACCGGGTTCACGATGATCGAGCCGAGGCCCTCGCTGGTGAAGTTCTGCAACTGGTTGGCCTGTTGCGCGGCGTCGTTCTGCGCGTCGGTGACGGTCAGGCCGACGCCGAGCTTCTCCGCCTCCTCCTGGGCGCCGGCCCGGATCTGCACGAAGAAGGGATTGTTGAGGGTGGACAGGGACAGGCCCACCTTCTGCTGGGCCGCACTCGACGAGCCGGTGTGCAGGAGGGAGGTGGCGCCGATCGTCGCCGCCGCGACCACCGCGGCGAGGGCGTACGTCATCGCCTGCTTGCGCTTGTCACCGCCCCCGCCGGTCGTCACCGGAGTCGCCCCGGCCTTGCGGCGCACGGTGTCCAGCAGTACCGCCAGCGCGATCACGACACCGATGACGACCTGCTGCCAGAATGCGGACACGGACAGGAGGTTGAGGCCGTTGCGCAGCACCCCCAGGATCAGCGCACCGATCAGGGTGCCGGACGCCTTGCCGGTTCCGCCGGCCAGCGAGGCGCCACCGATGACGACCGAGGCGATCGCGTCCAGCTCGTAGCCCTGCGCGGCCTGCGGCTGCGCGGAGGACAGCCGGGCGGCGAGCACGATGCCCGCGACTGCCGCGAACAGTCCGGAGAACGCGTAGATCGCGAGCTTCTGCTTCTTCACCCGCAGCCCGGACAGCCGGGCCGCTTCCTCGTTGCCGCCGATCGCGTACATCGAGCGGCCGATGTACGTCCGTCCCAGCACGAGCGCCGTGATGAGCCCCATGGCGACCATCACGAGCACGGGCACCGGCAGCCAGCCGCCCAGCGTGTCCCCGAGGTGCGAGACCGAGTCGGGGAAGGCGATCGGGGAACCCTCCGAGATCACCAGGGACAGACCGCGCGCCACGGACAGCATGGCGAGCGTCGCGATGAACGGCGGCAGTTTGCCGTACGAGATCAGGAAGCCGTTGACCAGGCCGCACGCGAGACCGGTGGCGATGGCCATGAGGACCGCTATCCCGACCGGAATCCCCTGCGAAGTCGCGCTCCAGGCAAGGACGGTGGCCGACAGCGCCGCCACCGAACCCACCGACAGGTCGATGCCCGCCGACACGATCACGAAGGTCACGCCGAAGGCGAGGACGGCGGTCACGGCCGCCTGGGAGCCGACGTTGAGGAGGTTGTCCGTCGTCAGGAAGTCGCCGGACAGGGCCGACATGGCGATGACGAGGACGATGAGCGCGGTCAGCGCGCCGTTGTCGAGCAGCAGGCGGCGTATCCCCGCGGCGCCACTCGCGCCCGATGCGCCCTTGAGCGTGTCAGTGGCCACGGGAGGCCTCCGTTCCGGTCTTGTCGGTGGTGAGGTTCTGCTCGGTGGTGGAGTTCTGCTCGGTGGCGGAGTTCTGCTCGGTGATGGTGTTGCTGACGGCGAGCGCCATCACCGCGTCCTGCGTTGCTTCGCCGACGGCGAGTTCGCCCGCGATCCGGCCCTGGGCCATCACCAGCACCCGGTCGCTCATGCCGAGCACCTCGGGCAGATCGCTGGAGATCATCAGTACGGCGGCGCCGGCGGCCGTCAGCTCGTTGATCAGCTGGTAGATCTCGACCTTGGCGCCCACGTCGATCCCGCGCGTCGGTTCGTCGAGGATCAGCACCTTGGTGTCGGCGAGCAGCCACTTGCCGATGACGACCTTCTGCTGGTTGCCGCCCGACAACGTCCGCACGTGCTGGCCGAGTCCGGCCATCCGCACCCCGAGCTGCCCGGCGATGCGCGCGGCGGCCTCGCGCTGCCCCTTGAGGTCGACGAGACCGGCCCGGGAGGCGGCGCGCATCGTGACGAGACCGAGGTTGTCCTCGACGGAGGCGTCGAGCACCAGGCCCTGGCCCTTGCGGTCCTCGGGGATCAGCCCGATGCCCGCGGTCATCGCCGCGTTGACGTCGTACCCGGGAATCGAGGCCCCGGAGACCTTCACGGCACCCTTGTCGTACGGGTCGGCGCCGAACACGGCCCGCACGACCTCCGTACGACCGGCTCCGACCAGCCCCGCGATCCCGACGACCTCACCGGCGCGGACCTCGAAGGACACGTCGTGGAAGACGCCGTCCCTGGTGAGCCCCTCCACCTTGAGCAGGGCGTCCCCGGCGTCGGCGCGCTCGCGCGGGTACTGCTGCTCGATCGACCGCCCGACCATCAGGCGTACGAGTTCGTCCTCGGGCGTGGCGGCGGGGACCTGTCCGACGGACTTGCCGTCCCGGATGACCGTGACCCGGTCTCCCAGGGCGGCGATCTCCTCCAGGTGATGCGTGATGAAGACGATGCCGACGCCGTCCTCGCGCAGCCTGCGCACGATGGAGAAGAGCTTCTCGACCTCCTCGGAGGTGAGCACGGCGGTCGGCTCGTCCATGATGAGCACGCGCGCGTGGAGGCTGAGCGCCTTCGCGATCTCGACCATCTGGAGGCGGGCGATGCCGAGTTCACGGACGCGCGCGCGGGGCGACACGTTGACGCCGACCCGCTCCAGCAGGACGGCGGCCTCGGCCTCCATCCGCTTGCGGTCGATCATCCCGTAGCGACGCGGCTGGCGGCCCAGGAAGATGTTCTCGGCGACCGTCAGATCGGGTACGAGGTTGAACTCCTGGTAGATGGTGGCGATGCCCAGCCGCTCGGCGTCCTGCGCCCCGCGGATGTGCGTCTCCGCGCCGTCCACCAGGACGCGGCCCGCGTCGGGGTGGTAGGCGCCCGACAGCATCTTGATCAGCGTGCTCTTGCCGGCGCCGTTCTCGCCGAGCAGCACATGCACCTCGCCCCGGCGCAGGTCGAAGTCGACGCCGTCGAGCGCGACCACACCGGGGAAGGACTTGCGTATGCCCTCGATGCGCAGCAACTCGTCCTCGTTGCTCACGACGTGCTCCTGTTCTGTTCAGGGTTCTCGTTCTGTGCGCGGCTCTGGTTCTGTGCGGGGCGCTGGTTCTGTTCGGGGTTCTGGTTCTGTTCGGGGTTCTCGCCGCACGAGCGGCGTACGACGAGCCGGGCGGGGAGAGTGACGGACTGGGGAGGCCGCCCCTCGATGCGGTCGACGAGCGCCCGGACGGCGGCCCGCCCCAGCTCGCCGGTCGGCTGGGCGATGGCGGTGATCGGTGGGTCGGTGTGCACGAACCACGGGATGTCGTCGAACGCGGCGAGTGCTATGTCACATGGCACGCGCAGCCCGCGCGCGCGTACGGCATCCAGCGCGCCGAGCGCCATCAGGTTGTCGGCGGCGAACACGACCTCGGGCGGCTCGGCCAGATCGAGGAAGCCCTCGGTGACCCGGCGTCCGCTCTCGGCCTGGAAGTCGCCCTGGCCTATGTAGGCGTCCGGGAGGGGAATCCCGTACTCGGCCAGGGCCTCCCGGAACGCCTCCACGCGCTCGCTGCCGGTGGTGGTGGCAGCGGGGCCCGCGATGATGGCGAGCCGCCGGTGCCCGAGCCCGTGCAGATGCGCGACGAGATCCCGTACGGCGGCCCGGCCGTCGGCGCGTACCACGGGTACGTCCACACCCGGAATCCACCGGTCCACGAACACCATCGGCGTCCCGGCCCGCGCGGCGTCCAGCATCAGCGGGGAGCCGCCGTCGGTGGGGGAGACGAGCAGCCCGTCGATCCGCCGGTCCAGCAGATTCCGCACGTGGTGGTCCTGCAACTCGGGCCGTTCGTCGGCGTTCCCGATGATCACGCTGTACCCGAGCGCACGGGCCTCCTCCTCGACGGAGCGCGCCAGCTCGGTGAAGTACGGGTTCAGCACATCGCTGATGACCAGCCCGAGGGTGTGGGTCTGGTCCGTGCGCAGGGAGCGGGCGACGGCGTTCGGGCGGTAGCCCAGCGTCTCGACCGCGGCCAGCACGCGCGTGCGCGCGTCCGCGCTGACCGACGGATGGTCGTTCAGGACGCGCGAGACCGTGGCGACGGAGACCCCCGCCTCGGCAGCGACGTCCTTGATGCTCGCCATCGCCGCTCCACCTCCTCGTGGAATCGATTACATGCTGAGGCCTAGAGAGGATTGGAATCGATTACACGGCGAGGTGGCAAGGGGTGGAGCGAAGGGTGAGACCGGATTGTGACCTTTGGGGTGAGTGCCTGGTTCAGGGGCGGCCGGGGGCGTCAGCGAAGGCCTGGCACTGTGGGCAGGCAAGTCGTGGAAGCAACTGGACCGGGACTGGCTGCTGCCGCCGGACGATGCCGACGCGTGAGCGCCGGGCGTCCTTGAGGACCTGGGCGCAGGCCTGCGCCCGGACATGCGGACGGCCCCCGGAGCGAGGCTTCGGGGGCCGCTGTGGGTGCGTCAGACGGTTGCGTCGAGGTGCTTGCGCAGTTCGATGCGTACGCCGTCGAGTCCTGCGCGCAGGGCGTCCGCCTGCTGCTCGACCCTGTGCACCCGGCGCCGCATCTGCGCGTCGGTGAGGACGACGACCGCCGGTCTGGTGGTTCTGAGCCGTTCCCGCTCCGCCTCCCGCGCGTCGTCCAGCCGCTCACAGATGACGCCAGCACGGACTCAACGACCTCAAGCGCGGTGGCCGCGGCCGTCAGCGGGTCGGGCCCCTCGCTGCGCCTGCTCGGACTCTTCGGGGTGCTCACCTTCGGTCTCCTCTCCCCCTACGCGGAGCACGGTGTGGGGGGAAGAGACCGCCCGCCCCGTCCGCGTGGCAGCAGGACACCGGACGGGCGGTCGATCCACGGGGTCCGTACGGGCCGGGAGGCCGCCCGCCCTGTCTGAGGGGTGGGACAACGGGCGGACGGCCGACTTGGGGCGCGGCCTACTCGCCGCAGTGCGCGATACCCCAGACCAGGGCCGCGCCGATGACTGCCAGGACAACGAGGTACCCGACGATCAGACGCCGTTCCCGCTTCGCCGTCACAGCAGCTCTCCCCTAGAACGGGCATTGGCCGCCGCCGCGCCCGCGCTCAGTGCCTCGGACACCGTGACCGGCCGCAGCCGGTCCGGCCGCGCGTCCCACTCCAGACCACCGCCGACCGGCCGCAGCTGCACGTACGGACCGATGAACCCCATGACACGGCCCACCTTGTGGCGCTCGGTGTCCTCCACCGTGTCCCCGAGGCGCACCCCAACCGCCTCCGGCTGCGGGGGAGTCGGCTCGGGCCGTTCGCTGAGTGCGTTCACCGCGACTCCCCCCAGCCAGTGATCACGGGTTCGATCCGGTCTGCGTGCGCGCCCGCACCTGTCCGAGCTGCGCCGTGAGCCGGTCGGCCAGGGCGCGCAGACGCGCGGGAGTGACCCTGACCGAGGCGCCGCCGACCTCAAGGACCACCCCGATGGACCGGTCATGCTCGCTGAACTCGCCCACATCCAGGCACACGTACAGCCACTCGGACGGCCCGTGCGCCGACGGCACGGTCAACGACAGTTCCAGGCCGGTGTGGGCCACGTCGGCACGGTGCTGCACGGGACCGGCCGTGTGGTCGACGCTGCACCACTCGGGGCAGGTGATCGTGACCGGGCCGTGGTCGCGGGTGTGCACGGTCACCGTGCGCCGCCCGCTCACCGCCCGCCCCCTTGAGTGTGCCGGTGGCAGGAGCACGGGCAACGGCGCAGCAGGAGCAAGCCCCCGCCATGGGGCAACGGCACATCCTTGGTCTGGCGGCACTCGGCATGCAGGCCCCGGTACTCCGGCCGCTGCGCAAGCCCGCACTCAGCCGACAGATACGCGCCCGGCGCGGTCGTAGTCATCGGGCCCGCCGTTCCGCGCCGACGACATGCCGGTCAAGATCGATACCGAAGTCCGCCGCGAGTACCGCCGTGAGCAGTCTGCGGCGTCCCCGCAGCCGCTCACGGGCCCGTTCGGCCGCCACCACGTACGGCCGCACCAGGGCCGTCTGTTCGCCGCGAAGCGGCGTCTCGAGGCCGTACGGGGAACGCCGGGCCGGGGGCCACGTCTGCGCCCGCCGGGGCGCGACAGGGGCAGGCGTGGAGTTCGAAGGCGCAGGCACAGGGCCAGAGAGGGCTGTTGCAGAGGGACGGGAACCAGCCCGCCGTCTGCCAGTCCCCGGGGCGAATGTTTGTTGCACCCGGGCGGCGATACAGCGGATAAGGTCGTGCATGTTGGCGCTCCTCACTAGCGTCGGCCACGCCCCGGGGCCCTGCCAGGCCGCCGGGGTTTTACGTGCCAACTCAGAGTGCCGACATGCGACGGCCGGAACTATCAGACATCACTGATAGCTCCGGTCATGGGTTGACGCTATGTCACATACCCAGCCATGCACCGTAGTTGCTGAAGGTGTCGGGCATCCGGCGCTTCGCTGCTTCCAGCCCGGCGTACGTCTCGCGCACCGTCGGGTGGTAGCGCGTCTGCTGTGGGGCGAGTTTGCGCGCCTTAAGGAGGCTCTTGAACGCCGCGTCGGTGCGGCCCGTCCACATCTGGGCCCGCGCGACCTCTGTGTGGTGGTGAGCAAGCCGGGACGCGGGCCAACCGTCCGGAGTGATGATTCCCTGCGCTTCGTGGACGGCTTCGGGGTACAGGTCGAGTTCCGTCAAGACGCTCACACGGTGTACGCCGACGTTGGTCGGCCCGAACGACAGCCAATGGACCTTCTCGGCTGGGCCCGTTCGCTCAGCGATGCGGGCGGCTTCGCTGAGGTGTCCCTCCGCAGTGTCCTTGTCCTTGTCGCGTCCCGCCAGTACGGCAGCGCCGAGGTGCAGTTGTCCGGTGACGACATCGAGCACCCGCCCCGTCTCTGCCTGTTCCAATGTGGACATGCCCAGGCTGATCAGGCGCTTGCCCGTCTTGTAGTCGCTCGCCCGTAGGTACGCGAGCGCCCGCAGGTACTGACGCATCCCGCCAAGTAGCGGATCGGATGCGCGCTGCGCCGCCCAGTCCATACGGTCGAGTGCCACCGTGCACAGATCGGGGAACCCGAGCTTCGTCGTCACGTCGTAGGCGGTCCGGTACGTGCTCGCGAGCAACCGCCAGTTGCGGTCAACAGGATTCGTGTAGGCCGTTGTCGTGGCCTCATGGACCAGGCCGGGAAGGTCAGCGGCAACCTGCTTGATGTTCGTCGCGCGGACCATGGCACACAGCTTCTCTGCGTGCTCTTCCAGTTCGTGGGTCGGGCGCGGGGTCACGTCCGGATCGGGGCCCAGGTCGTAGACGTTCAGAGCCTCGCGAATCGGGTTGATCAGGCCGTCAAGCTGGTCTTGCCGCAGCTCTTCGAGGTAGGGCTGTCCGGTCAGTTCAGTGACTGGTACCGACAGGGCGCGGGCGAACGCTCCGATGACGGAAGGACTCGCGGGCATGACGCCCTGTTCCACTTTGGTCAGCGTGCTGTACGAGACGTGTGAGAGATCTGCCAACTCGCGTTGCGTCAACTGGCGGACTTTGCGCGCATGCGCGATGCGTGCGCCTGCGTGCCCTTCAGCGTGCGGGGGCATACTGGTCTCCGTTCTGCTTCGACACCAGAACGGTACCCCTGGTCAGTTGCAGGGGAACGGTGATCGGCCCCCGCCGCCGGCGGGGGCCGTCGCCCTTGCCGACGCCAACGAACCCGAGCAAGCCGCCGACGAAGCGCGCCTCCGCCGGCAGCGGCCGGGACCGGTCAGTCGAGGTCCGGCGGGAACCCGGAGCGGACTGTGGGTCCGGCGAAACCGGCCCTTGCCCGTCCTCACCCCCAGTGCCTCCCCCCACTGTCAGACACGGCCGGTACCGTCGGATCATGTCCAGGCAAGAGGCGGAAGCGGACCGCCGACTGGCAACGTTGGAAGGCGTGCTCGAGCGCATCCCACATCACCAACCGACGTGACCTGCGTCAGGAGGGGGTGGTGACGTGGATCAGTCGAGTCATCCGGCGTTGGCCGAATTGCAGGGCGTCCCGGAGCGGATGCCGCTTTTGGATCGTCGCCGGCGCCCCGTGGCCTCGTGGGTTCCCGCGGACGCGACCTCAAAGCTGAGCAGCGTCCTCGCGGTCGGGACTCCGTCAGACTTCACGACTTTCGTCGCCGCGTCTGCTTCTGTCGGGTACGCCGACGTAGGGAAGGGTGGCGCTCCCGGTGTCGCAGCAGCTCACGCCCCAGATTGAGTTTGTCTGGGGACTTTTCTGGGATGAGTTTCTGGGTCAAATCGGCAAGTACCTGAGCCAAATCGACTACACCTGCAACGATGATCGTCAATGTCAGGAAGATCATCACGCCCCACCATGGAGCGCCGCTGAGGGCCAGCCATCCGGTACCGCCAGCCGTCGCAACGCCGCGCGGCCACATCCGTTGCGGCGGTCGAGGGGACGGTGGGGCTGGGGTGCGGGTTGTGCTCATCTCGGCGGGATCACCTATCGCTACAGGCGAGCCGAGCGGCTGAAAGGCATACTCAGCTCACCACATGAACGTGTGGTTGAGCCGAGACGCTTGTCCGAGGTGTTGTCAAGGTCTTCGGGGTACTGCTGGTGGTGCTGCAGACTTCATGTCTGCCGTGCTCCCGGATGGCCAACCGGCGGAGAAACATCGCCAGTTGCAGAACTCTCCGGCTGTCTACGCGTGGCGCGCACCTCGGAACGCGCCTTCCTTGTCGTGTGACCCGGGAACTGTCCGGGTCGTGTGGTCCGGAACTGTCCGGTCCATCGGCAAGTGTGCCGTGCCGGTCGTAGATCCGCCAACCGGCCTGGTAGACCACGTGTCCACCCGGTCACTGGTTGCGGGGATGGTCAACGGACCCTCTCAGTGATCAAGGCTGGGTGTCAGTGGTCGGCGGTAGCCTTCTTGTCAGTGCGAAGGCCAGAGGGGCAGGTGACGGGTGTCCAACGCAGGTGCTAGCTCACCCCGGGAGGGCAGGCCCGGCCTTTGCGAAGTCACTGGCGTTCTCGAACGGATCACGTACGCCAACGAGGAGAACGGCTATACGGTCGCCCGCGTCGACACGGGACGCGGCGCCGGCGACCTGCTCACGGTCGTCGGCGCGCTGCTCGGCGCGCAGGTCGGGGAGTCGCTGCGGCTGGAGGGCCGCTGGGGCTCGCACCCGCAGTACGGCAAGCAGTTCACCGTCGAGAACTACACGACGGTCCTCCCGGCCACCGTCCAGGGCATCCGCCGCTATCTCGGCTCCGGGCTCGTCAAGGGCATCGGGCCGGTCTTCGCGGACCGGATCACACAGCACTTCGGGCTGGACACCCTGCAGATCATCGAGGAGGAGCCCAAGCGGCTCATCGAGGTCCCCGGACTCGGCCCCAAGCGGACCAAGAAGATCGCCGACGCCTGGGAGGAGCAGAAGGCGATCAAGGAGGTCATGCTCTTTCTGCAGACGGTGGAGGTGTCCACGTCCATCGCCGTGCGCATCTACAAGAAGTACGGCGACGCCTCCATCTCCGTGGTGAAGAACCAGCCCTACCGGCTCGCCGCCGACGTCTGGGGCATCGGCTTCCTCACCGCCGACAAGATCGCCCAGTCCGTCGGCATCCCGCACGACAGCCCGGAGCGGGTGAAGGCAGGCCTGCAGTACGCCCTCTCGCAGGCCACCGACCAGGGCAACTGCTACCTCCCCGAGGAGCGGCTGATCGCCGACGCGGTGAAGCTGCTCCAAGTCGACACCGGCCTGGTCATCGAGTGCCTGGCCGAACTGGCCCTGCCCGACGAAAACTCCGGCGAGCCCGGCGTCGTACGCGAACGGGTGCCCGGTGAGCACGGCGAGCCCGTCACCGCCGTCTACCTCGTCCCCTTCCACCGCGCCGAACTCTCCCTCGCCGCCCAGCTGCTGCGCCTGCTGCGCACGGACGAGGACCGGATGCCGGGCTTCCGGGACGTGGCCTGGGACAAGGCGCTGAGCTGGCTGAAGGGGCGTACCGGGGCGGACCTGGCGCCCGAGCAGGAGGCCGCCGTCAAGCTGGCGCTGACGCAGAAGGTCGCGGTCCTCACCGGCGGGCCCGGCTGCGGCAAGTCCTTCACGGTCAGGTCCATCGTGGAACTGGCCCGTGCCAAGAAGGCGAAGGTCGTCCTGGCCGCCCCCACCGGCCGCGCCGCCAAACGCCTCGCCGAACTCACCGGCGCCGAGGCCTCCACCGTCCACCGGCTGCTGGAGCTGAAGCCCGGCGGCGACGCCGCCTACGACAAGGACCGGCCCCTGGACGCGGACCTGGTGGTCGTGGACGAGGCCTCCATGCTGGACCTGCTGCTCGCCAACAAGCTGGTGAAGGCGGTGCCCCCGGGAGCGCATCTGCTGTTCGTCGGGGACGTGGACCAGCTGCCCAGCGTGGGAGCCGGCGAGGTGCTCCGCGATCTGCTGGCCGACGGCAGCCCGATCCCCGCCGTCCGCCTCACGCGCGTGTTCCGCCAGGCCCAGCAGTCGGGCGTGGTGACGAACGCGCACCGGATCAACTCCGGGCAGCACCCGGTCACCGACGGCATGAAGGACTTCTTCCTCTTCGTCGAGGACGACACGGAAGAGGCCGGCCGCCTCACCGTGGACGTCGCGGCACGACGCATTCCAGCCAAGTTCGGGCTCGACCCGCGCCGCGACATCCAGGTGCTCGCCCCCATGCACCGCGGGCCCGCGGGCGCCGGCCACCTCAACGGCCTGCTCCAGCAGGCGATCACACCGGGCCGCCCCGACCTGGACGAGAAGCGGTTCGGCGGCCGGGTCTTCCGGGTCGGCGACAAGGTCACGCAGATTCGGAACAATTACGAGAAAGGCAAGAACGGTGTCTTCAACGGCACCGTCGGCGTGGTCACCTCGCTCGACCAGGTCGACCAGCGCCTCACGGTGCTGACCGACGAAGACGAGGAGGTTCCGTATGAATTCGACGAACTCGACGAACTGGCCCATGCGTACGCGGTGACGATCCACCGCTCGCAGGGGAGCGAATATCCGGCAGTGGTGATCCCGGTCACCACCGGGGCCTGGATGATGCTCCAGCGGAACCTGCTGTACACGGCGGTGACCCGGGCCAAGAAGCTGGTCGTCCTCGTCGGTTCGCGCAAGGCGATCGGACAGGCGGTGCGCACGGTGTCGGCGGGACGCCGCTGCACGGCCCTCGACTTCAGGCTCTCGCCGCGGCCCCTGGAGGGCTGACGCGGGGCCGTGGGAAAAATGATCGATCAAATGAGTCGTTTGGGTCACACAGCACTAGCAGACCGGGAACCAGAAGGGGCAGGATGAAACAGTCCGCGGCACTCAGTGCCGCCGATAGGCCCAATGGTCGACCCCGAGTGCACTCACCTGCGCCAAATGGGGGATGGTAGAGGCAGTCAGGGCAACCTCGATGATGAGGCACAAGGTCGGTGAGGGAAGACGTGAGCGACAACTCTGTAGTACTGCGGTACGGCGACAGCGAGTACAACTACCCAGTGATCGACAGCACCGTCGGTGACAAGGGCTTCGACATCGGCAAGCTCCGCGCCCAGACCGGTCTGGTGACGCTGGACAGCGGCTACGGCAACACCGCCGCGTACAAATCCTCCGTTACCTATCTGGACGGCGAAGCGGGCATCCTGCGGTACCGCGGCTATCCGATCGAGCAGCTGGCGGAGCGCTCCACCTTCCTGGAGGTCGCCTACCTGCTGATCAACGGCGAGCTGCCGACCGTCGACGAGCTCACCACGTTCAAGACCGACATCACGCAGCACACCCTGCTGCACGAGGACGTCAAGAACTTCTACAAGGGCTTCCCGCGCGACGCCCATCCGATGGCGATGCTGTCGTCGGTCGTCTCGGCGCTGTCCACGTTCTACCAGGACAGCCACAACCCGTTCGACGAGACGCAGCGCAACCTCTCCACGATCCGCCTGCTCGCCAAGCTCCCGACGATCGCGGCGTACGCGTACAAGAAGTCGATCGGCCACCCCTTCGTCTACCCGCGCAACGACCTGGGGTACGTCGAGAACTTCCTCCGTATGACGTTCTCGGTCCCGGCGCAGGAGTACGACCTCGACCCGGTCGTCGTCGCGGCCCTCGACAAGCTGCTGATCCTGCACGCGGATCACGAGCAGAACTGCTCGACCTCCACGGTGCGTCTGGTCGGCTCCTCCCAGGCGAACATGTTCGCCTCGATCTCCGCCGGCATCTCTGCCCTGTGGGGCCCCCTGCACGGCGGTGCCAACCAGTCCGTCCTGGAGATGCTGGAGGGCATCCAGGCCGCCGGCGGCGATGTCGACTCCTTCATCCGCAAGGTGAAGAACAAGGAGGACGGCGTCCGGCTGATGGGCTTCGGCCACCGGGTCTACAAGAACTTCGACCCGCGCGCCAAGATCATCAAGGCGGCGGCGCACGACGTGCTGTCCGCCCTCGGCAAGTCCGACGAACTCCTGGACATCGCCCTGAAGCTGGAGGAGCACGCGCTCTCCGACGACTACTTCGTCTCGCGCAGCCTCTACCCGAACGTCGACTTCTACACCGGCCTGATCTACCGCGCCATGGGCTTCCCGACCGAGATGTTCACGGTCCTGTTCGCCCTCGGCCGCCTCCCGGGCTGGATCGCCCAGTGGCACGAGATGATCAAGGAACCCGGCTCCCGCATCGGCCGCCCCCGCCAGATCTACACGGGCGTCGTCGAGCGTGACTTCGTGCCGGTGGAGTCGCGCTGACGCTTGCTGGTGAGGGGCGCTGGTGGTCCGG
>NZ_WJBG01000204.1 GCF_009709555.1 Streptomyces blattellae | reverse complement strand
TCAGACACCCCATGTCGTTTGGTGTCAAGCGGTATGGGGTTGTGCGTGGTGCGACCAGGCGGTTGCTTCGTCGTAGAGGGTGCGGGTCTTGAGGCATCCGTGGAGGATGCCGACGAGCCTGTTGCCGACCTGGCGGAGGGCAGAGTTGTAGCCGGCCTCGCGGGCTCGCTGCTTGTCGTAGTACCGGCGGGCGCCGGGTGAGGCCCGCAGGGCGGAGAACGCCTGGCGCTGAAGCGCGTCGGCGAGCCGGTTGTTGCGCACGTAGCGGGCCTGGACGGTGTGGCTCTTGCCGGAGGCCCGGGTAACGGGGCTGGTTCCGGCGTAGTTCTTGCGGGCCTTGGCGGAGCTGTAACGGGTGGGATCGTCCCCGAACTCGGCGAGCACCCGGGCGCCGGTGATCTCTCCGATGCCGGGCATGGAGAGGTAGATCTCAGCGTCCGGGTGCGCGAGAAAATGCGCCTTCACCTGCTCTTCCATCGCGGCTATCTGTTCGTTGAGGGCGATCAGGAGACGAGCATGGGCGGTCGTGGTGGCCCCGTAGGCGGCGGCCACCGGCTCGGGCAGTTCCAGGTGCTTCTCGCGCAAGGCGGCCTGGATGGCCCCGGCCTTCTGGTCCCGGTTGTGGCGTCGGGCGCGGGCCAAGATGGCGGTGATCTGGATGCGGGTGAGCCTGGCCGCCGCCTGGGGGGTGGGCGCCTTGATGAGCAGTTCCAGCGCGTCGGTGCTGGTCAGCTCCAGGCTCGCGTAGGCGTTCAGGGCTGCGGGGAAGTACTCGCGCAGCGTGTTGCGCAGTCGTTGGAAGGTGCGGGTGCGTTCCCAGATCAGGGTCTGGTGGGCGCGGGCGACGACCTTGACGGCCTGGGCCTGGTCGCTGTCGCCGGCGATGGGCCGCAGCTGGTCGCGGTCGATGCGGACCATGTCGGCCAGCGCGTGGGCGTCGCCTCTGTCGCTCTTGGCGCCGGAGGTGCTGTACCGCTCCTTGAACCGGGCGACCTGCCGAGGGTTGATCGCGTAGACCCGGTAGCCGGCCGCAAGCAGGGCCTGCACCCAGGTGCCGCGGTCCGTCTCGATCCCGACGATCACGTCGCAGGGGACGAGGTCCTCACCCGCATGCTTCGCCACAAGCTCGTGGAGCTTGGTGATACCGTCCGCGCCCTCGGGCAACCTTGCGGTCGCGAGGCGGCGGCCGGTGGTGTCCTGGACTTCGACATCGTGGTGGTCCTCGGCCCAGTCGTCGCCGATCAGCAGCAACTCATCCTCCAGGTCAGGTACTTCCCGGTCATGCAGCCCGCGGAAGACACGGCACGCGGCCTAATGGATCCAGTGCTCACGCTCAGCTCGGCGGGCACGCCACCCCATCAGCGGTCATGGCCTTCCGGCCAACCAGCAGGGGCACGGTCTGACCACAGAACTCACAGTGGTTCCGGCGACATAAGTGCTCACCTGCTGGCGGCTACGGCACCGAGTCTCTCCGACCCGGCAGCTCCCATTAGGCGACGTTGGTGGTGCAGGCGCCGCAGGTGGACCCGCAGTTGTCGTCGGTCAGGTTGACCAAGCCCGCCGGATCGGCGATCTCGACGAGGGAGACGTCCAGGTCGAAGCCGTCCGACGCCCCCGGGATCTGCGGGCGTACTTCGGTGCGGCTGGGAACTACGGTGCTGCGCGTCATGCTGCAACTCCTCGCAATCGTTGTGGTGTTACTGGGCGGGAGCGCCCACCAGGTGCCGCCACGGGAGCGTCGCCGGACGGCTGCTCCCCGGACGGTTCCTGGCCGCCCGGCGCGAAGGGACGTGCTCCGCGTAGGAAAGTCCTCGCTGGCTGCCTGCCTCACGCCGGGAAGTCGTGTGCCGTGAGTCCGATCAAGCGGATGTCGGCCGCCGCTCCATGAAGTAGGCGAGTGCCTGGGCCTTGAGACGATCGAGGCACGGCTCGCACGCGTAGAAGGGTGCGTGCTGCCCATCCCACTGCACCGGGCCGAGCCAGATCACCAGGACTCCGGTACGCCCGCAGCCGAGCCAGCAATCACCGGTGATCCACGGCCACTCCATGGAAGGACGTCCCCTTTCTTAGCTGGTCGGGATGGTCGGTCTGGTGGCCTGGCAGTTGGGAGCGCAGGGCCAGAGCTGGAACGGCAGGCCCCGGTGGCGTATCTCGCCCAGCCGTCGACCGCTCGCTCCCAGCGGCCAGGCGCAGAGGGCGCAGTCCATGGCCGTCTGCTGGCGGGGCGGGAGTCGAGCGAGATCGGGAAGGGGCGAGGGTGCCGTGGCCGGGATGTTCACTCGTCGCCCCCGGTGCGGAGTTCTGCCCAGACCTCTTTGCCCCAGGGGCGTCTGCCTGAGCCGTGCAGGTCATAGCCCCAGCGGTCGGCTACCGCATCGACGAGGAGCAGTCCGCGGCCCGACTCGTCGTCGTCAGCCGCCTGGCTGAGTATGGGCAGACGCGCTGGTTCCCGGTCCACGACCCCGACACGCAGTCGTGTCGCGTCCGGTCGCGCAACCGTGAGGCGGATCTCGGAACATGGGGTGTGCCGGCAGGCGTTCGCGATCAGCTCTGTGACGATCAGCGCGGCTCGGTCGGCGAGACCGTCGAGGTGCCACACACCGAGGACGTCTCGAACGAGGTCGCGGCCGATCTCGGCCGTGGACGGCTTGCACGGGAAGGTCTGGCTGTACGTCGGGTGGCCGACAGAGAGTGCCGCAACTGATGTTCTCAGACTCGTCATTGGGGTGGAGCCTTCGTGTCGTCTCGGCGCCCGGCCCGCCCCCGCGGGGGAACCTCAGGGGCGGGCCGGGCCGTCAACAGCCGCCCGCACGGTGGGGCGCTGCGGGCGACCAGCACCCAGACAACTCCCTTTCACAGCAGGTTGGTTAGGACGTTCAGGCACTCAGCCGACGGACTCGCCTAGGACGTTTTGACCTCTCCTTTACCTGGCGGGTGAGGATCGCGCGGGCTACCGTGCCCGCATGGACACCACCCGCAACACCGTTCTTGAGGCGTGGATGACCGAACACGGCTACAGCTCCAACAGCCTTGCCGAGGCCGTGAACAGGGCCATTGAACGGTTGACCGGGCGCCCTGGGGGACTCGACGGCTCATCGGTCCGGGCATGGAAAGCGGGCCGGGTGACCTGGCCAAAGGCGGCCGCCCGCAAGGCACTTGAGGACGTCACCGGACTACCCGCCGTCGCTTTAGGGTTCGTGCCACGGGGCCGGCCTTCGTCCATCCCGGCCCCACCGCAGCAGGAGGACCCCGACATGAAGCGCCGTACCCTCGTCGGCAGCATTGCGGCCGCTGCCGCCGCAGCAGCCGCACCCGGCACCGCATCGCCGCGCCGTATCGGCATGAGCGACGTCAACCGCCTGAACAAGCGCTTCGCCGAGATCATCGCCAGTGACCACCGCCACGGCGGACAACTCGGCATCGAGCAGCGGGCCGCCGCCCTCGCCGACGAGGCACTCAACCTCCAGAACGCCGGCAGCGCCACCCAGCGCGTACGCAGCAACCTCTACGCCTCCGCAGCCGCCTTCCGCTCCTCCGCGATGTGGGCCGCCATCGACGGCCGGCGCTACGACGTCGCCAAGGCGCACATGCGTGAGGCCCAGGCCCTCGCCGAGATGTCTGGCGACCAGGCCATCAAGTTCCGCATTTGGAGTCACGCGGGCACGATGTACCGGCACATGGGCCGTCCGGCCGACGCCCTCGCTGCAAACGACGTCGCACGCAACCTGCACATCACGCGTCGGGACCCCCTGTTCGCCTGCCTGGGGCATGCCCGCCAAGCCGCCACACTCGGCCTCACAGGCGACACCGCAGCCGTACGGCACGCCCTCGGCTGCGCTCAGGACGCACTCGAACGCGCCGATCCCGATCTCGCTCGCCCGGTGTGGATGGCTGCTGTACGCGACGGTGCAGAGCTAGAAACATTGGCCCTGTCCGCACACCTCCGCCTTGGCAACTTCGAACAAGCCGAATCGCACGCCCACCGAAGCCTGACCCTGCTCCGCCCCCAAATGCAGCGCGACCGCGCCATCAATACTGCCCGGCTCGCCCACGCCCAGCTCGGACAAGGCGACGCCGAAGCCGCAACGGCCACCGCGATGAGGATCCCCACCAGCGCCGCCACCCAACACGCCCGTGTGACGCGCATGCTGCAGGAGTTCGGGGCCGCGCTGCGCGCAACCGCGCCCGGCAGCAGCACCGTCCGGACCTGGACCGAGCACACTGCCACCTGGAGGACGGCAGCATGACCACCGCGCCCGCGATCGAACTGCGCACCTTCACCACCCTCGACACCGTCCGCGGCGATCTCCTCGACGTGTACGCCGACGTACGCGCACCGCTGCTCCGCCTGCCGAACTACGCGGTCACCGCGTTCGGCGAGCGCCTGGACCGGCACGGCATCGAGCCAGGGTTCGTGGCCACCCTCGCGTACGCCGACGGGCACCCGGTCGGCTTCGCCTATGGCAACACCATCAAGCAGGGCGACCGCTACTGGCAGCGCACCAGCCCGACCCCGCCGGAGAAGTACACGGGGCGTCCGGCCGTGGCCCTGAAGGAGGGCGGCGTCCGCCTGCCCTGGCGGAAAACCGGCACCGCCCGCCGCATCCACGACGCCCTCCTCGCCACACGCGACGAGCCGTACGTCACGCTCATGGTCAACCCAGCCGCTGGCGACGGAAGAGTCCACGCGCTCTACAAGTCATGGGGCTACGAGGACATCGGACAGAGTCAGCCGTCACCGGCCTCACCGGTCCTTACCGTGATGATCCGGGCCAGCCGCTGACCAGCCCAGATTGAACCGCCGCGGAACGTGGCCGAGCGGCGGAAGGCGAGCCGTGCCCGCTGTAACTGCTTGAACCCGTCTGCCGACCCACCCAAGTCATCAAGTGCGCGCCCCGGCTGCGCATCGCAGGTGCCGGGACAGCAGCGCCCCGCTCATTGACGCCCAGAACGCATTCAGCACCCATGACGCCGCGAATCGCCGTGAACTCATGAGAACTACGACGGGGTGTTGGCCCAGTTCAGACACCTCAACGCCGACGTTTTCGCAGGTCACAGCCCCATCTAAGGAAAACTCCGGCAGCCGGTGTCGGCGCGAGTTGAACAGGGCCGAGGCCAGGCAAGTCGACGGATCGTCTGGCGCGGTGCGGGGCGAGGTGGCCCGGCGGGCCGCCTACACCGGCGAATCCACCCCGAGTTCCGCCCCCGCCCTCGCCGCCGCGCCGATCGCTACCGCGTCCTCGCCCAGGCGGGCGGGGAGGACGCGGAGGGGGTGGCCGCTGACGGGAGGTTCGGCGGTGAGGGCGGTGTGGATCGGTGATTCGAGGAGGGGCCAGGCGCGGGCGACTCCGCCGCCGATCACGCAGGTCGTGACGTCCAGCAGGCCCGCGGTGATCAGCAGCGCCCGGGCCACCGCCGTACCCGCCGCCTCGTACGCGGCGAGTGCGTCCCGGTCGCCCCGGTGGGCGGCCTGGGCCACCTCGCGGGCCGTGCGGGCGCCGTACCGCGCGGCGATCGAACGGCCCGAGGCCACGGTCTCCAGGTGGCCCCGGCCACCGCAGGTGCACGGCAGGTCGCCGAAGCCGGGAACGTGGCCGATCTCGCCGGCCGCCCCGTGCGGACCGTCGTACAGCGCACCGTCCAGCCACAGCGCCCCGCCGACGCCGGTGCCGAGGGTCATCCCGAGGACATGGGTCCCGCCCACGGCCGCGCCCTTCGCGACCTCCCCGCGCAGGAAAGCGTTTACGTCGTTGTCGAGGAACGCCGGGACGCCCAGCGCCTGTTCGACCGCCGTCGTCACCGCGAACCCGGCCCAGCCCTGGAAGGAGTCGCTCGCGACGAGGATCCGCCCGGCCCGCACGTCCACGAGACCCGCCGCGCCGACCCCGACGCCCAGCAGCCGCGCGGGCGTACGGTCGAGCAGCAGCCGTAGCGCGTCGAGCGCGGCGCCGATCATCGCCGTACCGCCCTCGGCCGCGGGCGTCGGTACCCCGACGCGGTCGAGGACGCCGTAGTCCGGCGCGCACAGCACCACATGGGTGGTCGTCCCGCCGATGTCGATGCCGGCGACCGCCGTCACGCGCCGGCTCCGAGCGCGGCCCTGCGCTGCCGTTGCAGCACCGGATCCGGCACGGGCACGGCCGCGATGAGACGGCGTGTGTAATCGGTTTCCGGACGCAGCAGCGTCGACATGGTCGGGCCCTGCTCCTCCACCCGCCCCGCCCGCATCACGACGACCCGCCCCGCGAACTCCTGCACCACTGCCAGATCGTGCGACACGAAAAGACAGGCGAACCCCAACTCGGCCTGCAACTCCGCGATCACCTCAAGCACCGTCCGCTGCACGCTCACATCGAGCGCGCTCGTCGGCTCGTCCGCCACCAGCAGCCGAGGCTGAAGCACCAGGGCCCGGGCAAGACTGACCCGCTGCCGCTGACCGCCGGACAGTTCTCTGGGACCCCGGTGCATCAACTCCTCGGGCAGACGTACGAGTTCGAGCACCTCCGTGATCCGGGCCCGCCGCTGTGCGGCCGTCATACCCCGGCGGTGCACCCGCAGCGGCTCGGCCACGCACTCCGCGACGCTCATCCGCGGGTCCAGCGAGGCCACCGGATCCTGGAGCACCACGCCGACCCCCGACAACAAAGCCCGGCGTGCCCGCCCCCGCGTCCTGCCCAGGTCCGTGCCGAACAGGGCGACCGAACCGGAGGCCGGCGGGACCAGGCCGAGCGCCACCCGCGCGGCCGTCGACTTGCCGGACCCCGACTCGCCGACCAGCCCCACCGTCTCGCCCGCCCCGACCGTGAGCGACACGTCCTGAAGGGCCCGCACGCCACGAGGTCCGCGGCCGAAGTCGACGGTCACGTCCCGGAGTTCCACCACCGCCGTGCCCGCCTCCACCGGAGCCCTCACCTCACCGGGCTCGGTCACCACCAGTCTCGGCACGGCCGCCAGCAGCCGCCGCGTGTACTCGTGCGCCGGCCGCAGCAGTACGTCCTCCACCGGCCCCGTCTCCACGATCTCGCCCCGCAGCATCACGGCCACCCGGTCGGCGAAGTCGGCCACCACACCCATGTTGTGCGTGACCAGCAGCACGCCGGTGCCCGAGTCGGCCGCCAACCCCCGTAGCAGATCGAGGATCTCGGCCTGCACGGTGACGTCCAGCGCCGTGGTCGGCTCGTCCGCGATCAGCAGATCCGGCGAGTTGGCGATCGCCATGGCGATGACGACCCGCTGCCGCTGCCCGCCCGACAACTGGAACGGAAACGCGGACGCCCGCCGCTCCGGGTCCGGAATGCCGACGCGGCGCAGCAGTTCGACCGCCTCGCGTGCGGCTTCCCTGGCGGAGACGGGACGGTGGTTGCGTACGACTTCCGCTATCTGCCTGCCGACCCGGGTCAGGGGATCGAGGGCGGTCGCGGGTTCCTGGAAGACCATGGACGCGGTACGGCCGCGCAGCCGGGCGAGTTCGGCTTCGGAAGCGTTTACGACGTCCGTGCCGTTGATCGTCACCCGGCCCGACGTCCGCGCGGTGCCCGGCAGCAGTCCCATCGCGGCGAGAGCGACCGTGGACTTGCCGGAACCGGACTCGCCGACGAGGGCGAGGGTTTCGCCCGGCCGCACGGACAGTGATATGTCACATACCGCGGGCACGTCGCCGGTTTCGGTGGAGAACGTCACGTCCAGATGCCCGATGTCAAGAATCCCGCCGCTCATCCACGTCCCCTCACGTCGAAGGCGTCCCGCAGCCCGTCGCCGATCGCGTTGAACGCGCAGACGACGAGGATGATCGCGAGGCCGGGCGGCACGATCAGCCACCAGCGGTCCGAGTACGCCGCCGTCAGACCGGCCGACAGCATGCCGCCCCAGTCCGTCGACGGTGGCTGGACGCCCAGGCCGAGATACGACACGTACGCGACGAGCAGGATCGCGTCGGCGACCTGGAAGGTGGCCGCGACGACGATCGTCGACACGGAGCCCGGCAGGATGTGCCGGGCGATGGCCCGGCCGTGCGTACCGCCCGTCGCGCGCAGCGTCAGCACGTAGTCGCGGTTCTTGAGCGTCAGTGTTTCCGCCCGCACCAGACGGGACGGCACCAGCCAGGACACCAGGCCGAGGACGACGATCAGCCCGGCCGTGTCCGGCGTCGTGATCGCCGAGACCACCAGCAGGATGAACAGCGCCGGGATGGCGATCCCCGCGTCCACGACCCGCATCATCACCGCGTCCACCCAGCCGCCCGCATACCCGGCGACCGCACCCCACAGCGTGCCGATGACGGTCGCGAGGATCCCGGCCGCGAGTCCCACGAGCAGCGACACCCGACCGCCGTACATCAGCCGCCCCAGCTCGTCGTGCCCCACGGCGTCCGTGCCGAGCCAATGGGCGCCGCCGGGTGCGAGGTTGACCTGGGTGAGGTCGGTGTGGGTCTGGTCCGTGGAGTAGACCAGCGGACCCACGAAGCAGAACAACAGGAAGAGGACGACGACCACAAGTCCCGCGATCGCGAGCCTGTTGCGCGCGAAGCGAGCAACAAGGGGCGCGCGGAACGGCGCGACCAGCCCCGGCCGGCCCGCAGTTTCAACACCGCCGGTCATGCGCGGCCCACCTTCACTCGGGGATCGACGATTCGCTGAACGACATCCGCAAGCAGCGACCCCACAACCGTCGCCACGGAAATGACAAGCACGCACCCCAGCAGCACCGGATAGTCGGAGGACTGCGCCGCGCTCCAGAACAGCAGCCCCATGCCCGGGTAGTTGAACAGCTGCTCGACGACGAGCGCGCCGCCGAACAGCACCGGCACGTAGTAACCGAGCATCGCCACGACCGGCGTCAGGGAGTTGCGGAAGACATGCCGGAAGAGGATCGCGCGCTGCCGTGCACCGCCGGCCCGCGCCGTGCGGACGTAGTCCTCGGAGAGGTTCTCCAGGGTCGCGGACCGCATGTACCGGCTGAACACGGCCACCATGGAGGCGGCGCCCGTGACGACCGGCAGCACCAGCGCCGCCGGGTCCGCGAGCACCTGGGCCACCGTGTCTCCCTGGGGTGCCTGGGAGGGGAACCAGCGCAGGGTCTGGGTGAAGAGCAGGATCAGGACGAGGCCCAGGAAGTACACGGGTGTCGAGTACGCGATGAAGTTGAGCGTCGTGATCGCGTAGTCGGCGGGCTTGTTGCGCCGCACCGCCTGCCACATGCCGAGGGGGACCGCGAGCAGCAGGCCGACCAGCGCGGACAGCACGGTCAGGACGAGGGTCTTCGGCAGGCGTTGCTCGATCAGCCGGGAAACGCCTTCATTGAGCGTGAACGACGTGCCCAGGTCGCCCTGGAGCAGATTGCCCAGGTAGTAGACGTACTGGACCGGCAGCGAGCGGTCCAGGCCCTGTTCGTGGTTGAACGCGGCGATCTGCTCGGCGGTCGCCTGCGGGCCGAGGATCCCTCGTGCGGGACCCCCGGGCAGCGCGTGCAGCAGGCAGAAGACGACGACCGTGACGATCAGGACGACGGCCAGGGCCTGGAGCAGCCGACGGGCCAGGAAGAGAACGGTTTCCATGGGGTCAGCTGGTCCACTTCCACTGCGCCGGGTGGAAGTTGGCGAGCGAGTCCTGGGAGAAGCCGCCGAGGCCGTTCCTGATCACCGAGACCTGGTAGACCGGCTCCGGCAGCCAGATCACCGGCAGGTCCTGGGCCAGGGCCGCGCTGTAGTCCTGGATCGGCTGGTTCGAGTTCGAGGTCGTGGAGGCCGAGATGAGCTTGTCGACCTCCGGGTTGGAGTAGTTGCCGAAGTTCGAGCCGCCCTTGGACTGGAACAGCGAGTCACCGGTCGGGAAGGCGCTGAAGTACCAGCTGCCCGCGGTACCGAAGAAGGACAGCTGCCAGTCGCAGATCGGCTGGTCGGACGTGCACTGCGGGGTCTGCGACAGCACCGAGTTGACCGGCGCGGTCTTGATGGAGAACTTGATGCCGGTCTTCGCGAGCGAGGACTGGATCGCGCTCATCATGTTGTCCGTCACCGTCGAGCCGGACTGCGACAGCACCTGCATCTCGAACTTCGTTCCCTCGGCGATGCCTTCACCGCATTTCGCGGGTTCGGTGCAGGTCATGACGGAGTCCTGCTCGGTCCAGCCGTGGTCGGTGAGGAGGGTGCGCGCCGTGTCCGTGGAAAACGGATACGGGTTGGTCTTCTGCTCCGACGAGATGAAGTCGGAGGTCTGTCCCTGCGGGATCGGACCGTATCCGGCGACCGCCGTGCCGTTGAAGACGACCTTCGCCAGGCTCGCCTGGTCGATCGAGTGCTGCACCGCCTGCCGGGCGTAGAGCTGGTTGAACACCGCGCCCATCGCCGGGTTGTTGAAGTTGTACGGCATATAGGTGATCGCCCAGCCCGACCAGGGCTTCACCTCGTAACCCTGCGCGGTGAAGCTCTCCTCCTGGTCGAGGTCGGTCGCCTCGATGTAGCCGTAGTCGACGCTGCCCGAGCGCACCGCGTTCTTCTCGGCGTCCGCCGTGGTGAACGGGAGCAGGTTGACGGTGCTGATTCCGGGCTTCTCGCCGCCGTCGTACTTCTTGTTCTCGGTGAGGACGACCTTGCCGGAGGTCGAGAAGGACTTCACCGAGTAGGGACCGCTGATGGTCTTCCAGAGGGGGTCGCTCGCGTAGCCGGAGATGTTCTTCGCGGCGTCGTTGAGGTTCTTCCACACCTGCTTGGCGTCGCCGCCCTTGTCCCAGACGTGCTGCGGCAGCGGTGTGATCTCGCTCAGCTGGTTGGCCAGCATCCATTCGGAGTTGTAGGCCTTGTCGAACGTGATCGTGAAGTGGCGGTCGTCGACGGTCTTGAAGGATGTCCAGATGTCCGGCGCCTGGCCCGGGGTGTAGCCCGCCCACTCCGTCTTGTTCGCCTTGATGAGGTCGAACCAGAACTGGACATCGCGCGAGGTGATGGGCTGGCCGTCGCTCCAGTGCCGGTCGCCGAGGGTCATGGTGACGCTTTTTCCGTCGGCGGCGAAGTCGGCGTCGGTGGCGATGGAGGCCTTCTTGTTCCACGCGATCTTGCCGGTGGATCCGTCGTAGGCGACGAGCCGCTCCCACAGGCTGTCCGCGATGGAGCGGTTGTTGGTGTTCAGATGCGCCGCGGTGCCGATCGGCAGGATCCAGTTCGGCGTGAAGTTCGCGGGCAGCGCGTAGTTGATGGAGTCGCGGGACGCGGACGAAGAGTCGCTCGACCCGGAGCAGCCCGCGAGCAGCAGCGTGCTCGCGGAGACGACAGCACCGGCGACAAGCCTCGTGCGAGCGGGGGACATGGCACTCCTTGGCGTGAAATCAGCGAAGGCGGGGTGGCGGGAATCAGTCAACGACCGCCGATGGCGAAGAAACAGACGCACATCTGTAAAAAGCCTGTTACTGCTGTTCTGAAAAAAGTAACGAAGCCGTCGTACGGCCTTACGCTCGTCGCCTCGCATCCCCAGGACGGAAGTAACTCAACCGATGTCTGAAAAAAGTGCGCCGCACCGCCGGACCGCCACGGGCGGCGTCTCCGCACTCGCCGAACGCGTCCTCGAACTGCTCGCCTCCGGGCAGGCGTCCACCCGCACCGAGCTGGCCGGACTGCTCGGCGCCGCCCCGTCGACGATCTCGCTCACCGTCGGCCAGCTCGTCGCCCACGGACTGGTCGCCGAGGAGGGCACCCGCTCCTCGAACGGCGGCCGCCCGCAGAAGGTGCTACGCCTCGGCGGCAGCGACGGATTCGCGGTCGCGGCCGAACTCGGCGGCCGGCACGTCCATGTCGGCGTCGTCCTGCCCGGCGGGGGCCTCACCGACGTCTCGACCGTCCCGTTCCCCACGGCCGACGGGCCCGAGTCCGCGCTCCCCGGACTGGCCCAGACCCTCGACTCCCTCGCCGACCGGCACGGACGGCAACTGCTGCGCAGCGTCGGCCTCTCCCTCCCCGGCCCGGTCGACGTCGCCTCCGGCGTCGTCACGCTCCCGTCCCGGATGCCCGGCTGGAACCGTTTTCCCGTCCGTTCCTGGCTGGAGGACCACTTCGGCGTCCCGGCCGCCATCGAGAACGACGCCAACTGCATGGCCATGGGCGAACAGACCGTCCAGCCACCTGAACGCCGCCAGTCGATCATGGTCAAGACCGGCACCGCGATCGGCGCGGGCGTCATCGCCGACGGCCGGCTCTACCGGGGCGGATCCGGCGCCGCGGGCGAGATCACCCACGTCCGGGTCGAGGCCGCCCACGACATCCCCTGCTCCTGCGGCAACACCGGCTGCCTGGAGACCGTCGCCTCGGGTGCCGCGCTGGTGCGCATCCTGCGCGAACGCGGCCTCGACGTCGCGTCCACCGAGGACGTCGTACGGCTCGCCACCGACGCCGACCCCGAGGCGACCCGCGCGGTCCGCCAGGCCGGCCGCTACCTCGGCATGGTGCTCGCCGCGAACGTCAACTTCTTCAACCCCGACGCGGTGTACCTCGGCGGCATCCTCTCCACCCTGGAACCGTTCGTCGCCGCCGTCCGCAGCCAGCTCTACGAGGGCTGCCATCCGCTGGTGACCGAGCACCTCGCCATCGAACGCGCCAGCCTCGGCGCCGACGCCGGACTGGTCGGTGCCGGCCAGCTCGCACTCCAGCGGGCGCTGGCCCATGCGCTGCACGAGGTCATCGGGGGCCACGCGTGACGCCGGACGCGACCGGCGGCACGCGTGATGCCGGACGTCACCGGGGGCACGCGTGACACCGGAGGCCGCTTCTGACGAACGCCGCCGGCGCCCCGATGGACGGACGCCGTCGGCGCCCTCGATGGACGGACGCCGCCGGCACACCCGAGCGACGAACGCCGATCGCCGCATTCGGGTCGGCGATCCGCCGGTGTCACGGCCGGTCTCTTGCCCACACCCGCCCACATATGCCCATTGACAGACATTGCCCGGTAATGGGCGGACGTGGGAGGCAATGCCAGCTATTGCCGGTCTTGCCAGGGTGCGCCGACAGCATCCCTGACGTCCGGAGTTCACCCAAGGCACCTGGAGCCCACCCCGACGACCCGGAGGCACCGAACCATGACCGACCCCCGTCGCCCCACCCCGCGTCCCGTCATCGCCGTCGCCGGACTCGGCATCGAGTCCTCGACCTTCTCACCCGCCCGCACCGAGGCCCCCGCCTTCCACCCGCAGCGCGGCACCGACGTCCTGACGCGCTACCCGTTCCTCGCCCCGGGGGAGCCGCTGCGCTCCGCCGCCGACTGGCGCGGCGCCCTGGTCGGCAAGGCGCTGCCGGGCGGTACGGTGACGGCGGCCGCCTTCGCCGACCTGTCCGGTGAACTCATCGACCGGCTACGGCAGTTGGGACCGGTGGACGGCCTCTGGTACGACATCCACGGCGCGATGACGGTCGAGGGACTGGACGACGCCGAGGCCGTTCTGCTGGCGCGTATCCGTGACGTCATCGGCCCCGACGTCCTCGTATCGACCTCCATGGACCTGCACGGCAACGTCTCCCGCGAGCTGGTCCACCGCTCCGACCTGATCACCTGCTATCGCATGGCCCCGCACGAGGATGCCATGGAGACCAAGGAGCGCGCCGCCCGCAACCTCGTCGACCTGCTGCACAGCGGTGCGCCCCGCCCGGTCAAGGCGTGGATCCCGGTGCCGGTGCTGCTCGCCGGCGAGCAGACCTCGACCCGTATCGAACCCGCGAAGAGCGTGTACGCGGCGGTGACGGAGGTCGAACAGGCCGAGGGAGTGACGGACGCGGCGATCTGGGTCGGCTACGCATGGGCGGACGAGCCGCGCAACCGGGCCGCGGTCGTCGTCACCGGACCGTCCGAGCCCGCGGTGACCGCGGGCGCCGAGCGCCTCGCCCGCGGATTCTGGGCGGCGCGACGGGAGTTCGCCTTCGTCGCGCCGACCGGGACGCTCGACGAGTGCCTGGACGACGCGCTGGCGTCGGCCGTACGCCCGTACTTCATCAGCGACACCGGCGACAATCCGACCGCGGGCGGCGCCGGCGACGTCACCTGGGGGCTCGAACAGGTCCTGGCCCGCCCGGAGTTCAAGGACCCGGGCGGGCCGGTCGTCCTCTACGCCTCACTGCCGGGCCCGACAGCGGTGGATACGGCGGTCGAGGCGGGCGTCGGCGCCACGGTCACCGTCACCGCGGGCGCCGAGGTCGACGACCGCCACGCCGGTCCGCTCACCCTGACCGGCGTGGTCCACGCGATCCGGCACGGCGACCGGGACGCGCGGGTGGAGGTGGTCCTGCGGGTGGGGAGCGTGCACGTGATCCTCACCCGGCTGCGCAAGCCGTACCACCATGAACACGACTTCACCGACCTGGATCTGAACCCCCGGGCCGCGGACGTGGTCATCGTCAAGATCGGCTATCTGGAGCCCGAGCTGTTCGAGATGTCGGCGGACTGGAAGATGGCACTGACGCCGGGCGGCGTCGATCAGGACCTCCTGCGACTCGGTCATCACCGCGTACGCCGCCCGCTGTTCCCCTTCGACCCGGACATGCCCGCCCCGGACCTCACGGCCCGGATCGTCGCCCCCTCGGACCGGCCGCTCACCGGCCCCGACGCGTGAGACCGCCTCCCCCGTCGTCCCCGCCTCCCCGGTCGGCCTCGACGGCGGCGGCGATCAACTGGTCGATCAGCGCGATCAGTACGTCCCGGCACGACTCCCGCTCTCGCGCGTCGCACAGCAGCACCGGGACGTGCTCCGGCAGCGCCAGGGCGTCCCGGATGGCCTCGGGGGGATACGGATGCTCGCCGTGGAAACCGTTTACGCCGACGACGAAGGGGATGCCGCGACGTTCGAAGAAGTCGATCGCGCCGAAGCTGGACTCGGGCCGGCGGACGTCGATCAGGACCACCGCGCCCAGGGCGCCGATGGCGAGGTCGTTCCACATGAACCAGAACCGCTGCTGGCCGGGCGTACCGAACAGATACAGCACCAGCTCCCGGCTGATGGTGATCCGGCCGAAGTCCAGGGCCACGGTGGTGGCCCGCTTCTTCTCGATGCCGTCGAGGTCGTCGATGCCCAGGCCCGCCACGGTGAGCGATTCCTCGGTGCGCAGCGGAACGATCTCGCTGACCGACCCGACCATGGTGGTCTTGCCGACGCCGAAGCCTCCGGCGATCAGGATCTTGACCGTGTCGGGTGGCGCGACCGCGGTGGCGGCGGGCTCAGAGCCGGCCAAGGCTGTCCCTCACTTTCTGCAGCAGGTCCAGGTCCGGGGAGCGGGGGGAGACGGGGTGCGGCGGGTGGGCGGTGATCAGGCCCGCCTCCAGCAGATCGCACAGCATGATCACGACGACGCTCACCGGAAGGTCGAGATGGGCCGCCAGCTCCGCCACGGCGATCGGCTCCGCGCACCGGCGCAGGATCCGCGCCTGCTCGGGCTGCGGGCGCGGCGCCCGTACCGGCGGCGGATCCACCGCGGTGAGCGTCGTGATCAGCGTGAAGTCGGCGCGGCTGGGCCTGGTGCGTCCGCCGGTCAGGGTGAAGGGTCGTACCAGCCGGCCCGTCGAATTGTCTGCGGCCACCTCACGCGCCAGGGCCGGCATTGGCCCGCGGCGCCGCGCTCAGGTGCTCGCCGATCTTCTTCACCAGCATGTTCATCTGGTACGCCACCACACCGACGTCGGCGCCCTGGCTGGTGAGGACGACGAGATGGGCGCCCGTGCCTGCGGAGGTGAGGATCAGATAGCTGTGCGCCATCTCGATCAGCGCCTGGCGCACCGGACCGCCGCGGAAGTCCATGCTGACGCCCTTGCTGAGGCTCATCAGGCCCGACGCGGTCGCCGCCAGCCGTTCGGCGTCGTCGCGCAGAAACCCGGTGGATTTGCTGACGACCAGCCCGTCCTCGGAGAGTACGAGGGCGTGGTTCACCTCGGCGACCCGCTCCACGAGTCCGGTGAGCAGTTGATCGAGCTGGGTGTGCGTGGCGGGGCTGGGGCGTGTCATGGCGGTGTCCTTCATGAGCGATCGGCGGGCGGGGTCGAAGACTGGGGGACGTCGGCCGCGGCCGACTCCTCGTCGGCGCCGTCGTCACGCGCCCGGAGCGTGCCGCGCTGGAAACCGGCGAGCGAGGATGCGGCCTGCTCCGCGGTGAAGTCGTCCGCGTGACCGTTCTCTTCGGCGGGCGGCGCCTCATCGCGCAGCTCCGCGGCGAGGCTGGTCTGCGGCACCCGGCGGGGCAGGGGGGAGAGGCCGCCGTTGGGCGCGGCGGAGGCGGTTCGGGGTGAGGCGGTACGGGCCGCGACGACGGGACGGGACTCCCGTACGGGCTCCTCGGGCGCGGTGGCCCCGGCGTGCTCGATGTCGTCCGCGCCCGTAGCGGTATCCGTGTCTGTAACCGTATCCGAGCCCGTATCCGAGCCCGAGCCCGAGTCCGTGACCGTATCCGAGCCCGAGCCCGAGCCCGAGTCCGTGACCGTATCCGAGCCCGAGCCCGAGCCCGAGCCCGAGTCCGTGACCGTATCCGCGTCCGTATTCGCCGTCGTAACCGTATTCGCGTCCGCGTCCGTATTCGCTGTCGTAACCGCATCCGTATCGGTATCCGGGGCAGGCGCGTCCCGCACCACGACGTCATGCGGGATGAGCACGATCGCCGTGGTCCCGCCGTACGGTGAGGAGCGCAGGGTGACGGCGATGCCGTGCCGGTGGGCGAGGCGGGAGATCACGAACATGCCGAGCCGGAGGTCGTCGGCGAGCGCCACCACGTCGAACTGCGGGGGCTCGGCCAACTGGGCGTTGAGGGAGGCGTAGTCCTCCTCGGACATCCCGAGGCCCCGGTCCTCGACCTCCACAGCCAGGCCCTTGGCCACCAGCGCGGCCCGCACTCCGACCGGGTTCGGCGCCGGGGAGTACACGGTCGCGTTGTCGATCAGCTCGGCCAGCAGGTGGATCACGTCCGCCACCGCGGGCGGCGCGAGCGCCACCTCCTCCTCGGTGTGCACCACCACCCGCTGGTACTGGGCGACCTCGCCGACAGCGCCGCGCAGGATGTCGATCAGCGAGACCGGCTCCTTCCAGGTGCGGCCGGGCCGCTCGCCGCTGATGATGACGAGGTTCTCCTCGTAGCGGCGCAACTGGCTGGCCGTGGAGTCCAGTTCGTACAGGCCCTTGAGGATCTCGGGGTCCTGGTGCGCGCGCTCCAGCGCGTCCAGCTTGGTCAGCTGCAGATTGACCAGGTTCTGGCTCTGCCGGGCGATGCCCAGGATCACCTTCTGGAAGCCGCGCCGGGTGTCCGCGAGTTCGACCGCCGTGTGCACGGCCGTACGCTGTGCGGTGTTGAACGCCTCGGCCACCTGGCCGAGTTCGTCGCGGCCGTAGTCCAGCGGCGGCGTCGCCAGCTCCACGTCGACCTTCTCGCCCCGGTCGAGCCGGGCGACCACATCGGGCAGTCGCTCCTGGGCCAGGCCGAGCGTGGCCACCCGCAGACCGCGCAGCCGCCGGGACAGGGAACGGGTGATCCGCCAGGACATCCACACGCACAGCAGCAGGGCGAGCAGTCCGCCGGCGCTGAGCGAACCGGCCGTGATCAGCAGGCTGTCGGACGTGTCGGCGCTCCGGTCGAGCAGTCCGGCCGTCTGCTGGGTGATCAGCAGCCCGTAGTCGTCGGCGAGTTTCGTGAAAGCCGTTTCCCACCGTTTCTGCACATCGGGCAGCGGGATCCTGCGGGCACCCGCGCTGTCCGCCCGGGCCGCCGCCAGCACCTGGTCCTCAATGGACTCCAGCGTCCGCCACTCCCGGCTTTGCAGGATCCGCTCGGTCTGCGTCTTCACGCTGCCGCTCAACTGCGGGACGATCTGGTACCTGACCAGCCAGCGGCGCGCGCTGACCGACACCGCGAAATTGGACCAGGACTCCTCGTCCAGGTACCCGGACGGCCAGGCCAGGGTGAGCTGGGCGTCCTCCTGGGAGGCCAGCTCCGCCGCCTGCTCCAGCCCGACGAGCGGGCCCGCCTGGGCGGTGAGGTCGCCGTCGTCGACCTGGGAGAGTGCCTGGAAGGCGTGGATCTGCTCGTCGATGATCGCGCTGTACTGGTCCAGGATCTGCTGTGCGGTGATGTCGGTGGGTTCGTCGACCTGCCCGCGGTAGTACTCCAGGCTGCTCACCGACCCGACGACGGAGGTCAGCCAGTCCGAGATGCGGGCGGGGGCGCGCTCGATCTCGTCGTTCTGGCCGACCAGCTTCGCGACCGCCTCGTCCGTCTTCCGGCGCTGCGCGTCCAGGGCGTCCCGCGAACCGTTCGGCGAGGCCAGCCACGCGGCCGACAGCCCGCGCTCCGTCTGCAGGGCGAGCGTCGCCTCGGTGCCCATGGCGCCGGTCGACCGGCTCAGCTCGGTCTGCCCGCGCAGCCGCAGCCCCTCCGTGAACATCTGCGTCGTCGTCACAGCCCACATCGCGGCGAGGGTGACGCTGGGGACCAGGGCCAGGAGGATCAGGGAGAGACGTATGGAGCCGAAGCGGCGCCGGGAACGTGTCCGTGGAGACATCGTCGTCCTAGGGCGATCAGTGGGGCGGCTGGGGAGTGGTGGGTTGAGGGGGAGCGGTGGGTTGAGGCTGAGGGGGAGCGGTGAGTTGAGGGGGAACGGTGGACTGAGAGAGCGGTGGACTGAGAGAGCGGTGACGGTGGGTGTGCGGAGGGTGACCGCGCTTCCGGTATGACACAAAGGGTGCACAGGATGCTATCCGCACAAGTGACCGCATGTGCCGTGAGGGACCGAATCCGTGGCGACACGGGCGGATGAACTGTCCGGTCAGCGCGTGCCCTTGGCAGCGAACCCGGCCACCTCGGCGACGTTCGCCCTGGAGACGATCGCCGGGCCGGTGAGCACCGGAGCCACACCACCCCCGCTGAGGTTGCCGTTCGTCCGGTACAGCCACAGGGAGTCCACGGCCAGATACCCCTGCAGATACGGCTGCTGGTCCACCGCGAACTGCACGGAACCGTTCTCCACGGCCTTGACCAGCTCGTTGTCGAGGTCGAAGGTCGCCACTTTCGCGTCGCTGCCCGACTCCTTCACCGAGTCGACCGCGGCGAGCGCGAACTGCGCGCCCAGGGTGACCACTTCGTCGATGCTGCGGTCCTGGCGCAGTTCGTCCGTGATCGCGTCGGAGGTCGCAGCCATGTCGGTGCCCTCCACATAGAGCATTTGCGTCGTGCCGCCGAACGCCTTCTTCATGCCGGCGCAGCGCGCCTCCAGGGCGACGTTGCCGCGTTCATGGATGACACAGAGGGCGTGTTCGGCCTTGAGGTCGTCCAGCCTGTCGCCGACGGCCCGGCCCGCGACGCTCTCGTCCTGGCCGAAGTACTCCAGGAGCCCCGCCGACTGCCAGGCGTCGATACCGGAGTTGAGCCCCACCACGGGTATGCCCGCCGCCTTGGCCTCGCCGACCGCGCCCGTCATCGCCGTGGGCTTGGCCAGGGTCACCGCGATGCCGTCGACCTTCTCCCGGATCGCCTCCCGCATCAGCTCGGCCTGGCCCGCGGGGTCGGAGTCGCCGGCGTAGGCGAGTTCGACGTCGTCCTTGGCGGCCGCCGCCTCGGCCCCCTTGCGCACCCGCTCCCAGAAGAGGTCGCCCTCCGCGCCGTGGGTGATCAGGGCGATTTTCATCGGTTTCGCGCCCGCCGCTGCCGTGTCCGTCCGGGTGCCGGTGTCATCGAGCCCGGAGCAGGCGGCCAGCAGCAGACAGGCGGCCGCCACAGCGGCCACGGCGCAAGCCGGACGTGGGGAACCGGAGGAAGGCGACGGAGTCTTCATGGGGTGCGGGTACCTCGCTGTGCGGCCGAGCCGGAGGAACAGCTAGAGCGCTTGCCGGGTCGCACGAGGTGTGCGCCGAACGGGTGACTCTCGCTGGGGCGGATCACATCGTGTGTGGCCACCGGTCGTCAAGTGCACCGCCACGTGGAGTGAGTCGTCGCTCCCACATCGTGATCTGCGCTGGCCGGAAGCGCGAAGCGCTTCCGCTTCCTGGCCCGGTTGCGCGGGCAAACCCGTCACTCGTCTTGCGCGCCACCGACCCGTACATCGCGATGTCCTCGTCGCGGACCACTTCGGTGCCGCTCCCGCTCCCGCTCCCGGTACCGTCCGGACGCCACCTGTGGACCTGGACGATGCCCGGCTCGACGAGTTCGAGCCCACCCGTCCGACCTCCTCACCACCCGGTTCACGAAGCCCCGGTCTGCCTGCATATACACAGGCGGCGCAGGCCACTCCCGAACCATGGCGTCACCCGCTTCCCGGTCGGCCGGGTAGTGGTCCTTTCCGCCGATGATGTAGTGAAGTTGACGGCAGCGACCCGGGGGGCGCGGGGGGCGCGGGGCTGTGTCACTTTGCGGCTCCGCCGCGATGGGGGTCCCCCGCCGCTACGGTGCTACCGCTTTCGCGGCCCTTCGCCGGAGGCGTCGCCTCGGCTCCTGATCCGGCAACCACCCGAACGCGAGACAACTCCCCACCACACCGCACAGCAGCCCCAGAAGGAAGCCACCCAGGTTCGACGTCATCCAGGTGCCCAGCGACACCAGCACCCCGGTGATCGAGTAGAACAACCGCTGCGCCGGATTGAACAGAACCAGCAACCCCAGCACCACCATCAGCCCCGGCAGCAGATACCCGGCCACACCCTGCATCCCCACATGCAGAACGACCTTCAGCGACGCCCTCATGGTGAGCAGGACCTCCACCCCGCCCAGCGCGAGCAGCAGCCCGCCCCAGAACGGCCGGCGGGACCGCCACCCACGGAAAGCGGGCCGCAGTCCCCGACGTGGACGCTCCGACATCAGCACCCCGAGCTGCTGAACCGGAGTTTCAGGCCCGGAAGCGTGAACACCCCTGCCGTGGTCGCGTAGTTGGTCTGCCGCAGATTGGCGATGCGCACGGTGCGGGCCTGTTGGCTGAACACCCCGATCGGCCCCTTCACCCCGGCCCTGGTCAACGTACTCGCGTCGTTGCCGATCTCGATGTCGTCGAAGGCCGCGTCGCCGGACAGTTCGGTCGAGTCCGTGGTCAGGTCGGTCGCCTGCACCTTCTCTTTGCCACCGCCCGCCGTGATCAGCAGGTTCGTACCGCCGAGATCGACGCTCTGGCACAGCTTGGTGAGCGTCGCGTTCTTGATCGCGGAGGTGACGACCAGCACCTGTCCGCCGGTGTCGCCCGCGTTCGGGCTGCCCGGCGCCATGTTGTCGAGGCCGCCGAACTGCTCGAATCCGGTGCCGTTGAGTTCGGTCGCCGTGACGGTGAAGGGCATGCCGGAGATCGCGAACTGCACGCCCAGCGCACCTTCGGCGGTGAGCACGGCGAGCGCGACCGTGGCCAGCGTGGCGGGTACCGCCATCACCGCGGCGCGGCGCAGGCGTACCCGGCCGCGTCTCTGCGGGTCGGCGGAGGTTGTGGAACCGCTTTCCGGGTTCTCGGGGGTGGGTTCGGTGGACGACGAGACGTCCGAGTGCGGGGCCATGTCTGCTCCCAGGGGACTGGTGAATGCGGTCGGATCGTGCGCGGCACGGTGTCCTGGCGCGGACAGCGGCTGCCGCGCACGCCTCCTCACAACTCCCGGCGGGCGCAAGGGATTTCTCGTTACGCGACAGTAGCCGCCGAGGAAGTTACCGGGGGTTACATTTGGGGGTCAAGAGAGTTGTGGAAAAAGCGTGATGATTGTGTTCCGCCTGTGCGGCAAGGCCTTCCCGGGCCTCCGCGGAAGTGCAGCTTGCGTCCAACTCCCCTGAGAACCCTTGACGTTGAACAACTCTCAGGTTTACAACTTGCACTGCTCTCCCGGATCCGTGGCGCCGGATCTGCCCCGCGGGCACTGCCCGCGTTCTCCCGGACCTCTTGTCCCTTCGCGGGCGTTTTCCGCCCCCCTCCCCGGCCGCTCAGGCCGGCTGTCGTTGCCGGTCCGTCACGTACGGAGAAGGCGTCACGGACCGGCAACGGCGGGCCCTCACGCGCGCCCACCCCCCTTCACCTCAGACGCGCGCCCACCCCCCTTCACCTCAGAATCGAGGCACCCGCATGCGCACGCGTACCCTGCTCACCCTGGCCGCCGCCGTCGCCGCCCTCACCCTCCCGGCCGCCGTCCCCGCCTCCGCGGCCGACACCCCGGTCCTCACCACCGGCGGCGTCGCCGGCACACCCGTAGCCGTCGGCGACGTCCTCACCGCACCGCTGGCCGGCGGCACCACCGCCACCCTCTACTCCAGCGCGACCGGCACCAGCGGCGTCTCGTGCACGTCGTCGCAGTTCACCGCCACCGTCACCGACAACCCCACCGCGCCCGGCACCGCCACGGAGTCCGTGACGGGCCACACCTTCGACAGCAGCAGCTGCACCTCCAACGTCGTCGGCGTGCTAGGCGTCACCAGCATCTCCGTCGACAACCTGCCCTACACCACGTCCGTGTCCTCCGACGGCACCCTCACCGTGACTCCGGCGAGCGGGTCCGCCATCCAGACGACGGTCGTGCTGCGCACCCTCCTGGGCAGCATCACCTGCGTCTACCAGGCCCCCAGCCTGACCGGCACGGTGGACAACAGCGACAACAGCATCGCCTTCACCGCCCAGCAGTTCACCCGGACGTCCGGCTCCTCGCTCTGCTTCGCGAACGGTTACTTCACCGCCAAGTACGCCCCGGTGACCGACGCCGGCGCGCTCGTCTACGTCAACTGACCGACTGACCGACTGACCGACTGACCGACTGACCGACTGGTCGACTGGCCTTCGTGCACCCGGCGTTCAGCGTCGGCGCAGACGCAGGGCCAGGGCGGCGCCGCCGATGAGCACCAGTACCGCCGCGGCGCCGCCCGCCACCATCGGGGCCGAGGGGCCGGAGCCGGCGTCGGGGGTGGAGGCGAGCGGGGTACTGTCGGGCGTCTGCGGGGTGGCGGGGGCGGTCGGGCTCGACGGTGTACCGCTTCGGGCGGGTGTCCGTGCCGGGGCCTTGCTCTTCTCGGCGGCGGTTGCCGAATTCTCGGCAACCGGAGCCTTGGGCGACGCCGCGTTCCCGGCCTCCTCCGGCGCCGGGAACACCACGTCCGAGCACGAGTAGTACGTGTCCGCCGTGCTGGTGTTCTGCCAGATCGTGTACAGCACATGCCGCCCCGTCCGGTCGGACGGCAGCGTCCCGGTGATCCGGTACGCGCCGTCCGTCAGGGCCGGGTCCGTCACCTCGGCAAACGGTTTCGACGGGAGATCGGACCAGGTGAGCGGTTTCGACGAGTCGTATCCCTGCTTCGTCAGATAGAGCCGGAACGTGCCGGTGTGCGGGATCGTCGAGGCGTACCGCAGCGTCAGCGCGGCGCCCGGCTTCAGGCTCGTCGACGGCCAGTCGGAGCGGGCCAGGTCGAGGCCCCGGTACGCGGGCAGCCCGCCGCTGCACAGCTGTCCGTCGGGGATCGTCTGCCGGTCCCGGCCGTTCACGTTCGCGATGCGCAGGTTGTCCCAGGCGGTGAAGGGGGCGCCGTTCGCGCCGACGGCCGCCTTGCATGCCGTCGAACCGGCCGCGTCGCCGCCCTCGGGGGAGCAGGCGTACACCCGGCTCACCGGGTCCGTGGGCGCACCGTGCGCCTGTGCCGGTCCCGCCGCCCAGAGAGGAAGAAGGAACGGGGCCACGGCTACGGCCCCCAGGGCTCTGCGGTATGCGGTCATCCGGGACATCCGGAACGTCTCCTCGGCCGGGCACGGGAACGGTCTGCTGTGTGCAGTACGGAAAACGCACCCGGCGCGTTCACCTCGTGATGTTTGTGGTGACGTCCGGGGTGAAAGGCGTCGTAACCGGTCAACTTCCCGCTGTCTAGGGTGGGTTTCCGGCCGGATCGAGGGTTTCCCCTGTATCCGGATGATGTTTCCGTTGCCTATCGTTCGACCACAGCTGACCCACAGGTAACCCCTCGACGGGTCGGTGCCCGCGCCTGGCCGGCCACGCGACGCACTTCGGGTTCGACCCGACCGCTTTTCGGTACACCCCCCGCCGCTTCGAGGACGAAGCGAATCGACCGCCGCTCCGCGCTGCCCGGAGTCCGGCCACGAAAGGCAAGCCCTTGCGTACCTCCCCCTCCCTCAGACGGAAGCTGATATCCGTCGCGGCGGTCTCCGCCGCTCTCGTCACCGCCGCCACCGCCTCGGTCGCCGCAGCGCAGGAAACCGCCGCTCCGGAAGCCGCCGCCGTTCCGGCCGCGCAGACCGAGGCCGCCCCCGGCACCCTCACCGAGCGCCTCATCGTCGGCTACAAGTCCGGTGCCACCGAGGCCACGTCGAACAAGGCCGCGGACGCCGACGCCATGGCCAAGGGCAAGGAGGCCGGCGAAGACCTGGACTTCCAGCGCCGCCTCGGCACCGGTGCCGCCCTGGTCGACCTCGGCGAGAACCTCACGAGGAGCGACGTCGCCGACGTCGTCGCCGAGTACCGGGCCGACCCGCAGGTCGCCTATGTCGTTCCGGACCGCCTCAACACCCCGCAGGCCGACCCGAACGACACCGAGTACGCCAAGCAGTGGGACCTGTTCGAGACCACCGCGGGCATGAACGTGCCGGGTGCCTGGTCGACCTCCACCGGCAGCGGTGTCACCGTCGCCGTCATCGACACCGGTTACGTAACCCACTCCGACCTCGCGGCGAACGTCGTAAGCGGTTACGACTTCATTGCCGACACCGCCGTCTCCGTCGACGGAGACGGCCGTGACAGCAACCCGGCCGACCCGGGCGACTGGTACAACGCGGGCGAGTGCGGCTCCGGCATCCCGGCCAGCAACTCCTCCTGGCACGGCACCCACGTGGCGGGCACCATCGCCGCGGCCACCAACAACAGCAAGGGTGTCGCGGGCATCGCCTACGGCGCCAAGATCTCCCCGCTGCGTGTGCTCGGCAAGTGCGGTGGCTACGACTCCGACATCATCGACGCCATCACCTGGGCATCCGGCGGCACCGTCTCCGGTGTGCCCGCCAACTCCAACGTCGCCAAGGTCGTCAACATGAGCCTGGGCGGCGACGGGGCGTGCACCTCGGCGACGCAGAGCGCCATCAACGCGGCCGTGAACCGGGGCACCACGATTGTCGTGGCCGCGGGCAACGACAACGACAACGTGGCCAACCACTCGCCGGGCAACTGCAACAACGTGATCTCGGTCGCGGCCACCAACCGCACCGGCGCCAAGGCGTCCTACTCCAACTACGGCTCCCTCGTGGACATCTCGGCGCCCGGCGGCCAGACCAGCACCGGCACCGCGAACGGCATCCTGTCCACGCTGAACTCCGGCACCAGGACGCCGTCGAGCGAGTCGTACGCGTACTACCAGGGCACCAGCATGGCCACCCCGCACATCGCGGGCCTCGCCGCGCTGATGAAGTCGGCCAATTCCGCGCTGACCCCGGCCCAGATCGAATCGGCCATCAAGACCAACGCCCGTGCCCTGCCGGGGTCCTGCTCGGGCGGCTGCGGCGCGGGCCTGGCGGACGCGGCAAAGACGGTGCAGGCGGTGAGCGGCTCCGGCGGCTCCACGGGGGGCACCACCTTCTCCAGCAGCACGGCTGTCTCCATCCCGGACAACGGCTCGGCGATCGAGTCCTCGATCGCGGTCAGCGGTCGCAGCGGCAACGCCCCCTCGGCGCTCCAGGTCGGCGTGGACATCACCCACACCTACCGCGGTGACCTGGTCATCGACCTGGTCGCGCCGGACGGTTCGACCTACCGCCTGAAGTCCGCCAGCTCGTCGGACTCGGCCGACAACGTCAACACCACCTACACGGTGAACGCGTCGAGCGAGACCGCGAACGGCACCTGGAAGCTGCGCGTCCAGGACACCGCGGCGCAGGACACCGGCAGGCTCAACAGCTGGAAGCTGACCTTCTGAGCGGACGGCCGTGAACTGACGGACGGCCACGAGCGGACGGGCCGGCCGGTGCGGATGGGCACCGGCCGGCCCGTCGTCTTCTGCCGTCGTTCGATACCGTCCACCCTCCTTTTCAGCCAACCCTTCATCGCGTCACATGATACGAAGAGTGTGAACGCGCAAGTCGCGGGAATGGAGTGAAAGCCGGCGGTACGACTTCGGCTCGTCGGCCACGCTGTACGCTGAGTTATCTTCTACGGGGAGTCAGAAACAAACGGCGCGAGCCGTCTTTTTTGTTCAGGAGCCCCCACGATGGCGAGGCAGTTACGCGCCGAGCAGACCCGCGCGGCGATCATCACCGCGGCCGCCGACCTGTTCGACCGCCAGGGTTACGAGTCGACCAGCCTGAGCGGCATCGTCGAGCACGCCCAGGTCACCAAGGGCGCCCTGTACTTCCACTTCGCGGCCAAGGAGGACCTGGCCCACGCCATCCTGGAGATCCAGTCCACGGCGGGCCGCAGACTGGTGGAGGAGATCGACAGCCGGGGCTGCACCTCCCTCGAAGCGCTGATCCGCACCACGTTCGGCATCGCCCGCCTGTCCGTGCAGGGCCCGATACACCGGGCCGGACTCCGGCTCGCCACTGCCGGGGTCGCCGTACGGCCCCCGCTGCGGCATCCCTTCACCGAGTGGCTGGAGTTCATCTCGCGCAAGCTCGGCGGCGCGGTCAAGGAATCCGACGTCCACCAGGACATCGACATAGAAGCCGTCGCCCACGCCGTGGTCTCCTTCTTCGTCGGCACCCGGGTCGTGGGGCGCTCCCTCGACCCTCTCGCCAGACAGCCCCGCCGGACGGCAGAAATGTGGCACGTCCTGATCCGCGGCCTGGTGCCCGTCCCCCGGCGAGCCCGCTATCTGAGCCTCGCCACCCGACTGGAGCGGGAGATCACGGCCGCCTGAGCGCGCCGCGGGAAGTGCCGCGGTCTGTCAAGTGCCGCGGTCTGTCGTCGGTCGTTTGCGGGCCGTCGTGGCTGGTCGCCCCCACTCCTGATCAGCCCCGCGCCCTTTGCGGTGCTGAAGAACCGCAGCCGACTTCGCGCGAGCCGCTCAGGGCCCGATACGGTGACGACGGGGCGATACGGTGACGCCCATGCCCTTCGCCCCGTCCGCGCCAGTCATCCTCGGCAACGAATCCGGCTCGTTCCCGCACAGCGTGCTCGCCGAACGGCATCCCGCGATCGTGCGGCAGATCCGGGACGCCTTCCCGTACGGTCCCCAGCATCGGCGTGCGCTCGACGCGCTCCTCGACAACTGCACCAAGGGCGTGGTCGAACCGCTCCCGGCCGACGCGCCCGACCGGGAGCGCTGGCAGGCCTGGGGCGCGGCCGACCATACCGGACGGTCCTGGTTCGACATCCCCTGGCTGTGGTCCGAGAGCTACTTCTACCGCCGGCTGCTCGACGCGGTCGGCTACTTCGGCCCCGGAACCTGGCAGGGCATCGATCCCTTCCGCCCTTCCAAGCTCGCCGAACTCGGCGCCCCGGAAACGGACGAGGAACTCGCCGCGCTCGACGACCTGGAGGCGAAACCGGCCGACGAGCAGGCGCGCGCCCTGCTGCACGGCTCGCTGTGGGGCAACCGCGCGGACCTCGGCTTCCGCCTCTCAGCCAGGGGCGCGGGATCCCCGGCCGCCACACCCGCCCTGGTCGCCGACGACAGCGAGACCCTGTGGCCGTTGCTGGAATCCTCCGGCACGCTCTGCCTTGTCGCCGACAACGCGGGCCGTGAACTCATCCCCGATCTGCTCCTCATCGCCCACCTCCTCGCGCACGGGCACATCGGGCGGGCGGTGCTGCACATCAAGCCGTACCCCTACTACGTCTCCGACGCCACCACCGCCGACGTCCTCGACGCGCTGCGTCGGATCGCCTCCGTGCCGGGCGTGGCCGCCGGGTACGGGCGTGAGCTGTGGGCGGCGATGACCGACGGCCGCCTGGCGGTACGGGCCCACCCCTTCTCCTGCGCCCCGCTGCCGTACGCCGACATGCCCGACGACCTCCGGGCGGAGTTCGCCTCGGCCACGCTCACCGTGGTGAAGGGCGACCTCAACTACCGCCGCCTGGTGGGCGACCGGATGTGGCCGCCGACCACGCCGTTCGACGAGGTCACCGCGTACTTCCCGGGGCCGGTCGCCGCGTTGCGCACACTGAAGTCCGATGTGATCACCGGCCTCGACGCCGCCACGGAGGCCGCACTGGTGGCCGCGGAAGGACAGCGCTGGCGGACCGGTGGCACGCACGCGCTGATCCAGGTCCGCACCTGGTCACGTCACCTGCACCGGCAGTGACCACGTCGGCGACCGCGTCGTCGTCCGCTCCCGGGCCCCGGCTCCCGCGTCGTAGAGACCTGCCCGTCGAACTCCCCGGCAAGAGCCGGGGAGTCCTGACGCTGACGGTCAGACCACGCGCACGTCCTGCCACACCAGCCGGTGATCGGAGGTCGGCACGTTCGGCTCGCCGCCCACCAGGCGGTACAGCGGGTCGTCGGACGTCGGCCAGAACACGCCGTTCGACCCGGGTATGAGCCCCCTGGACGGCAGGACGTAGTCGACGCGCAGATTGGCCCGGGGCCGTGTCGCCGGAGTCCGCCGTGTCGTACGCCGGATCGCCGATGTGCGAAGTGTTGGCACCCCTCCCTGGAGCCGCGCCGCCTCGACCGCCGCCCTTGCTCGTGGGCGGAACCTCGGGCAGGTTGACGGCGCGCGCGTAGAGACGAACGCCACAAGTCCCGTCGAGAACTCCCGGATTCACCCCTGATTCACGCGATGGTGTGATCATGTCCGGGGTCGCGGATGTCCCCCGAAACACGTGGGTAGGGCCGGGCCATGACGCAGCAGCCCTTCGAACTCCCGCCCTTCTACATGCCGTATCCCGCGCGGCTGAACCCGCATGTCGACGAGGCCCGCGCCCACTCGGTCGCCTGGGCGCGCGAGATGGGCATGCTGGAGGGGTCCGGGATCTGGGAGCAGTCCGACCTCGACGCGCATGACTACGGCCTGCTCTGCGCCTACACCCACCCCGACTGCGACGGACCCGCCCTCTCCCTCATCACCGACTGGTACGTGTGGGTCTTCTTCTTCGACGACCACTTCCTGGAGATCTTCAAGCGCACCCAGGACCGCGCCGGCGGCAAGGCCTACCTGGACCGGCTGCCGCTGTTCATGCCGATGGACCTGTCCGCCGAGGTGCCCGAGCCGCAGAACCCGGTGGAGGCGGGCCTCGCCGACCTGTGGGCGCGCACGGTGCCCGCCATGTCCGCCGACTGGCGGCGGCGCTTCTCGGTCGCCACCGAGCATCTGCTCAACGAATCCCTGTGGGAGCTGTCCAACATCAACGAGGGGCGGATCGCCAACCCCGTCGAGTACGTCGAGATGCGCCGCAAGGTGGGCGGCGCCCCCTGGTCGTCGGGGCTCGTGGAGTACGCGACCGCCGAAGTGCCCGCGGCCGTCGCCGGGTCGAGGCCGATCAGGGTCCTCATGGAGACGTTCTCCGACGCGGTGCACTTGCGTAACGACCTCTTCTCCTACCAACGGGAGGTCGAGGACGAGGGCGAGCTCAGCAACGGCGTGCTCGTCCTGGAGACCTTCTTCGGCTGCACCACCCAGGAGGCCGCCGACACCGTCAACGACATCCTGACCTCCCGGCTGCACCAGTTCGAGCACACCGCGCTCACCGAGGTGCCCGCACTGGCCCTGGAGCAGGGCCTCGCCCCCGGGGAACTCGCCGCGATCGCCGCGTACACCAAGGGACTTCAGGACTGGCAGTCCGGTGGCCATGAATGGCACATGCGCTCCAGCCGGTACATGAACGAGCGCGCCCGCGCCACCTCGCCCTGGCAGGGCCTGACCGGCCCCGGCACCTCCGCCGCCGACGTCGGCGCGCTCCTCGCCACGGCCGGTGCCGAGCGCTTGCGTGCCCACACCCACGTGCCGTTCCAGAAGGTCGGCCCCTCCCTCCTGCCCGACTTCCACATGCCCTTCCAGGTGGAGCTCAGCCAGCACCTCGACGACGCCCGTCACCACCTCACCGGCTGGGCGGGCCGCATGGGCATCCTCCAGGAAGGAGTCTGGGACGAGGACAAACTCCGTGCCTACGACCTCGCGCTGTGCTCGGCTGGTCTCGATCCCGACGCCACTCCCGAGGCCCTCGATCTCAGTGCCCAGTGGCTCGCCTGGGGCACCTACGGCGACGACTACTACCCGCTCGTCTTCGGCCACCGCCGCGACCTGGCCGCCGCCCGCCTGACCACGGCACGCCTGTCGGCCTGTATGCCCGTCGACGGCGAGGAGGTACCCGCCCCCGCGAACGCGATGGAGCGCGGACTGATCGACCTGTGGGCCCGCACCACGGCGGAGATGACCGCCGAGCAACGGCGCACCGTGAAGGCCACGGTGGACGTCATGACCGAGAGCTGGGTGTGGGAGCTGTCCAACCAGCTCCAGAACCGCATCCCCGACCCGGTCGACTATCTGGAGATGCGGCGTGCCACCTTCGGCTCCGACCTCACCATGAGCCTGTGCCGGATGGGCCACGGCCCCGCCGTCCCCGCGGAGGTGTACCGCACCGGCTCCGTCCGCTCGCTGGAGAACGCCGCCGCCGACTACGCCTGTCTGTTGAACGACGTGTTCTCCTACCAGAAGGAGATCGAGTACGAGGGCGAGATCCACAACGCTGTCCTTGTCGTCCAGAACTTCTTCGGCTGCGACTACCCGGCCGCGGTCGGCGTCGTCCAAGACCTGATGACCCAGCGCATGCAGCAGTTCCAGCATGTCGCCGCGCATGAACTGCCCCTCGTCTACGAGGACTTCGGGCTTTCCGACGAGGCCCGCGCGATCATGCAGGGATACGTCACCGACCTGGAGAACTGGATGGCGGGCATCCTGAACTGGCACCGGAAGGTCGACCGCTACAAGGCCGACTTCCTGGCCCGGCGCGCTCACGGCTTCCTCCCGGACCGTCCGCCCGCCCTGCCCGTCGGCTGAGACCGGCGGTCATCGGCTGAAGTCGGCGCGGTCAGCTGACGTCCCGCACCCGCTTCGCGGTCTCCTCGGCGAGCTCCCGGACGCCGTTCGCGGCGTTCTCCGAGAGCTCGCCGAGTATCGCGTCGGCGGCGGCGAGGAGCGCTCGGGCGCCATCGGAGGAGCCCGCTTCGGCCAGGGCTCGGGTGAGGGCGTAGTGCTCCTCGGCTATGAAGCGGCCCAGGTTCACACCGTGCCAGTGCCGGAGGGAGTCGTCGCCCGGTTTCGCCAGGATGTCCCGAAGGGCGGCCAGTGAGCGGGCAGCAGGCGGGAGTTGCCCGCATTCGCGTTCCAGGCGGGCCTGGGTCAGCCGGGCCGACACCCGGTTCCAGGCCGTGTCCTTCAGGGTGGTGCAGAGGCGCTGGGCGCGCAGCGCCTGGGGGAGGTCGCCCGCCTGTTCCAGCCTACGGGCGAGCGATCTGAGCCGCGACGTCTCCAGCCCTGTAGGGTCCTGGGCCCGCCGCAGCGTGCTCCGGTCCATGACGATCTCGTCGAGCCGGCGGATCAGTGCCACCCGGGCGAGTTCGGTCAGGCCCTGGTCCAGGGCCAGTTCCGTCCAGGTGGACAGCGGTTCGTCGGCCGGGTCCGTACCGAACAGCGAGTCGTCCAGTTCCCGGGCCCAGCGCAGCAACTCGGCGGCGTCCGCTCCTGGCCGGGGCATCTCACTGAGGCCACAGTGCGTGTCGTAGTCCGTCTCGCGGACCTCGTGCAGCAACGGCAGATCGGCGATGTCTCCCCGCAGCCCCACCAGCACGGCGGCGAGCCGCAGTTCGTCGGTCATCGACGAGTCCGCCTCGTGCCGCAGCAGATGCCTCAACAGGCGGAGATCGCCCTCCGCGCGGTCGAACTGCGCGGCGCGCAGCGCGAGCCGGCGTCGTACGGCATCCTCGGCCATCACGTCCCACACGTCCCGCTCGCCCGCCCGCAACGAGGCCAGATCGGCCCTGCCCCGCGCGAGCACCGGCTCCCACAGCGGGGGTCGCGGATGCCGGTCGAGCAGGTCGTACGCGCACAACTCAGCCCCGTTCAGCAGCAGGAAGTCGGGTTCGGTACGCAGCAGGGCGGTATGCAGCATCCCGATCAGCTCGACCGGGGAGCGCTCGGGCAGGCCCAGCGCGGCGCGGAGCTCGGCCCGTTCCTCGTCGATCGGGTGGTACTCCCGGATCTCCTCCTCGATCTCCGCGACCCGCGCGAGGATGGCCTCCTCGCCGTCCTTGGGCGACAGATCCAGGTAGTCATGCCAGCCGGGCAGGCCGATCACTATCGCAAGCGCCTCGTCAGCACTTGAGCCGATGATCCCGGCCGAGCCCTCGGAGTCGGCGTACAGCAGGGAGCCGTCCCCGCACACGAAATACGTACCGCCCGTGTCGTCCCCGGCCACCACCTCCAGCGGACCGCCCGAGGCGAGGCGGACCGGCTCGGCATGGCCGTGGTCCGCGCGGGCCAGGTCGAAGTTGAAGGGGAACGCGGCCAGTTCGGCCAGGTGAGGGTCCTGCCTGAGGAGTCGCAAGGCGTGATCGGTCATGTCACAGAACGTAACAGCCGCCACTGACAACGGGCCTTGCCGCTCGGCTCACACGGGCTGACGTTCGTGCTCCATGGCCGCCTGACGTGCGTGTTCCACGGCGGCGCCGGCCAGTGCGCGGCCCCTCGGGTGCGGACGGGAACCGTCGCCGGACGGTTCCGGCTGGAAGAGCGGGGTCAGGAAGAAGGGACGGCCCGAAAGTTCGGCGATGCGTGGGTGCCGGCCCCGCCACCCCCGGCGCTGCTTCACTGGGCGGGCAGGCACGTGGGGCCGGCTCTGTCTTGAGAGGTCAGGCCTCAGGAGCGACTACGGATCACCACATACCGACCCGCCCAAAGACGCTCGGATGAGAGATCGCCCAGCGTCTTACCGCGCCATTAGGAGTGAGTCAGTATGGCTTCCCGTTCTTGACCGTGGGTCAGTCTCACTCGTTCGTGGCTCGTCGTGCGCCGGCGCACCGGGTAGTTCTCAGCCGGAGGCGAGACATGGAACAGACTGCGTTGCGTCCCAAGCCGATGCCCGGTCAGGAGTCCGGCGACAGCCCCACGCCCGGCCCCCTCCGGCGCCCGCATGCCGCCCGACGGCGTCGCCGACGGCTCACCACCCTGCTGTTCGGCCTGCTCGTCGGGACGGTCCTGGTCCTGTCCGGCGTCGGCCTCGGGACGGTCGGCGCCACCGTGATCGGCATGAGCAAACTGGCCGATCTGCAAAGCCGTGCGGGGCAGGCGGGCCGGCCGAGCCAGGGTGCGGCCCCGGCGGCCCCGTCAGCCTCGGCGCTCCCCGGCCCCACTCCACCGCCTGCCAAGCCCACTCCGTCACCGGCGCCCGCAGGTGCCACGCTCGGCTTGGAGGCCGTGGACGCCGAGAAGTCCGGAGCGCTGGTCGTCGGCGTCCACGTCCCAGGCCCGGGCTACACGGCGGGCCTGGTCAGGGGCGACGTACTCCTCTCCTTCGACACGACCCGGATCGACTCGGCCGCCGACCTCGCGCAAGCGGTCGCCGACACCCGCCCGGGAGCGGCGGTCACCTTGACGGTGCGTCATGAGAGCGGTGGCTACCAGCAGTTGACGATCATCCCGGGCGTCGTCACATGACCACCCGGAAATGACCGGCAAGCCGCCCCCTCCAGCCGGTCGGCACAGGAAAGGCCGACCCGACCGGAACGTCCGGGTCCGCCACCTGCTCGCTCCCCCATGGCACCCGCGGCGTCCGCGTCACCCCGGGCCCGACGACCACCGGCCGCCCCGCGAACGTACTGGCGGCGGGCGTGTGAGCGTGCCCGGTGACAGCCCGGCGATCTCGGGCCGCCGCCGATGAAGCAGTGCGGCTGGCAGGTCCGGATGGCGCTGCCGGAAGGAGCCGGGCAACGGGTGATGCGGCGCGACCGGCGACGACGTCACGCGGATGGTCGCGCGGCACCTGGTCGCGCTGGCCCGCCTGTGCGTCTTCGAGGGGCCGCCGCGACCGGCATGGGTGGGGTCCCGGTGGACGGAGACGCGGACCGGACCGACGGAGATGCGGACCGGACCGGGGGAAACGGTGTTCACGCGTACGTCTCGGGGACCGTTCCTCGGCCAGGGACTCGCCGAGCGCAGTGAGCCGCCTTGGCCGAGACGAGAGCGCCCGGGAGACTCCCGGGCGCCGGGGGACAATGGACGAGAGGCTGGCGATCGCTCCCCGGCGCTCGATCAGCCTGGGCACGGCCGCGCACGTGGCACGGGCGGTGCTGAGCACGTTGGCGTCGACCATGCGCCCCGGCTCACCGAGCGAGCGCCGACAGGAGCGGCGAATCGGCTCGCGCGGCCCCCGCCGTGCGGGCAGGATGCTGCCCGTAGGCCCTTCAGCCGCAGAGGGAGGCCAGGATGACCGGCACTGCGGCGCCCTTCGGCGCCGACGACTACCGGGCCCGGATGGAGCGCGCGGCGCGGACGGCCGCCGACGCGGGGCTCGCCGGGCTGCTCGTGGCGCCGGGGCCCGACCTGGTGTGGCTGACCGGCTACGCGCCCACCGCGGTCACCGAACGGCTCACCGTGCTGGTGCTCACCCCCGGGCGGGACCCCGTACTCGTCGTGCCCACCCTGGAGGCCCCGGACGCGGCCAAGGCGGCCGGCACGCCCGCACTGACGCTGCGCGACTGGACCGACGGCAAGGACCCCTACGCCGCCACCGCCGCGCTCCTCGACTCCACCGGGCGGTTCGGCATCAGCGACAACGCCTGGGCCATGCATCTGCTGGGCCTGCAGAAGGCGCTGCCGCGCACCTCGTACGCCTCCCTCACCGACGCCCTGCCGATGCTCCGTGCCGTCAAGGACGAGGCGGAACTGAGGCTGTTGGCGGCCGCGGGAGCGGCCGCAGACGCAACGTTCGAGGAGATCCGGAAGGTTCCCTTCGCCGGCCGCAAGGAATCCGACGTCGCCGCCGACCTCTCCGATCTGCTGCGCCGGTACGGGCACTCGCAGGTCGACTTCACCATCGTCGCGTCGGGCCCGAACGGCGCCAATCCGCACCACGAAGTGGGCGAGAGGGTCATCGAGCACGGCGACATGGTCGTCCTCGACTTCGGCGGCCTGAAGGACGGCTACGGCTCCGACACCTCCCGCACGGTCCACGTCGGCGAGCCGACCGACGAGGAGCGCCGGGTCCATGATCTGGTGCGCGAGGCCCAGGAGGCGGGCTTCAGGGCGGTACGGCCCGGGGTGGCCTGCCAGGAGGTGGACCGGGCCGCCCGCGCCGTCATCGCCGGCGCCGGATACGGCGAGTACTTCATCCACCGCACCGGACACGGCATCGGCGTCACCACGCACGAGCCGCCGTACATGATCGAGGGCGAGGAACAGCCCCTCGTGCCCGGCATGTGCTTCTCCGTCGAGCCCGGCGTCTATCTGCCCGGCCGCTTCGGCGTCCGCATCGAGGACATCGTCACGGTCACCGAGGACGGCGGCCGCCGCCTCAACGACACCACTCGCGAGCTGGTCATAGTGAACTGACCGAACACCAGGAGCCTCCCACGACGACTTCGAACGACGACGGCACCATGACCCAGGCACCGACACCCACCGCGGACACCGTCCGCAGACTGGTCCGTTCCCTGCTCAAGGACGGCGCCTCCGCGGCGAAGGGCGCCGCCGGACCCGACGTCCGGCCGGTCGCGGAGGGCGGCGGGCACGCCACCTGGTGGGTCGGTACCCGCCATGTCCTGCGGCTCGCCACCGACCGCGCGGCCGCCGTCCGCCAGCGCCGCGAACTGCGCCTGCGCGACCTCGTCCGCCCGCACGTCCCGGTCGCCGTGCCGACGAGCGTGGCGCACGGCGAGTGGGCGCCCGGCCTGACGTACACCCTGGACACCAAGATGCCCGGCGGCTCCGGCGAGGAGTACGACGTGTCGGCCGTCGGGGAGGCCGACCTGGCCGGGGTGCTCACCGGGCTGCGCGAGGTGCCCGTACGGCAGGCCGAGACCCTCGGCGTCCCGCGTGCCGCCCCGCGCTCGCTGGAGGCCCTGCGCCGGTCCGCCGAACACGCCGCCAGGCGTCTCGCCGCCGCCGACGAGTTCGACGCGGTCCGCCTCCACCAGCTCACCGCACCCGCCGCGGTCCAGCTCGCCGCCCAGCCCGGCGCCACGGTCCTCGTCCACCACGCACTCACCGGCGAGCACCTCGTGGTCGCCGCCGACGGCCGGGTGCGCGGCGTCCTCGGCTGGGCCGACGCGGTCCTCGGGGACCCCGCCGAGGACATCGCCGGCCTCGCGCGCGCCGTCGGCTCCCCAGCCGCCGTCCGCGCCGCCACCCTCGCCGGCTACAGCGCCCGCCCCTGCCTGCGCGGCCTGTGGCTCGCCCGCTGCGACAGCCTCATCCGCCTTGCCGAGCGCCTCGAAGGCCGGGGCGGCGGCCCCCTGCCACTGCTGCATGAGCAGCTGGAGCGGGCCTGGGAGGCGATCCTGCTGGAACGGGTGACGGAGTTGCGGGAGGAGGAGAAGGACGAGGAGCCCTGAGCCGGGACCGGTCGGGCTCCTGGCTCCCTTAGGCGGACTGATGGGCCACGGCCAGCGCGCAAGCGTTTACGCGCGCCCCGCTCACGCCTGCAGCAGCACCACGCACGCCTCTCCGGGCAGATGCAGCATCCCTTCCGCGCCCGGCGCTTCGACCGGCTCCCATGCGGCGAGCACCTGCACGGGGCGCGGGCCCAGGGGGATGGCCGCCGGCTCCTTGGCGAGGTTGACGGCCACGCGGACGTCCCCGCGCCGGAAGGCGAGCCAGCGCTCCACCTCGTCGTAGGCCACCTTGGTGTCGGCGAGGTCGGGATCGGTGAGGTCGGCCTGCTCGTGGCGCAGGGCGATGAGGTGGCGGTACCAGGCCAGCACGCGCGCGTGGGGCTCGTTCTCCGGCTCGGACCAGTCGAGGCAGGAACGGTCACGCGTCGCAGGGTCCTGCGGGTCGGGCACATCCTCCTCGGCCCAGCCGTGCGCGGCGAACTCCCGCCGTCTGCCCCGTCGTACGGACTCGGCGAGGTCGGGGTCGGTGTGGTCGGTGAAGAACTGCCAGGGCGTGCAGGCGGCCCACTCCTCACCCATGAACAGCATGGGTGTGAACGGCGCGGTCAGCGTCAGTGTCGCCGCGCAGGCCAGCAGCCCGGGGGAGAGGGACGACGAAAGCCGGTCCCCCAGGGCGCGGTTGCCCACCTGGTCGTGGGTCTGGCCGTAGCCGAGGAGCCGGTGCGCGGCCACGCGGGTGCGGTCCAGGGGGCGGCCGTGGCACCGGCCCCGGAAGCTCGAATACGTGCCGTCGTGGAAGTAGCCGCCGGTGAGCGTCTTGGCGAGCGCCGCCAACGGGGCACGCGCGAAGTCGGCGTAGTAGCCCTGGGACTCGCCGGTCAGCGCCGTGTGCAGGGAGTGGTGGAAGTCGTCGTTCCACTGCGCGTGCAGGCCCAGGCCGCCGTCCTCGCGCGGAGTGACCAGCCGGGGGTCGTTGAGATCGGCCTCGGCGACGAGGAAGAGCGGCCGGCCCAGGTCGGCGGCGAGGGCGTCCACGGCCGTCGACAGCTCCTCCAGGAAGTGGCACGCGCGCGTGTCGGCCAGCGCGTGCACCGCGTCCAGGCGCAGCCCGTCGATGCGGTAGTCGCGCAGCCACGCCAGCGAGCTGCCCAGCAGATACGCGCGCACCTCGTCCGAACCGGGCGCGTCCAGGTTCACGGCGGAGCCCCAGGGCGTGTGGTGCGTGTCGGTGAAGTACGGGCCGAACCGGGGCAGGTAGTTCCCGGACGGCCCCAGGTGGTTGTGCACCACGTCGAGAACCACGCCCAGGCCCAGCTCGTGAGCCCGGTCGACGAACCGTTTCAGCGCCTCGGGGCCGCCGTAGGGCTCGTGCACCGCCCACAGCGAGACCCCCTCGTACCCCCATCCGTGCCGCCCGGGGAACGGGCACACCGGCATCAACTCGACGTGGGTGACGCCCAGTTCGACGAGATGCCCGAGCCGGTCGGCGGCCGCGTCCAGAGTGCCCTCGCGCGTGTACGTGCCCACATGCAGCTCGTACAGGACCGCGCCGGGCAGCGGGCGCCCGGCCCACTCACCGCGCCACGCGTACTGCTCGTGGTCGACGACCGCGCTCAGCCCGTCCGGGCCGTCCGGCTGCCGACGTGAGCGCGGGTCGGGCAGCACAGGGCCGTCGTCAAGCGCGAACCCGTACCGCGAGCCGTCCTGCGCCTGGGCCTCCCTCCTCCACCAGCCCGCTCGGTCAGGATCGCGCTCCAACGCGCACGTGACGCCGTCGCACTGGAGCGTCACACGGCCTGCCTGCGGTGCCCACACCTCGAACTGCACGGACGGTTCCCCTTCGTCTGCTCACCGTGATGTAGCCCGTCCATGGTGCTTCAAACGGGATCAATCCGCTTTTGAATCTTCCCTTTTGCGAGGGGTGTCGCCGGATACGCGCGCGTGGCGGCTGTTCCCGCGATTTCTGGACACCCGGCGTTCGCTGACCGACAATCACGAGCGTGACGCCGTCTTCCGAGTTCAACACGTACCCCGCGCGGCTCTCCGACGCGGAGCGCGACAGAGCGCTGAAGGTGCTTCGGGACGGCGTCGCCATGGGGCGTCTGTCGCACGACACGTTCATCCGGCGCATGGAGCTGGCCCTCACCGCCCGCCGGTCCGAGGACCTCGCGGTTCTCACCGCCGACCTGCCGCCCACCGAGAGCCGTCTGTCGCGGCTGGTTTTCGGTACCGTCGAGGCCGTCTCCGGCTTCACGGTACGGCTGCGCAGGGCCTGGCAGGCCGAGCGACTGCCCAAGCTGCTGCTGCCCCACCCGGGCAACGGCCGTCCCCTGCGCATAGGGCGCGACGCCGCCAACGGGCTCCGGCTGACCCACGAGACGGTGTCCCGGGTGCACGCCGAACTCAGCCGGCAGGGCGGCATGTGGGTGCTGCGGGACCTCGGCTCGACCAACGGGACGACAGTCAACGGTCGGCGTGTCATCGGGGCCGCCGTTGTCCGTGAGGGTGATCAGGTCGGCTTCGGACGGATGTCGTTCCGGCTCGCCTCGAACTGAGTCCGCCTTGGTCGGGAGCGCGCCCCCGTGGCCGAAACGCCTTTGCCTCTCGCGGTGTTGACGTACCCGTCATCTCGTGACTGACTGTGCGTACAGGATGCACACAGGTGAACCGACGGCGCCACATCGCGGAGGTGTGCCCTGCCGCCACTCCTCCGCTACCCGACCGTCGACGAGCTGCACGCCCGGGCGGCGACGCTCGTCGCCCGGCACCCCCGGGACGCCCGACTGCGCCGTGTCGGAAGCTCCCGCGCGGGCACGCCCCTGTGGCTGCTGGCCGTCGGCCACGGCAGCCGCCAGGCCCTCGTCGTCGCCGGTCCGCACGCCAATGAACCCGTGGGCGGCGCCACCGCCCTGCGGCTCGCCGAACGGGCCCTCGCCGATCCCCGGCTCACCGAGGGAGCCGACGCGACCTGGAACCTGCTGCTCTGCCTCGACCCCGACGGCCTGCGCCGCAACGAGGGCTGGCTGCACGGCCCGTACACCCTCGGCCACTACTTCCGGAACTTCTTCCGGCCCGGCTTCCTCGAACAGCCCGAATGGCTGCCCGACGGCGCTGCCGCCGCCGTACTGCCGGAGACCCGCGCCCTGCTCGGCCTCCAGGACGAACTGCGGCCCTTCCTCCAGTGCTCCCTGCACGGCGTCGACGTGGGCGGCGGCTTCGTCGAACTCACCCGCGACCTGCCCGGCCTCGCGGGGCACGTCGCGCAGACCGCGGCCCGCCTCGGCATACCGCGCGAACTCGGCCCGTACGACACCCTGTACTGGCCCGGCCTGGGACCCGCCGTCTACCGGATACCGCCGCCCGAGCGGGGCGACCTGGCCGCGGCCATCACCGAGGCCGCCGTCGAGTCGACGTGGTTCCACCCGCATCCGTACGGCACCGTGACCGCTGTCGTCGAGGCGCCCATGTGGAGCGTGGCCGCCGTGGAGGACGCCACCGAGCCCGCCGACCCGGCCGGAGTGCTGCGGACCGTCAGCAACACGCTGCGCCACGACACCGAGGTTCTTCAGCGGCTCCTGGCGCGGATCCGGCCCCACCACGCGGACGCACCGGACGCGGCGCGTCTGCTCGCCCCGGTCGACGACTATTTACTGGTCTGCCCCGGCCTCGCCGACGCCTGGGATCCAGACAGCGGGGCCGCCGACGGCGCCGGCGGCGCGCGCCCGCTTCCCCCGCTCAGCACCGCCCACCTGGCCACCCTGCGGATCGCCGGACGCCGGCTCGCGCTGCGCACGGCGGGGCTGCTGCACCAGCTCGTCGCGGGCGGGGGCGCGGGCGGGGGCGCGGGCGGGGGCGCGGGCGGGGGCGCGGGGCGCGACCCGGCCGGGGTGCTGCCGGAGCTGGACCGGCTGATCCACGCGTGGTGCGCGGACTACCGGGACGGCTGCGGGGCCCGCTGGGTCCCGGTCGCCCGCCAGGTGGAGTACCAGGCACGAGTGGTGCTCGCCGCGTTCGAACTGGCCGTGCGGCGCGGGCCGGTGCGCTCCCGTTCGGGTGAGCCGGGGTGGGGCTCGGAGGCCGCCGTGCCGATGCATCGGGAATGACGTACTTCACCATGGCGAAAGCGGTACGGGGCGGCCTGCTCGCGGCTGCCGCGCTCCTCGTCGCCTCCGCGACCCCGGCGCAGGCGGCGCCCCGGCAGGCTCCCCCGGACAACTGGCTCTACCTCACCGTCACCCAGGGCGAGGCCCGGGCCGGCGACACACCCGGCAAGCTGCTCCTGTGCAACCCGCCCAAGGGCCCCGCGCGCGCGGCCGAGGCCTGCGCGGAACTGGAGGCCGCGGGCGGCGACATCGGCGGCATCCCGCAGAAGGACACCTTCTGCACGATGATCTACGCACCGGTGACCGCCCACGCGCGCGGGGAGTGGAACGGACGGCCGGTCGCATACACGAAGACCTTCTCGAACCCGTGCGTGATGGCGGCGTCGACGGGATCGCTGTTCGCGCGTTCCACCTGAAGGCCCGGCCGTCACGCGCGCGTGCCGCAACCACCGGCACGCGCGCGTGAGGGCACCTTCAGCGAGCCGCCCACGAAGTGGCCGGAGGCCGGCGCGGGGTCGTCTGAGGTGTTGCGTCGGTTGGTCGCGGGGGTGGCGGATTGCCAGGATGGCCGTGCGGGATCGCTGGTATGCGCGTGTGAGGGGTCCGTTCCGGGAGTCGCCCACGAGATCGCTGGAGTCGCTCGCGGGTCGTCTGAGGTGTTGCGTCGGTGGGTTACGGGGGTGCCGGACTGCCGTCACGGTCGTGCGGAGTCACCGGCATGCGCGCGTTACGGGTGCGTTCAGGGAGTTGCCCTCGATGTCGCCGGAGTGCCGTGCGGGGTCGTCTGAGGTGTTACGTCGTCCGGTCGCGGGCGTGTCGGACCGCTGCCACGACTGTGCGGGACTGGTGCTCGACCTGGTGTTCCAGCGGTACCCAGCGGGCGCGGAAACGTTGCGCGAAGGCGTCGCTCCAGGTGGCGACGAGGCGCTCCAGCCGGGGCGCCGCGTGGTCGCCGGTCTCCTGCAGGACCCGCAGCAGCATGGCCGCCGCCCGCAGCGGCAGCCGGCGTGCGAACGCGTCCACGCTTCCGACGTAGGCCATCGAATCGTCGGCGGGCTGTGTGTGGACCCAGTCCTCGGCCAGCCCCGGCACCAGCTCCAGCGCCCATCTGGCCGCCCGCAGCAGCGGCCCCTCGGCACCCGCGAGCCGCGGCAGCGCCTCGGTGAGCACCCGCTCCACCTCCAGCGAGTCGCGCAGCGGCCGTCCCGCCAGCCGCTGCATCTCCGCCGCCGGGGCCGGATGCGGCGCCGGGTCGTCCACCAGGTCGCTCGCCCACATCGGCACCTCGACGACCGCGGTCAGACCGCCGTACCGGTGTACGTGGTACCAGGTGCTGTGCCGCGCGTCGTCCGGCATGCTCGGATACGCCGCGCCCGCGCCGGGGCCGGGCATCACATGCACGCCGGGTCCGGCGGCCGGCCAGCCCGCGGCGTCCGAGGCGCCCGTCTCCACGGGGATGTGCAGCTCCGCCGCGGACTTGGCGAACGGCTCTGCGAGTCCGGGGACGTCCTTCGTCAGCTGCACCCAGCTGCCGCCCAGTTCGGTGCCGTGCAGGGTCACCTGGAGGAAGGGGCGCAGTTCGTCGATGACGCGGGTCAGCGCGCGGGTCTCCGGCGGCAGCCGGTCCGGCGGCAGCGTGGACGGGGCCCATTCCGGTTGCTCGGGTGCCGCGGGCCGGAAGAAGCCGAGGTGGTAGTCGTGGAGGCTGCGCGGCGCCGGGGTCACGTGCAGGCTCGCCCCGTCGGGGTCGGCGCACAGCAGGAAGTGCCAGGAGGTGTCGGCCCGCAACTGCCGCTCGTGCAGCACCCGTTCCGCGAGGGCGAGCGTCGTCGGGCCCCCGGTCGGCTCGTTGGCGTGCGCGCCCGCGACGACCAGGACGGCGCGGCAGGCATGGCCCATCGACAGCAGGTAGAGGGGTCTGCCCGCGCGGGAGACCCCCACTTGCCTCAGGGCACACAGGCCGGGCCGCTGAGCGGCCAGCGTCCGGGCGGACAAGACAAGTTGGGGAACGGTGGGGTAGCGCAGCTCCGGCAGGAGACTCACCCCCCGTCACATCCGCCCGGCTTTCGCAATCCGCAGTACCCCACGGCCGCCGTGCAGTGTCAAGGCGGTGGCGGGGGAGGCGCCAGGGGGCGCCCAGATGCATTTACCGGCAGCAGGCAGGGCCGTCGGTACCAGCAGGGTTGCCGGTCCCGTCCGACCCGAGCGTGAGCGCGGCGCCGACCGCAGCGGCTCGCCCCGTTCGTCGCGGAATCACCCGAACAGCCCATAAGGGCTGTGGCTGAGCGGGAGCGGTGGCCGGTTGAGCCCCCGCGTCCGTGCGTGCGCCCGCCGGGGACGACAGGCTCCCCGCTCGCACGGCGCGCACCCCCGCATGGACCGCCGGCCGAGTCCCCCTCCTGTGCGCGCAACGCCCCCTGGGGCTCAGCACAGCGCTCGCCGCTGACCTCCCCGTCGAACTGCGCTCGGGCCTGTCCGGCGGGTCGGGTCGGGGGAAGCAGCGACACCCCGTCAGCGCAGATGAGCATGAGCAGAGGCCTGCCTGCACGACGGAGGCGGGCGCCGGCGCCATGGGGGAGCCGGCAATCGACGACCACGCGGCAGGTGGGGCGTGCCAGGCCACGTGGCAGGTGGGGCGTGCCAGGCCGCGCGGCAGGTCGGTGTGCGGGTCCTCGGTCGTAGGTGGGTGTGCTGCTCGTGTGAATCGGTGTGCGGGTCCTCGGTCGTAGGTGGGTGTGCTGCTCGTGTGAATCGGTGTGCCGGTCCCCGGTCGCAGGTGGGTGTGCTGCTCGCCGTGAATCGGCGTACCGGCCCCCCGGCCGCAGATCGGCCTGCCGACCCCGCCACAGCACCATGATCCGCCGAACAGGCGCTACTCCACCCGCTCCAGCAGCACCACCGGAAGCCCCTCGAACAGCTCGTCCGCGCGCGCGTGCCCGGTGAACCGCCGCTGAGGAGTCAGCACATCGGCCCACCGCCCCTGCGGCAGCGGCAGCAGCGTGTCGCGCCAGCCGCCCGCCTCCGCGAGCCGCAGCGACAGCCGGGTCACGGCGACCACCACCTCGCCCGACCGCGCGAACGCCACACAGTGCGCGGCGCCCGGACCCTCCGCGGCCAGCGGCGCGTACGTCGCCGAGTCGCCGAAGACGTCGGCCCGGCGCCTGCGCAGCCGCAGAGCCGCCGCGCTCACCGCGCCCTTGTCGCCGGGATCCTCCGGCGGGAAGGACACGGGCGGCCGGTTGTCGGGGTCCACCAACGCCCGGTACTCGCCCTCCGTGCCCTGGTAGAGATCGGGCACGCCCGGCATCGTCAGCTGGAGCAGGGCGGTGCCCAGCACGTTCGCCCGGATGTGCGGCTCCAGGGCGGCGCGGAAGTCGGCCACGCGTCCGCCCGGAGCCCCGCACGGCCCCGCCGCGACGAACGCGGCCACCGCGTCCTCGTACGGGGGCTCCTGTTCCGTCCAGCTCGTATACAGCCCGGCCTCGCGCACATGCTTCAGCAGCGCCCCCTGTACTCGCTCGGCTTCCGCCGGGCCGAGCCCGAACACGGTCTGCCAGGCCGCCCATGCCAACTGCGCGTCCGGGACGCCCTCGCCGGTGCGTGTCACCTCGGCCAGGACGTCCGCCCAGCGCTGGGGGCACTCGGTGAGCACGGCCAGCGCGGCCCGTACGTCGGCGCTGCGCTTGGTGTCGTGCGTCGAGGCGACGGTCCCGGTCGTCGGCCAGTCGCGCTGCACGCGCGCGCAGTACGCGTGAAAGTCCTCCGGAGACACCGCGGGGCTGCCCGGGTTCCCGCCCACCTCGGTCGCCGACAGCAAGGGCACATAGCGGTAGAACGCCGTGTCCTCCACGGACTTGGCGCGCAGCGCCGACGCGGTCTGCGCGAACCGCGCCCGGAACTCCACGTGGCCCGGCCCGTCACCGGCCCGCCCGAGCACCAGATCCCGTACGACGTCCACGGCACCGGCCTCCTCGGGGTCGACGAAGGCCTGCCGGGCCTCGGCCGCGGCCTCCTCGGTGACGACGGCGGCGGCGTCCCCGGACTCGTACGGCCGGTAGACCTCCAGACGGACCAGGAACTCCTGCAGGGCGGTGCGCAGCGTCCAGGGTGCCCGGTCGCGCAGCGCGGGGTCCGGCGACGCGTCGCACAGGCGGCTCGCGACCCGCGTCAGCCGCTCGACCTCGGCGGCCAGCTCATGCGTGAGCACCTTGTACGCCGCCCGCCGCACCGTCGCCTCCCACTGCCCGCCACGGTCGGTCTGAGGGGCCGCGAAACGCCGGTACTGGCCGAGGAGTTCCCCGCACCCCGCCGGATCCGCGAAGAGGCCGTCCACGTGCCGCAGGGCGTCGTATCCGGTGGTGCCCGCGACCGGCCAGGAGGCCGGCAGGTGCTCACCGTCCGACAGGATCTTCTCCACCACCGTCCACCGGCCGCCGGTCGCCTCGTTCAGGCGCCGCAGATACGAATCCGGATCGGCGAGTCCGTCGGGATGGTCGATCCGCAGCCCGTCGAACACGCCCTCGTGCAGCAGCCGCAGGATCTTCGCGTGCGTGGCCTCGAAGACCTCCGGGTCCTCCACTCGCACCCCGATGAGCTCCGAGATGCTGAAGAACCGCCGGTAGTTCAGCTCCGTACGGGCCAGCCGCCACCACACCGGGCGATACCACTGGGCATCCAGGAGCTGCGGCAGCGGCAGCTTCTCGGTGCCCTCGCGCAAGGGGAACACATGGTCGTAGTAGCGCAGGACGTCACCGTCGACCGCCAGCGCGTCGATCTCCGTGCCGAGGGGATGCCCGAGCACCGGCAGCAGCATCTGGCCGCCCTGCGCCTCCCAGTCGATGTCGAACCAGCGCGCGTACGGCGACTTGGGGCCCTCCCGGAGTACCTCCCACAGGGCGCGGTTGTGGCGCGGGGCCATCGCCATGTGGTTGGGGACGATGTCGGCCACCAGGCCGAGACCGTGCTCCCGCGCGGTGCGCGCCAGCGCTCGCAGTCCCTCCTCGCCGCCCAGCTCACCCCGCACGCGCGCGTGGTCGACGACGTCGTAGCCGTGCAGGGAGCCGGGGACGGCCTCCAGGACCGGGGACAGGTGCAGATGCGAGACGCCGAGCGACGCCAGGTACGGCACGGCCCGCGCGGCGGCCTCGAACGGGAAGTCGGGCTGCAGCTGCAGCCGGTAGGTGGCCGTCGGCACCACCAGGTCAGGACGCTCAGGTGTCATGGAAACCTACGTACCCGCCCTGCCCTCTTTCGTGTCATCGCCCCGCGCACGTACGCACGCGCGTGTGCCCACGGGGACGAGGAACCCGCCGGAACGAGGAACCCGCCTGGATGACGAACCCGCCTGGATGACGAACCCGCTGGGTGGCGAACCCGCCGGGACGAGAACCCACCCCCCTGGACGAACCCCTCCCTCCTAGACCGGCCGCTGCAGCACCGTCATGCTCCGGTCCACCAGCGTCAGCCGGTCCCCGGCCTGCACCTTCGCTCCCGTGCCCGGCGCGACGCCGTCCGCGCGGGCGGTGTCGACGACCACCTGCCACTGGCGGCCGTGATTGACCGGCACCACGAAGTCAAGTGACGTGTGCGAGGCGTTGAACATCAGCAGGAACGAGTCGTCGCCGATGCGCTCGCCGCGCGAGCCGGGCTCCGAGATCGCGTTGCCGTTGAGGAACACCGCCAGCGCCGACGCCTGCGCCGAGTCCCAGTCCCGCTGGGCCATCTCCTTGCCCTCAGGAGTGAACCAGGCGATGTCCGACAGCTCGTCGTGGGTTCCCTCCACGGGCCGGCCGTGGAAGAAGCGGCGCCTGCGGAAGACCGGGTGGTCCTTGCGCAGCCAGACCATCGCGCGCGTGAAGTCCAGCAGCTCGCTGCCGTCCTCGGGCCACGCCACCCAGGCCAGCTCGCTGTCCTGGCAGTAGGCGTTGTTGTTGCCGCGCTGGGTGCGCGCGAACTCGTCGCCGTGGCTGATCATCGGCACGCCCTGGGACAGCATCAGCGTCGCGACGAAGTTCCGCATCTGACGCTGCCGCAGCTCCCGCACGCCCGGATCGTCGGTCTCGCCCTCGGCCCCGCAGTTCCACGACCGGTTGTGGCTCTCGCCGTCCCGGTTGTCCTCGCCGTTGGCCTGGTTGTGCTTGTCGTTGTACGACACCAGGTCATGCAGGGTGAACCCGTCGTGGCAGGTCACGAAGTTGATCGAGGCGAGCGGGCGGCGGCCGTCGTCCTGGTACAGGTCCGAGGAGCCGGTGAGCCGGGAGGCGAACTCCGCGAGCGTGCGCGGCTCGCCGCGCCACACGTCCCGTACCGTGTCGCGGTACTTGCCGTTCCACTCGGTCCACAGCGGCGGGAAATTGCCCACCTGGTAGCCGCCCTCACCCACGTCCCAGGGCTCGGCGATCAGCTTCACCTGCGAGACCACCGGATCCTGCTGGACCAGGTCGAAGAACGACGACAGCCGGTCCACCTCGTGGAACTGCCGGGCCAGCGTCGCGGCGAGGTCGAAGCGGAAGCCGTCGACGTGCATCTCGGTGACCCAGTAGCGCAGCGAGTCCATGATCAGCTGAAGGACGTGCGGGGAACGCATCAGCAGGGAGTTGCCGGTGCCCGTGGTGTCCATGTAGTAGCGCGGATCGTTCGCCAGCCGGTAGTACCGCGGATTGTCCAGGCCCCGGAAGGACAGCGTCGGGCCCAGATGGTTGCCCTCGGCCGTGTGGTTGTAGACCACGTCCAGGATGACCTCGATACCGGCCTCGTGCAGTGCCCGCACCGCCGACTTGAACTCCAGGACCTGCTGGCCGCGGTCGCCCCAGGAGGCGTACGCGTTGTGCGGGGCGAAGAAGCCGATCGTGTTGTAGCCCCAGTAGTTGTTCAGGCCCATGTCCACCAGACGGTGGTCGTTGACGAACTGGTGGACCGGCATCAGCTCCAGCGCGGTCACGCCCAGCTCGGTGAGATGTTCGATGACCGCCGGGTGCGCCAGGGCCGCGTAGGTGCCGCGCAGCTCCTCCGGCAGCCCCGGGTGCCGCATCGTGAGGCCCTTGACGTGTGCCTCGTAGATGACCGTGTGGTGGTACTCGGTGCGCGGCCGCCGGTCGTCGCCCCAGTCGAAGTAGGGATTGACCACGACCGACGTCATCGTGTGCGGGGCGGAGTCGAGGTCGTTGCGCTCGTCGGGTGCGCCGAAGTGGTAGCCGTACACCTCCTCGCCCCACTCGATCGAACCGCTGATCGCGCGCGCGTACGGGTCGAGCAGCAGCTTCGCGGAGTTGCAGCGCAGGCCGCGCTCGGGGGCGTACGGGCCGTGCACCCGGAATCCGTACCGCTGGCCCGGCATGACGCCCGGCAGGTACGCGTGCCGCACGAACGCGTCGCTCTCCCGCAGTTCCACCGCCGTCTCCGAGCCGTCGTCGTGCAGCAGACACAGCTCTACTCGGTCCGCGGCCTCCGTGAAGACCGCGAAGTTGGTTCCGGCGCCGTCGTACGTGGCACCGAGTGGATACGCCTCTCCAGGCCAGACCTGCATGGATACGACTCTTTCAGGTGTGCCCCGCCGCCGGGGGCGCCTTGGCCCCGAGTCTCCCCGAAAGTGAGGGAACCTCCTATGACTTACGTCCCTCTTACCGATCGACCAGTGCATACACGGTATGCCGAACCAGTGGGGCAACACGTACTCCCGGAGTTGGGGGAGTAGGGGGAACAACGTGCGCAATGCAGTGCACCGTCATCTGGGCAAGGTGGTGGCCGGTGCGGCCATCGCGGTGGCCGGTACGGCCGCGATGGTCGCGGTCACCCTGCCGGGCACCGCGGGGGCCGGGGAAACGGGAGGAAACAAGGCGGGCGCCCAGCAGCCGGTCCAAGGGCAGGGCCAGGGCCAGGGGCAGGAACAGGAGCAGGCCCAGGGGCAGACCGCGGTCCAGCCCGGGGTCGTCGAACAGGCTCCGGCCGAGGGTGACAAGGGCAAGGGCAGCGACCCGCTGACCGACGACGAGGTCGAGCGGGCCGAACAGCTCGCGGTGAGCCGGCAGCTGTTCAACGCCAGTGAGAACGTCGAGGGTGAGCGCGGTCCGCAGCGCCTGACCGTCGACCTCGCCGAACCGGAGGCCGACGCCGTCGACGGTCAGGGTGCGCCCCGGCGTGCCGAGGTGACGTTCTACGACTACTGGGACGACACCCTCGTCACCAAGACCGTCGACCTCGACACCGGGAAGGTCGTGGAGACCATCAGCCAGCAGGGCGTCCAGCCGACGCCGAGCCGGGCCGAGAACATCGAGGCGGCGGGCCTGCTGCTCGCCGACCCGCTGGGGGCGGGCCTGAAGGCGGACTACAAGGACGCCACCGACAACGAGCTCACGTCCCCGGACCAGCTGTGGCTGAGCGGCGGCATCTACCGGGCCACGCCGGGCGCCCAGCCCGCCGTACTGGACAAGTGCGGCGAGCACCGCTGCGTACGGCTGTTCACGAAGGTCAAGAACGGCCCGTGGATCGACACCAGGTCACTGGTGATCGACCTGAGCGCTCGCAACGTCGCCGAACTCGACCGCTGAGCCGGCCTCCGTCCAGTTTTCGAACCTGCACCTCCTGCAAGGGAGTCATTTCTTCATGCGCGTCAACAGAATCAGCCGTGTCCGTCACCGGACGGCCCTCGGTCTCGCCGTGGCCGCGCTGGCCGCCGGTCTGACGACCGGCACCGGACCGGCCGCAGCCCAGCCGAAGACCGCCGCGGCGGCCGCCGCCGACTGCAGCGCCGCCTACCGCATCGAGCAGAAGCTCTCCACCGGCACGACCTGGCGGATGTGCTGGCGGTATGACAGCAAGGCCGGCATCGTCCTGGACGATGTCTCCTACCAGCCCAAGGGCGAGGCTGAGCCGATCAAGGTCCTCAACAGCGCCCGGCTCGCCCAGATCCACGTCCCGTACGACGACGGGGAGAACGAGTACCAGGACCTGACGGACGAGGGTTTCGCCGCCGGTCTGATGCCCCTGGCGCCGGCCGAGTGCCCCGGCGGCACCATCAGGAACGTCAAGGTCCAGGACGGGGATCCGGGCAACCCCTTCGTCAAGGGCCTGTGCACCACCACCCGCGCCCGCGGCCACGCCTACCGGATGCAGAGCGACACGGGGGACAAGGCGTACCAGGCCCAGGGCAAGGATCTCCTCGTCTACACGGTCAACCAGGTCGGCTGGTACGAGTACATGACCGAGTGGCGCTTCCAGGACGACGGCACGATCAACATGAACGTCGGCGCGACCGGCAGCCTCTCCTGGAGCGACTACGACGCGGGCGACGGACGCGGCTGGCCCATCGGCAAGGGTCCCAAGGCGCAGGCCACCAGCCACAGCCACAACGCCTTCTGGCGGCTCGACTTCGCCCTCGACGGCTCCACCAAGAACCGGGTCGAGCAGTACGACTCGACCGTCACCACCCGCGGCCGGCTGACCCCCCAGACCAAGACCACCCGCACCAAGGTCGGCAAGGAACTCGCGGGCGACGCCAAGGCCTATCGCTGGTGGCGCATGGTCAGCGCGACGGGCAAGAACAAGGACGGACACGCGCGGTCCTACGAGTTCGTCTCGGGCCCCACCACCCGGTACCCGGGCCGCAGTTACACCAAGCACGACATCTACTTCACCCAGTACAACAAGTGCGAGCTGTTCGCCAGCAACAACCCGCGCTGCGGCGGGACACACCCCAAGTCCGTCGACAAGTGGGTCGGCGGGCAGACCCTCACCCAACCCGTGGCCTGGGTCAATGTGGGCTTCCACCACATAGCCCGGGACGAGGACCAGCAGCCCATGCCGGTCCACTGGCAGGGATTCTCCATCGTCCCGCGGGACGTCACCGCTATGAATCCCCTCACTCCCGCCGACCTCGCCTGGCAGAACGGCGAGTGGGAGTTCCGCGGTTGAGAAACGGTCCGTCCATCGGGCTGCACCGCGGACCGCTACCGGAGTACCCTTCCTTGATCGTTGACACGGGTAGTGCTCGGGGGAGCGGAAGGCGGTGCGCGGGTGGGCTCGGGAGGGCTGGAGTTGCCCCCTGGTGACGAGGGTCACGAGGGGAACTCCACAGACGTCCCGCCCGGCACGGTGTCCCTGGCCCGTCCGATGGACACGGGTTCCATTGGACCGGAGCTGGACTGGGGCGCCGACGCCTGGCGCGAGGTACGTACGCGTGCCCAGCGAGCCGGCCGGGCCTACATCTGGCTGAACCTCGTCGAACAGCGGCTGCGCGCGGTCGTGGCCGCTGTTCTGCGTCCCGTCTACGAACCGGTCCACGGCGAGGACTGGGTGGTCGCCGCGGCCGGACCCGCCGGACAGGAGTGGGTGCAGCGCGCGGTCGCCGTACGCGAAGTCAGCCGCCGCAAGGGCTACTTGCTCGACCCCGCCGACGACAATGTGCTGAGCTTCCTCACCCTGCCGCAGCTGCGCGAGCTGATGGTGCAGCACTGGCCGTGCTTCGAGCCCTACTTCGACGAGCGCCGGGACGTCGAACTCGCGCTGGACGAGCTGGAAGTCACCCGGAACGTCGTCTCCCGCAACCGTGCCCTGTCCGAAGCCGTCCTCAACCAGGCCGAGCGGGCCTCCGCCCGCCTCCTTGAGATTCTCGGCACGGCCGGCGACGTACCGTCCGCGCGCCGGCTGCCCGTCGACGCGGTCGAAGACCTCGTCGGCGACCGGTACGCGGACGTGGTCGCCGTGCACCCCGACCGGGTGCGGCTGCTGCGGCAGTTTCCCGCCGAGGACATCTTCGGCGGTGCCCGCCGGGTCGACGCCGTCGGTATCGGCCTCAGCCTGCTCGTGCAGAACTTCTCCGGGCGCCGGCTGGTCCGGCTGGCCGAGTCGGGCTGCCGCGTGCGGCTGCTGTTCCTCAACCCGGCCTCCAGCGCGGTCAAGCGCCGTGAGCGCGAACTCGGCATCAGGCGCGGGGAGTTGAGCCGCGCGGTCGAGATGAACATCCTGCACATGCGGCGAGTGCGGTCGAGGCTTCGCGATCCGGGTGCCTTCGAGATCCAGGTCTACGACGAGACGCCGCGCTTCACGGCCTACCTCGTCGACGGCGACGGCTCGGACGGAATCGCCGTGGTGCAGTCGTATCTGCGGCGGGCGCGGGGGATGGAGACGCCGGTGCTGGTGCTGCGCAACGGCGGCAATGTGGTCAAGCCGGGCGAAGTCGACGAGAGCGGGCTGTTTCCGACGTACCGCGAGGAGTTCGAGCTGGCTTGGGCGGATTCGCGGCCGGTGTCCTGACAAGTCCCCAGGCGGGCATGCCGGGTAAGCGGAATGCGGTCCTCTGATTGTCGGTGGCGCATGGGATGGTGGAGACCACTGGGGGAAAGCACCACCGAGAAGGGGGGCCAGGCATGGGCTGGCACCGAGAGCTGCTGATCGGCTTCGACCTGGAGACGACGGGCACGGACCCGCGCGAGGCGCGGATCGTCACGGGGGCCGTGGTCGAGGTCAGGGCCGGGCAGTCCATAGGGCGCCGGGAGTGGCTGGCAGATCCAGGCGTGGAGATCCCGGCGGACGCGGTGGCCGTGCACGGCATCAGCAATGAGCGCGCCGCCGCCGAGGGCCGGCCGGCCGACCGGGTCGCCGACGCCATCGCGGACGTCCTGGCGGCGTACTGGAAGACGGGTGTCCCGGTCGTCGCCTACAATGCGTCCTTCGACCTGACCCTGCTGGCGGCCGAGCTACGCCGTCATGGTCTGCCGTCGCTGCGTGACCGCCTGGGCGGACTCGACCCCGCCCCGGTCATCGACCCGTACACCATCGACCGGTCCGTCGACCGCTACCGCCGCGGCAAGCGCAACCTCGAAGCGGTCTGCGCCGAGTACGGCGTGGTCCTCGACTCCGCCCATGACGCCACGTCCGACGCCCTCGCCGCGGCGGAACTGGCCTGCGCCATAGCCATCCGCCACCCCAAGCTCGCCTCCCTCGGCCCGGCGGAACTCCACCGCCGCCAGATCGAGTGGTATGCGGAAAGAGCGGCCGACTTCCAGAACTTCCTGCGCCGCAAGGGAGACGCCACCGCCGTGATCGACGGGACGTGGCCGCTCAAGGAGCCGACGGAGGAGGCGACGGAGAAGACGGTGGAGGCGACGGAGAAGACGGTGGAGGAGGCTGCGGCGGGCGAGGCGATCTGAACCCGGCGGGAGCGACGAACCGCGTGGCGGCGCAAGAGGCGGCGGGGCCGGCGGAGTCGGCGGACCGGGTCGGGGCGTGGGTCGGCACACGAGACGCGGCGTGGACCGAGGGAGGTCGGGGTTCTGGTGCGGCGCGGTGTGCCCGTTCCACCGCCTGCCCCCAGTAGGTGCCGACGACCATCAGGGCCGCCCCGAGGCCGGTGAGCGGCGTGAGGTGTTCCCCGCCGAGGGCCACGCCGACCGCGACAGCCCAGACCGGCTCGGTGCCCAGCAGCAGGCTGGCCCGGCTCGCGGAGGTGCGCTGCACGGCCCACGTCTGGACCAGGAAGGCGAACACACTGCAGAACAGGGCGAGATAGACCAGCTGTGCCCAGGCTGCCTGGTCCGTGCGGACCAGGGTCGGCAGGTCGAGGGCGGCGGCCGGCAGGAACAGGGCCGTGCCGACGAGGGTCTGCACGGTCGTCAGCTGCAACGGGCGGATCGGCCGTCCCGCGGTGAGGCGGCCGACGAGCGTGACATGCCCGGCCCGGATCAGTGCGGCGCCGAGCATCAGCAGGTCGCCGAGGCGCGGTGCGTGGAAGCCGTTGCCGGACATCAGCAGCCCGACAGCCAGGAGGCACACGGCGGTCGCGGCGAAGAAGGAGGCGGGCAGCGCGCCGCGGTCGAGGAGCGGGGTGAGGACGATGGTCAGGCTGATGATGAGCCCGGCGTTGGCGGCGCTGGTGTGGGCGACGCCGTACGTCTCCACCACCAGAACCGCGGCCTGGGTCACCCCCAGGGGCACACCGGCCCGCAGTTCGTCACGCGTCCACCGCCGCGACCCGCGCCGCCGGGACGCGACCAGGCCGAGGCAGGTGACAGCTGACAGGGCGTAGCGGGCGAACAGCACGAGCAGGACGGGGAGCGCGGCAGTGGCTGTCTGGGCGGACAAGTAACTGGAGCCCCAGACGAGCGCGACAAGGAGGAGTACCGCATCGAGGCGGCGGACGTCGGACACGCGCCTACGGTGCACCGGGGACGTCCCTGAAGCCCAGTACCAGTCTCTAAAACGATCATTTAGCAGCCCTACATCATGGCTCTACACTGGCGCAATGGACGAACGGCAGCTCAGAATCCTGCGGGAACTCGGCGAACTGGGCAGTGTCACGGCGGTCGCCGAGGCGCTGCTGGTGACCCCGTCGGCGATCTCCCAGCAGCTACGGCTGCTGCAGCGCGCGATCCCGGTGCCGCTCACCGAGCGTCAGGGGCGCCGCCTGGTGCTCACCGACGCCGGACAGGCGCTGGCGGGCGCGGCCGTCGAGGTGGAGACGGCGCTCGCGCGGGCGCGGCACACGGTCGAGGAGTTCGTCGGACGGCCCGACGGGGAGGTGTCGGTGGCGGCGTTCCACAGCGCGGGCGCCGCGTTCTTCCCGTTCCTGCTCCGTGCGCTGACCGGCCCGGGGAAGCCGGTGCCGAGGCTGGCCGACGAGGACGTACCGCAGGAGGACTTCTGCCGACTGACCCGGGACTACGACATCGTCCTCGCCCACCGCCTGGACCACGCCCCGCCATGGCCGGACACGGTGGCCACGACGACGCTGCTGCGCGAACCGCTGGACGTGGCCATGCCCGCCGACCACCCCCTGGCCGCCAAGCGCCGCGTCACCCCACGCGACGTGGCCGACGAGCCGTGGATCACGGTGCACGACGGTTTCCCCGTCCTGGCGGTCATCGAGTCCATAGCCGCGGCGGCCGGCTGTCGCCTCCACCTGGCCCACCGCATCAACGAGTTCGCGGTGGTGGCCGAGGCCGTGGCGGCCGGAGGCGGCATCGCCCTGATGCCACGCTGGACGATGCGCCCACACCCCGAGCTGGCCCTCAGACCCCTCAGCGGCGTCCAGGCAAGACGCCACATCGACGCGCTGCACCGCCCCGAGCGCACGGCAAGGGCGGCCGTCCGCACGGTCCTGGCCGAACTGCGCCGCGCCGCGCGAACCATCCAGGACAGCGACCGCGGCAGCGAGGAGACGCGCTCGGGCCGCTCCGCGAATGCTTCCGCGGAGTAGGCGTCGCCTGCCGGGGACGCCGGCCATGGGCCGTGATCGGTCTCTGCCTGGCGGCCCCTGCCATGTCCGCCCCGCCCTGATCCAAGCGCTGTTCAGCCGGTGTCAGAACGAATACCAGCGCACCGTCCCGTCCCCGTCCCGCAGCGACCTCACCCGTCGCTCGAACTCGGCCAGCGCGTCAGGGTTGCCCGGCGCGTGCTGGGCGACCCATGCGCAACTGGCGGTCTCCCGGGCGCCGCGCAGCACCGAGCACCCGTCCCACTCGCGCACATCCCAGCCGTAGGTGTCGGTGAAGGAGTCGTACGCCGCCGCCGGGAGCCCGTAGCGGTCGCGGGAGAGGGCCATGACCACCAGGTCGTGCTCGCGCAGGTCGGCGGAGAAGGTCTCCAGGTCGACCAGGACCGGCCCGTCCGGCCCGACGTGCACATTGCGGGGCAGCGCGTCGCCATGGATCGGACCGGGCGGCAGCTGCGGGGTGAGCGTGGCGGCGGCTGCCGCGAAGCCGTCGCGGCGCTCACGCAGATAGGCCGCGTCGGCAGGAGAGATCGCGTCGCCCGCGAGCCGCAGCCAGCGTTCCACACCGCCCAGCAGATCGCGGGGCGGCAGTGCGAAGGAGGGGGAGGGCAGGGCGTGGACGACCCGTAGCAGTACGGCCACGTCGCGCGGCTCCGCGGGCCGTACGGGATCGGGCATCCGGTGCCACACGGTCACCGGATGCCCCTCGACCAGGAGTGCCTTCGGCTCGGCGGCGCGTACCGCGGGCACGGCCGCGGCCTCCAGCCAGAGCGCGATGTCCAGTTCCCGCCGGGCCCGGTCCAGGAGTTCGGCGGCGCGGCCCACCTTGACGACCAGGTCACCGGCGGCGAACACGGCGTTCTCGCCCAGAGCGAGCAACCGCGCGTCCCGCGCCGGTCCGGGCAGCACGCCTGCCGCGGCCAGTACGTCCCGCGCCCTTGCCTCGTCCATCGTCCGCCTCCGTGTGCTCCCTGTGCGTGCGCGTACGGCGCCGGGTCCCGCCGTCCGGCGCCCAGTGTCGCATTCCCACAGGTGGGAGCGTGTGCGCGGGGCTGACACGGCACAGCGCCCGCAGGCCAGGACGAGGCCCGATCAAGCCGGAAGGGCTGCTGTCGCCGGACGGCTGAAGGGCATCTGGGCCGAGCTGGCCCAGGAGGGCGGCGGGCGGCGGACCTCGTCGAGGCGGAGCCGCCCCGGAAGCGAGCAGGACAGGGCCCGTTGGCTCCCCGGCAGCCAACGGGCCCTGGCTCGGGGTGAGGTCAGACCCGCACCGGCTCACCCTCGTCGTCCCGCGACCGCGTCCCCCGCGTCACGGCCTCGGGGGCCTCGTCGTGCGTGAGGTCCGGCATCCGGTTCAGCCACTTCGGCAGATACCAGTTGCGCTCGCCCAGCAGCGCCATCACCGCCGGCAGCAGCACGCCCCGGATGATCGTCGCGTCGATGAGCACCGCGGCCGCGAGGCCGACGCCCATCTGCTTCATGGACTGCATCGACAGCGTCCCGAAGATCGCGAACACGGCGACCATGATGACCGCGGCGCTGGTGACCACACCGGCCGTGGTGACCACCCCGTGCGTGATCGCGTCCTTCGTCGTCCGGCCGCGCAGCCGCGCCTCGCGGATCCGCGACACCACGAACACGTGGTAGTCCATCGACAGGCCGAACAGGATCACGAACAGGAACAGCGGCAGCCAGGTGACGATCGCGCCGACGCCCTCCGCGCCCACCAGGGACGCACCCCAGCCGTGCTGGAAGACGGCGACCAGGATGCCGTACGCCGCACCCACCGACAGCAGGTTCAGCACGATCGACGTGATCGCGATGGTCAGCGAGCGGAAGCACAGCAGCATCAGCAGGAAGGCGAAGACCACGACGAAGGCGAAGACCGGGATGACCGCCCCGGCCAGCTGGTCGTTGAAGTCCTTCGAGCCCGCGACCTGTCCGGTGATCGGCGCCTCCACGCCGTCGACCTCGCCGAGCGTGGCCGGCCGTACCTCGTCGCGCAGCTTGTCCAGGCTCGCCCCCGCCTTGTCCAGGTCGGAGCCGCCGACCAGCGGGACGTAGACGAAGGCGACGTTCTGCGCGTCGTGCAGCTCGATGTCGACCGGGCCGCGCGAGACACCCGAACTGATCGCCTGCGCACGGAAGTCCGCGAGCGCGGCCCGCACCTCGGGGGCGTTGATGTCGTCGGCCTTGACGACCACCTCGGCCGGCTCGGAGCCGCCGGGAAAGGCGTCGTTGACGCGGTTGTACGTCTGCACGATCGGCAGCGAGTCGCCGAACTCCTGGTCCAGCGTGAGGTTCTGCGTCTTCATGCCCACCGCCGGAGCCGCGATCGCCAGCAGCGCTCCGGCCGCCACGACGACGGAGACGAGGGGCCTGGCGAGCACGCCCTTGAGGACGGCGGTCCAGAACCGGCTCTCGGAGCCGCCGCCCCGCTTGCGACGGCGCAGGAACGGAATCCGCCCCTTCTCCACCCGCCCGCCGAGCAGCGACAGCAGCGCGGGCAGGACGGTCACGGAGCCGACCATGGCGACGGCCACGACCATCAGCGACGCCAGGCCCATCGCCTCGAACTCGGCGAGCCCGGTGAACAGCATGCCCGCCATCGCCACACACACCGTGACACCCGAGACGATGATCGCGCGCCCGCTGGTGGCGGCGGCCACCCGCAGCGCGGTCTGCGGGTCCCGGCCCGCCTCCCGCTCCTCGCGCTCACGGCGCAGATAGAACAGGCAGTAGTCGACGCCGACGGCCAGACCGACCAGCAGCATCACGGAGTTGGCGGTCTCACTCATCGGCATCACATGGCTGACGATGCCCATCAGGCCCATCGTCGCCATGATCGCGGTGATCGCCAACAGCACCGGCAGCAGCGCCGCCACCAGCGCGCCGAAGGCGATCAGCAGAATGCCGAGGGCCACCGGCACCGCGGAGAACTCGGCCCGCTGGAAGTCGTCCCCGAAGGCGTCGTCGAACGTCTTGTTCATGCTGGCGCTGCCGATCTCCTCGATCCGCAGCGACTCATGGTTCTTCTGCACGTCCTCGACGGCCTTGAGCACCGGCTCGACCCGCTCGCCCGCGGTCTCCGCGTCCCCGCGCATGTCGAACTGCACCAGCGCGCTGCGGCCGTCCGACGAGATCGTGTCGGCCTCGTACGGCGATGTCACGTCCGTGACCTCACCGGTCGCCCCGACCGCCTCGACCACGGAGTCGACCGCGGCCCGGAAGCCGGCGTCCGTGGCCGTGACGCTGCCGTCCTTCGCCTGGATCAGGACGGTCTCACCGGCCGGCTCGTCGATCCCGGCGTCCTCGATGATGGCGGCGGCGGTGTGCGTCTCGCCCCCCAGCTGGTCGCTGTCCTTGACGTCGACCCGGCCGGCCGCCGACCCGAGCCCCATCGCCAGGACGACGAACAGCACCCAAATACCGACGGCAGCCCATCGATGCCGGGCGCTCCAGCCGCCGGCCCGCGCGGCGATGCCCCGCACCCGTATATCTCCGTTCCCCATGACGGGCTTGCCCCCTCGTCAGCGGTGCCGGCCCCCTGCCGCCACCTTTCGTTTCGAAGGTATGGGCCGGATAAAGGCATCTCGTCGTGCTGCCCGGTGAGGTGCCCCGGCCGCGCCTCATCCCCTTGGACCCCGGTGTCTCACCACTGGGGAGGACCGTGGGCCCTTACATCTATCGGTGCTCCTCGGGGGCGGGCCCCCGGCGACGGCCGCATAAGCTGGGCGGATGACGACGTATGCGGCGCTGCTGCGCGGAATCAACGTGGGTGGCAGCAAGAAGCTCCCGATGGCCGAGTTGCGCACGCTGCTGGAAGGCCTCGGCCACGACGGCGTACGCACGTATCTGCAGAGCGGCCAGGCCGTTTTCTCCTGCGGCCACGGCGACGCGGAATCCCTCGCCGCGGAGCTGACCCGGGCGATCGAGAAGCACTTCGGTTTCGGCGTCGACGTGATCGTCCGCGACCACGCCTATCTGAAGGCGGTCGCCGAGGCCTGTCCGTTCCCGGCCGCCGGCCTTGAGGCCAGACAACTGCACGTCACCTACTTCTCCGCGCCCGTCGCCGCGGAGCGCTTCGCCGAGATCGACCCGGCCGCGTACCTCCCCGAGGAGTTCCGGCTCGGCGACCGCGCGCTGTACCTGTACGCACCGAACGGCCTGGGCCGCTCCAAGCTCGCCGACCACCTCGCCAAGCCCCGCCTGAACAAGGGCGTGATCGCCACCAGCCGCAACTGGAACACCGTGGTCAAACTGGTCGAGATGACCGGTGCCTGAGCACAATCCGGCCGTGGCCGCCGCGATCGAGGGCGAACTGCGGCTGCTCACCCCGCAGGTCCGCCGCTCGCCCGACCTGCTCGGGGCGCTGCTGCACCCCGACTTCCAGGAGTTCGGCGTCTCCGGACGACACTGGGACCGTGCCTCGATCATCGCCGCGCTGACCGCGACCACCGAGTCCGGGGCCCGTCCGATCGTCGCCTCTCGCATGAAGGGCGTCCGCCTCGCGCCGGACCTCGTCCATCTCACCTTCGACACCGACAACAACGGCCGCCGCGCACACCGCAGTTCCCTGTGGCGGCTCACCGATCAGGGCTGGCTGCTCTACTTCCACCAGGGAACGCTGTTCAACGCCGAAGAAGGCTGACCTTCCGTACGCCGTTGTAGGTGGTGTACGAGGTGATCTCGTCCGGTACCGTCAGCGGCCCAGTCGCGTACAGGCGGCGCAGTTCGGCCTCGGAGCGGGCCGCGGCCACCGCGTCGGTCAGTGCGAGGTCCTCGGCGGTGAGCAGCGCGTCGTTCTCGATCTCGGGTCCCCAGCTGTCCCAGGGCAGGAGTTCCACGCCGTTCAGCGCGGCCAGATCGCGGCGGACGTTGGCCCGTACGAACCACAGACCCGTGTACGACAGGCCCTCGATCCCGTTGAGGTCGATCAAGCCGAACGCTTGCGGGTCGGCCCGCCCCTCGCGGCACGCCCGCCAGGCGTCCGCGGCCACCAGGAACTGGTCGCGGGGGACGTCGACCGGGTCGAAGGGCACATCGTGCTCGTGGTGGACCTGCGGGTCGGCGAGCCGCCGACTCCCGTCGGGGAGGCGGTACTCGGTGACCCAGTGGTCGCTGTGGAATCCCTCGTCGAAGTAGGCCGCGAAGCCGCACCGGATGCGCGCCGCCGTCCCCGTCGCCCGCAGCAGCGAGCAGTGCAGCAGCGCGAAGTCCCGGCACGTGCCCACGAAGCGCCGCTGCGGCGCGCGAGGCTCGGTCAGCGGTGTGTCCCCGCGCTCACGCAGGATCCGCAGGAGTTCCGTGACGTACCGCGCCTCGGCGTCGTCGTGCAGCCGCTGTTCGGGGACGACGTATCCGAACAGCTCTCCCTCGCCCCGATGGATGATCAGATCCCGTACCACGCGGGCGAGTTCACCGGGATCGCGGGGCAGCCCGCTCGTGTCGAGGTCACCCGGGTCGCTGTACGCCGTCTGCTTCAGGTAGGTGTCCATGCCCGGACACTTGGCCCTGCCCGAGGGGCAAAGTCAACCCCGTGGGATCCGTCAGGCGCCGACCGCGGCCAGCATCGGCGTGCGCGCCGCGTCGTACCGCTCCAGCAGCACCCGCGCCACCTCCGGTGCCGGACCCAGCACATCGGCCAGTACGTCCGCCCCGGCCGCGCCGCGCGCGATACGGTCCGGCAGGAAGCCGGGGGCCAGGACGTACGGGGCCACGGCGACCTTCGAGCAGCCCAGGGACCTCAGCTCCCGTACCGCGTCCTCGGTGCGGGGCAGAGCGGCGGAGGCGAACGCAGGCCGCACGGCGCACCAACCGGTGTGCCGCCACTCCCGCGCGATTTCTGCGATCACTGCGATCGCCTCCGGGTCGGTGGACCCCGCCGAAGCCAGCACGACCCCGGTCGAGGACTTGTCGGCGGGCGTCAGTCCCGCCTCGTACAACCGCCGTTCGAGCGCGGACAGCAGCAGCGGGGAGGGGCCGAGCACCTCCGTCTGCCGGATCCGCAGCCGCGGCGGGGCGTCCCCGAGGACCGCCGGGATGTCGGCCTTCGCGTGGAAGGCGCGCGTCAGCAGCAGCGGCAGGGCGACCACGTCCCGGACACCCTCCGCGGCCAGGGACTCCAGCACGCCCGGTACGGACGGGATGTTGAAGTCCAGGAAGCCCGTCTCCACCCGCACGTCCGGACGCAGCGAGCGCACCCGGCGTACGAGGGCGTGCACCGTCGCGGCGTGCCGCGGGTCGCGGCTGCCGTGGGCGATCACCACCAGGACGGGGCTGAACCGGTTGCGCATGAGTGCCTCAGCTCCTCGCCAGCAGACCGCGGCTGCGCAGCACCCGCCGCTCCAACGGGCTGAAGATCAGCAGGTCGATGGCGATACCGACGACGAGGATGAGCAGGATCGCGAAGAACACCATGGACATGGAGCTGTTGTTGCGGCCGTTCTCCAGCAACTGGCCCAGGCCCACGCCCAGGTCGGGAGAGGAAGCGATGATCTCCGCCGCCATCAGCGAGCGCCAGGAGAAGGCCCAGCCCTGCTTCAGTCCCGCCAGGTAGCCGGGCAGCGCGGCCGGCATGAGGATGTGCCAGGTGCCCTTCAGCCCCGTCGCGCCCAGCGTGCGGCCCGCTCGCAGGAACAGCGGCGGCACCTGGTCGACGCCGGACACCAGGCCGTTGGCGATCGACGGGACCGCGCCGAGCAGGATCACCGTGTACATCATCTGGTTGTTCAGGCCCAGCCAGATCACGGCCGGGGGCACCCAGGCCACCGACGGCAGGGACTGCAGGCCGGACAGGATCGGGCCGATCGCCGCGCGCACGAACTTCACCCGGGCCACCAGCAGGCCCAGCGGCGTACCGATCGCCAGCGCCATCAGGAAGCCCAGCAGACCGCGCGAGACGGACGTCCAGATGTATTCGTGCAGGGTGCCCTGCAGCCACGACTCGCGCAGCTCGCCCCACACGTCGGTCGGCGTGGGCAGCTTGGTCGGGTCGTCGGCGATCCCGGACGACACCAGGAACTGCCAGGCCGCCAGCACGAGGGCGACGGCGACGACCGGCGGCAGGACCTTCTCGGTCAGCGTCTTCCTCAGCGGCGTACGGCTGGTCTGGACCGTCTCCAGGGCGTCCAGGCCGGCTTCGAGCCCGGCGAGGTCGTTGCCGTCCCTGCCGTCCCTGCCGTCCTTGGCGTCCTTGCCGTCCTTGGCGTCCTTGGCGTTCGTCTCAGTGCTGGCCATGGCGGCGGATCTCCCCACGCAGTTCTTCGGTGATCTCCCGGGACAGTTCCGCCACGGCCGCGTCCTCGATGCGGCGCGGCTGCGGGATGCCGACCGTCCACTCGCGCGCGATGCGTCCCGGGCGGGAGGACAGCAGCACCACGCGCTGGGCGAGTCGTACCGCCTCGCGCACGTTGTGGGTGACGAAGAGGACCGACAGCTGTGTCTCGCTCCAGATCCGGGTCAGCTCGTCGTGCAGAACGTCCCGGGTGATGGCGTCCAGCGCGGCGAACGGCTCGTCCATCAGCAGGAGTTTGCTCTCCTGGGCGAGCGCCCGGGCCATGGCGACGCGCTGGCGCATACCGCCCGACAGCTCGTGCACGCGCTTGCCGTACGCCCCCTTCAGCCGGACGAGTTCGAGGAGTTCCTCGGCCCGGCCGCGCCGCTCGGACTTGGCGACCCCCCTGAGCTTCAGGGCGAGTTCGATGTTCTTGCCCGCGGTCAGCCACGGGAAGAGGGCATGCTCCTGGAACATCAGGGCCGGGCGTCCGTCGCTGGTGATGCTCCCCGCGCTGGGCTTGTCCAGCCCGGCGACCAGGTTGAGCAGCGTCGACTTGCCGCAGCCGGACGCCCCGAGGAGGGTGACGAACTCGCCGGGCGCGACATCGAGCGTGATGTCGTCGAGGACGAGCTGCTGCCCGGCGGGGCCGGCGAAGGACTTCGAGACGTGGTCGATGCGCGCGGCGTGCTCGACGGACGCATCCGTGTCCGCGGCCTTGGCGAGGGCGGTTGCCATGGTCGTCACCTCCTGGGAACTCATCGGAATCGGTGCCTTACCTCGTGCCGAGGCCGGCGTCGTCGACCTCGGGTTCGCCCTCGGCCTTGAGGACCTTGTTCAGTGGCGCCAGGTCGTAGATGCCGGTCAGGTCCGGCTGTTCCAGCAGCCCCGCCTTGACCGCGTGCTGCGCCTGGGTGTCGAGCGTGGCCGCCAGTGGATCGTCGGTGAACCGGATGGACGGCCACGCCGGATCGATGACCTCGGCCGGCAGTGGCTTGCCGGTGTCGGCTGTCAACTGCGCGTTGGCCGCGGCCTTCGCCTTGTCAGGGTTGTCGTTGATCCACTTGTTGGACTCCACCGAGGCGCGCAGCACGGCCTCGACAGCCTTCGGGTGCTCCTTCAGGAAGCTCTGCGACACGATGACGTTCGTGATCACGAACTCCTTGTCCGGCCACAGGTCCGCCTCGTCCAGCAGTACCTTCGCGCCCTCGGCCACCAGCTTGGACGCGGTCGGCTCCGGCACCCACGCCCCGTCGACGGAACCCGACCGGTAGAGATCCGGAGTGACCTTGTTGTCCGAGCGGACCACCGAGACGTCACCCGCGCCGCTCTGCGCGTCGACCTGCCAGCCCTGCTCGGCGATCCAGTTGAGGAACGCCACGTCCTGGGTGTTGCCGAGCTGCGGGGTGGCGATCTTCTTGCCCTTGACGTCCTTCAGGGACTTGATCTTCTCCGGGTTCACGACGAGCTTCACCCCGCCGGAGGCCGCACCGGAGACGATGCGCAGGTTGTTGCCGTTCGCCTTCACATAGCCGTTGACGGCGGGGGAGGGGCCGATCCAGCCGATGTCGATGGAGCCCGAGTTCAGCGCCTCGATCGCGGACGGACCGGCGCTGAACGTGGCGTACTCGGCCGTCGTGCCGCCCAGCTCCTCCTGGAACAGCCCCTCGTGCCGGCCGACCAGCGCGGTGGCGTGGGTGAGGTTCCCGAAGTAGCCGATCTTCACGGAGTCGAGCCCGTCGACCTTGGCCGCCCCGGCGACGGCATGCTCGGTGTTCTCCTGGGCCTGGGAGCCGTAGCCGCAGGCCGTGAGAGCCAGCAGCGGCAGCGCGGCCGTCACCGCGAGGAGATGCCGGAGGGCGGGGGCGTCAGGCACGGGAGGTGTTCCTCTCGGAGGCCCGGCAGTCACGCCCTGGTCAGGTCGTGGCCGGGAGGTCGGCGGGTGTGTACGGCTCGTCGCGCATGCGGTGCGCGTACGTCATCGCGCACATCGCGCCACCCCGCCGTGGGGATCGGGGGAGTTCATGGTCAGAAGTCCCACCCGTCGTCCTCGGCTTCGTCGCGGACCGGCTCCGGGGAGGCGAACGACTCGCCGACCATGCCCGCGGTGAGCGTGGTGCCGTCGCTGGGGTCGATCAGGATGAAGGAGCCGGTGCGGCGCGAGTCGGCGTAGGCGTCGACCGGCAGCGGCTCGGCCGTGCGGATCTTCACCCGGCCGATGTCGTTGGCGACGAGTTGTCCCGGGTGCGGGTGCAGGGACAGGTCGTCGAGGGTGAGCCGGGACGGGATGTCCTTGACGATCGCCTTGACGGTACGGGTGCCGTGCTTGAGCAGCACGCGGTGGCCGACGGTCAGCGGGGCGTCCGCGACGTGGCAGACGGTCGCCTCGATGTCCTGCGTGGTGGGCGGTGCGTCCTTGCTGGGCACGATCAGGTCGCCGCGCGAGATGTCGATGTCGTCCTGGAGCAGGAGCGTCACCGACTGGGTGGTCCAGGCGACGTCGACGGGCCTGCCGAGCAGGTCGATTCCGCTGATCTTCGTCGAGCGGCCGGACGGCAGGACGGTGACCTGCTCGCCGACGTGGAACGAACCGGCCGCGATCTGGCCCGCGTAACCCCGGTAGTCCGGGTGCTCGGCGGTCTGCGGCCGGATCACGTACTGCACGGGCAGCCGGGCGTGGCAGTGGCTCAGGTCGTGCGTGACGGGCACCGTCTCCAGATGCTCCAGGACCGTCGGGCCGCCGTACCAGTCCATGACGGCGGACGGCTCCACCACGTTGTCGCCCGCGAGCGCCGAGATGGGGATCGCGGTGACCTCGGGGACGCCCAGCTCGGTCGCGTACGCCGTGAACTCCTCGGCGATCGCGGCGAACACGGCTTCCCGGTAGTCGACGAGGTCCATCTTGTTGACGGCGAGGACCACGTGCGGGACGCGCAGCAGAGCGGCGATCGCGGCGTGCCGCCGGGTCTGCTCGACGACGCCGTTGCGCGCGTCGACGAGGATCACCGTCAGCTCGGCGGTGGAGGCGCCGGTGACCATGTTGCGGGTGTACTGCACATGGCCGGGGGTGTCGGCG
>NZ_WJBG01000203.1 GCF_009709555.1 Streptomyces blattellae | reverse complement strand
CGGCACCGCCTGTGTCGGCACCGCCTGTGTCGGCACCGCCTGTGTCGGCACCGCCTGTGTCGGACCCGCCCGTATCAGCCCCGGTCTCCCCGGAGCCGTCCGCGTAGACCCCCGTCTCCCCGGCGCCGTCCCCGGTCGGCTGGCCCTCTGTGGTCCCCGGATCCCCGGCAGTGCCGTTCGGCGCGGCGCCCGGGGTGCCCGGCTTGGCGTGCGCGGCGTCCTCGGTGGGGTCGGGGTCCGTGCTCACAGCATGCTCCAGTCGTGATCGGGATAGCGGTGCACGGGCGCTGACACGTCGTCGAGCGCCCGGCAGATCTCGTCAGGAAGACTAAGGGCCTCCACTGACAATGCCGCCGTGAGCTGCTGCGCGTTGCGCGCGCCGACGATGGGCGCGGCCACTCCGGGCCGGTCGCGGACCCACGCGAGGGCCACCTGGAGCGGGGTCACCGCGAGCCCGTCCGCCGCCGTCGTCACGGCGTCCACGATCCGGCCCGCGGTGTCGTCGAGGTACGGCTCGACGAACGGCGCCAGATGCTCGGACGCGCCCCGCGAGTCGGCCGGCGTCGCGTTGCGGTACTTGCCGGTCAGGACGCCGCGGCCGAGCGGGGAGGAGGGCAGCAGGCCGATGCCGAGATCGAGGGCGGCGGGCAGCACCTCGCGCTCGACGCCGCGCTGGAGGAGCGAGTACTCCAGCTGCGTACCGGCCAGCCGGGTCCGGGTGCCCGGCGCCGCCAGCTGCCAGGTGGCCGCCTTGGCGAGCTGCCAGCCGCAGAAGTTGGAGACACCCGCATACCGCGCCCGGCCGCTGCTGACCGCGAGGTCGAGGGCGTGGAGGGTCTCTTCCAGCGGGGTGTACGGGTCGTAGGCGTGGATGTGCCACAGGTCGACGTAGTCCGTGCCCAGCCGGGCCAGCGAGGCGTCCAGCGCGGCGAGCAGGTGGCCGCGTGAGCCGTCGACGCGGATGTCCGGGTCGGGCACGCTGCCGGCCTTGGTGGAGATGACCAGGTCCCGGCGCGGTACCAGGCCTTCTATGAGTCGTCCGAGCAGATACTCGGCCTCCCCGTCGCCGTACACGTCGGCCGAGTCGATGAGTGTCCCGCCCGCTTCCCAGAACGTTTTCAAGAGGTCCGCCGCGTCGTGCTCGTCGGTGTCCCTGCCCCAGGTGAGGGTGCCGAGTCCGATGCGGGACACGCGCAGGCCGGTGCGGCCGAGATGCCTCTGCTCCATGGACGCCGAGATTACTGGCCACGGCCTGTGATGTGGGGGCCTGTGGATGACCAGTTTCCCCACCCCCGCGCTAAGGTCTCCGGACAAGGGACGTTACTGATCGGTAAGGGGAATCCGCCATGCAGCTCGGGATCAACCTCGGCTACTGGGGCGCCGGAATGGACGCGGACAATCTCGCCGTGGCCAAGGAGGCCGACCGGCTCGGGTACGCCGTCTGCTGGGCCGCCGAGGCGTACGGCTCGGACGCGGCGACCGTGCTCTCCTGGGTCGCCGCGCAGACCGAGCGCATCGACGTGGGCTCGGCCATCTTCCAGATCCCGGCCCGGCAGCCGGCGATGACCGCCATGACCGCCGCCACGCTCGACTCGCTCTCCGGTGGCCGCTTCCGGCTCGGCCTCGGCGTCTCCGGGCCGCAGGTCTCCGAGGGCTGGTACGGCGTCAAGTTCGACAAGCCGCTGTCCCGGACCCGCGAGTACGTGGAGATCGTACGCAAGGCGATGACGCGGGAGCGGCTGTCGTACGACGGCGAGCACTGGACCCTGCCGCTGCCCGGCGGCCCCGGCAAGCCGATCAAGCTGACCGTGCACCCGGAGCGCGAGCACATCCCGCTGTACATCGCGGCGATCGGCCCCAAGAACCTGGAGCAGACCGGCGAGATCGCCGACGGGGCCCTGCTCATCTTCCCCTCCGCCGACCATCTTGAGGACACCGCGATCACATACCTGCGGGCCGGGCGTGAGAAGGCCGGGAAGACCCTCGACGGGTTCGACGTCTGCCCGACGCTGCCGCTCGCGGTCGGTGCCGACAAGGACGTGACCACGCTGGCCGACGCCTTCCGCCCGTACACCGCGCTGTATGTCGGCGGCATGGGCAGCCCCAAGCAGAACTTCTACAACCAGCTCGCCCGGCGCATGGGCTACGAGCAGGCCGCCGCCGAGATCCAGGAGAAGTACCTCTCCGGCGACAAGCAGGGCGCGGCGGGCGCCGTACCGCACGAGCTGATCGACCAGACCACACTGCTCGGCTCCGTCGATCGCATCGCCGACCGGATGAAGGCCTACGCGGCTGCCGGGGTCACCACCCTCTCCCTCGCCCCGGCAGGCTTCACGCTGGACGAGCGGCTCGCCTCGCTGCGGGCCGGCACCGAGGCCCTGGAACGGGCCGGACTGGCGTGACGCGGAGGGAAGTTCCACGGCCGTGGTGGGGGCTCGGGGGTCTTCCCCGCCACGGCCGTCACGCAGCACAACGCGCCGGAGCGCGCGTGGTTACGCCCTCGGCGGACGCCGAGGTCATCCTTTTGGCGGAGTTGTCCGACACAGCTGTTGCAGCGTCCTTCAGACCGCATTTGACTCGTTCTCTGCGGAATCCTGCAGAGAGGTGCGCACGATGCTTTCGGCCAAGAGTCTGTTCCAGGAGATCCTCGACAACGACGAGTCCTTCCGCCTGTTCTGCTCCATCGCCGCCAGCGGCGAGTCACAGGGCGGCTGGGAGAACGCCCGTATCGCCGCGCTCGTCCCGGACAGCGAGCGCTCACTCGCCCCCAAGATCACCCGGCATGGCGCGGACGAGGACAAGCACGGGCGGATCTTCAACGCCCTGATGAAGAAGCGCGGCCTCGATCCCGTCCCCGTACCGCCGGAGACCGACTACACCATGCTCCTGGAGACGAACGGCATCGGCCTCGCGCACGACAAGCTCAAGCGGGACGAGCCGCTCACCGTCCAGGACATCGTCACCTACCTCGCGCACAGCAGGGTCACCGAGCAGCGCGCCTCCGAGGAGATGGAGCTGCTCCGCAAGCACTTCGCCGACCACCCCGACCTCGGCCGCGCGGTGAAGATGATCTCCAACGACGAGGACAACCACCTCGCCTACTGCCATGAGGAACTGCTGCGTTTCGCCCACGCCGGGCACGGCCGGGCCATCCAGCGGACGCTGCGGGAGTGCGCGCTCGCCGAGATCCGGATCTACCGGGACGTCAGCCTCGCCGTGATGTCCCACATGGGGCGCATCCTCGGCTGGCCGAAGCCGAAGGCCGCGCTGCTCGCGGCGGGCATCCACGCGATGTACGCGTACGAGCGGATCGCGGGCTGGCGCCGGATGGTCAGCCTGAAGATGCCCGAACGCCGCGACGCCCTCGGCGGACCCGCCACCTCGGCCCCCGAGTTCGCCTGAAGCCCCCGGGTGAGACTGAAGCCCCTGAGTGAGTCTGAAGCCCCCGAGTGAGTCTGAAGCCCCTGAGTTCGCCTGAGCCACGAACCCGCCCGAAGAACCGCGCTCACAGCCAGCCCCGGCTCTTGAACAGCCGGTACAACAAGACTTCCAGGGCGGCCATGGCCACGATCAGCGCCGGGTACGACCACACCCAGTGCAGCTCCGGCATGTGGTCGAAGTTCATGCCGTAGATCCCCGCGATCATCGTCGGGACCGCCGCCATGGCCGCCCACGCGGAGATCTTCCGCATGTCGTCGTTCTGCCGGACGCTCATCTGCGCCAGATGCGCCGACAGGATGTCGGAGACCAGCCGGTCCAGGCCCTCTACGGACTCGTTCACCCGCGTCAGATGGTCGTTGATGTCACGGAAGAACGGCTGCGCCTTCTCCGGCACGAAGGGCACCCGCAGGCCGAACAGGCCGGTGCCCGCGAGCCGGTCCAGCGGCTGGGCCAGTGGACCGGTGGCCCGCCGGAACTCCAGGATCTGCCGCTTGAAGTCGTAGATGCGGGACGCGGTGTGCCGCGAGCCGCCGACGGTCGGCGAGAACACCTCCGCCTCCAGCTCCTCCAGGTCCGTGCCCAGCTCGCCCGCCACGTCCACGTAGTGGTCGACGACGGCGTCGGAGATCGCGTACAGCACCCCCGAGGGACCGTGCCGCAGCATCTCGGGCTCCGCCTCCAGCCGCCGCCGTACGGCCGTGAGCGGTGCTTCCTCACCGTGCCGCACGGTCACCACGAAGGAGTCGCCGAGGAAGACCATGACCTCACCGGAGGAGACGACGTCGCTCTTGGGCTCGTACCCGACCGGCTTGAGGACCATGAACAGCGAGTCGTCGTACACCTCCAGCTTGGGGCGCTGGTGGGCATTGAGGGCGTCCTCGACGGCCAGCGGATGCAGTCCGAACTCCTCCGTGACCCGGTCGAACTCGTCCTCCGTCGGCTCGTACAGCCCGATCCACACGAACGCGTCCCCGCCCACACGGCACCGCGCCAGGGCCTCGGAGAGGTCCTGTGGCCCCTCCGTGCGCATCCCGTCCCGGTAGACGGCGCAGTCGACGATCACGGAGCGTATTCTCCCGTCCCACGCCGCCGGGCGCACCCCTGTGGACGCCTACCCTTGGCGGCATGCCCACGCTGATCCTCGTCCGGCACGGACGATCCACCGCCAACACCGAGGGACTGCTCGCCGGGTGGACGCCCGGGGTCGCCCTCGACGAGCGCGGCGCCGCCCAGGCCGCGGCGCTGCCCGGGCGCCTCGCCGAGTTGCCGATCTCCGAGGTCGTCACCAGCCCGCTGCAGCGCTGCCAGGAGACGATACGGCCGCTGCTGGACGCCCGGCCGGAACTGACCGCGCACTCCGACGAGCGGATCGGGGAGTGCGACTACGGCGACTGGTCCGGACGCAAGCTCGCCGAACTCAAGGACGAGCCGCTGATGGAGGTCGTACAGGCGCATCCCTCGGCGGCGCGGTTCCCCGGTGGTGAGTCGATGCGGGCGATGGCGACCCGTGCCGCCGAGGCGGTGCGCGAGTGGAACGCGCGCGTGGAGCGCGACCACGGCGCCGACGCCCTCTATGTCATGTGCTCGCACGGCGACATCATCAAGTCCCTCGTGGCGGACGCGCTCGGACTCCATCTCGACCTCTTCCAGCGGATCTCCGTAGAGCCGTGTTCCATCACCGCGATCCGTTACACCCGTCTCAGGCCGTTTCTCGTCCGCCTCGGTGACACCGGGGATTTCGCGTCCCTCGCGCCGCGCGCGGAACCCCCGTCGGCAGACGCCCGGGTCGGGGGCGATGCGGGCGCACCGTGATCGTCAACCGCAGTAGGGTGAAGCGGTCGAGGCGGCGCTGAACCTGTTCCAGCGACCGCAGCGGCCGGTCCCGATGTCGATCCCAATGGAGACAGGACGTGTCCCGTCAGGTGTTCCTCTACGACCCGCCGGACCGCTTCGTGGCCGGCACGGTCGGGCTGCCCGGGCGCCGTACGTTCTTCCTCCAGGCCATCGCCGGTTCCCGCGTGACCAGCGTGGCCCTGGAGAAGACCCAGGTCGCCGCGCTCGCCGAGCGCATGGACGAACTGCTCGACGAGGTGGTACGACGCAGTGGCGGCAGCGCCGCCGTCCCTGCCATGGCGCCCAGCGAGGTCGCCGACACGGCCCCGCTGGAAGCCCCCATCGAGGAGGAGTTCCGCGTCGGCACCATGGCCCTCGCCTGGGACGGCGACGAGCAGCGCATGATCGTCGAGGCGCAGGCCCTCGTGGAGCTGGACGCCGACTCCGAGGAAGACCTCGCCGAGGCCGAGGAACGGCTGCTCCAGGACGAGGAGAACGGGCCCCCGATGCTGCGGGTCCGGCTCACCGGCGCCCAGGCCCGCGCGTTCGCCAAGCGCGCCCTGGACGTCGTCAACGCCGGGCGGCCGCCGTGCCCGCTGTGCAGCCTCCCGCTCGACCCGGAAGGACACGTATGTCCGCGCCAGAACGGATACCGCCGCGGAGCGTGACCACGGCCCAGCTGCTCACCCTCGGTCAGCTCACGGTCCGCGGGCAGATCCGGGACGCCTCGAACGCGGTGCTGTACTGCTCCGTCTCCCATGAGGGGGAAGAGGCCCTCTGCGTCTACAAGCCCGTCCGCGGGGAGCGCCCCCTCTGGGACTTCCCCGACGGCAACCTCGCCCGGCGCGAGGTCGCCGCGTACGAGGTGTCCGAGGCCACCGGATGGGGCCTGGTCCCCACCACCGTGCTGCGCGACGGGCCGTACGGCGAAGGCATGGTCCAGCTGTGGATCGAGGCGCAGCCGGAGGAGAGCGAGCTGCTCGCCCTCGTCGACGGCGAGGAACCCGGCCCCGGCTGGAAGGCGATCGGCTTCGCCGAGGCCGGCGACGGAAAGACGGCGCTGCTGGTGCACGCCGACGACGCACGGCTGCGCCGCCTCGCCGTCCTCGACGCCGTGATCAACAACGCGGACCGCAAGGGCGGCCATCTGCTGCCGGCCTCCGACGGCCGGCTGTACGGCATCGATCACGGCGTGACCTTCAACACGGAGAACAAGCTGCGCACGCTGCTGTGGGGGTGGGCGGGTGAGCCGCTCACGGGAGAGGCCGTCGACGCGCTCAAGGGCCTCAAGGACGCCATGGGGCACGGCGGAGCCCTGGCTGAACGCCTGACCGTGCTGATCACCGGCGCCGAACTCGACGCCACGCGCGCGCGTGTCGACGGGCTGCTCACCGCGGGGGTCCATCCGCAGCCGAGCGGCGAGTGGCCTGCCATTCCGTGGCCGCCGGTGTAGGGCCGGTGTGCGGAAGAAGGGGAGCGACCAGCACGGCCGACGACATTCCGCAAGAGTGCGCCACCGGCCATCCGGCCTGGTCCGGTTCGAATACGGAACTCCCGTCCGGTTAGGCTCATGACATGCATGCCTGGCCCGCTTCTGAGGTCCCCGCCCTGCCTGGCAAGGGCCGCGACCTGAGGATTCACGACACAGCGACCGACGGGCTCGTCACCCTCGCCCCCGGTCCCGTCGCCCGTATCTACGTCTGCGGCATCACTCCGTACGACGCGACCCACATCGGTCACGCGGCGACCTACAACGCGTTCGACCTCGTGCAGCGCGTGTGGCTCGACACCAAGCGGCAGGTTCACTACGTCCAGAACGTGACCGACGTCGACGATCCCCTGCTGGAGCGCGCCCAGCGGGACAACGTCGACTGGGTCGCCCTCGCCGAGCAGGAGACGGCCCTCTTCCGCGAGGACATGACCGCCCTGCGGATGCTGCCGCCGCAGGACTACATAGGCGCGGTCGAGGCGATACCCGGCATCGTGCCGCTCGTCGAGCGGCTGCGCGACGCGGGCGCGGCCTACGAGCTCGAAGGGGACGTCTACTTCTCCGTCGAGTCCGACCCGAACTTCGGCAAGGTCTCGAACCTCGACGCGGCCGCCATGCGGCTGCTGTCCGCCGAGCGCGGCGGCGACCCCGACCGGCCGGGCAAGAAGAGCCCGCTGGACCCGATGCTGTGGATGGCAGCCCGTGAGGGCGAGCCGTGCTGGGACGGCGGTTCGCTCGGCCCCGGTCGGCCCGGCTGGCACATCGAGTGTGTCGCCATCGCCCTGGACCACCTCGGCATGCGCTTCGACATCCAGGGCGGCGGCTCCGACCTCGCCTTCCCGCACCACGAGATGGGCGCCTCGCACGCCCAGGTGCTGACCGGCGAGTTCCCCATGGCCACGGCGTACGTCCACGCCGGCATGGTCGCGCTGCACGGCGAGAAGATGTCGAAGTCCAAGGGCAACCTGGTCTTTGTCTCCGCACTGCGCCGCGCGGGCGTCGACCCGGCCGCGATCAGGCTGGCCCTGCTCGCCCACCACTACCGGGCCGACTGGGAGTGGACCGACCAGGTCCTTCAGGAGGCCGTCGCGCGCGTGGACCGCTGGCGTGCCGCCGTCTCCCGCCCCGACGGACCGCCCGCCGAGACGCTGGTCGAGGAGATCCGCGCGGCCCTGGCCAACGACCTGGACGCCCCGGCCGCCCTCGCTGCCGTCGACCGCTGGGCGGCGCTCCAGCAGGAGCGGGGCGGCACGGACGAGGGCGCCCCCGGCGTCGTATCGCGCGCGGTGGACGCTCTGCTGGGTGTGGCCCTGTAATCAGCCGGAGGGCGCTTCCTCTCAAGCCAGGACGCAGGCCAGGAAGCAGGCCAGTGAGCAGGCCAGGAAGCGCCCTTCTTCACCTGCGCGTCAGATCCGTTGGCTCCGCACGCTGCGCAGTACGTTCGGCGCCTGGGTCTCGCGACCCCGTCAGGGTCGACGTGGTCGTGCGGTCCGGGACGCCGGGTACGGCGCCGACGCGCGGGCCACCGCCCCACCGGAGTGATGGTTCAGGGCTTCCCCGTCGCCTGTGACCGTGCCCAACTGTCGGCCGGCTCGTACACGGGTCGGCGCTCTGCCGAGAGGCGGGCACGGCGCCGGGGTTCGCATGCGCCGTGTCGATCCCCGGCAGCGCGGCGATCCGTGAGCGCAGCTCCTGGCGCCGAACAGCGGTTCCAGAACGAGCTGTTCGTCGCTGAGCCACTGTTGCGGGCCGATACATCGGCGCCCGCCGCCCAGCGGACACCGGAGGCTGAGGTGGCTCCGGACAGCTGCCCGGCGTGGCCACCGCCCTCGACCTGCGGGTTCCGGTGATGATCCCCTGCACCACCTGGCGGACACCCGGCGGGACGCCATCCGGCCCCTCGACGGCTGAACCCTCCCTCGGCCGAAGGCGGTTGGCCTGTGCGATCGGCGTGAAAGAGATGTCCCGTGACAATCCGGCCAGATGCTGTCTACTGGCTGTCGAGGGACTGGGGGACGCTGCGGAGCCATCCGGCATGTGATGGGGTGGACGCGTCAGTTGACCGCTGGACCAGCCAGTCGGCCGGTCCGTCCGCGGAAGGACGCACAGTGGCACCCACGCATCGCTCCTTCGCACATGACCTCACCCGTCGGAGGATCCTCACGGCCGGCGCCGCGACCGCCGGTGCCGTGCTCGCCGGGGCCACGACGGCCTCGGCGTCCGGGAAGTCCTGGCCGGCCGTGATCCCGCTGCCCGACGGATTCCGCCCGGAGGGCATCACGATCGGCGGCGGGCCGTACGCCTACCTCGGCTCGCTCGGCGACGGCTCGATCTACCGGGCCGACCTGCGCACCGGCCGGGGCGGCATCGTCTCGACCGGGCCCGGCACGCCCTCGGTCGGCCTCAAGCTCGACGACCGGGGACGCCTGTTCGTCGCCGGACGCGGGGAGGGCGCCCGTGTCGTCGACGTCCGCAGCGGCGCGATCATCGCGTCGTACGTCCTCACCACGGCGGCCCCGACCTTCGTCAACGATGTGTTTTTGACCCCGCGCACGGCCTGGTTCACCGACTCCTACCAGCCCGCGCTGTACGCCCTGCCGCTCGGCCGGGGCGGCGCGCTGCCGGACGCGGACGACATCGTGACGCTCACCCTGAGCGGCGACTGGAGCCAGGCGCCCGGCGAGGTCGTGAACGCCAACGGCGTCACCCGCACCCCCGACGGCTCGGCCCTGCTGGTCGTGCAGACCGGGGTCGGAGCCCTGCACCGGGTGGACCCGAAGACCGGGGTCACCAGGATCGTCGACCTCGGCGACACGGCCCCGCTCACCGCCGGCGACGGCCTGCTGCTGCTCGGGCGGACGCTGTACGTCGTTCAGAACCGGCAGAACGCGGTCGACGTGTTCACGCTCGCACCCGACGGCACCAGCGGAGTCTTCCGGCGCCGCATCACGGACCCGAACTTCGACGTGCCGACGACGGTCGCCGCGTATCGGGACCGGCTCTACCTGCCCAACGCACGGTTCGCCACGCCTCCGACGCCCACGACCACCTACGACGTGATCGCCGTGGCGCGCTGAGGAAAGCGGGCGAAAACCGGGGCGGAAGCCGAGGTGAGAGCGGGGGCGGTACGCCTGAACCGTGCCGCCCCCGATTCGCCTCAGTCCCCGCCTCAGCCCTCGCCTCAGTTTTCGGATCAGTCCTCGGATCAGTCCTCGGATCAGTCCTCGGACGAATCCTCGTCGTCGGCGCCCGGCTTCGAGGGTTTCGGCGGCTTCGCACGACCGCCGGGGTTGTCGCCCCGGTCCTTCAGGAACGGCGTGCCCTCCCCGCCGTCCGTGGCGTGACCGCCCGGCGTGTCCCGGCGCCGCAGATACCGCTCGAACTCGCGGGCGATCGCCTCGCCCGACGCCTCCGGCAGCTCGGCGGTGTCCCGGGCCTCCTCCAGCGTCTGCACGTACTCGGCGACCTCGGTGTCCTCGGCGGCCAGCTGGTCCACGCCCACCTGCCAGGCGCGCGCGTCCTCGGGCAGCTCGCCCAGCGGGATGCGTACGTCGATCAGGTCCTCCAGGCGGTTGAGGAGGGCCAGCGTCGCCTTCGGGTTGGGCGGCTGCGACACGTAGTGCGGGACGGCCGCCCACAGCGACACCGCCGGTACGCCGGCGTGCGTGCACGCCTCCTGGAGGACGCCGACGATGCCCGTGGGGCCCTCGTACTTGGTCTCCTCCAGGTCCATCCGCTGGGCCAGGTCGGCGTCGGACGTGGTCCCGCTGATCGGGACCGGACGCGTGTGCGGGGTGTCACCGAGCAGGGCGCCCAGGATGACCACCATTTCGACGCCCAGCTCGTGTGCGAAGCCGAGCAGCTCGTTGCAGAACGAGCGCCACCGCATGGACGGTTCGATTCCGCGGACGAGTACGAGATCGCGGGGCTTGTCACCGCCGATCCGCACCACCGACAACCTTGTCGTCGGCCACGTGATCTTGCGCACGCCGGCGTCCATCCACACGGTGGGGCGGTTCACCTGGAAGTCGTAGTAGTCCTCGGCGTCCAGCGCCGCGAACACCTCGCCCTTCCACTCCCTGTCCAGATGCGCGACCGCGGTGGAGGCGGCGTCGCCGGCATCGTTCCAGCCCTCGAACGCGGCCACCATGACCGGGTCGATCAGCTCGGGAACCCCCTCGAGCTCGATCACCCAGTGCCTCCTTCCGACGTACCCTCGCGTACGCCCCAACCTTACGGCGTCCGGCAGGGGCCTCCGCAGCCCCCTTGCACGGGGGAGTGAACGCATCACTGCCCTGTTCGCCACCCCGAAACACCCTGGAGCCGCCACTCACAGGGTGGACCGCAGCCACTGCTCCACGCTCGCGATGTGCACCGTCGCCCACGACCTGGCCGCCTCCGCGTCCCGGTCGCGCAGGGCGGCGAGGATCATGCGGTGTTCGTGCAGGGTGCGGCTGACCGCGTCCTCCTGGGTCAGGCCGCGCCAGATGCGGGCCCGGGTGGTGGGACCGGAGAGGCCGTCGAGGAGCGAGCAGAGCACGGAGTTGCCGGAGCTCTGCACGATGCCGCGGTGGAAGTCCAGGTCACAGGCGACCAGTTCCTCGACCGACGGCGCGTCGCCGAGCTTGTCCAACTGGGCCGCGAGCGCGTCCAGTTGCTGCTCGCTGACCCGCGAGGCCGCCATCGCCGTCGCGGCCGGCTCCAGGATGCGGCGTACGGCCAGGAACTCCAGGACGGTGTCGTCGCGGTGGAAGTCGACGACGAAGCTCAGTGCCTCCAGGAGGAGTTGCGGGTCGAGGCTGGTGACGTACGTGCCGTCCCCCTGGCGCACGTCCAGGATGCGGATCAGGGACAGAGCGCGCACGGCCTCCCGCAGGGAGTTGCGGGACAGCCCCAGTTCGGAGGCGAGTTCGCTCTCCTTGGGCAGCCGGTCGCCCGGGCGCAGCGCGCCGGAGACGATCATGCCCTTGATCTTTTCGATCGCCTCGTCGGTGACTGCCATGGCCGGCCTCCCTTTTCGCCCCACAACGTGCTGAGACATCCGATGTCTCAGCACATTATGCTGCCTGCTCAGGCGAGTGCCTCCAAGTCGGCGACGGGCAGGGTGGGGGTACCGCACCGGGCCCCTGGTAGACGACGGCTGTCAGCCGAGGGCCCGCACGGCCTGGTAGTAGACGCGCTTGAGGTCCTCGTAGAAGGCGCTGTCGAGGCGGGACTTGTTGGCGTCGAACTGGCCCGCGGCCTTGTAGCTGCGGTAGCCGAAGTCGTGCCGGGAGGGAGATAGGAACATGAACCGGACGGAACCGGCGAGGAGTTGAGCACGCCGAAGGGGCGGCTCCGCCGAGGAGTTGGGCACGCCGAAGGGGCGGCTCCGCCGAGGAGTTGGGCACGCCGAAGGGGCGGATCCGCCGAGGAGTTGGGCACGCCGAAGGGGCGGCTCCGCCGAGGAGTTGGGCACGCCGAAGGGGCGGNTCCGCCGAGGAGTTGGGCACGCCGAAGGGGCGGCTCCGCCGAGGAGTTGGGCACGCCGAAGGGGCGGCTCCGCCGACGCGGAGCCGCCCCTTGCGTCCACCTCTCGGCTACTTCCTGTCGAGCAGGTCCTGGACCTTCGCGCGGACCTCGTCCGTGGCCAGCCCGCGGATCGTCAACGTCGTACGCCGCCGCAGCACATCGTCCGCCGTCTCCGCCCACTCGTTGTCCCGCGCGTACACGACCTGCGCCCAGATCTCCGGCGCGTCCGGATGCACCCGCTCGCCCAGCTCGGGGTTCTCGTTCGCCAGACGGGCGATGTCGAGGGCCAGGGACCCGTAGTGCGTCGCCAGGTGCTTCGCCGTGTCCGCGCCCATCCGCGGCCCCGGCGCCGGCCGGTCCACCAGCAGCCGGTGCGCGATCGCCCGCGGATTGGCCACGCCCGGCAGCGGCAGCTTCTTCGGCAGCGAGGCGATCGGCTCGAAGCCGTCGCCCAGCGGGTGCCCCGGAAGCGCCTCCAGCTTCCGCATCACCGTGCGGCCGATGTGCCGGAAGGTCGTCCACTTGCCGCCCGCGACGGACAGCATCCCGCCCCGGCCCTCGGTCACGACGGTCTCGCGCTTGGCCTTGGCGGTGTCGCCGGGGCCGCCCGGCAGTACCCGCAGGCCAGCGAAGGCGTACGTGATGAGGTCACGGCCGAGCTGCTGGTCGCGGATCGAGAACGCGGCCTCGTCGAGGATCTGGGCTATGTCCTTGTCGTTCACGGACACATCCGCCGGCTCGCCCTCGAACTCCTCGTCCGTCGTACCGAGCAGCAGCATGTCCTCCCAGGGGAGGGCGAAGGTGATCCGGTACTTGTCGATCGGGGTCGCCAGAGCGGCCTTCCACGGCGAGGTCCGCTTCAGGACCAGATGCGCGCCCTTCGACAGCCGGATGGACGGCGCCGCGTCGGGGTCCTCCATGCGGCGCAGGTGGTCGACCCAGGGGCCGGTCGCGTTCAGCACCAGACGGGCGCTGACGCCGAACTCGTCGCCGGACAGCCGGTCCTTCAGCTCCGCGCCCGTCACCCGGCCCTTGGTGAAGCGCAGCCCGGTCACCTCGGCGTGGTTGAGGACGACCGCGCCCGCCTCGGTGGCCGCGCGGACCGTCATCAGCGCCATGCGCGCGTCGTTCATCTGGTCGTCGCCGTACACGGCCACGGCCTTGAGGTTCTCGGTGCGCAGTTCCGGCACGTCCGCTTGCGCCTTGGCGGGTGAGAGCAGATGGCCGACGCCGTCGCCGAAGGCGGAGAGCGCCGAGTACGCGAACACGCCCGCGCCCAGCTTGGCCGCCCCGTGCGGCCCGCCCTTGTACACGGGGAGGTAGAAGGTGAGCGGGTTCGCCAGGTGGGGGGCGACCTGGCGGGAGACCGCACGGCGCTCGAAGTGGTTCTCCGCCACCAGCCTCACCGCGCCGGTCTGCAGATAACGCAGGCCGCCGTGGAGCAGCTTGGAGGAGGCGGAGGAGGTGGCACCGGCGAAGTCGCCGGCGTCGACCAGCGCCACCCTGAGCCCGGACTGCGCGGCGTGCCAGGCGGTGGAGATGCCCAGGATGCCGCCGCCGATCACGAGAAGGTCGTACGACGCCCTGGCGAGCTGCTCCCGGGTCTCGGCTCGGCTCGGGTTGGAGCCGGAGGCCGGGCGGGTACCCAGGGCAGGCACGGACTGCAGGGTGGACTGACTGGTCATGTGGGGTTCTTACTCCTCATCAGAGCTGACTGATCAAAGCCGACTGATAAGAGCCGACTGACAAGAGCCGACTGACAAGAGCCGACTGACAAGAGCCGACTGATAAGAGCCGACTGATAAGAGCCGACTGATAAGAGCCGACTGACAAGAGCCGACTGTGCCGTCAAAGGGGCTTTGCGCTCAGCTCTCGTCCTCGATCCAGCCCATGGTCCGCTCGACGGCCTTGAGCCAGCTCTTGTACTCACGGTCGCGGGTCTCCGCGTCCATCCGGGGGGTCCACTCGGCGGCCCGCCGCCAGTTGGCGCGCAGCTCGTCGGTGCTGGACCAGAAGCCGACGGCGAGACCGGCGGCGTAGGCGGCGCCGAGGCAGGTGGTCTCGGCGACCATCGGGCGCACCACGGGGGCGTCCAGGAAGTCCGCGAGGGTCTGCATCAGCAGGTTGTTGGAGGTCATGCCGCCGTCGACCTTGAGGGCCACCAGCTCGTCACCGGAGTCCTTGACCATGGCGTCGGCGATCTCCCGGGTCTGCCAGGCGGTGGCCTCCAGGACGGCGCGCGCGAGGTGCGCCTTGGTGACGTACCGGGTCAGACCGGCGATCACACCGCGGGCGTCGGAACGCCAGTGCGGGGCGAACAGGCCGGAGAAGGCCGGCACGAAGTAGGCGCCGCCGTTGTCGTCGACCGAGAGCGCGAGCGTCTCGATCTCGGCGGCGGTGGAGATCAGGCCCATCTGGTCGCGCATCCACTGCACCAGCGAGCCGGTGACGGCGATCGAGCCCTCCAGGGCGTAGATCGTCGGCTGGTCACCGATCTTGTAGCCGACGGTGGTCAGCAGGCCCGCGTACGAGTTGATGATCTTGTCACCGGTGTTCATCACCATGAAGGTGCCGGTGCCGTACGTCGACTTGACCTCGCCCTCGGAGAAACAGGTCTGGCCGAACAGGGCCGCCTGCTGGTCGCCGAGCGCGGACGCGACCGGGATGCCGCCGAGCAGGTCGCCCAGCTTGCCGCCCTTGATCTCGCCGTAGATCTCGGAGGAGGAGCGGATCTCGGGGAGGATCTGCAGCGGCACGCCGATGGACTCGGCGATCTTCTGGTCCCACTCCATGGTGTGCAGGTTCATCAGCAGGGTGCGGGAGGCGTTGGTGACGTCGGTGACGTGGTGGCCGCCGTGCACACCGCCGGTCAGGTTCCAGATGACCCAGGTGTCCATGGTGCCGAAGAGGATGTCGCCGGCCTCGGCGCGCTCCTTGAGGCCCTCGACGTTGTCCAGCAGCCAGCGGGCCTTCGGGCCGGCGAAGTAGGACGCGAGCGGCAGGCCGGTCTCGCGGCGGAAGCGGTCCTGGCCGACGTTGCGGCCGAGCTCCTTGCAGAGCGCGTCGGTACGGGTGTCCTGCCAGACGATGGCGTTGTGGACGGGCTCACCGGTGTTCCTGTCCCACAGCACGGTCGTCTCGCGCTGGTTGGTGATGCCGATGGCCTTGATGTCGTCGCGGGTGATGCCGGCCTTCTCGACGGCCCCGGCGACGACCTCCTGGACGTTGGTCCAGATCTCGGTGGCGTCGTGTTCCACCCAGCCCGGCTTCGGGAAGATCTGCTCGTGCTCCTTCTGGTCGACGGAGACGATACGGCCGTCCCGGTCGAAGACGATGCAGCGGCTGGAGGTGGTGCCCTGGTCGATGGCGGCGATGAACGGGCCGGCGTGCGCGTCGGTCGTCACTGTGTGCTCCTGGGGGGTCCGTAGGGAGGTGGCTGTCTGTACGGCGCGATGCTGATCGGGCTCCAAGCGATCGAGCTCAAGCGAAAGCGACGTTGTAGATGCCTGCCGCGATGGCGCCGCCGACCAGCGGGCCGACCACCGGGATCCAGGCGTAACCCCAGTCGGAGCCGCCCTTGTTGGGCAGGGGCAGGAGGGCGTGCGTGATGCGCGGGCCGAGGTCACGGGCCGGGTTGATCGCGTAGCCGGTCGGGCCGCCGAGGGACAAGCCGATCGAGACGACCACCAGCGCGGTGACCAGGGCGCCCAGCGTGCCGAGGCCGTCACCGTCGGCGTTCAGGCCCTGGGTGAGGATGGCCAGCACCAGGACGACGGTGCCGATGATCTCCGTGGCGAGGTTCTGCCACACCACCCGGATCTCCGGGCCGGTGGAGAAGACGCCCAGCACCGGTCCGGCCCCCTTCTCGCGGGCCTCGACGGCCTTGGCGGTGGTGGCCTGCGCGCCCGGACCGCCGACGATCTCCCGGTCGGTGAGGTGCGCGTGGAACTGGCCGTAGTAGGCGATCCACACCAGCGCCGCGCCGATCATCGCGCCGAGCAGCTGTCCGCCCCAATAGGTCGGAACGTTGCTCCAGTCGTCGTCCTTGATCGCGAGCGCGAGCGTCACGGCCGGGTTGAGGTGGGCGCCGGAGAGCGGCGCGGAGGTGTACACGGCGGTCAGTACGGCGAAACCCCACCCGAAGGTGATGGCGAGCCAGCCGGCGTTACGGGCTTTGGAGGCCTTGAGCGTGACGGCGGCGCAGACGCCACCGCCCAGCAGGATGAGTATGGCGGTACCGATGGTCTCGCCGATGAAGATGTCGGAGCTGGACACCCGCGACTCCTTTGTCCTTCGTCCAGGGGGAGAGCTGCCGGCCCTTGGCGTCCTCATACTGTAACGCCTATTGCCGGTCGGTGTTCGACAATGTCGACCGATGGACGGGAGTCTCGCTCCGGCGTTGCAGGTGCGTCAAGGGTTCTGTTGTCGAAACCGCGATCGTTATTGATCGCCGTGAGCTGTCGATCGGGCCGTCGAAGCGGCGGCATGCCAAACCATGACAACGCCTTACAAGGCATGACAACAACCGGAGCGCCCGATGGTGCACCGGTTTGCCGGTGTACGGCGGCGGAACCGCCCGTGCCTTCTGGCGTTTTCCTGCTTCGCCGCGGTCGACGCGGCGCTCAGAACCGCCCGGCGCCCAGATCCCGGGAGACCGCGCGGGCGCAGTCCCGCACCGCCGCGATCAGCTCGGGCCGCACTGCGCCCTCCCGGCACAGCCGCTCCACGGCGCCGGTGACGCCGACCGCGCCGACCGGCATGCGCCGGCGGTCGTGGATGGGGGCCGCGATGGAAGCGACGCCCTCCCAGGTCTCCTCGACGTCCGCCGCGTACCCGCGCGCGCGGGTCACGTCGAGGATCTGCTCGAAGCCGTCGAGTTCGCACACCGTCCGGTCCGTGAACGCCTTGCGGTCGGCCTCCAGCGCCTCGCTGTGCGCGACCGGGTCGTAGGCCGACAGGACCTTGCCCAGGGCCGTGGAGTGCAGCGGCTGCATGGCGCCGATCTCCAGGACCTGCCGGCTGTCGTCGGGCCGGAAGACGTGGTGCACGATCAGCACGCCCTGCTGGTGCAGCACGCCCAGGTGGACGCTCTCGCCGCTGGAGCGGGCCAGGTCGTCCGTCCACACCAGGGCGCGGGCCCGCAGTTCGTGCACGTCCAGGTAGGTGGTGCCCAGGCGCAGCAGCTCGGCGCCCAGCTGGTAGCGCCCGGAGGTGTCGTCCTGCTCGACGAAGCCCTCCTGCTGGAGGGTGCGCAGGATGCCGTGGGCGGTGCCCTTGGCGAGGCCCAGGGACGAGGCGATGTCCGACAGGCCGAGCCGGCGCTCGCCGCCCGCGAGCAGCCGCAGCATCGCGGCCGCCCGTTCGAGCGACTGGATGTTCCGTGCCATCGCCGTCCTGCCTCCGTTCCCTTCGACCGTCGACCCGCGACGTCCGCTGCCGCTGTTCGGCAATGCCGAACACTACCGGTCCATGCCGACCCGCCGCCAATGGTCTGCGAGAACCTGTCGCGGCACTCGTCCCGTGCCGTATCCGCACTCGTATCCCGCCGGAGGCCCGCCCGTCATCTCCGTCCGTCCCGTGGACCGTCTGAACATCCCGCCCCGGACCCGGCTACGCTGGCGGCGTGCGCCTGCCGTGGAACGTCCCGCGGGGGCGCAAAGCCGACAGCCGTCGCACCACAGGGAGCCCTTTCATGGCCTCGTCGCCGCTGACCCCTTCCGCCGACAGCCGGACCCGTGTGTCCGCGCTCCGTGAGGCGCTCGCCACCCGTGTGGTGGTCGCCGACGGGGCGATGGGCACGATGCTGCAGGCCCAGGACCCGACCCTGGAGGACTTCGAGAATCTTGAGGGCTGCAACGAGATTCTGAACGTCACCCGACCCGACATCGTCCGCTCCGTCCACGACGCGTACTTCGCGGTGGGCGTCGACTGCGTCGAGACCAACACCTTCGGCGCCAACCACACGGCCGCGGCGGAGTACGACATCGCCGACCGGGTGCACGAGCTGTCGGAGGCGGGCGCCCGTATCGCCCGCGAAACCGCCGACGAGTACGCCGCCCGCGACGGCCGCCCCCGCTGGGTCCTCGGCTCGGTCGGCCCCGGCACCAAGCTGCCCACCCTCGGCCACGTCGGCTACCGCGCCATCCGCGACGGCTACCAGGCCAACGCCGAAGGCCTGCTGGCCGGCGGCGCGGACGCGCTGATCATCGAGACCACCCAGGACCTGCTGCAGACCAAGGCCTCCGTGCTGGGCGCCCGCCGAGCCCTGGACGCGACCGGCGCCGACGTACCCCTGCTGGTGTCGATGGCGTTCGAGACGACCGGCACCATGCTGCTGGGCTCCGAGATCGGCGCCGCGCTCACCGCGCTGGAGCCGCTCGGCATCGACATGATCGGCCTGAACTGCTCCACCGGCCCCGCCGAGATGAGCGAGCACCTGCGCTACCTGACCCGGCACTCCCGCATCCCGCTGCTGTGCATGCCGAACGCCGGCCTGCCGGTCCTCACCAAGGACGGCGCGCACTTCCCGCTGGACGCCGAAGGCCTCGCGGACGCCCAGGAGAACTTCGTCCGCGACTACGGCCTCTCCCTCATCGGCGGCTGCTGCGGTACGACGCCGGAGCATCTGCGCCAGGTCGTCGACCGCGTCCGCGACCTCACCCCCACCACGCGCGACCCCCGTCCCGAGCCCGGCGCCGCCTCCCTGTACCAGACGGTGCCGTTCCGGCAGGACACCGCGTACATGGCGATCGGCGAGCGCACGAACGCCAACGGCTCCAAGAAGTTCCGCGAGGCCATGCTGGACGCCCGCTGGGACGACTGCGTGGAGATGGCCCGGGAGCAGATCCGCGAGGGCGCGCACATGCTCGACCTGTGCGTGGACTACGTCGGCCGCGACGGCGTCGCCGACATGGAGGAGCTGGCCGGCCGGTTCGCCACCGCCTCCACCCTGCCGGTCGTGCTGGACTCCACCGAGGTGGACGTGATCCAGGCCGGGCTGGAGAAGCTCGGCGGCCGCGCGGTGATCAACTCGGTGAACTACGAGGACGGCGACGGCCCCGAGTCCCGCTTCGCGAAGGTCACCCGGTTGGCCCAGGAGCACGGCGCCGCGCTGATCGCGCTCACCATCGACGAGGAGGGCCAGGCCCGTACCCCTCAGAAGAAGGTCGAGATCGCCGAACGGCTGATCGACGATCTGACCGGCAACTGGGGCATCCACGAGTCGGACATCCTCATCGACACCCTGACCTTCACCATCTGCACCGGCCAGGAGGAGTCCCGGAGGGACGGCATCGCCACCGTCGAGGCGATCCGCGAGCTCAAGCGCCGCCATCCGGACGTACAGACCACGCTGGGCCTGTCGAACATCTCCTTCGGCCTGAACCCGGCCGCCCGGATCCTGCTGAACTCCGTCTTCCTGGACGAGTGCGTGAAGGCGGGCCTGGACTCGGCGATCGTGCACGCCTCCAAGATCCTGCCGATCGCCCGCTTCAGCGAGGAAGAGGTCACCACCGCCCTCGACCTGATCCACGACCGCCGCGCCGAGGGCTACGACCCGCTGCAGAAGCTGATGGCCCTGTTCGAGGGCGCCACCGCCAAGTCCCTGAAGGCGGGCAAGGCCGAGGAACTGGCCGCGCTGCCGCTGGAGGAGCGGCTCAAGCGCCGCATCATCGACGGCGAGCGCAACGGCCTGGAGGCCGACCTCGACGAGGCACTCCAGACCCGGCCCGCGCTGGACATCGTCAACGTGATCCTGCTGGACGGCATGAAGGTCGTCGGTGAGCTGTTCGGCTCCGGGCAGATGCAGCTGCCGTTCGTACTCCAGTCCGCCGAGGTCATGAAGGCCGCCGTCGCCCACCTCGAACCGCACATGGAGAAGTCGGACGCGGAGGGCAAGGGCACCATCGTGCTGGCCACCGTGCGCGGCGACGTGCACGACATCGGCAAGAACCTGGTCGACATCATCCTGTCCAACAACGGCTACAACGTGGTCAACCTCGGCATCAAGCAGCCGGTGTCCGCGATCCTGGAGGCCGCCGACGAGCACCGGGCCGACGTCATCGGCATGTCGGGACTCCTGGTGAAGTCCACGGTGATCATGAAGGAGAACCTGGAGGAGCTCAACTCCCGCGGCCTGGCGGCGGATTACCCGGTCATCCTCGGCGGCGCCGCACTCACCCGCGCCTACGTCGAGCAGGATCTGCACGAGCTGTACGAGGGCGAAGTCCGCTACGCCCGCGACGCGTTCGAGGGCCTGCGGCTGATGGACGCGCTGATCGGAGTCAAGCGGGGCGTGCCCGGTGCGAAGCTGCCCGAGCTGAAGCAGCGCCGGGTGCGGGCGGCCACGGTCCAGGTCGAGGAGCGCCCGCAGGAGGGGCACGTCCGCTCCGACGTCGCCATCGACAACCCGGTGCCCACGCCGCCGTTCTGGGGCACCCGCGTCATCAAGGGCATCCAGCTCAAGGAGTACGCCTCCTGGCTGGACGAGGGCGCTCTCTTCAAGGGCCAGTGGGGCCTGAAGGAGGCCCGCACCGGGGACGGGCCGACATACCAGGAACTCGTCGAGAGCGAGGGCCGCCCGCGGCTGCGCGGGCTGCTGGACAAGCTGCAGACCGAGAACCTGCTGGAAGCGGCCGTCGTCTACGGCTACTTCCCCTGCGTGTCCAAGGACGACGACCTGATCATCCTGGACGACGCCGGCCACGAGCGCACCCGCTTCACCTTCCCACGCCAGCGCCGCGGCAGGCACCTGTGCCTGGCCGACTTCTTCCGCCCGGAGGAGTCCGGCGAGACCGACGTCGTAGGCCTCCAGGTGGTCACCGTGGGCTCGCGGATCGGCGAGGAGACCGCGAAGCTGTTCGCGTCCGACTCCTACCGCGACTACCTCGAACTGCACGGCCTGTCCGTGCAGTTGGCCGAGGCGCTCGCCGAGTACTGGCACGCGCGCGTGCGGTCCGAGCTGGGCTTCGCCGGTGAGGACCCCGCCGAGATCGAGGACATGTTCGCCCTGAAGTACCGAGGCGCCCGCTTCTCCCTCGGCTACGGCGCCTGCCCCGACCTGGAGGACCGTGCCAAGATCGCCGAGCTGCTGGAGCCGGAGCGCATCGGCGTCCAGCTCTCCGAGGAGTTCCAGCTGCACCCGGAGCAGTCCACGGACGCCATCGTGATCCACCACCCGGAGGCGAAGTACTTCAACGCCCGGTGACGGGGCGGCGCCCCACCCGCTGACCTGCGGATACAGACGTCCTCAAGGACGAGCGGGCACGCTGATCGAAGAAGACGTAGACTGGTCGGTCCACCGCAGGCCGGTTCCCTTTCCGGGAACCGGCCTGATCGTCCCTCAAGGAGGTAGGCCGGATGACCAGCACGGTCCCCGCGCTCGGAACCCGAACGGCCGAAGGCTCGGCACTTCAGGCCGTGCTCCTCGACATGGACGGCACCCTGGTGGACACCGAGGGCTTCTGGTGGGATGTCGAGGTCGAGATCTTCGCCGGCCTCGGCCACGCCCTCGACGACTCCTGGCGCCATGTCGTGGTCGGCGGTCCGATGAGCCGCAGCGCGGGGTTCCTGATCGAGGCCACCGGCGCCGACATCACCCTCGCCGAGCTGAGCGTCCTGCTCAATCAGGGCTTCGAGGACCGTATCGACCGTGCCCTGCCGCTGATGCCGGGCGCCGCCCGGCTGCTGGGCGAGCTGTCGGCGTACGAGATTCCGACCGCCCTGGTCTCCGCTTCGCACCGGCGCATCATCGACCGGGTGCTCGGCTCGCTCGGCGCCCACCACTTCGCCCTGACGGTCGCCGGGGACGAGGTGCGGCGCACCAAGCCGGATCCGGAGCCGTACTTGTTCGCGGCGGCCGGGCTCGGCGTGGATCCGGCGAGATGCGCGGTCATCGAGGACACCGCGACCGGTGTGGCGGCGGCCGAGGCCGCCGGCTGCCAGGTGGTGGCCGTGCCCTCGGTGGCGGCCATCGCCCCGGCAGCCCGGCGCACCGTCGTGGCCTCGCTGGAAGAAGTCGATCTGGCATTTCTGCACGGTCTGATGACGGAATTGCGGTAGGCGCCGGATTCCCGCCCTCGCAGAGACCGTTTCAGGATGTGACCTTGCCCACTGTGTACGAGGTCGACAGTGGCCTAGACCTGTGACGGCCGCTCCCGATTTGGCGACTGCGGCGGGACCTTGTGTCCCGATTGATGGGAAGCTGCACGAATCCTTCCCTCATCGGGTTTTCAGTGCGTCCACAGCTGGTGTCACTGCGTGATGCGCCTCAACTCCAGGCGCCGTCAACCCCTGCGCAGGTGCGGACTAATCTCGTCGCGAGAACCTCGCTACTACCCCCGTGACCCGCGGCGACACCCCTGCATGCCGGGTACACGGACTCACAGCTCTGGAGAACCTCGAGCATGAACCGCAAGACCTTGGTGCTGCCGGCCGTCATCGGCCTGCTCGCCCCGGCGCTCGCCGCTTGCGGCGGATCGGGCAGCGGCAGCGGCAGCGGTGACGCGATCGCCGTCGGCACCACCGACCGGTTCAGCGCCTCGACGGACGCCCCCGCGCCCCTCGACCCGGCATACGCGTACGACGTCGGCACCTGGAACGTTCTGCGCCAGACCGTGCAGACCCTGATGATCCAGCCCCGCGGCGAGGGCGACCCGGTGCCCGAGGCCGCCGAACAGTGCGGCTTCACCGACACCGGCAACGAGCGCTACGTCTGCACCCTCCGCGAAGGCCTCACCTTCGCGGACGGTGATCCCATCACGGCGGCCGACGTGAAGTACTCCATCGACCGCGCCCGGTCGATCAAGGCCGACAGCGGTGTGTTCGCGCTGCTGTCCACCATCGACACCGTCGAAACGAAGGGCGACCGCGAGGTGATCTTCCACCTCAAGACCGCCGACGCCACCTTCCCGTTCAAGCTGTCGACGCCCGTCGCCGGCATCGTCAACCCCGACGACTACGAGAAGAACAAGCTGCGCGACGGCTTCGCGGTCGACGGCTCGGGACCGTACACCCTCAAGTCCGAGGTCAAGGACGATCAGCTGGTCAAGGCCGTGTTCACCAAGAACCCCCACTACAAGGGGACGTTGAAGGTGAACAACGACAAGGTCGAACTGCGCTCCTTCGCCGACGCCGGCGAGATGGGCACCGCGCTCGACGACGGCGACATCGACCTGATGACACGCACCATGTCGCCGAAGCAGATCGACAAGCTCTCGGGCGCCGCCGCGGGTGCCGACGAGGACCTCGTCGAGATGCCCGGCCTGGAAATCCGCTACCTCGCCTTCAACACCGACGCCCCGACAGTGAAGACCAAGGCCGTGCGCCAGGCGATGGCCCAGATCGTCGACCGCGCCGCGCTGGTCTCCCAGGTCTACGGCGACCAGGCGGAGCCCCTCTACTCGCTGGTCCCGGCGAGCATCACCGGCCACTCCAACTCGTTCTTCAACAAGTACGGCGACCCGAACGCGGCCAAGGCCAAGGACATGCTGGCCGAGGCCGGCATCACCACTCCGGTGAAGCTGACCCTCCACTACACCACCGACCACTACGGCTCGGCCACCAAGGACGAATTCGAGCTGCTCCAGAAGCAGCTGAACGGCAGCGGACTGTTCGACGTCCAGATCGAGGGCACCCGCTGGGACACCTTCCGCCCGGCCGAGCAGAAGGGCGAGTACGACGTCTACGGCATGGGCTGGTTCCCGGACTTCCCGGACGCCGACAACTACCTCGCGCCGTTCCTCGACAAGGACAACTTCCTCGGCTCGCCCTACGCCAACAGCCAGATCCGCAGCGCGCTGATCCCGCAGTCGCGCCGGGAGGCCGACCGGCTGTCCGCAGCCAAGAGCCTGACGGAGATCCAGGACATCGTCGCCGACGACGTGCCCGTGCTGCCGCTGTGGCAGGGCAAGCAGTACGTCGCCGCCCGCGACGACATCACAGGCACCGCCTACGCCCTCAACTCCTCCTCCACGCTTCAGCTGTGGGAGCTCGGCCGCGGCGTGAGCGGCTGACAACTCCCGCGCCCGGGGTCTTCGGACGACGGCCCCGTAATTCGGAACCGACGACAAGGCACCTGCACGTGAATATGCGTAACCAGTGGCCGGTCCTGCCGATCGTGGCGGGACTGGCCTCCGGCCTGCTGACCGGCTGCGGAACGGACGACGGGGACTCGGGGAGCGGTGGCTCCTCCGTGGTCATGGGGATGTCCGACGACGTCCTGGCCACCGACCCCGCCTCCGGCTACGACCCCGGCTCCTGGCTGCTGTTCAACAACGTCTTCCAGTCGCTGTTGAGCTTCCCCAAGGGAGCCACCGAACCGCAGCCCGAGGCGGCCGAGGAGTGCGCCTTCACGGACACCTCGACCCAGGTCTACGAGTGCACGCTCAAGGACGACCTCAAATTCAGCAACGGTGACGCGCTCACCTCGGAGGACGTCAAGTTCTCCTTCGACCGCATGCTGAAGATCAACGACGACGCCGGCCCCGCGATCATGTTCCCCATGCTTGAGAAGGTCGAGACGCCGGACGAGAAGACGGTGGTCTTCCGCCTCAACACCCCGGACGCCACCTTCCCCAGCAAGATCGCCTCCGGCGCCGGCTCCATCGTCGACCACCGGTCCTACGACGCGAGCGGCCTGCGCAAGGACGGCGAAGCGGTCGGCTCCGGCCCGTACAAGCTCGACTCCTTCACCGAGGACGAGGCCGTCTTCTCGGTCAACGAGCACTACAAGGGCACCGCCGAGGTGCAGAACTCCGGCGTCACCCTCAAGTTCTTCCACGGCGACCAGACCGCGCTGAAGACGGCCCTGCTCGACAAGAGGGTCGACATCGCCTACCGAGGCCTCGCCGCGAGCGACATCGCCGACATCGAGAAGGCCGAGCCCGGCTCGGGCGTCGAGATCGTCGACGGCAACAGCGCCGAGGTCCAGCACCTGGTCTTCAACATGGACGACCCGGTCGCCGGACAGCTCGGCGTCCGTAAGGCCATCGCCTACCTGCTCGACCGCGACGCCCTCATCAAGGACGTCTACCAGGACACCGCGACCCCGCTGTACTCGATCATCCCGGCCGGTATCACCGGCCACAACACGGCCTTTTTCGACACCTACGGCGCCCAGCCCTCCAAGGCCAAGGCCGCCGACGCCCTGAGCGCCGACGGCATCACCGAAAAGGTCAAGCTGACCCTCTGGTCGACCCCGTCCCGCTACGGCCCCGCCACCGACGACGAGCTGAAGGCGATCGCCGGCCAACTCAACGCCAGCGGCCTGTTCGACGCCGACGTCCAGTCCGTGCCGTTCGACCAGTACGAGCAGGACATCGCCGACGGCAAGTACGGCGTATACGTGAAGGGCTGGGTGCCGGACTACCCGGACGCCGACAACTTCACCGCCCCCTTCTTCGGCGCCGGCAACGTGCTGGACAACAACTACACCAACAGCAAGATCACGGGCACGCTCATCCCCCGCACCGCGTCCCAGAGCGACCGCGCCGCGACCGACTCCGACTTCGGCCAGCTCCAGGACATCGTCGCCGACGAACTCCCCGTCCTGCCGATCTGGCAGGCCAAGCAGTACGCCGTCACCCGCGACAACGTCTACGGCCTGGAGTACTGCCTCGACGCCTCGACGGTGTTCCGGTTCTGGGAACTCAGCAAGGACTGACGCACCGCGCCACGAACGCCCGAGGGCGCCCCTTCCCGAGAAGGGGCGCCCTCGACGTCGTAACGCGCCCGGCTACTGCGCTCCCGGGCGCACCAGCCCGCTCTCGTACGCGTACACCGCGGCCTGCACCCGGTCACGCAGCCCCAACTTGGTGAGGACGTGCCCGACATGCGTCTTGACCGTGGTCTCGCTGACGAACAGGTCCGCCGCGATCTCCGCGTTCGACAGCCCGCGCGCCACCAGCTTCAGCACCTCCACCTCACGCTCGGTGAGAGTGTGCAGCGTGTCCGGAACGGGCTCGTCGCCCGAGGGCAGATGCGTGGCGTACTTGTCGAGCAGCCGGCGCGTGATGCTCGGCGCGAGCATCGCCTCACCCGCCGCGACCACCCGGATCGCCTGCACCAGCTCATTGGCCGGGGCGTCCTTCAGCAGAAACCCGCTGGCACCCGCCTTGAGCGCCTCCACCACATACTCGTCGAGGTCGAAGGTGGTCAGCACCAGCACCTTCGCCGGCCCGTCCCGCCCCGGCCCGGTGATCTGCCGCGTCGCCTCCACCCCGTCCATCCGCGGCATACGGATGTCCATCAGAACCACATCGGGCTGCAGGGCCCGCACCTGGTCGAGAGCCTGAAGGCCGTCTCCGGCCTCGCCGACGACCGCGATGTCCTGCTCGGCCTCCAGGATCATCCGGAAGCCGGTACGCAGCAGCGGCTGGTCGTCGACCAGTAGGACGCGGATGGCCACCTAAAGTCTCCTTCGCTAGTCCGGCCCCATTCTGCCCTGCTCGCCGCCGCCCGACTCCGCCGCCCTGACCGGCAGCGGATAGGGCGGCGGAGTACCTCCGAATTCCGGACATACCGCCTGGTGGTCGCACCAGCCGCACAGCTTCGTCGGCCGCGGCCGCCAGTCACCCGTCTCCGTCGCCAGCCGGATCGCCTCCCACAGCGCCAGCAACTTGCGCTCCACCCGCTCCAGATCGGCGAGGACCGGGTCGTACGTCAGCACATCACCGCTGCCGAGATAGACCAACTGCAGCCGCCGCGGCACGACCTTCTTCAACCGCCACACCACCAGCGCGTAGAACTTCATCTGGAACAGCGCACCCTCGGCGTACTCGGGCCGGGGCGCCTTGCCCGTCTTGTAGTCGACGATCCGCACCTCACCGGTCGGCGCCACATCCACCCGGTCGATGATCCCGCGCAGCCTGAGCCCCGACTCCAACTCCGCCTCGACGAACAGCTCCCGCTCGGCCGGCTCCAGCCGCGTCGGATCCTCCAGCGTGAACCAGCGCTCCACCAGCCGCTCCGCCTCACCCAGCCAGCGTGCCAGCCGCTCGCCCTCCGGATCGTCCGCGAACAGCTCCACCACCTCCGGCCGGCTCTCCCGCAGCCGCTCCCACTGCCCCGGCACCAGCGCCTTCGCCCGCGGCGCCGTACGCTCCGCGGCCGGGGCGTCGAACAGCCGCTCCAGCACCGCATGCACCAACGTGCCCCGCGTCGCCGCCTCACTCGGTTTCTCGGGCAGCCGGTCGATCACTCGCAGCCGGTACAGCAGCGGGCACTGCATGAAGTCACTCGCGCGCGAAGGGGAGAGGGAAACCGGGGGCGCGGCCTGGCGCGGGGACGGGAGGGCGGACGATCCGCCGGCCGACCCGGCCGACCCGGCCGACCCGGCCGACCCGGCCGACGCGGAAACGGGCGGATCGGCCTGCGGCCGACCATGCGGTATGGCCGTGACCGCCGCCTCGGCCGCCGCCGTCATACCGTCGCTGTGGGCCTGCGCCGCGCCCTCGGTGCTCGTCTCCATGACCACAGACCATACGGCCCGCCACTGACAGTGACCCCGCCACGGTCACGACCGGTGCGACGGCAGCGCGAACACAGGGGGTGCCGGGGCGGAACACGTCCCGACGGCCGCATACCATCGACCCGAGACCTTCCGCCCGGCAGGCGCGGGAGACGCTGCGAACGAGGGGACACCGTGGACGAGAGCGGCGGGAACGGGCAGCCGCGGTCCGGCAACGAGGAGCCGACCGAGCCCAGGCGGGGTCGTACGACCCCGGCCACGGACCCCGCACGCCCCGACCCGACCGACGCACAGGCCACAGAGACACGGCACTCGGCCACCCCCTCCACCGACGACCAGGACACGCGGCCCACAGCCACGGAACCCAGCACGCCCGCAGCCCCCGAAACCACGCCCACCGCCCCCAGCGACACCCCCCAACCGGGCACCCCACCCCCGCCTCCGCCCGGCGACAGCCCGACGGGCCCCCTGCCCAGCACCTCCACCGGCGACGCCCAACCGGGCACCCCGCCTGCGGCTGCCAACGACGAGGGGGACACCGGAACCCGGCCCTCG
>NZ_WJBG01000202.1 GCF_009709555.1 Streptomyces blattellae | reverse complement strand
GCCTAATGGGAGCTGCCGGGTCGGAGAGACTCGGTGCCGTAGCCGCCAGCAGGTGAGCACTTATGTCGCCGGAACCACTGTGAGTTCTGTGGTCAGACCGTGCCCCTGCTGGTTGGCCGGAAGGCCATGACCGCTGATGGGGTGGCGTGCCCGCCGAGCTGAGCGTGAGCACTGGATCCATTAGGCCGCGTGCCGTGTCTTCCGCGGGCTGCATGACCGGGAAGTACCTGACCTGGAGGATGAGTTGCTGCTGATCGGCGACGACTGGGCCGAGGACCACCACGATGTCGAAGTCCAGGACACCACCGGCCGCCGCCTCGCGACCGCAAGGTTGCCCGAGGGCGCGGACGGTATCACCAAGCTCCACGAGCTTGTGGCGAAGCATGCGGGTGAGGACCTCGTCCCCTGCGACGTGATCGTCGGGATCGAGACGGACCGCGGCACCTGGGTGCAGGCCCTGCTTGCGGCCGGCTACCGGGTCTACGCGATCAACCCTCGGCAGGTCGCCCGGTTCAAGGAGCGGTACAGCACCTCCGGCGCCAAGAGCGACAGAGGCGACGCCCACGCGCTGGCCGACATGGTCCGCATCGACCGCGACCAGCTGCGGCCCATCGCCGGCGACAGCGACCAGGCCCAGGCCGTCAAGGTCGTCGCCCGCGCCCACCAGACCCTGATCTGGGAACGCACCCGCACCTTCCAACGACTGCGCAACACGCTGCGCGAGTACTTCCCCGCAGCCCTGAACGCCTACGCGAGCCTGGAGCTGACCAGCACCGACGCGCTGGAACTGCTCATCAAGGCGCCCACCCCCCAGGCGGCGGCCAGGCTCACCCGCATCCAGATCACCGCCATCTTGGCCCGCGCCCGACGCCACAACCGGGACCAGAAGGCCGGGGCCATCCAGGCCGCCTTGCGCGAGAAGCACCTGGAACTGCCCGAGCCGGTGGCCGCCGCCTACGGGGCCACCACGACCGCCCATGCTCGTCTCCTGATCGCCCTCAACGAACAGATAGCCGCGATGGAAGAGCAGGTGAAGGCGCATTTTCTCGCGCACCCGGACGCTGAGATCTACCTCTCCATGCCCGGCATCGGAGAGATCACCGGCGCCCGGGTGCTCGCCGAGTTCGGGGACGATCCCACCCGTTACAGCTCCGCCAAGGCCCGCAAGAACTACGCCGGAACCAGCCCCGTTACCCGGGCCTCCGGCAAGAGCCACACCGTCCAGGCCCGCTACGTGCGCAACAACCGGCTCGCCGACGCGCTTCAGCGCCAGGCGTTCTCCGCCCTGCGGGCCTCACCCGGCGCCCGCCGGTACTACGACAAGCAGCGAGCCCGCGAGGCCGGCTACAACTCTGCCCTCCGCCAGGTCGGCAACAGGCTCGTCGGCATCCTCCACGGATGCCTCAAGACCCGCACCCTCTACGACGAAGCAACCGCCTGGTCGCACCACGCACAACCCCATACCGCTTGACACCAAACGACATGGGGTGTCTGACCACCCCGTGAATGGACACGCCCCAGGGTCTCCTTGATCTCAGACTCGACGGCGCTTCGGCTACGGCCCGCCATGGCGACCGCTCCTCTCAACCAAGCGGAACAGGTGCCTCCATATCCACGCTAGAGAGCGCCGGTGCTCCCTGCCACCGTGCTCACGCCTCGCCCTGGCTACCGACGCGTAGGTAAGCGTGGTCACATACCTGCCCATGCCATGCGATCTAGCGTCGGCACCAAAAGCGACAGAGGAAAACCCACGGGATGGGATGATCACCATGGTCACCGCAGCACACGTATCCCCCAAGACCGCCGCGATCCCGGTCCACGCCGTCTGGGGCGCCGCGGCCGGACTGGTCGGCGGCATCGGCTTCGGCATCTGGATGTCGGTCTCCCGGCCGGTCATGGACACCGCGATGATCACTATGGTGGCGGGGCTGCTCGGCTCGACCAACGCCGTCGTCGGCTGGCTGGTCCACCTCGCGATCGCCCTGTTCGCCGGCACCACCTTCGGCGTTGTGCTCGGCCACCTCGCGCAGCGCCTCGCGCCCGCCGTTGTCCTCGGCCTGGTCTACGGCGCGGTGTGGTGGTTCCTCGGCGCCCTGTGGATCATGCCGGCCAACCTGGGCATGCCCGTCTTCGAATGGAACGACGTCACCGCCTCCAGTCTCGGCGGCCACCTCGTCTTCGGCCTCCTGGCCGGACTCACCTTCTCCTCCATCGCCCAACTGGCAGCCAGGCGGCACGACCGGACAGCGGCATGACACCGATACCACCAGCGTCAACACCTGGTCCCGGCTCACCGCTCCGGGGCGCTGAACCTCCCCTCGGTGCCCCGGACGACTACTGTCTGGCCAGCAGCGCGGGCGCGCTGGCCAGCCCGGCGTGGGGAGCCGCTCCCCCGCCGTGGGCACCGGGACGACGCGAGGAACCACACCATATGAACCACACCGGTGACGCCGTCGAGAAGACCTGGTGCATCTCCGAGGTCGACATCTTCCGCGACCTGAGCGCAGCGGAGATGGACGCCATCGCCACCGCGGCCCCAATGAAGACCTACAGCGCCGGCGAGCTGCTCTATTCGCCCTCCCAGCCCTCCGAGGTGCTGTTCATCCTCAAGAAGGGCCGGGTGCGGATCTTCCGCGTCTCCGCCGACGGGCGCGCCCTGACCTGCGCGATCATCAGCCCCGGCACCATCTTCGGCGAGATGGTCCTGCTCGGGCAGCGGATGTACGACAACTTCGCCGAAGCCCTCGACGACGTCACCGTCTGCGTCATGAGCCGCGTCGACGTCCACCGCTTCCTGCTGTCCGACGCCCGGATCTCCGCACGCATCACCGAGATCCTCGGCCGACGCCTGACCGACCTCGAACAGCGCCTGTCCGACAGCGTCTTCAAGTCCGTACCGCAGCGCATCGCCACCACCCTGCTCACACTCGCGGCCGAGACCCGGCCCCGGGTGCTCGGCGCCCGCAGCCCGCAGATCGCGCTCACCCATCAGCAGATCGCCGCTCTGGCCGGCACCTCCCGCGAAACCACCACCAAGGTGCTGCGCGACTTCGCCGATCAGCACCTCATCCGCCTCGCCCGGGGCCGCATCACCGTCCTCGCCCCGGATCGCCTGTCCGACCACGCGGGCTGACGTCCTCGACCCGCAGGCACCGCATCCCCGAACCAACCGCCCCTGGTCCGGCATAGCGTTCAGCCGACCGCTGACCATGCGGGCGGGCCTCTTTTTCGGCGGAGGCCAGTCCTTCAGCGAACGCGGCGCTTGGCAAGGCGGCGAGCGAACCGCGGAACGGCTACCCCTGCCAGGAGCGCGGCGAGCGGCACGACGACGTCCACCCAGGGATCCCGGAGCGGCTTGAACGTCGCGGTGCCCTCCTTGATTTCGATGAAACCGACGGGCCTGGCCCCCGCTCCACCGCCGCCTCCCCCTCCCTCGCCGGTCTTGGCCGTGCCGACCTCGCGTCCCGCACCGCCGCCGAATCCGAAGCCGACCTCGGCTACCGGGATGACAGTGACGCCTTCGCTGACCACGGGCTCGCCGTAGACGGCGGTCACCGAGGCCCGGCCGCCGAGCTTGTCGGCCAGTCGTTCCAGCAGGGTGACCGAGGCGTGGGCTGCCGTCATGTCCGCCAGTGGGACGGGCTGTTCGGTGTTGTCCGGGGCGGTCATCGGGTGCCTCCCAGGTCGGGGCATACGGCGGTGCCGAGGATGTGGGTCGCGGCCGGTGAAGGGACGCGGGTGGCGGGGAAGGGGAAACGGTCGATGGCGGTCAGGATGAAGCCGACTGCGGTGATGGCCTTCTGGGTGTCGCGGCCGGTGTGGCAGCCGCCCATCAGGCGTGGCCAGACCGTGGCGTCGAGCACGCGCTGAACTCGGCGCATCGCGGCCGAGTCGGCCTGGACATGTTCGAAGAACCGCAATTCGCCGCCCGGCCGCAGAACCCGGTGCAATTCGGCGATGGCCGCCTGCGGGTCAGCCACGGAGCAGAGAGTCAGGCATACGACCGCCGCGTCGAAGGAGGCGTCGGGGAAGGGCAGTTGCTCGGCTCGACCGTCGTGTATGTCCACGCGTACGGGGGCGGTGCGGGCGGGCCTTCCCCCGCGAAGGTAGACACGCGTTCGGGTGGTTATGCGGCCAGCGTGAGCTTATCGGACTCCTGTTGGTGCTGGTTTCGTAGTCGACGGGGCTGAGGTGTCCGTTGGCGGAGTGCCTGCGGCGGGTGTTGTAGCGGGTGAGCCAGCGGAAGACGGTGCGTCGGCATAGTTCCGCGCCCGGGTAGTGGTGGGCGCCGCGCAGGGTCTCCCGCTTGAGGGTGGCGTGGAAGCTCTCGCAGGCGGCGTTGTCGGCGGAGGTGCCGACCGCGCCCATGGACTGGGTGACGCCCAACTCACCGCACAGATCCGCGAATTCACGCGATGTGTACTGGGCACCGTGATCGGAGTGGAAGACCGCGCCGCTCAGTCCGCCGCGGGTGGCGGCTGCCATCCGCAGGGCGTCGGCGACGAGTTGGGTGCGCATGTGGGCGGCGATGGACCAGCCCACGACCCGGCGGCTGAAGCAGTCCAGGACGGTGGCCAGATAGAGGAACTGGCCGTCCCCTACGGGGAGATACGTGATGTCGCCCATGTACTTCAGGCCAGGCTCGGGCGCGGTGAAGTCCCGCTGGAACAGGTCCGGGACCGGCGTCGCCGACGGCTCGGGGACCGTGGTGCGGACCCGTCTGCGCAGGCGTATGCCCTGGATGGAGAACTTGCGCATCACGCGAGCCACCCGTTTCTCGTTGATCTTCCGGCCGTCGGCTCGGAGCTCGGCGGTGATCCGCGGGGAGCCGTAAGCCCCGTCGCAGTCGGCATGGACGGCACGGATCTGCTCGGCCAGGGCACGGTCGGCGGCCTGCCGCGCGGTCCGCGCGTCGGCCCCGCCCCGCCACTTGTAGTAGCTGGAGCGGTTCACGCCCAGTACCTGGCACAACCGCTTCACGCCGCAGGCGTCCCGGTGGTCGTGGACGAACTGGAAGCGGTTCACCAGTTCGTCTCGCCGGCGAAATACTTGGCTGCCTTGCGCAGGATGTCCCGCTCGGTGGCCAGCTTCCGCTCGCTCGCCTCAAGCTCGGCCACCCGGGCCTCCAGCTGCCGGATCCGCTCGTCCGGGTCGGCGGACGGTGCCGGCTGTCCTGCCCGGGCAGGCGCTGCCCTGCCTGCCCGAGCGGTCGCGGGGTCGACGCCGCGACGGTCCCGGTCCCGCAGCACCCACTCACGCAGCGTCGCCCTGTTGATGCCCAGGTCAGCGGCGATGCTCTTGTAGGTCGCCCCGGGCGTGGACTCGTACAAGGCCACGGCATCGGCCTTGAACTCGTCCGAGTAGTCCTTCATCGCCATCGGCGGTGTTCTCGCTTCCTCCGGATCAAGCAGATCCAGTATCAGCGTGTCCACCACTCAGGGGGAGGGGCCCACATGCGGCGGGTCTGCCTCGATCATGAGACCTACCTCCTCTCGCACTTCGCGACGCAATGCGCCAAGCGGCGTCTCGCCTGGTTCGATCCCTCCGCCGGGAGCCGCCCACACGACTGTCCCCGCCGGGTCTGGGATCGCAAATCGGCACAGGAGGATGCGGTCGTCTTCGTCGAGGATGATCGCGCGAACTGAATGACGCATGCTCACCGATGGCATCCGGAAAGCCTAACCCTCGCTGCCAGAGCGCCTCGTGATCAGCCGCAGTATGCCGAGGAACGGCAACTCATCGTGACGGCTCACGGAACTTGTGCCAGACCCCGCTGAACGCCGCCCTAGCCACTCCCGGGCCAGCTTCGCCTCGGGCGCGGGGAACTACGCCTCGAACTGCTCATCAGACTCAGGTGGCCGGTCGTAAGAACTCAGGAGCCCCTCGATGCGCTGGTTGTTGATGGACTGCCGGTCATACAGGCACTTCGCGTACCGGGACAGCAGGACCTCGACGCTGTTGCCGGCCCGCTGGGCGACCTCAGCCGGGTCCGCCCCCCACATTTCCTATTGATTTACTAGGGAATCGTTGACGAGCCGCCCAGCGGGCGCGCAGGATGATGCACATGTCCCATAAGCAGCAACGACTCGTTTGTCGTCGGCATGTCGACTTTGGTCACGTCGTCAGCGCCGCCTGCTGTCGCGCGTAAGGCACGCGGCTCACGACATTGCGCGTGCGCTCCGCTCTCTCTCCCTCTTCCCAGGTGATCAGGCGCACCCAATCCCTCTGCGCCTGACGGCCCTACTACGTACTTCTGAAGGACGACCGCCATGACCACGGCACTTCCGACCCAGGCCACTCCGTTGGACCCATCGGATTCACCACTCCCCGACATACGCCATCTCCGCCTCGTGGGCGACACCGCGCGGAGCGGCGCCGGGGAACCCGGTTCCGCACCCCTCGTCGGCTACCTCGTACTCGTCCCCGAGGGCACCGATCCCGCCCAGCTCTTCGCCAAGGACGTGACACGGCCGGAGGTCCTGCCTGTCGCCCCTACGGACTCACCCTCCGCGCAGCAGACGGGAGGCGGCGGCGTCCGCATCGATCCCGCGCGCCATGTCGCCGAGGTGGACGGACGCGAACTCGACCTCACCTACCTGGAGTTCGGGCTGCTGGCCCATCTCGTTCTGCACCCCCAACAGGTGCATTCGCGCGAGCAGTTGGTGGCCAACATCTGGGGCTACGACCACATCGGTGACGGCCGCACCGTTGATGTCCACATCGCACGGCTGCGCCGCAAGTTGGGCAGCGCCCACCGGCACCGGATCGTCACCGTACGACGCGTGGGCTACAAGTACGTGCCCGAGCAGCAGGAGAACCCCGACGCCGCAGCCTGCCGCCGACCTTGAGCAATCCTGCCATGGGCGTTGCCGCGCCGTCCGGCCCCGCGCTGCTCCCCCTGTGGATCGCACCGCGGTCCAACGTGCGCGAGATCCTCGAAGGCGTGTCGCTCGCCGACGTCGCATCGGCCGAACTGCCCGTCGGCGTTTCCGCGTTGGCCAATACCCCGGCGCCTGGTAAACCCCTGACACGCTGAGCCAAAGCGCTATGCAGGCCCTCTACATGTCTCAAAAAGCGGGACAGGTACGTCCATGATGCGAACTCCCCCTTGGGGTGGCCGCCACTCTTCTGCCACAATCCCCAGCAATCAGGTAGGAAAACTAGGGATCCGTGTGGGGGGTGGGGGGATGGCCATGGGAATGCTCGACCGCACTGGCCAGTCACTGCCACTGCCCCTTCTGACCTCGCGCCGTCACATCGACCTCGGCCGTACGTCCAGTGCCATCTGTCGGCCCTCTGACTCCACAGAACTGACGCCCCCCGAACCAGCGCTGACTCCCCCGAACCAGCGCTGACTCCCCGACGCCCCGCCTCCGCCTCCGCCGACGTCCCGCCTTCGCCTCCGCCTCCGCCGACGTCCCGCCTCCGCC
>NZ_WJBG01000201.1 GCF_009709555.1 Streptomyces blattellae | reverse complement strand
GTTCCGGGGCTGGCGTAGAGCCTGAGGACGACGCCGACGCTGCGGCTGTGCTCGACGCCGACGTTCAGACTGACGTCGACGTCGAGACGGATGCAGACTCTGAGGGCGGCGCGGACGCCGAGGGTGAGGACGATTCCGGAGCTGACGCCGGGAGCGAGGCCGACCGTGAGGCCGGGGCCGTGTCCGGGGCCGGCCCCGAGGCTGAGGCCGACACCGAGACGCGCTCCCGCTCTGCCGCTGACGTCGACGCTGACAGTGGCGCTGAGGTCGTGGCCGACGTCGGGCCTGAAGCTGACACCGAGACGCGCGCCCGCTCTGCCGCCGACGCCGACGCCGAAAGCGACGCTGAGGTCGTGGCCGACGCCGAGCCCGAGCCCGACGCCGAAGCCGAGACGCGCACCGGCTCCGAGGGCGACGCCGAATCCGAATCCGACTCCGACGCCGACAGTGACAGTGACGCCGTGGCCGATTCCGAAGCTGACGGCGAGTCGGCGGCTGACGCTGTGCCGGAGGCCGATGCAGAGCCCGGCACTGATGACGTGGACGGCCGTGAGGGTGGCGGCTCCGACGCGGAGGCGGACACCGGCGGCAGCGCGGCGTCCGGCGGCAGCGCGGCGTCCGGCGGCAGCGCGGGCTCCGGCGTCGGACCCGGCGCCGATGGCGGCACGCCCGAGGCCGGCAAGCCCCCCGTGGACCAGCCCACCGCCGTCTTCAAGGCTGTACGGCCCACCGGGCCCGCCGTCGATCAGCCGACCACCATGCTGAAGCTGGGCGGGGCGGCCAAGACGGCACCCGAGGACGCCGACAAGGCCCACGACAAGGCCCACGACAAGGCCCACGACAAGGCCGATGACAAGGCCGACGAAGGCCGGTCCCGCAAGCTCGAAGCGGACGTCGAGCGGACCAGTAAGTTCGTCGCGCTCAAGCCGCTGGACGTGCCGCGGCCGAGCGTGCCGAGGCCTGCCACGCCGGACGTCACCTCGCCCGTGCCGCAGGTCGGGCCGGAGCGGACGACGCAGCAGCCGTTGCCGCCGAAGCCGCCGCTGGATCTGCTGGCGGAGCTGACGAACACGCCACCGCCCCCGCAGACGCCGCTGCGCACGGCCGCGCGGCGGGTCAAGATCTGGACGCCGCTGCTCGTGCTGCTGGCGATCGTCTTCGGGGTCGTGCAGAGTGTGCGTCCGCTCCCGACCCCCACGCTCGACCTCACCGCGGCGGACGCCTACACCTTCGAGGGCGGCGAGGTCGACATCCCGTGGCCGTCCGACGGGCAGGCCGCCCTCAACGTCCAGGGCATCGGCACCTTCGGCAGCTCCGGCGACCAGAAGCCCGTCCCCATCGCCAGCGTCGCCAAGGTCATGACGGCGTACGTCATCCTCCGGGACCACCCGCTCAAGAGCGGCGAGGACGGCCCGAAGATCAGGATCGACCAGACCGCGCAGGAGCAGTCCGACGCCGGCCAGGAGTCCACCGTCGACGTCACCGCGGGCGACTCGATCACCCAGCGCGAGGCATTGGAAAGCATCCTCATCGCATCCGCGAACAACGTCGCCCGTCTCCTCGCCCGCTGGGACGCCGGCTCGGAGGAGGCGTTCGTGGAGAAGATGAACGCCGCCGCCGAGGACCTCGGCATGACCAACACCACGTACACCGACCCCTCCGGACTGAACGACTCCACTGTCAGCACCGCCGTGGACCAGGTGAAGCTCGCCGAGGCCGCCATGCAGGAACCCGCCTTCCGCGAGGTCGCCGCGATGATGTCGTACGACGACTACAAGGGCGTCAACCACTCCAACTGGAACCAGCTCGTCGGCAGGAACAACGTCGTCGGCATCAAGACCGGCACCACCACCTCCGCCCTCGGGAACCTCGTCTTCGCCGCCACGGAGGACATCGGCGGCGAGACCCGCACCATCATCGGCGCGGTCATCCGGCAGCCCGCCGGCGGACCGGAGAACACCATCCTCAGCGCCGCACTCGACGGCGGCGACAAGCTGATCCGCGCCGCCCAGGACGCCCTGCGGGCCGCGACGATCATCAAGAAGGGGGAGGTCGTCGGTTACGTCGACGACGGCCTCGGCGGTCGCACCCCGGTCGTCGCCACCGAGGACGTCACCGCCGTCGGCTGGTCCAGCCTGAAGGTCGGGCTGGACTTCACCGCGGACGCCGTACCGCACACCGCGAAGGCCGGCACCAAGGTCGGCACGCTCACCGTCGGCGACGGCGGCACGGCCGGTGCCGTGAAGGTGCCCGTCGCGCTGCAGACGGACCTCGCCGAGCCGGGCTTCACGGACAAGCTGACCCGCGTCGGCTGATACCGGGCGCGACGGTCCCAGCCGCGGCCCACCGCTCGGCCCCATCCGGGGGCCGGGCGGCGGGCCACGTGTTAGCGTCGCGAATCGGGGCAGGTCACCGCTCAGGGACGCGGCCGGGAAAGCCGCGGAGACGCGGCGGGCAACGCGCGGGGAACGGGGCGCGTCCTGAAGAGAACAGAAGACGGGACACGGGGAGTGCCTTCAGGTGGCCACTGCGGAGCCGAAACACGCAGACGACGCCGATCCGGACCCGGGATCAGGCCCGCGAATACCCGTGCCCGCACCGCCGCAGGCCGACACTGAGCACGGCGGTGCGGCGCAGGCGCTGGGGCGTGCCGTCCTGGCCGTCCGTGAACGGCTCCTGCGCCACCCCGTCCTGTCCCTCACCGCCCTGTCCGGCGCCCTGCATGTCGTCTGGTTCTTCACGTTCGCGAACAGCGGCGGCGACCTCGCCGCGCAGGACGCCTGGGCCGAGTTCGTCGGCCGACACCCCGACTCGGCGTACAACCTCGCCTGGTACGGCGGTATGCACCCGGTGTCGTACAGCGCGGTGTCGCCGTATCTGATGTCCCTCCTCGGCGTCCGTACGACGATGATGATCGCCGGGACGATCTCCGCCGGGCTGCTGACGATGATCCTGGTCCGCAGCCGCTGGGTGAAGAACCCGCTGTGGGCCGCGCTCGCCGGGGTCTTCGCGTTCCTGTGCAATGCCGCGTCGGGGCGGGTGACGTTCGGGCTCGGCACCGTGTTCGCCCTCGCCGCCGTCGCGGTGGTGTTCTGCTGGCCGCACCGCTGGCGCTACAAACGCTGGGCCAAGGCGCTGTGCGCGGCCCCGCTGGCGGCGCTCGCCACGTTGGCGTCACCGGTCGCGGGCCTGTTCGTGGGCCTGGTGGCGGTGGCGCTGTTCCTGCAGAAGCGCCGCCCGGGGGCCTGGGCGCTGGGGCTCGCCCCGACGGTCGTGGTCGCCGTCTCCGCCTGGCTGTTCCCCTTCTCCGGCACCCAGCCGATGTCCTTCGGCTCTGCGTCGCTGCCGCTGCTGTACGCGGTGTTCGTCTTCGCCGCCGTACCGCGCGAGTGGAAGACGGTACGGATCACGGCCGCCGTGTACGGGCTCTCGGTCCTGCTGGCGTGGCTGATCAGCTCGCAGATCGGCTCCAACATCACCCGGCTGCCGATGCTGTTCGCGGGGGTGGCACTGGTCGCCGCGCTGCCCTTCACGGTGCCGCGCTCCCGCAAGTGGTACGCGCTCGTCGTGGCCATCGTCGGCTTCAACGCGTGGATCGGCTTCAAGTCCGTCGACGACGTCGTGAACACGACCCCGACCGCCTCCTGGGCCCGCGAGCTGGCGCCCCTGGTCAACGAGCTCCAGGAGGTCGGCGCCGAGAAGGGCCGCGTCGAGGTCGTCCCCGCCCGCTCCCACCGCGAGGCCTCCGCACTCGCGCCGTACGTCAACCTGGCCCGCGGCTGGAACCGCCAGGCCGACATGGAACGCAACCCCCTCTTCTACGACGACACCCTCAACTCCGCCAACTACTACGAGTGGCTCAGGCGCTGGGCCGTCCACTTCGTCGTGCTGCCCAAGGGCGAGGCGGACGGCGACGGCGGTGAGCGCGAGCGGGAACTCGTCCAGCGCGGTATGCCGTATCTGGAGCAGATCTGGGGCGACGCCAACTGGCAGCTGTTCCGGGTCACCGACCCGACGCCGCTCGCCGAGCCGAACGCGGTCGTCGAGCGCATCGAGCAGACCGAGCTGAGGATGAGGGTCACCGCGCCCGGCCGCATCCTCGTCCGCATCCCCTACTCGCCGTGGCTGAGCATCGTCGACGCCGACGGCAAGAAGCTTGAGCGCCCGCAGGAGACGGAGGCATCCAAGGACCGTCCCGACGGCGCCCCGAAGACGTACGACAACGTCAACGGCTGCCTGATGGAGGCCGAGGAGGACGCGGACGGCGACAAGTGGACGGTCCTGCTGGCCCCGAAGGCGGGGACCTACCGGCTGGGGGCACCGTACGGGGTCCCGCGCGGGACCCCGTGCCCGGAGGAACTGAGGTAGCCAGCGGGACCGGACTCAGTGGAGCCGGACCACCGGGATTGGGCTCGGCGGGACGGGGCTCAGCGGAGCCGGACCGGAAACGCGATGTCGCACACCGGATCCTCCGCCCCCGCCGCATCCCAGTCGGCGAAGTACACCTCGCGGCAGGGTCCCGCCTGTTCCAGCCCCTGCGCGGCGATCCACTCCTCGACCGCCTCGAACGCCGCCAGGATCTGTGGATGGGCCACCTGCGCCTTGGTGATCCGGGTGCAGGCGAGCCGCTGTGCGGGATCGACCCTGACCTGTGTCTCCCAGGCCCATCCGCGCGCGTCGGCCCACGACCGGGCCGCGGCCTCGTCGGCGACGGGGACGCACGCCTCGGCGGGCCCGTCGCTCTCCATCGACACCTCGGAGTGGTACACGACGAACGGCGGCGCCGTGACGCCGCCGCACTCCCGGGAGGCCGCCTCCAGGCGCCCCAGCGACGCCCCGATCCACGCCGGCAGCTCGTCCGCCAGCGTGTGCCGCGTCTCGGTGATCACCACCCGCGCCGGCACGTCGACCGTCTCGATCTCGAACTTCCCGTACATCTCGGAACTCCTCCCCGACAGCCGTCCACGGAGGTACCCGGCGAGCGTCCGCTGCCCCGCGACTCGCGCTTCTACGTCCGCCCAGTAGGTCGCGAGCAGCCGCTCGGCGTGGTCGCCGTCGGCCGCCTCGACGACCTCGGCGATCCGGGCCAGCGGCATGTCCAGCTGCCGCAGCAGGGCCACGAGCCGGGCGCGTTCGGCCTGGTCGGCGCGGTAGTAGCGGTAGCCGCTGGCCTCGTCCACGTGGGCCGGGGCGAGCAGTCCGAGCCGGTCGTACAGCCGCAGGGCCTTGGCCGAGAGCCGGGCCCTCGCGGCGAACGCCCCGATGGTGAGCAGTTCGTTCTCCACCACGTCATCCTCCGTCACCGGGTGCCTTCCGCCCGGTGACAGGGACGCTCACCCTTGCCCCAAGGGCAAGGTCAACAGGCAGCTAAGCCAACTGGGCCTCCACGGCCGCGACGACCTCCGCCGACTCCGGCTCGGTCCGCGGCCCGAAGCGCGCGACGACCTGGCCGTCCCGGCCGATCAGGAACTTCTCGAAGTTCCAGCGGATGTCGCCGGTGTGCCCCTCGGCGTCGGCGAAGCCGGTCAGGCGGTCGTACAGCGCATGCCGTCCGTCCCCGTTGACCTCGACCTTCTCGGTCATCGGGAAGGTCACGCCGTACGTCGCCGAGCAGAACTCGGCGATCTCCTCGGAGCTGCCGGGCTCCTGGCCCATGAACTGGTTGCAGGGCACGCCGAGCACGGTGAAGCCCTGCGCGGCGTAACGCTCCTGCAGCCGCTCCAGGCCCGCGTACTGCGGGGTCAGCCCGCACTTGGAGGCCACGTTCACGACGAGCACGGCCTTGCCCTTGTACTGGCCGAGATCCGCCGCACCGCCCTGAAGCGCATCGATGTCCACGTCGAGTACGGAGTTGCCGCTGGTGTCAGTAGTCATGAAACGGATGCTAACGCCGGCAGCTGTCGGCACCGTTCGGCGGTTCGACGCGAACCCGTCCCGCCGCTGCCCGCGAGCACAGCACCGACCGGCCCGCCCCCGTCGTTCCACCAGCCCCGCGTCCCGCAGGATCCCCGGATGGCGGCCGACCGAGCCGAGGCGCAGGCCGGTCAGGGCGACGAGCCGGGTCGTACTCAGCGGGGAGTCCAGCAGGACGAGCAGCGCGGCCCGCGCACAGCGGCTCTCACCGAGACGGCGTGTCCCGGGTCCGTGCAGACGAGCCGCGCGGCAATGTGCGGTCCTTGACAAGGGTCCAGGGGGCGATTCAGACGTGGCGTCAACCTCCGACACGCCTCCGACGCTTCGGCGGGGTGACGGGCTCCGGTTCTTTCACCGGCCCGGCCTAATCCCGTTCTTCAAACTGCCGTTAATTGCGGCAATTTGACGACCCCTCAGGGAAATCCGAAATACCTGCTGGATGCCCTCGTGTACCTCCGGATGGCGGCTGCGCGTCACACGTTAGTGATCTTTGAGATGCCGTCGGAAATCGCCCTCAGTAGGTTCATTCACAGATCGGCAGTTCAGCCGATTTCCCTGAAAGAAGGAGAAATCTGAGATGCAGACACGCACCGTCGCCCTGATCGCCGGCGCCTCGGCAGCCGTGGCCCTGACTGTCACCGGCGTGACCTACGCCTCCGCGGACTCCCCCCAGACCGCCTCGTCCGTCCGGGAAGCCGTCCGTCCCGCCTCGGCCCCCCTCGGTGGCGACAGCGACTTCGGGCACGAGAAGGACGGGTACAAGAAGGACCACCACGGGCACAAGAGGGACGGCGGCGAGATCCAGATCAACGAGCGGACTTACTCGGCCGACCCGGGAGCGTGCATCACGGTCGTCCCGGGTGTCGCCACCACCTTCAACGTCACCAACAACACCCACCGGACCATTCAGTTCTTCAACGGGTCCGTCTGCGACCTCGGCGCTCCCCTCGCCACGGTTGGGCCTGGTAGCACCAGCTTCGGAGTCGACACTGTGACCACCAACGGCAGCTTCCGCGTCGTCGACTAAAAGGGACCGCGGCAGCGACCGTCCCCGACGAAGTCACCGTTGGATGTGACAGCCCCACACGCGCATCAGAGCCCCGGCCCGCCGTAATCGGGCCGGGGCTCCGGCGCAGGGTATGCCCTTCAGGTGGAAATACCCGGCTGGGCTCGTTTCACATTATGTGCCCGTCCCATGGTGATCGCAAAAGCAAGCGGGCATGCAGCTGATTGGCGGCCGGGGCGAAGGTCCGTTGGTCGGGAATCGGCGCGTTGCATTGGAAAAACACGATCGACTGACGTCAATGTGGAATCACTACCGGACGAGTGCGGGAGCGCCGTAGCTGTGCTGTTGACGTTGGTCAGACGAGGGAAAGGACCTGCCGGTGCACCGCCTGTCGACGAAGCGCTCGCGCGTCAGCTCGATGGCAGCGCCGCTCGGGCCCGTTACTGGGTGAAAAGAACCCCGAGAGAAACCGTGCACCTGCTGCACCGGGCTCGTCTCTACCACATCGCCGCAGCCGCACTCAGCGTCATCGCAGGGCTCGCCGCCTGGCCGCTCATCGCCGACGGTTCCCGCCTCACCGCCCAGGTGGTGCTCTCCGCGCTGTCCTGCCTGGCCGCGCTGACCATCGCCGCGCCCTACGCAACCGGCCTGCACGACCGCGCCGAGGAATCCATCAAGCTCTGCGGAACGTACGGAGCGATCTACGGTGAGCTGCTGCGCGCACAGAGCCAGCTCGGCACGCAAGCCACCACGCCACCGCGGGTCAGAGAACTCATCCAGCAGTTCGATGACGTCAACACACGCAAGGACGCCCTCAGACTTGCCGCACCAGCCCCGGACTCCGGCCAGACACCCGGTGAGCATCCTGGCCCCGCCCAGTAGCGGTGTCTGAACCCCTCCGGGCTGTCAGGGTTCGGGCCGCCCTGCGACTCAAGGTCCAGGCTCGTGTGCGGTGGTGGACTCAGGAAGCTCCGCCTCGTCCGGAGGAGCCGGTGGGCGGGGGAATATGAAGTCCTCAAGCATTCCCAGCGCGAGTATCAAAGCCAGCATCAGTGCGGGCAAGCACAGAGCTATGAGGGCCACAGCGCCTCCCAGGGGATGGGGTGTCGGGCTGTCGGACCGGGATCTCGCTGGAGGCTGCGGAGCGTTGCGCAATCGGAGCGAAGGTCCTCCTTCTCCGCGGCTCTGGTCTCTTGGCGTCCGTCGTCCGTGAAGACGACCAGCTCACAGCCTTCAGTGTGGAGCCGAATGGAGTACCGCGCATGCCGAGATCCCCGCGTGCAGGCGCCAGGTGAACAAAAAGGAGGAGGCGGGCGAGGGCGTCGGCGCTGAGCTGCCACCAGCCCATGGGCGTACGCCACCTTTCGCACTCCGCGGAAAACAGCGGAAAAACGATGGCTCCGGCTCTCGGGCGTGCCCGAGACTCTTCCCCCATGACCGCCAGTTACGCATCCCTGTTCCGCACACCGGAGTTCACCCCGCTCTTCCTCGTCTCCGTGGCGAACGTCGCCGCTCAGACGATGGCCGGACTGGCGCTCGGCACGCTCGTCTACCGGGCGACGGGGTCGCCGCTGCTGTCGGCGGTGAGCATGTTCGGCCCCTCGCTGGCGCAGGTGCTGGGCGCGACGCTGCTGATGTCGGGCGCGGACCGGCTGCCGCCGAGGGCGACGCTGGCCGGGATCTCGGGCGCCTCCGCGGCCGGTACGGCGGTGCTGGCCCTGCCCGGACTGCCGATCTGGGGGATCTTCGTCGTCGTCCTGGCGCAGGGGCTGGTCGCGTCGCTCGGCGGGGGAGTGCGGTGGGGGCTGCTGAACGAGGTGGTGGCCAAGGGCGCATTCATGCCGGGACGTTCGCTCTTCAACATGATGAGCGGGCTGGTGCAGATAGCCGGATACGCGGCGGGCGGCGTGCTGCTGGCGGTCCTGTCCCCGGGCACGGTCCTGCTGCTCGCGGCGGCGCTGCACATCATGGCCGCGATCGGCGTCCGGCTCGGCCTGTCGGCCCGCCCGCCACGCGCGTCGGGCCGCCCCTCGGTGACGGCGACCTGGCACGCCAACGCCCTGCTGTGGTCCTCCCGCCCACGCCGGCACGTCCTGCTGGCCCTCTGGGTTCCCAACGGCCTGATCGTCGGCTGCGAGTCGTTGTACGTCTCCTACGCCCCCGCCGACGCGGGCACGCTGTTCGCCTGTGCGGCGCTGGGAATGTTCGTCGGGGACGTGACGGTCGGCCGGCTGCTGCCGCCCGGGGTGCGGGCACGGCTCGGGGTGCCGCTGCTGGTCCTGCTGGCCACGCCGTACGCCTTCTTCGCCCTGCGCCCACCACTCCCGCTCGCCGCGGTCGCGGTCGCCGTCGCGTCGGTCGGGTTCGGCGCGAGCCTCGTGCAGCAGGAGCGCCTGATGTCCCTGACCCCTGGCGAACTGGCGGGCCAGGCCCTGGGGTTGCACAGCTCCGGGATGCTCACCATGCAGGGTGTGAGCGCGGCCCTCGCCGGCTCGCTGGCCCAACTCACCTCGCCCGCCACCGCGATGACGGTCATGGCGGTGGCGTCGCTCGGGGTGACGGGGACGCTGGGCGTCTTGGGTTCTGGCCCCGCAAGGCCCCGTAGGGGGCGCGGGGCTGTATTGGATGTGCGGCTACCGCCCCGCGGACGCGACCAGCCCCCACCGTCCCGCAGATGAATCCACCGCGCCCAGCGGAGCGCTACCGCTTGCGCCCCACCCCGCAGTAGGCGTCCACGACAACGGCGTCCCCCGACTCCGGGCGCCACTCGGTCACCTGCACGACGCCCGGCTCCACCAGTTCCAGGTCGTCGAAGAACCCGGCGATCTCCTCGACGCTGCGTACGTAGTACGGCACCGCGCCACTCGCGTTGTATGCCTCCGACGCGGCGATCATGCCCTCGCTGGTGGCGGTGCTGTCGCTGATCACCAGGTAGCTGCCCGACGGCAGGCCCGCCATGAACGCGCGCACGAGTCCGCGCGCCTGCTCGTAATCGGCGACATGGCCGAGGGTGTTGAGGATCATCAGGGCGACCGGCTGGGAGAGGTCGAGCGTGCCCGCGGCGGCCTCCAGGACGGCCTTGGGGTCGTACAGGTCGGCGTCCAGATAGGCGGTCGTGCCCTCGGGGGTGCTGGTGAGCAGGGCGTTGGCGTGGCTCAGCACGATGGGGTCGTTGTCGACGTACACGATCCGGGCGTCCGGGGCCACGCGCTGGGCCACCTCGTGCGTGTTGTCGGCGGTCGGCAGCCCGGTGCCGACGTCCAGGAACTGCCGTATGCCCTGCTCGACGGCGAGGTGGCGGACGGCACGCCCCAGGAAGTGCCGGCTCGTGACCGCCACGTCGACGAGGCCGGGGAAGATCTGCTTGATGTGGTCCCCGATCTCCCGGTCGGCCGGGTAGTTGTCCTTGCCGCCGACGAAGTAGTTCCAGAACCGGGCCGAATGCGGCTTGGTCGTGTCGATCCGGGCGCGTACCTCCGCGGTGGCGGCGACATCGGGGGTTGAGTCCGACACGGGGGAGCCTCCTGCACCTCGATATGGGCGTTGGGTGATCAGTATCAACGTAAATCAACTCGACGGGTGAGAAAGGCGGTTCGGAGAACCGCGGGTGCGGTGTCTTGATGCGCGTATTGACGTGTCCCTGCCCTGGTGGGTTCATGGGAGCGCTCCCGTACGACGTCGTCCGGGTCGCGGGAACCTCTGACGAGACGGTCGCTGCCTCCACCACGAACTCCGTCACCCTGACCGGACTCACCCCCGACACGACGTACAGCTTCGCCGTCCACGCCCGCGACGCCGCCGGCAACCGCTCGGCACGCTCGGCGACGGTGAGCGTCACGACGGACGAGGCCGCCGGGGTGGGCTGCACGGTCGGCTACCGGGCGGTGAACGAGTGGCCGGGCGGCTTCCAGGGCGAGATCGTGATCCGGAACACCGGGATGACGCCGCTGAGCGGATGGACGCTCGCCTTCACCTTCCCTGACGGCCAGACCGTCACCACCATGTGGGGCGGGACCGCGACCCAGAGCGGTGGTGCGGTGACGGTGCGGCCCGCGTCCTATACGTCCACCATTCCGGCGGCGGGGTCCGTGACCGTCGGCTTCACCGGGACCAAGGGGGCCACGAACACCGCTCCGGCGTCCTTCACCCTCGACGGAGCGGCCTGCGCCGGGGCCTGACCCCTGGGGGCGGAGCGCGGCGGACGTCAGTTGCCGGTACCTCGCCGGTGATCGGGCAGGGCGCGGATCTCGTCGCCGAGGTCGTCGGAGAGCACGTCGTGTCCTCGGGCGAAGCTCTTGAGCGTTGCCGGGCCCGAGTCCCGGACGGCCTTGGAGGCATAGCAGACCTCCATCTGCCGGCACTGCGGACAGAACAGACTGGCCACGAAGGGGGAGAGGGAGACCGGGCCGTCGGGGCTCAGCACGTAGAACATGCCGTCGGCCACCGGCTGGGTCCAGGTGAACTCCCGGCGTTCGAAGTCCGGGTGGTCGCCCATCACATGGTGGGCGACCACGTCGAAGGTGTGTGATCGCGGCCGGTAGGCGCAGGAGACGGTGAGCAGCCAGGGCGTCCGCGTCAGGAACTCGGCCTGCTCCAGGGCCTTTTCGAGATGGGGAACGCACTCCGCCACCCGGAGGGCGGACTCGTCGACGCTCTGCGGCCGGTCACCGTGCGCGGCACGGTTCCGTTCCGCGCGCAACGCGTTGAGGCGGCCGACCAGGCCCGGGGAATCCGGTTCGTCGTGCAATGACTCCCGGAGACCGGGAACGACATCGGGACGGTCCGCCGCGAGCCGGCGCAGAGCGTCGAGCCAGTTGGTCCACGTGCCGAACGTGGCACCGCCCCCGGAGAGAAAGGCGCTGCGGAGTGCGGACAGGTTGCGCAGGCCCACTCCGTGGCCCGTGCCGTCCGTCCCCCGCAGCAGGGCGGCCGACGTCACGCTGACGCAGATCGCGAGGATCTCGGCGGCATCGAGCAGAGCCTCGTACTGATCCTTGCCGGTGTGCGCCAGCTGGAAGGTGCGAACGGCACGGGCCACGGGGTGGGGCATCGTGTTCCGTGCGGCTGCCAGCACGTCCGGGGAGGAGGACGGGGACGTGGTGCCCGCGACGGGGGCGGGCCGGGGGTGTGATGGTGGGGCGGGCGGTGGTGGGGGCGGCGCCTGGACGGGCGGGGACGGCCGTGCGGCAGCCGGCATGGCGGGGGCGGGGGCGTACTGGACAGGAGGGGGGAGCGGCGTCCCGACGGCGGGCCGTGGTGAACCGTGGTGCCTGCGCGACAGCCAGCGCCGGACGAGTAACCGGAGCCAAGCCGGAAACACCCCGAAAAGGGTGACGAACGTCAGCACAGCGAGCAGCGTGTCCAGCCAGACGGGCATCGACCTGGGCTGATCGCTGCTGCCAATGGCGGCGCCGGTGATGGCCCCCCAGCCCATGGTCATCCAGAACGCCCAGTCCCGATGGACCGGACTGTCGTACAGCGCCAGCACGGCATTGCGCCGCTTGGCGCGAGACGTCGGCGGCGCAGACGACGGAAACCTGGCGTCATCGGTCATGCGCGTATGGTGCCTGGTCCATGCCCACCACAACCAGCTTTCCGTGCGCACCGGTTGACGCTCTACTCGGCTCTACTCGCCGTCCCCGACGCGCACGACCGCCAGCGTGATGTTGTCGGGGCCGCCGGCCTCGATGGCGGCCTTCCACAGTTCGAACGCGGCGCGTCCGTCGTCGTGCTCCCGCATCACCTTGTCGAGAACGTCCGTCGGCAGCGGGTCGGTCAGACCGTCCGTGCAGATGAGGTAGCGGTCGCCGGGTGACAGGGGTACGGAGGTCACATGCGGGAGGACGGCGCGGTAGAAGGGGCTGCCGCCCAGGCACTGGGTGACGAGGGACGTGGTGCGCTGCCCGGGTTCGAGCGGTCCGCTGTCGTCGACGCTCACCTGACGCAGCCCGTCGGGGGCGGACGCGAAGACGCGACTGTCGCCCACGTTGAACACGAGCAGCGCATCAGGCTGTACGACGGCGCCGGCGACCGTCGTCCCCATGGTCGCGAGTTCGCCGCCCTCGTCGCCGCCGGCGGCCTCGTACACGGCGCGATTGCAGGCGCTCAGGGCGCTGCGTACGGCGTCCTCGCCGCTCAAAGCCGGACCGAGCGCCGCGAGTTGACGTACGACCAGGGCGCTGGCCACCTCGCCGCCGGGATGCCCGCCGAGTCCGTCGGCGACGGCGACGGCGAGCGGTGTCCCGAGCGGGAAGGCCAGGGTCTGCGGATTCTCGGTGACCGTTGCGCACAGGGTCCACGGCCCGACGACGAGACTGTCCTCGTTCCGGTCCCTGAGCAGCCCCGGATGACTCAGCGCACTCACGGCGACGTACGGCATACGACACCATCACCGCCGACCGCGTTCATCGCGCTCATCGCGCCCACCGCTGTTCCGTCGCTCACTGCTCCCTTTCCACGTACTCCTTGAAGGACTCCAGATCACTGCGGACGAGCCGCTCGATCGCATTCGCCTGCGCGAATCCCCTGGGCCCGCCGAAGATCTCCCTGATCGTGCCGGGGTCGTACTCCAGCCGCGCCTGGACCCGGGTGTGGTCCCGGTCGATCGGCTGCAGCGAGAAGGACCCCGTCAGCTCGGCGGCGCCCGTGGTGTGCCACTCCATCACGCGTTCGTCGCCGTGGTCGGAGACCTCGGCCGCCAGCTCCCGGGCCCGTCCGCCGGCCTCGACGTCCAGATGCGCCCGCCGCTCCGTCTCCGCACGGGCACCCCGTACCCCTGCCACGTAGCGCGGACAGTCCTCCACCCGGTGCAGCCTCTCCCAGGCCCTGTCCACCGGGACTCCGACATCGATGTGCTCTTCGAGGGTGCTCATGGCCACCTCCGGGTTCGGCTCATGACGCACGGTCTTTCCGTCTCCGGCTTCCCGTCTCCGGCTTCCCGTCTCCGGCTTCTGTCTCCGGCTTCTGTCTCCAGTGTGCGCCCGGCACCGGCTGAGCACGCCTTGCGGCTGTTCGGGTGCTTCCCGGGGAGACCGCACATCATGGCGCGTCGCTGAATCCTATGGTCATTTTTCATACTAATCTCCCGTAACTGTGCGAAGTCGATCTGTCGCGGATCGCACACGTCACATCAACACCACACCTCACTTCCGGAGATGACATGCACAAGCTTCACAAGGCTGCCGTCGTGGTCGTCGCTCTCGGCAGCGTCGGCATCCTGAGCACCGGCACCGCCACCGCCAAGGGGAACGACGGGCACGGCGGCAAGACCGTCATGCAGAGCTCGCACTGCAAGTCGCACGACCTGAACCTGGACATCCTCGGCCAGGTCGGCATCCTCAACGGCGTGCTGGGCAACGCCCTCAACGGCGAGGGCAACTCGGGTGGTCAGGGCACCCACGTGGGCTCGACCATGGGCTGCGACAACAAGGCCTTCTAGGCGGCGCCTCAAGGAACGGGCCCTGTCGCCGGCGGGCAGTGCTGGAACCATGCCCCGTCGTGGGACCTTCCGGTGGAGTACGGGGCATGGGAGGTGAATGCCGACACTGTGATCGGGGTGCGCTGACACCCCCCGCCTCGGAAGCCCCAGGGGCCTGATCCGCTTCTCCGGATCAGGCCCCTGCCCCTGACCGCCCTCGGCGGGATTCGAACCTGCGACACCCGCTTTAGGAGTGGGATCGGATCCTTGCCGGGTGGTGCCTGGCGCTGCCGGGCGGTGCTGTTTCCCCTGGTCAGAAGCGCACGGCGAGCCACTTGATCCGGCTCATGCCGCCCTGTATCGGGCCGTCCGCTCACGCATCGCTCACGCGCTGCCGACTGCTGAGCAGCGCGTGGGTCAGACCTGGCCGAGGTCGATCTGCACCGGGAAGGGGGCCGCTACCTTGAGGACGCCGGTGAACACGTCTCCGTCCCGGTAGGTCTTCGTCGCGGGGTCGAGAACGTAGGTGTACACGAGAGGAACGCCTGTCGCGGCTTGCTCGATCCGCCAGTAGAAGCCGATGCCTGCCTTGGCGTACTGGTCGACCTTCACGATCCGGTCGGTGGTCTCCGAGCCCGGCGACACCACCTCCGCGACCAGCAGCACGTGCTCAGGACGCGTGGGGGTGATGTCGATCGTGTCTGCGCGGTACACGACGACGTCCGGGCGGCGACTGGTGAGCGGGACGTCCTGAAGCCGGACGTCGAAGTCAGTGTCGGCGTTCCACTCCGGGCCCGCCGCGGCATCCAGGGCGTTCGCCAGAATCCGAGCCAGCCGGTTGTGCCGCTTGGACGCACTCGGACTCACGACGACCATCCCGTCCACGATCTCGATACCGGCGCACTGCTCCTCGGACCAGGACTCGTACTCATCCGCCGTGATCTGCTCATGCATCCACGCCGGGGCCACCATCTCGGCCGTCATGAAGCACCTCCCGGACACTGTGCTGCGGGCCCGATCCCGCTGGACTCAGCGTACTGTCTGCCTCCGTCCGGCACGCTGATCTCGCTCACGCCCCTTCCCGCGCGGCTACGCGGGTGCTGCCACCGGATCCGGCGCTGTCCACCGGCTACGGGCAACGCAAGCAGGAGCGCGGCCGGGGCCAGTACTTTGGTCAGCCCTACCGTGATCTCGTGGCGCTGACGGACGCGGCACTGGCACGCGACGACCTCGACGCGACCAGGATCGGCCTCGCCGGCTGGTCCTACGGCGGCTACGGCGGCTGCCTGGCCAACCGGGCCCTCACCGACCGCTTCAAGGCGATGGTCAGCCACGACGGGATGTAGAACCTGGAGGCGTTCCAGATCGACACGGACATGCACGCGTACTTCCGGAAGATCTTCGGCGACCCGCGGACTCGGCGCGAACGGTACGAAGCCGACTCGCCCCACGCGGCGAAGGTGACCACGCCGATACTGATCGTGCCCGGCGGTAAGGACCGCCGAATCCCGATGGGCCAGGCGCTGAGCCTGCACAGCGATCTTCAGCGGCTCGGGACGCCCGTCAGCTTCCTGCACTTCCCGGACGAGGGGCACGCCATCGGGGCGCCGAACCACATTCGCCTCATATACGAGACGGTGCTGAACTTCCTAGACCCAATGCCGTGTAGTTAGGGCTTGCCGATTAACAACTCGCTGTCTTGACGTTTGGTGGGTGGGTGATCTCTGCCGCGCTGGCGAGGGCGTAGAGGTCCTCGAGGGTGGTGAGTCGGTCGTCGGCGGGGTGGATGACGTGTCCAGCGGTGTCGAGGAGTTGGCGGATGTCGCGGATGCGCCGGTTGATGGTTTCGGGTGTCACGGTAAAGAGGCGGGCGATCGCGACCTGCGGAAGCCCGAGCCGCTGGTGAAGGAGGGTGGCCAGGAGCCGGTCGGCGAGGGTGAGGAGGGGGCGACGGCCGGTGAGAGGACCACCCTTGATGCGCGGCCGGTGGCCACGCCGTTTGTCCAGGTGCGTTTCCCGCTGGTCCTCGTGGAGGGCGGTGAGCGTGGTGATCAGCTTGGTCCACTCCTCGGCCGGGAGCCCGGTCAGGGCCGGGTGGCACAGCCAGGCGAGGTCGGCACTGGGCTGGTCGAACGGGTCCGGGGCGTCACTGACCTGGTCGTACGGCTCGGGGCGAAGGCTGTAGTTCCAGTCGCCGTGCCAGGCGTGGTGGTCCAGGGGAAGGGCGGCCATCTGCCGGTTGCTGATGCGGACGCCGGTGGGGTAGGTGGCGGTGTCGAGTTCGGCGCGGACTTTCAGCCCGGTGCGGGTGGTGGTCGCCGCGATGCTGTTCACGATGACGTCGTGGCTGGTCAGGGGCCTGCCCCGCCAGT
>NZ_WJBG01000200.1 GCF_009709555.1 Streptomyces blattellae | reverse complement strand
CATACCACGACAACGAGGACCAAGACCCGAAGCCACGGCTTGTTTCCCGGCAAGCCCTTAGCGTCGCGGGTCGGCTGTCAAGGGTCTGGTGTGGTCAGGATGTTGATGCTGATGGTGGCTTTGTAGCTGGTCCGGTCGACGGTGCCTTTGGCGTTGTACTTGGAGATCGCGCGTTTGACGACGCGGGGCCGGGTGCGGATGCGCCGGTCGGGCATGAGGTCGGCCAGGATACGGCGGCCGATGGTGCCGACGAGGTCGATGGCGGTGTCCGCGATGACGCCCGCGGCCTGGATGACCAGGTCGCGGGCGGTGTTCAGGGCGATGGAGAAGCTGGCCCGGTCGGGATCGATGTCCGGGCGGGTGTCGGTGGCATCCGCCATGGCCAGCCGCAGGACGTGGTAGGTGACCAGCAGCGCGTAGATCTCCTGGGTGATGCCGTCGGGGGTGCGGGCGCGCAGGACCCGGCCGCCCAGGGTGGTGGACTTGATCTCCAGGTAGGCGGTCTCGATCTCCCAGCGCTGGTGGTACAGCGTGATCAGTTCGGCGGCGGGATGGGTCCGGTGGTCGGTGAGGGTGGTGACGAGCCGGTAGAGGCCGGTTCGGCGGCCTGCGGCCGTGGTGATGGTGATCTCGCAGTCGATGACACGTACGGGGACGGCGCCGATCGCCGACAGATAGGAGCCGTCACCACAGCGGCCCAGGACGGGCAGCCGGCGGCCGTTCTTCACGCGGACCAGCACGTGCGCGCCGGTCTTGGCTATGGCGGTCACCAGCGTCTGGGCGGCGAAGTTCCGGTCCAGCAGCACGATCATGCCCTCGCGCAGGCTGCGCAACAGGCGCGGGGCATAGACCGTCTCACCGTCGGTGGTCGGCCCGAACACCGCGTCCATCAGGGTGCGGGTGCCGCAGCAGACCAGGACCAGCAGCCGCAGCGCCGGGTACCCGGCGCCGCCGTTGTTGCAGCGGTGCTTGGTGAACACGGCCAGGTTCGCCGGGCTGTCGGGCACCGCCGCCAGTGTGCCGTCGATCGCGCAGACCAGCAGCCCCCGCCACCACACGCCGACGGTGCCGATACCCGGGGCAGGGCCGCGCAGCAGATCGAACAGCCATCGCAGCGGTGCGGCTCCCACACGCCTGCGGGCCTGCATCAGCGCGCTGCCTGTCGGGGCAGCGACCTGCAGTCCCTGAAGGCCCGCCGTCAGGCGTCGCCACACCTGCGGCCATCCCGACTGGGGGAACATGCACCCGGCCAGCAGCAGATACACCACGACCCGGGAGGGCAGGTCCCTCACTCGTGCCTGCACTCTGCCGGTCTGGGCCAACGCTTCATCGACCATCTCGAACGGAATGATCCGGGTCAACTCACCGAGATGGCCGGGCGCGAACGCCCCTTCAGCAACAACAACCTCATGCGGGATGGCAGACTTGACGCCCACGGAGCTCCTAGCCGAACAGTGATCTTGGTCGACACGGTTCTAGCAGGAGCTCCGTTCCTTTTCAGGCGGCTTGACACACCCGCCCCACGCCTAAGGGCTTGCCGATTAACAACTCGCTGTCTTGACGTTTGGTGGGTGGGTGATCTCTGCCGCGCTGGCGAGGGCGTAGAGGTCCTCGAGGGTGGTGAGTCGGTCGTCGGCGGGGTGGATGACGTGTCCAGCGGTGTCGAGGAGTTGGCGGATGTCGCGGATGCGCCGGTTGATGGTTTCGGGTGTCACGGTAAAGAGGCGGGCGATCGCGACCTGCGGAAGCCCGAGCCGCTGGTGAAGGAGGGTGGCCAGGAGCCGGTCGGCGAGGGTGAGGAGGGGGCGACGGCCGGTGAGAGGACCACCCTTGATGCGCGGCCGGTGGCCACGCCGTTTGTCCAGGTGCGTTTCCCGCTGGTCCTCGTGGAGGGCGGTGAGCGTGGTGATCAGCTTGGTCCACTCCTCGGCCGGGAGCCCGGTCAGGGCCGGGTGGCACAGCCAGGCGAGGTCGGCACTGGGCTGGTCGAACGGGTCCGGGGCGTCACTGACCTGGTCGTACGGCTCGGGGCGAAGGCTGTAGTTCCAGTCGCCGTGCCAGGCGTGGTGGTCCAGGGGAAGGGCGGCCATCTGCCGGTTGCTGATGCGGACGCCGGTGGGGTAGGTGGCGGTGTCGAGTTCGGCGCGGACTTTCAGCCCGGTGCGGGTGGTGGTCGCCGCGATGCTGTTCACGATGACGTCGTGGCTGGTCAGGGGCCTGCCCCGCCAGT
>NZ_WJBG01000199.1 GCF_009709555.1 Streptomyces blattellae | reverse complement strand
CCTCTGACTCCTTGGGGGTGCCCGCTTCTGGGCGCTGGTCGGCGTCATTGAGTCCGCCGGGGTCGCTGAGGCTGGGCAGCGCCGTCCCGAGCCCCACCCACCCGGTGGGGTCGCTTGCGTCTGGGTGCCGGTGGGCTTCGTTCAGCCTGTCCGGCGTTTGAGGACGAGGTCGTAGGCCGATCGGGGGTCCAGGGGGCGGAGCCCCTTGGCGGGGTCGAAGGGGCGGAGCCCCTGGGGACGGGACGGGTAGGGGCGGCGGGGCGAAATCCGGCAACGGTCACACCAACGCCGCTCCCCCTCGAACCCCACCCCGCCCGACCCCCACACCCCCACCCCCACCGGCGGTACCCTGACCAGGCACATCCGCACCACACAGCCGTAGAACACCCCGCCCCAAGAAGGGACCACCCATGCCGCTCGAAGCCGGCCTCCTGGAGATCCTCGCCTGCCCGGCCTGCCACGCCCCCCTCAAGGAGCAGGACGCGGAGCTGATCTGCACCGGCCAGGACTGCGGCCTGGCATACCCCGTCCGCGACGGCATCCCCGTCCTCCTCGTCGACGAGGCCCGCCGCCCCGCGTAACGACGACCGGCGATCGGAGGCTGCCGCCCATGCTCGACGAATCGCTGCTCGACGCCCCCGAGGCGCTCTCGGAGGCCGACCAACGCGGCCTGCTCCGCGGCGCCGCAGAGGCCGGCGCCCGCGTCCGCACCGCGGCCCGGCACGCCGCCGAGGCCGGCGTCCACGACCTCAAACCGGACGGCCGCCCCCGCGCCGTCCTCATCGCCGGCCCCGGCGCCGCCGCCATCTGCGTAGCCGACCTCCTCGGCACGCTCGCCGGCGCCGGCAGCCCGGTCACCCGTCTGGCCCCCTCCGGCGTCGCCCCCGCCGCCGGCGCCCTGCGCTGGGAGCTGCCCGGCTGGGCCGGCTCGGTGGACCTCCTGCTCATCGCCACCCCGGACGGCACCGAACCCGGCCTCTCCCTCCTCGCCGACCAGGCCTACCGCCGCGGCTGCACGGTCGTCGCCGTAGCCCCGCCCCGCACCCCGCTCGGCGAGGCGGTGGAAGGCGCCCACGGCCTCTTCGTACCCCTGGCGACCGCCCCGTACGAGCAGGACGAACCCCTCGCCGCATCCGCGCCCGGCGTCCTGTGGGCGCTGCTGACCCCGCTGCTCGGCCTCCTGGACCGCACCGGCCTGCTCACCGCTCCGCCGGACGCCATCGAGAAGGTCGCCGACCGCCTGGATCACATCGCCGAGCGCTGCGGGCCGGCCATCGCGGCGTACAGCAACCCCGCCAAGACGCTCGCGGCCGAACTCGCCGACGCGCTCCCGCTGATCTGGACCGAGGGCACCTCGGCAGGACCGGCCGGCCGCCGGTTCGCCGCGGCCCTCGCCGAGCTCTCCGGCGTGCCCGCCGTCGTCGCCGAACTCCCCGAGGCGCTCGCCGCGCACAGCGCCCTGCTCGCCGGACCGCTCGCCGCGAGCGCCGACCCGGACGACTTCTTCCGCGACCGCGTCGAGGAGCCGCCCGCGATGCACGCGCGCGTAGTACTGCTCCGCGACCGCCCGATCGAGGGCCTCACCGCCGCCCCCAGCGCGCGTGACCTGGCCCTCAGCCACGACACGCCGATCAGCGAACTGGAGCCGGAGCCCGGTGGTGAACTGGAGACCCTAGCCGAGCTGATCGCCATCACCGATTTCGCCGCCGTTTACCTGGCGCTCGCTTCAAGGGCCTGATCTGACGCAGGACGCCCTGCCGCCGTAAGCGGCACAAGGCGACAGCCATACGCACGCCGAACCCGCATCACGGCATCGAGCACCGTAAAGCACCATCAGCCACCGCCAAACACCATCAGCAGCCATCAGCAGCTATCAACCTCCATCAACCTCCATCAACCTCCATCAACCTCCATCGAACACAGAGAGAGCAGACAGAGAACCGAATGGACCGCCTCGACAACACCATCCGCCCCTACGCCTGGGGTTCCACCACCGCGATTCCGCAGCTGCTCGGCGTCGGGCCGACCGGCGAACCGCAGGCGGAGATGTGGATGGGGGCCCACCCGGGCGCACCCTCGCGCACCGACCGCGGCACACTCGTCGAGCTCATCGCCGCCGCCCCGGAGCGCGAACTCGGCGCCGCAGCCGTGGCCAAATTCGGCCCCGGCCTGCCCTTCCTGCTCAAGATCCTCGCCGCCGGCGCCCCCCTCTCCCTCCAGGTGCACCCCAACCTGGCGCAGGCGAGGGAGGGTTACGAGGACGAGGAACGCCGCGGCATCCCCGTGGACGCGCCGCACCGCAACTACAAGGACGCCAACCACAAGCCCGAACTCATCTGCGCGCTCACCGAGTTCGACGGCCTGTGCGGCTTCCGCGAGCCGGCGCAGGCCGCCGATCTGCTCGCCGGCCTCGGCGTCGACTCCCTCAAACCGTACGTCGACCTGCTGCACGCCCACCCCGAAGACGCGGCGCTGCGCGAGGTTTTGACGGCCGTTCTCAGTGCGGACCGTGAGGAGATGGCCCACACCGTCACCGCGGCCGCCGCGGCCTGCGCCCGCCTCGGCGGTGAGTACGCCCCCTACGCGGACATCGCCCACCACTACCCGGGCGACCCCGGCGTCATCGCCGCGATGCTCCTCAACCACGTCCGCCTGCAGCCCGGCGAGGCCCTCTTCCTCGGCGCCGGCGTCCCGCACGCCTACCTCAACGGCCTCGGCGTCGAGATCATGGCCAACTCCGACAACGTCCTGCGCTGCGGCCTGACCCCCAAGCACGTCGACGTCCCCGAACTCCTGCGCATCGTCCGCTTCCAGCCGAGCGATCCCGGCGTGCTGCGCCCGGAAGCGTCCCCGGACGGCGAGGAGCTCTACGAGACCCCGATCGACGAGTTCCGCCTCTCCCGGTACGTCCTCCCCGAGGGCGGCGCCGCCCACGACCTCACCCGCGAGACCCCGCAGATCCTGCTCTGCACCGCGGGCCATGTGCAGGCGGGCGACCAGGACCTGAACCCCGGTCAGTCGGTCTTCGTCCCGGCTGGTGAAAAGGCTGAAGTGTCCGGCTCTGGCACGGTCTTCCGTGCCACGGTCGTCGCCTGACGGTCAAGGAGTTGCGGCCTGGCGCCCCGTTGTCGGAGCGGGCTGCAACAATGGCGCACTGGCAAAGACCGGGCAAAGGTCTGGACGGCGTACATACGAAGGGACAACGCGACCACATGAGCGCGTCAGGCGGCACCAGGGCGATCGTGGCGGCACTCGCCGCCAACCTCGCGATCGCGGTATCGAAGTTCGTGGCGTTCCTCTTCAGCGGCTCGTCGTCGATGCTCGCCGAGTCGGTGCACTCGCTCGCCGACTCGGGCAACCAGGCACTGCTCCTGGTCGGCGGCAAGAGGGCCCAGCGCGAGGCCACCCCGCAACACCCCTTCGGGTACGGCCGCGAGCGCTATATCTACGCCTTCCTCGTCTCCATCGTCCTCTTCTCGGTCGGCGGCATGTTCGCCATCTACGAGGGCTACGAGAAGATCAGGCACCCGCACGAGATCGAGCACTGGTACTGGCCGGTCGGCGTCCTCGTCTTCGCGATCATCGCCGAGACGTTCTCCTTCCGGACGGCCATCCAGGAATCCAACGCCCTGCGCGGCAAGAAGTCCTGGTCGGAGTTCGTCCGCCACGCCAAGGCGCCCGAACTGCCCGTCGTCCTCCTGGAGGACCTCGGCGCGCTCGTCGGTCTGCTCCTCGCCCTCGGTGGCGTCGGCCTCGCCCTCGCCACCGGCGACGGCGTCTGGGACGGCATCGGCACGCTCTGCATCGGCGTGCTCCTCATCCTGATCGCACTCGTGCTGGCCGCTGAGACCAAGTCACTGCTGCTCGGAGAGGCCGCCGGCGTCGAAGAGGTCCAGAAGATCGAGGCCGCGATCGTCGACGGCGACACCGTCACCCGCATCATCCACATGCGCACCCTCCACCTCGGCCCCGAGGAACTCCTCGTCGCCGCCAAGATCGCCGTGCAGCACGACGACACCGCCGTCGAGATCGCCTCCGCCATCGACGCCGCCGAGGCCCGCATCCGCGAGGCCGTTCCGATCGCCCGCGCGATCTACCTGGAGCCCGACATCTACAGCGAGGCCGAGGCCGCGAAGGGCGCCGACCGCGAGGCGACACCGGGAGGACCGGCGCCACACCCCGCCGAGCACTGATACGACGTCGTACGACCGCGTTCTCAGTACGTCCGTGTGCTTACGACCATGGGGCCCGCCGAGCGTATCGGCGGGCCCCACCGTCTCCTGACCTGCGGCCCTGACCTGCGGCCCTGACCTCGGGTCTTGCAGGCTCCGACCTCCGTGTCGGAGATCTGTGCCGCTACCGGATCTCGCTCAGCACGCCGAGGACCGCCCCGTCGTCCGGCGCCGCCATGAGCCGCTCCCGGAACCCGGCATCCATCAACTTCCGCGACAACAGGGCCAGTATCCGCAGGTGCTCGTCGCCCGCTGCCGCCTCCGGTACGGCGATCATGAACACCAGCCTCGCCTTCGTACCGTCCAGCGAGCCCCACTCGACGCCTTCGGCGGACCGCGCGAACCCGACCACCGGCGCGGTCACCGCGTCCGTCTTGGCATGCGGTATCGCGATCTCCTCACCGAGCCCTGTCGTGCCCTGCGCCTCACGCCGCAACGCCGTCGCCACCAGCTCGTCGACATCCGCCACCTTGCCGGTCCGCGCCAGCAGGGCCGCCATCTCGCGGATCGCCGTTTCCTTGTCGGAGGCGTCGAGCCGGAGCTTGACGGTCCGCGCGGTGAGGTGGCCGGAGAGCACGTCCGGGGCGGCTGAGTCCGGGACGGGCACGTCTTGCGGGGCCGGAGCGGCGCCCGCAGCAGGGTCCGTGCCCACGGATTCCGTTGCCTCGTCCGCCGTGCCCGACGCAGGTGCCGTAGGCGCCGCGGCCTCGGCGCGTGCGCCGATGATCGCCTGCCCCTCGACCGGCTCCGCGGATGCCCGTCCGGCATCCTGCGACGGCACGACGCCGACGGCGCCCTGCGCTCCTGCGGTGCTCACGGCGGCCCGCGCTCCGACGCCCGCCCCGACCAGCGCGGGCTCGGGCCCGCTCATGTCCAGACCGCCGGACAGACCGCCGACCGGTGTGCCCCGCCTCCGCTCGGTGATGTCGACGAGGGTGACCGTCGTCAGCGCGGTGACGACCGTGCCGATCGCGACCGCCACGAAGAACATCGGTACGCCGCCCACCGCGCCCAGCACGGCCACGATCGGCCCACCGTGCGGCACCGCGTCCTCGACACCGGCGATCCCGGCGATCGCACCGGCGACGGCGCCGCCGAGCATATTGGCCGGGATGACCTGCGCGGGCCGCGCCGCCGCGAACGGGATCGCGCCCTCGGAGATGCCGAAGCAGCCCATGAACAGCGCGGCCAGGCCGGTTTCCCGCTCCTGCTCGGTGTAAAGGCGCTTCCGGATCAGCGTGGCGAGGCCCTGCCCCAGCGGCATGACCGGGATGGCGGCGGCACACATGCCCATGACCGTCTGGTTGCCGGTCGCGATGAGCCCGGCGCCGAACAGGAACGCCGTCTTGTTGACCGGCCCGCCCATGTCAAAGGCGATCATGAGCCCGAGTATCGCCCCGAGCAGGATCGCGCTCGTGCCCGTCATCCCGCTGAGCCAGCTGGTCAGATGCTCGAAGACCCAGGAGATCGGCCGCCCGATGACGTAGATGAAGAACAGTCCGAGCGCCGAGGTCGCCACGATCGGGATCACGATGATCGGCATGATCGGCTGCACGAACTTCGGAACCTTGACCTTCTTGATCCACAGGACCAGATAACCGGCCAGGAACCCGGTGACGATCGCCCCGATGAACCCGGCGCCGGCCTGCGAGTCGTACAACTCACCGGTGTTCGCGATCCAGCCACCGATCATGCCCGGCACCAGCGCGGGCCGATCGCCTATCGCATAGGCGATATAGCCGGACAGGATCGGCACCATCAGCGTGAAGCCGATGACACCGATGTTGTTCACGTCCATCCAGAAGGAGTCCTCCGGGATGACCAGGCCGTCCGGCGTGGTGTTCCCACCGATCGCGAGCGATACCGCGATCAGCAGCCCGCCGACGACCACGAACGGAATCATGTAACTGACCCCGTTCATCAGCGCCTTGTACGTGATGCTGCGTTCCTTGCCGCCGGAGCGGGGCGCGGACGTGGAGGAGCCGTCCGCCGTGTGCACAGGCGCCGACTGCACCCGCTCGATCAGCTGCGCGGGGTGGCGAATGCCCTCGGCGACCCCGACGGTCAGAACCCGCTTGCCCGCGAAACGGGTCAGGTCCACGTCCTTGTCCGCGGCGATGATGATGCCGTCGGCGGATTTGACATCGTTGTCGTCGAGTACGTTCTCAGCCCCGATGGATCCCTGGGTCTCCACCTTCATGTCTATGTCCTGGCTCGCGGCGGCCTGCGCGAGCTTCTCCGCCGCCATGTACGTATGGGCGATGCCGGTCGGGCACGCGGTCACCGCGAGCAACTTCAACCTCTTGCCCTCGCCACCGCCGCTGCCCGTGGGGGGAGGGCCGGCCGGACTGGTCACGTCGATCTCCTAACGCCTTTGTCATGCGAGAACGCCGTCCCGGACGTCCCGCAGGATCGATCAGATGTCCCGATCTCCTCGCATCCTGCAACACCCCTCTCCAAGCTCAAAGATGCAAAAACCCCTGAAGGTACTGGTCTGTCGACTCCTGACCATCGATTGCGGGTGTCCTGTCACCGCTGTCACAACCGTCCGTCGCCCGACGGCCCAGGCAGCGGACGGATCCTCCCCGAAGGCCGTGATCGGCCTGATCTATTCGGAGGTGGACTGGGGACGGCCCGGCCTACCGGTGTAGCTTGGGACGGAGCCAGACGTCGCTGCTGATGGCGGTCGGGCGGTCCCACCGCGGACCGACCGAGGGAGAGAGGGCCTCCGACGGACTGCGCTGCGCGCACGCGGGCATGCCTGTGTCCTCTTCGGGCACCCCTGTGTCCGCCGCCGCGCAGACCAGCCGTACCCACCTCGCCCCAACCTCCGAGGAGCAGCCCGTAATGACGACTGTCGAGAACCGACAGGACTTCAAGGTCGCCGACCTCTCCCTGGCCGAGTTCGGCCGCAAGGAGATCACCCTCGCCGAGCACGAGATGCCCGGCCTGATGTCGATCCGCAAGGAGTACGCCGAGGCGCAGCCCCTCGCCGGCGCCCGCGTCACCGGCTCCCTGCACATGACCGTGCAGACCGCCGTACTCATCGAGACCCTGGTCGCCCTGGGCGCCGAAGTCCGCTGGGCCTCCTGCAACATCTTCTCCACCCAGGACCACGCGGCCGCCGCCATCACCGTCGGCCCGAACGGCACGCCCGACAGCCCCCAGGGCGTCCCGGTCTTCGCCTGGAAGGGCGAGACCCTGGAGGAGTACTGGTGGTGCACGGAGCAGGCGCTGACCTGGCCCAACACCCCCACCGGCGGCCCGAACATGATCCTGGACGACGGCGGCGACGCCACTCTCCTCGTCCACAAGGGTGTCGAGTACGAGAAGGACGGCAAGGTCCCGGACGTCGACACCGCCGAGTCCGACGAGCACCGCGTCATCCTGGAGCTCCTGCACCGCACCATCTCGGACGGCTCGCAGAAGTGGACCCAGCTCGCCTCGGAGATCCGCGGCGTCACCGAGGAGACCACGACCGGCGTCCACCGGCTGTACGAGATGCACCGTGACGGCACCCTCCTGTTCCCGGCGATCAACGTCAACGACGCCGTCACCAAGTCCAAGTTCGACAACAAGTACGGCTGCCGCCACTCCCTGGTCGACGGCATCAACCGCGCCACCGACGTCCTGATCGGCGGCAAGACCGCGGTCGTCTGCGGCTACGGCGACGTGGGCAAGGGCTGCGCGGAGTCCCTGCGCGGACAGGGCGCCCGCGTGATCATCACCGAGATCGACCCGATCTGCGCCCTCCAGGCCGCGATGGACGGCTACCAGGTCACGACCCTCGAAGAGGTCGTCGACAAGGCCGACATCTTCATCACCACGACCGGCAACAAGGACATCATCATGGCCTCGGACATGGCCAAGATGAAGCACCAGGCGATCGTGGGCAACATCGGCCACTTCGACAACGAGATCGACATGGCCGGCCTCGCCAAGATCCCCGGCATCGTCAAGGACGAGGTCAAGCCGCAGGTGCACACCTGGACCTTCCCCGACGGCAAGGTGATCATCGTCCTCTCCGAAGGCCGCCTGCTGAACCTGGGCAATGCCACCGGTCACCCGTCGTTCGTGATGTCCAACTCCTTCGCGGACCAGACCCTGGCCCAGATCGAGCTGTTCACCAAGCCCGACGCGTACCCGACGGACGTGTACGTGCTGCCCAAGCACCTCGACGAGAAGGTCGCCCGCCTCCACCTGGACGCGCTCGGCGTGAAGCTGACGACGCTGCGCCCCGAACAGGCCGCGTACATCGGCGTTGAGGTCGAGGGGCCGTACAAGTCGGACCACTACCGCTACTGAGCCCTCGGCTGCCGCAATTGAGCCGTCGGCTGGGGATACTGAGCTGCCGACTCAAACGCTGAGTACCGCTGAGTACCAGTGAGTGCTGACCGCAGCCCGTGAGAGCGCGCCGGTGCGCTGACGCGCTCTCACCAGCAGGTCCTCCGAGGCAGGCCCCCGCACCCCCGTGCCGGGGGCCTGCCCCTTTGGCCGTTGCGGCCGGACCAGCCCGTCAAGACCCAGGACCACCATGCCCCGCGGCCGCTATTCGCTCCATGATCCGCACGATCACACCCCTTTCGCAGACGAGCACTTCCACTGCGCCCCCGGCCCTTCCGGCTGGCGCTATGTCGCACAACTGACCACCCCCGCGGGTGATCACAGCGGCTCCGTCGACCTCACCATCGACGAACTCGGCCGACCCATCCGCCTCGAACTCCACGCCGCGGGCTGGCAGGTCCGCGGTGTCGCGCTCGACGGCGTCACCTGGGTCCGTACAGACCCCACCGGAGTTCATGCCACGGAAGGCAATGTCCGCGCCCATGCCTTCACCGGCACATCTCCGGCATTCCTCATCGCCACCACTCGTCTCCTGCGCCTCACCCCTTCCAGCTCAGCAACCCGCGTACGGCTCGTCGCCTTCACCGACCCCGTCCTCGCCCCGCGCACCGTGGACCAGTCCTGGGCCTTGCTGAAAAGAGAAGCACACGCCACTGACAATGGCCCGCTGACCGTGGACGAATACCAGGTCACAGCCCTGGACACGGGCGAACAGCACGCCGTGCACATCGCCGGCGACGTGGTGCTCGCGGCACCGGGCATCGAGTTGGAGGACCTTGACTCGCCGCCGTCCGTCTTCGACTGAGCGCCGCGGGCCGGCTGGTCGGCTGCCGGCCGGGGCCGGCTAGGCGGGCGGCACGAACCCAGTGGAGGGACGGTCGGAGGGCGCCAACTCGGGATCCTCACGTCGCCCGCTGACCGGAGCCTCGGGCTGACCACCATGACCAGCGGCTGGAGTCCCGTCCCGGCCGTCCGCCGGAGCAGCGCCGGGGACGTACGCAGGATGAGAGGGAGGAGCCGCGGGCGGAACCGGCGGAGGCGGGTACGCCCCCGGCACACCGGCCGCTGGTGCGCCACCAGCGGCCGGAGCCGGAGCACTCATGCCCGAACCGCTCACGGCGCTCGCGAAGGCACGCCTGGCATCCCGCGCCTGCCGTTCCTGCACCACCGCCGCCAAATACGCGGCCGGCGGAACATCCGGCGGCGCCGGGCTCCCCGTACGGGCTGCGAGGTCGGTGGCGAGCCGCTCCGCCATGGCCCAACCGACCTGCGGATCCAGCTGCTGCATCCGCGTCAGATACTGACGGATGGCAAGCCACAGACCGTCCGGAACCGCCGACAGATCCAGCTCGGCGAACCGCCCGGCCAGCCAGGGCGGCGGTGGAGGAACGAACGCCGTACGGGCCACGGGCACCCGTTCTCTTACGACCAGAGTCCCCGCAAATACGTCCCCGAGCCGCCGCCCGCGGGCGGAGACGAGAGAGGCGATGCAGGCGATCACGCCGAAGGTCATCAGAATCTCGATCACGCCGATCCCGCCCCGGACCAGAGCATGCCGGAACCGGATCGGCCCGCCGTCGTCCCGCACCACACGCAGGCCGCACGCCACCTTGCCGAGCGACCGCCCATGGCTCAGCGTCTCGACCGCGATCGGTACGCCCACCAGCAGCAACACGAACGCCGCGATCGACAGGGCGACCTGTGCCGCCTCGTCCAGCGAGGCCGTGGAGGCCACCAGACCGATGGTCACGACCAGGTAGGCGATGACGGCCACCACCAGATCGAGCAGGACGGCCAGCGCCCTGCTGGGCAGCCTCGCGGGGCGCAACTCCAGCGCCACCGCCTCGCCCGTCACCAGCTCACTCACGCCGCTGTCCTTCCCCTGACCTGCCCTGAGAACGGTCAGTCTGCCAAGCTGAGGGCGCATCGCGCTGCAGTACGACAAGCTGACACCACGACGAGCCGCCGACGAACAGCCCAGGAGCAGGCAACCGATGGACCTCGACGTCTTCGTCACCGCCCACAGAGCCGAATGGGACCGCCTCGACGCCCTGCTCCGGCGTCAGCGCAGCCTCACCGGTGCCGAGGCCGACGAACTCGTCGTCCTCTACCAACGCACCGCGACCCACCTCTCCCTGATCCAGTCCAGCGCCCCCGACCCGCAATTGACCGGTCGACTCAGTCAGCTCGTGGCACGCGCGCGTAGTGCCGTGACAGGCACCCGACGCGCCTCCTGGCGCGACGTCACCCGCTTCCTTGCTCACGGATTTCCCGCCGCGGTCTACAAGTCCCGCCACTGGTGGGTACCCACGGCGCTCCTGTCGACCCTTGTCGCGGCACTTCTTGGCTGGTGGATAGGCACCCACCCAGAAGTGCAGTCCTCCATAGCGGCACCCAGTGAGCTGCGCGAACTCACCCGGCCCGGAGGCCAGTACGAGACCTACTACTCAAGCCACCCCGCGGCCTCTTTCGCCGCCCAGGTGTGGACGAACAATGCCTGGGCCGCCGCCCTGTGCCTGATCCTCGGGGTTTTCCTGGGCCTCCCGGTCCTGTGGATCCTCTTCCAGAACATGCTCAACCTTGGCATCGGCTTCGGCCTGATGTCCTCAGCCGGCCGGCTCGACACCTTCCTCGGTCTCGTCCTGCCACACGGCCTGCTCGAACTGACCGCGGTCTTCGTGGCCGCCGGTACAGGCCTGCGCCTCGGCTGGACCGTCATCGACCCCGGCCCACGCAGCCGACGCTCGGCCCTCGCTGAAGAGGGCCGAGCCGCGGTGGGCATGGCCATCGGCCTCGCCCTGGTCCTCTTCGTCTCCGGCGCCATCGAAGGCTTCGTGACCCCGTCGGGCCTGCCCACGTGGGCACGAATAGGCATCGGCATCCTCGCCGAACTCGTCTTCCTCGCCTACGTCTACGTCCTGGGCGGCCGTGCCGCCCGCACCGGCGAGACGGGCGACGTCGAGGCCGCGGAGCGCAGCGCCGCGGTTCCGACGGCTGCCTGATGTGCGGACATGTCTGCTGAGCTGCTAGTCTCTCCTTCACCCACAAGAGCCGTTGACACGGAGGGCGTGGGGAGGTAGATTCAAACAGTTGCCTAGAGGGCAGGGTATGCCCGGGGGCGACGGTTGACATCTATCAGCTTCTTGTGAACTCACTTCCCGAGAAGTCACCGATTATTCAGGACTGAGTGGCTGGTCTGACCGGCCAAAAACTTCTGATAAAGTCGGACTCGCCGAAAGAGAGCCGGAAGGCAATCCAATAGGCAAGGCCACTCCAACGGCCACCGGAAATGAATTCCAACCGGAAACGGTACAGGGAAACGATCTGGTAGGGTTGGAAACACCGAAGGGAAGCGCCCGGAGGAAAGCCGCGAGTGTGTCTCGGGTGAGTACGATGGAAGTGTCCGTTCCTTGAGAACTCAACAGCGTGCCAAAAATCAACGCCAGATATGTTGATACCCCGTCTCCGGCCGGTTGGTCGGGGCGAGGTTCCTTTGAAGAATACAGCGAGGACGCTGTGAATGGTCGGGTTATTCCTCCGATTGTTCCGCTCCCGTGATGAAGCATTCACGGAGAGTTTGATCCTGGCTCAGGACGAACGCTGGCGGCGTGCTTAACACATGCAAGTCGAACGATGAAGCCCTTCGGGGTGGATTAGTGGCGAACGGGTGAGTAACACGTGGGCAATCTGCCCTTCACTCCGGGACAAGCCCTGGAAACGGGGTCTAATACCGGATATCACTACTGCGGGCATCTGTGGTGGTTGAAAGCTCCGGCGGTGAAGGATGGGCCCGCGGCCTATCAGCTTGTTGGTGAGGTAATGGCTTACCAAGGCGACGACGGGTAGCCGGCCTGAGAGGGCGACCGGCCACACTGGGACTGAGACACGGCCCAGACTCCTACGGGAGGCAGCAGTGGGGAATATTGCACAATGGGCGCAAGCCTGATGCAGCGACGCCGCGTGAGGGATGACGGCCTTCGGGTTGTAAACCTCTTTCAGCAGGGAAGAAGCGGAAGTGACGGTACCTGCAGAAGAAGCGCCGGCTAACTACGTGCCAGCAGCCGCGGTAATACGTAGGGCGCAAGCGTTGTCCGGAATTATTGGGCGTAAAGAGCTCGTAGGCGGCTTGTCACGTCGGGTGTGAAAGCCCGGGGCTTAACCCCGGGTCTGCATTCGATACGGGCTGGCTGGAGTGTGGTAGGGGAGATCGGAATTCCTGGTGTAGCGGTGAAATGCGCAGATATCAGGAGGAACACCGGTGGCGAAGGCGGATCTCTGGGCCATTACTGACGCTGAGGAGCGAAAGCGTGGGGAGCGAACAGGATTAGATACCCTGGTAGTCCACGCCGTAAACGGTGGGAACTAGGTGTTGGCGACATTCCACGTCGTCGGTGCCGCAGCTAACGCATTAAGTTCCCCGCCTGGGGAGTACGGCCGCAAGGCTAAAACTCAAAGGAATTGACGGGGGCCCGCACAAGCAGCGGAGCATGTGGCTTAATTCGACGCAACGCGAAGAACCTTACCAAGGCTTGACATACGCCGGAAACGTCTGGAGACAGGCGCCCCCTTGTGGTCGGTGTACAGGTGGTGCATGGCTGTCGTCAGCTCGTGTCGTGAGATGTTGGGTTAAGTCCCGCAACGAGCGCAACCCTTGTCCTGTGTTGCCAGCATGCCCTTCGGGG
>NZ_WJBG01000198.1 GCF_009709555.1 Streptomyces blattellae | reverse complement strand
GGCGGGCACCACAGGGTCAGCAGCGCGAGGATGCCGAGGACGGCGGAGATGTTGCTCAGCCAGTCGCCGATCGTCTTCAGCAGGTCCTTGTGCCGGGCGCACCATTCCTGGATGGCGTGTCCGAGTTTCTGGAACTGGTCGCCCAGGCGTTCCCAGAACCCCGGGTCGGGTGGTGCGCTTTCGGTCGCTTTGCGTAGCCGGCTCGCGACCCCACGGGCCTGGGCCTGGTGCTGTTCGAGCAGCCGCTCCGCTTGCTTGATGATCTCTTCGAGTTCACGCTGGGCCTGGTCCAGCTGTGCTGAGGCTGTCGACAGTTCACCGTCGGCCTGCTGGAGGCGGGTGCTTGCCGCGTCGATCTTGGCCTGGGCGTCCTGCAGGGCGGGGCCGGTGAAGTACTGGCCGCTGAGGCGGAAGGAGGGGTCGGACGCCGCCTGGTTGTAGCGGTTGGTCGCGGCGTCCTTGGTCTTCTCCGCGGAGGCGACCTGACCCTTGGCCTGCTTCGCCTGGGCCTCGTACGTACGGGCTGTGCTCTGGTAGTCGGCCAGCGCCGCACGCCACTTCGACAGTTCCGACGATGCCGTGCTCATGGCCTCGTGGCTGTCCTTCAGGTAGCGGGGCAGTTCCCCGACCTTCTTCGAGAACGCGGAGGCGGCGTCTCCGGCCCAGGTGATGTTCCCGGTCAGGCGTGTGATGGTGTTCTGCGCGTTGTCGAGTGCGGCTGCTGCCCTCTTGGTGCGGGCGGCGAGGGAGTCCACGTTGCCGGGGTTGCCCGGTGCGGGGTCGAAGCCGAGCGCGGGGTACGAGTCGCTGCTCACCGGGTGCCGCCCTTCCCGGCGAAGCCGTCACGCAGGGCCGTCTCGACATCCCGGTACGTGTCGCGGGTCTTCTTCAGCCCGTCCTCGATGCCCTGCGTCCCCTCCGCGATCTTCGTGATCGCGTTGTCCCAGCTGTCGTGGAACTCGTCGCAGGCGTTGTCGAGTTCCTTGCTTCCCGTGGTCTTCGGGCCCGTGTCACGCAGCGCGTTCAGCGCCGCACGCATCTCGTCCTGACTCCGGTGAAGTTCCCTGACCAAGGTGTCCAGCTCGGATATGTCTACCTTGAAGCCCGCTCCCATGGCGCCGACGTCCCCCTGTCTCACGTGGTGCAGCTGTTGGCTGCTGCAACAAGATATCCAGCAGGCGCCGGGTGCTCGGGCGAGGGGCTTCTCGTTCGCAGAACGTTCACGGCTCTACTGGCACGTCAGCTGCGTGGTCCCGCAAACGGGCAGTGGATTTCAGGACGGGTCGCGGTGCATGAGGTACTCCCGGGCAAGGGGTGGGAGGCGGACATGGCTCACTCGGGTGAGGGCGGCTCGGCGACGCCGTGAGTGAGTGTGTGTGCCAGGCGTCACCGGGGAGGAAAGAGCTTCACGACAGTGAGTATTTGGGAAGCCATCTACACCGCGAGGTTGGCGATCCAGCCGAGGATGCCGAGAGCGACGCAGACGACGACAGCGCCGCCCACGTTGTGGGCCGCCTTCTCACGCCGAGAAGGTTCCCGGCTCCGGTTCGGCTTGGCCGACTTGGGTGGCCTGATCACCAGGTACGCGAGCCAGGTGAGCGCGGCTACGGCGAAACCGACCTGCCAGAACTCGCTCACGATGCCCCGGATCCCGGCCCGCTGGATCGTCTGCGGATCGAGCCCCTGTCGCGCGTCGAATTCGGTGCCGTCCGGGTAGTTGTGCCCGGTGTTTTCGAGGTACACGCGGACGGCGTCGTCGGCGGTGCCGCCGTCGGGTGTGAAGTGCCCGGAGCAGTCGTAGTCGGACCGGTTGCGGCGGTGATCGGTGTCGTAGCAACTCTCCACCTTGTACGTGCCCGGGGTGCCGTAGACGCCTGCGGCCAGGGCGAGGTCGGCGGTCGCGGTGGCGGCCCAGAAGGCGGCGGCGAACGCGGCGACGACGCCGCAGATCCAGGCGCAGATCCGGAGGATCACCCGGGTCACAGGGCCCCGGGTGCGGGAGTTGGTGCGGGAGTCGGCCATGCGGAGGTAGGTGATCCCTTCGTGTGCGGTCGGCGGGCGTCCTGGACCCGAGTGACGTGGTCGGGAGGTGCCTGCCTGCTTGCGGTCGTGCGCGGTTGCGTCTCTGTCGTCGGGCTGTATGAGGACGAACGGCCCGCTGCGGCGTCCAGCTTGGTGAAGGCTGACGAAGCCCGCGTACAGGCGCAGGGCTCGGGCGACTCAACTCAGCCCCATGCCTCCGCGGCACCATACATGCACTGACCAGGCATTCTGTACGGAGCCCCCGTGGCCCCGCAGCTCTGCGGAAAACCGCCACATGCGTGCCACGGGATCGTGGCCTGCGTGTGACATGGGGCCGCGCCAGGGAGGTCGTAACACTTCACGCCCCGTGGAAGTAACGTGACTAGGGTTACGGCCCATGGACATGATCGAGCTCTTGTACTTCTTCCTGGTCACCGTCTTCGCTGTGGGGCACCGTCGAGTTCAGAGTCCGTCGCATCGACCGGAGAACTGCCCACCTGGAGCGGAAGGTTGATCTCCTTCTTGAGCAGTTGGGCGTCCAGGATCCTGGGCCGGCCGAACTGGATGAAGTCGATGCTCTCGTGAGGAAGGGCAAGAAGGTCCAGGCGCTCAAGCGCTACCGGGACATCACGGGGGCCGATCTGGTCGAGGCCAAGGCCGCGGTTGAGCGTATGTAGGTCAGGTGTGGTCGGCCGGGATCGTTTCCAGGGCAGGCCGGTTGATCGGCCGGTTGATCGACACGTAACCGGGGTTGCGCTCTCCGCCTCGGAGGCTTGCGGCGGATGAAGCCTGCACATATTGACCGCGGATTGTGCACCACGGCTCCACGGTTGCGCTCAGTCCGGTCTCTTCAGCGAGATCGTTATATGAGCTCTGTTGAGTGGGATACGCCTAGCGTTCGTGAGGGTCATAAGCTGTCGTGCGATTAACGGGGGCGCCGAAAGGTGCGCGAGTGGCTTGAGTTGAGCCTCGCGGCAACTTGGGGTGCGGGTCGGTCGAGTCGATATGAGAGCTCCTATCGTGTGAGCCCGCGCCCATGCATCGTGCCCCCTCGCCGAAGTACGTGTGAGAGGGAACCATGTCTTATCCCACGCCTCCCGGAGGCGGTAATCCGTACGGGCAGCCGCCTCCGCAGAGTGGTTGGCAGCAGCAGCAGCAGCAATGGCCAGGGCAGCCGCAATGGCCAGGGCAGCCGGAATGGCAGGGGCAATGGCAGGGGCAGGGCCCCGTGCCGCCCATGCCGGCAGCACCCCCCGTCGCGCCGCCGCCGGTTCCCGTTCCGGCCCCACCGGGGCCGACTCAGCCGCCGTATCAGTTCGGTGCGTACCCTCCGTCCGGGAGCCCTGTGCCAGGGATGCCCGTACCGGGACCCGTCCCCCCGTCGGGCGGAGGAGGCACTGCCCGGAAGATCTTCGGGGGTCTGCTGAGCGTGTTCGGCGTGCTGGGCATGCTTGGTGGCGGGGCGCTGGCGGCTCACGCGTACAGCAACAGTCAGCAGGACGTGCACAACTCTGCCTACGGGGCGGTGCTGTGGCGCAACGAGACCGCCGACGAGCTCTTCCCGGCGACCGTCGGCGACCCCTCGTACGAGGCGTCGGACAAGAAGATCGCGCAGTGGAGCCGGATGGGCATATCCCAGGACACCTCGTGCTCCAAGGGGCTCAGCGGCGAGACCAAGGAGACCGCGCTGAAGCTCGGGTGCGAGGCCGTGCTGCGTGCAACGTACGTCGATCTCACCGGGGAGATGGTCGCCACCGTCGCGGTCATCGTGCTGCCCGAGGGCGGAACCGGAGCCGAAAAGATGGCCGAGTACCTACAGGGCCAGGAGAGCGAGGTCTTCCCCGACGCCGCCGTGGTGCCGTACGCGGTCCCGGACACACTCGCAGCGAAGTGGCAGGAGAACCGGCGCAACGGCATGGGCGCGGAACCCTACACGGGTAGTCCCGAGTTCCCCTACGCCATCGCCGCCACGACCGGCGCGGTCGACGGCCGTACGCAGGGCAACCTGCCCGGCGAATTCGGCAGTTACGGCGCGGACGACGAGGACAAGACCCCTTGGATGGACGCTGCCCACGCTCTCAGCCAGACGTTCGCCACCCATTTCCGAGACCTGGAGAGGTGAGCCCCGCAGTGAAGTTCCGGACCATACGCGCGACCTCCACCGCAGTCGTCCTCACCGGTCTGCTGTGCACTGTGGCCACCGCTCCGGCACAGGCGGCCACGCCGGTCGGCTGGGAAGGCGCGGCACTCGGCCTGTCCGCGGCGCAGCAGCAGAGCCAGGGTGAAGGAGTGACTGTCGCGGTCCTCGACAGCGGTGTGTACGCCGACCATCCCGCCCTCAAGGGCAAGGTCATCACCGGGCCCGACTACTTCAAGGACGGGCTGGAGGCGGGCGACTCGCAGTGGGGACAGCACGGGACCGCCATGGCCTCGGACGTTCTCAAGGTGGCCCCGAAGGCCAAGATCCTCTCGGTTCGTGTCATCGATGACAAGCACGAGGAGGAACGCACCGAGGAGGATCTGAAGGAGTCCTTCAGGAAGGGCAACAACCCGATCGCGGACGGTATCAACTACGCGGTCCAGCAGGGTGCCGACGTGATCTCCATGTCGCTCGGCGGCGAGGACATCTTCGGCGGCTACAGCGAGGACGAGGCCGCCGCCCTGGCCTATGCCGCACGCAACGGCGTGACGGTGCTCGCCTCGGCCGGCAACTCGGCCGAAGTCTTCAACGACGTCTCGTACCCCGCCGGTTACGCCGGTGTGATCGCGGTGGCCGCTACCCAGCAGAACGGCGAGCGCGCCTCTTTCTCCACCGTGCACAGCTACAACGACGTGGCCGCGCCCGGCGTCGACATCGTCAGCGCGACGAACACCGGCGGCTACGAGCCGGTCGACGGCACGTCACCCGCCTGCGCGCTGGCCGCCGGCGTCGTAGCACTCATGTACGGGAAGAACCCGAAGCTGAGCCCGGCCCAGGTGAACGACATCCTGATCGACACCACCCATCGTCCCGCCGGCGGTGCCAGTGCCGTACTCGGCTACGGCCTGATCGACGCGGACGCGGCGGTGAAGGCGGCTGCCTCGCCGCCCAAGGACACGACGTCGTCGGTGGCTTACAAGGGTAAGGAGCACCTGGCGACCCCGGACGGCACGTCGAAGACGACGCACCCGGAGATGGAGCAGGGGCTGTGGATGACGGGTCTGGCCGCAGCCGGCGTGGGATTGGTGTTCCTGCTTGGGGGTGTTCTTCTGGCGCGGTCAGGGCGCAGCAAGCGGACAGTACCGGCGGGAGCGCCCGGCATGGGGCAGCCTCAGGGGTACTTCCCTGGCTGAGGCCCTCGCTTCGTCCCTCGCCCGGACGAAAAAGGCAAGCCCTGGCGCTCCTGTTCCCCGGTAGTGCCAGGGCCTCCGGCAAGCCAAGAACGCCATCAGTGCCTGTTCAGGTTCGGCGTGGAGGTTTCGTACGTTCTGGCTGTGTGTTTGCCGCCCTATGGAATGATCGGCCCGTCCAACTGCTGTTGCCGTTTGCCGATGCGACCGCCGATGCACGAACGGGGAGGCCTGCGTGGGGGACCACTTCAAGACCGATATCGATCAGCTCGCCACTTTCACCAGAGACCTCAAGGGAGCCCATGACTCCCTTGAGCAGGTGCGGACTGCCCTGCAGCACGTACGGGCCGACCAGATCGGGACGCCGGAGCTGGACGAGGCGTGCGACGCGTTCCAGGAGCGGTGGAAGTACGGCAACGAGCAATCAAGGAGCGCATCGGCAAGCTCACCGAAGGCCTCCAGAAGAATACGGATAACTACCGCGAAGTGGAGACCTCCCTGGAGGAGAGCTTCAAGCGGGCCGCGGCTGCGGGGAAGTGATCACGGTGGCACAGAATCCGTATGTGCACCTCGGGTGGAACCCGGTGCCGGGAGAGCCTGGCGAGGTCGAGAAGCTCCGTACGCAGCTCATCAATTCGGCGAGCGCGCTGCAGACGGCGTACCAGAAGATCGACAGACTCCTCGGTGAGTCCAGCTTCTGGGAGGGCGACGCGGCGGTGGGCTTCCGTGAGGCCCTCGATGGAGACCTGCCGAAGTACATGAAGGACGCCCATACGTCGCTGACCAAGGCCGCCGGTCACCTCGGTGCCTGGCATGGCGGGCTCTCCAGCCGCAGGGAGCTGGCGCACAAGTACGACGGTGAGGCGGCCGACCACCAGGGCGACTTGAAGACCGCCAACTCCCGGCACGAGACGGCCAAGCAGAACCCCGACCTGAAGCTCGCGGGACAGACCTTCCAGGAAGGCCCCGAGTTGGAGGCCGCCCAGGCCCGGTTGAACGCCGCACAGACCCAGCTCAACGACGCCGTCACCGCCGTCAACAACGCGCAGGGCGCGCTGGACGAGGTGATGCGCAAGGCGCGCGAGCTGGAGGGGACACACGAGGCGGAGGCGCGGGACCTCGCGAAGAAGCTGAAGGACTCCACGAAGGATCTGGCGCCCGAGGAGCCGGGGTGGCTGAGCAGGGCGCTCGGCTGGATCGGGGACAACCTCACCAACATTCTGAGTGTGCTGGCGGCGGTGGCGGGGTTGCTCGCGTTGTTGTGTACGGGGCCGTTCGGGGTTGCGATGCTGCTGGTCGCCGCTGGTGCCAGCCTCGCGACCGCGGCCACCCGTATCGCCGATCCGCAGGTCAGGGCCTCACTCTGGGACGGCGTTACGAAGGGCGAGTTCGACGCGGACTTCTGGGAGAACTCCGTGGGCCTCGTTGGCGACGCGGCCGGCGCTGTTCCCGGTCTGGGAGCGGTGACGCGCGGAGCCAACGGGGCGATCAGGTCGGCCATTCACGGAGGCGAAGCCGCAGCCGGAGCGATGCAGTTCTTCAAACAGTTCGGTGACAACACGGTCACCGCCGCCGCCCGGATCTCGACTGCCGGTGCTTTCAACCCCGTCGGCGACTGGGTGGCGCACGCGGCCGGCGGCAGTCAGGCGGTCAAGGCGGGGATGGACTACGTCTCGCCCGTTGCCGGTGTCGTCACCTCCGGCTTCGGGCTTGCTGCCGACAACATCGACGCTCTGAATGGCGATGCGGGCACGGCGGTGGACGGTGCCCGTGCAGGCTTGTTCGACGGCCCTGGGGCCCTCTCGACCATCGCGCGCACCCTGCAGGTGGTGGTGACAAGGTGACCGAGCAGGAGCCCGCCGTACCCCCACTGCGGCTGTTCATCGAGGATTCGGCTCGGGACCCGAGTTCCAAGATCTGGTACGCGCTGCCCGGCGGTTACTTCGACGTCCCGCTGGACGTCCTCGACGCCGAACCCGGCTCGGAGCACGAGGCACGCCTCGAACATCTCATGGCCCTTGTCGCCGACTGCGCCCCGGAAGCGGAACACGACCGCTTCGCCGGAACGGTGCGCGATGTGCGGTACATGGTGCGGCAGATGCGCAGGGAGGGCATCATCGGCTGCGCGCTCGGTATGCACTACGCCGACGACGGCTCTTCCGCAAGCTCCGTCGTCACGGTGGCGCTGCGGGACATCGAATGGGCCCCGCCCAAGCTCACGGCTGTCCGGGCCGTCTCGCTGCTCGAATCCCCGCAGAACGTGGGCCTCTTGGCGCTGCCGGGCGGCCGTCCTGCTTCTGTGTCCGACATCGTGGTCACCATGCCCGCCGTGGGCGGCATGGCCGCGCAGGAGCTCTACCAGTGCAATCTGCACATTCCGGCTCCGTCGGGTGTGCAGCTGGCCGTCCTGACCTTGAGCACCGTGGCTGTGAGTTCGCGCAAGCACTACCGCGACTTGATGGAAAGCATCGCGTACACCGTGTCGTTTCACGATCCTCTGGCGGAGATCGAACGTGCCGCACGGGGCGAAGGGGCCAATGGCCTCGGCACCATCAAGGATGACATTGCCGCCGACTTTGGATGATCCGAATGAATCTGAGCAAGAACCCAGAGGGCTTCGACGGCCCTGTCGCATGGGAAACCCCCGGCACCCGGGCTGCGCTGTGCCGGTGGGCGGCACGGCTTCTGGCCAAGATGCTCGGCTGGATCATGGTGTGGCTGGCCTGGTTGTACGGCGTGCTGATCCAGCTCTCCTGGGGAGCGGTGGCAGTTCTGGCCGGTCTGCCGCTGGTAGTGATCGCGTACCTCGTATGTGCTCAGCTGTTCGCATTGTCCAAGCTCTGGCGCATGTATCGCATCCTCAAGGTCTATCCCTGGCGGCAGCAGCGCGACGGCGTCCGGGCCAAGCGGCAATGGCCCAGGGGCGCCAGGGCTGTGTTCGTTCTGCCGAATCCTGACCGGCCGGAGAAGACGGAATCGCCTGAAGAGCAGGGCGGCTTCTTCAGGATCTGGGACCGTGTCGCGCGCAAGGGGTTCCACGACGAGCTGTGGTACGCGGGCGACCCTCGCTTCGCCTGCGTCGTCGCCAAACCAGGCCCGAAGACGCTGAGTTACGCGGACCAGCGCACCGCCTACTCCCTCGACACTTCGCCCCGCCGTAAAGGCATCAGCCCCGAAGCCAGACGTCGCGCTCGGGCCATCGGCGCGCGCGTCGCCGACTGACGCAGCCCGACAGCTCCGGCTCAGCCGACGTCCAGCCTCCGACACGTGCTGGGCCGCAGCCCGACTCAGCGTACGGGCAGAGCGTCGTACCCAAACTCGCGGCAATACGTGTATCCACGTTGCCGGGGACGGCGATGCTAGCCGAACAGGAACGGGGGGCGCACTGCAATCGCCGCACCCCCGAACACGACCCAGTCCGCTACTCCGCCGGCATCCCACCATTGTGCGGCGCAGGCTCCAGGTCGAACTCCCCGTCCCGTGCCCCGAGTACGAACGCCCGCCACTCCGCCTCGGTGTACCGCAGCACGGTGTCGGGATCGAGGGACGAGCGCATGGCCACCGCGCCCTGCGGCAGATACGCGATCTCGACCCGCTCCTCGTGCGTCTCGGTACCCGGCGCGGAGTGCCACTCGACCCCCGAGATGTCGAGGGCGTACAGCTCGTCCCGCTCCCGCTCCTTGCGCGCCTTGACGTCCTCGGCCTGAGTCTCGACCTCGTTGTCCCGTGCCTGGGTCATGCTGCTGGGCCTCTTCCTGACGTGCGAACGAAGTATGGGTCTCAGCCTACTTGCCTGCATGGTGCTCACGCTGCGGAAAGGGCGGGTCACCCACAGCTCGCCGAGTCAGGTCCGGGCTTTTGTCCACGACGCTCATGGTGCACACAATGGAGGGGCGGCGCCCCCCACCCGGCCCCTCACTCGGGTCGCTGTTGGCGAATCAACCGGCGCCGGACTTCCCGTGCGCGGAGTGTGACGGTTTCCGGAAAACTGTCACACTCCGCGCACCGCATACCCGACGGCCCGAGGTCTCAGCGGACCCTCGGCACCGCCCGCAGAATTCGCGGGCGGCCCCCACCCCGGCCCCCACCCCGGGCGCCACCCCTCCCGTCACCCACCCCCTCACCCGGGCGCACCCCTCCCGTCACCCCCCACACACATCAGTGCCGCGCCGCCAACCACCCCGTCTGGATCAGCTGCCCACTCCGTCGCCGAGTGTGGAAGTGCCCCCGCCCGGGCGGCAGTTGGGACGGTGCGATGTTGCCCAGCAGAGCCCCCTCGGTCCGGTCGCCGGAGAGCACGATGCCCTGGGCGCCGAGTTCGCGCAGGCGCTGCATCACGGGCTCGTACAGGGACCGGCTGGCGCCGCCCGAGGCGCGCGCGATGATGACGCGCAGGCCGATGTCACGGGCGAAGGGCAGGTATTCCAGCAGCGGGGCCAGCGGGTTCACGCCGGTCGCCACCAGGTCGTAGTCGTCGATGATGACGAACGCGTCCGGGCTGCTGTACCAACTGCGGTTGCGCAGCTGCTCGGGCGTCACGTCCGGGCCCGGCATACGGCGGCCGAGCGAACCGGCCAGGCCCTCCAGCGTCTCCGTCAGCGCGGGCGCCGCCGCGCAGTACCGGGAGAGGTGCGACTCGGGCACGCCCTCCAGGTGTGCGCGCCGGTAGTCACCCATGACGATCTTCGCCTGCTGCGGCGTGTAACGCTCACAGATCTGCTTGATGAGCAGCCGCAGCATCGCGGACTTACCGGACTCGCTCTCACCGAACACGATGAAGTGCGGGTCGGTCTCGAAGTCCACGAAGACCGGCGCGAGCGACGACTCGTCGATGCCGATGGCGACACCGCGGTCCGGGTGCTCGAAGCCCTTGGGCAACCGGTCCCAGGGCAGCATCGTGGGCAGCAGCCGCACGGCCGGGGCCGGGGCGCCCTGCCAGTTGTCGTTGATGCCCCGGACGAGGATCGCCGTCGCCTCCGACAGGTCCTCCGTCTCCGAGGAGCCGTCGACCCGGGGCAGGGCGGTCATGAAGTGCAGCTTGTCCGGGGTCAGACCGCGGCCCGGCACGGTGGCCGGCACGTTCTGCGCGACCTTGCGGTCGATCTCCGACTCGGTCGGGTCGCCGAGCCGCAGTTCGATGCGGTTCTGCAGCATGTCCTTGAGCGCGGGCCGCACTTCGGTGTAGCGGCTCGCGGCCAGGATCACGTGCACGCCGAAGCCGAGGCCGCGTGTGGCGATCTCGGTGACGGTGGACTCCAGCAGCTCGTAGTCCGTCTTGAAGGTGGCCCAGCCGTCGATGACCAGGAAGACGTCACCCCAGGGCTGGTCGGGCAGCTGGCCCGCGTTCCGGCGCTGACGGTAGGTCTGCACCGAGTCGACGTTGTTCGCGCGGAAGTACTCCTCGCGCGCGTTGAGGATCCCCTCGACCTCGCTGACCGTACGGCGCACCTTCTCGGCGTCGAGCCGGTTGGCGACCCCGCCGACGTGGGCCAGCTCCTCCATCGCGATGAGACTGCCACCCCCGAAGTCCAGGCAGTAGAACTGGACTTCGGCCGGTGTGTGGGTGAGCGCGAAGGACGAGATCAGCGAGCGCAGCAGCGTCGACTTGCCGGACTGCGGACCACCGACGAACAGGCCGTGGCCCGCGCCGCCCGAGAAGTCCCGGTAGAGCACGTCGCGCCGCTGCTCGAACGGCTTGTCGACCAGGCCGACCGGCACGTTGAGCCGGCCGAGTGCCGTGTAGTCGGGCGCGGTCAGGCCGCGGTCCGGAGTGACGGCGAGCTGGGGGAGGAGCTGCTCCAGCGAGGGCGCTTCTTCCAGCGGCGGCAGCCACACCTGGTGAGCGGGCGGGCCCTGGTTGACCATCCGGCTGACGAGGACGTCCAGGACGGTGTCGGCGAGCGCGTCGTCCACCCTGGTGTCGGGCTCCGGCTCGTCGATCACCGGCTGCGGGGGCAGCGCCACCTGCTCCGCCGTGAACAGCGCGGGCCGCAGCTGCGTCGAGCGGTGCACCCGGGACGGGCCCTCGCCGTGGTACGGCCCCGACACGTACGCCGCCTTGAAGCGGACCATGGTGTCGGTGTCGTACCGCAGATAGCCGGAGCCGGGGATCGACGGCAGGTGGTAGGCGTCCGGCACACCGATCGCCGTACGGGACTCGGCAGCGGAGAACGTACGCAGACCGATCCGGTACGACAGGTACGTGTCCAGGCCGCGCAGCTTGCCCTCCTCCAGGCGCTGCGACGCCAGCAGCAGATGGATGCCAAGCGAGCGACCGATACGGCCGATCTGGATGAACATGTCGATGAAGTCGGGCTTGGCGGTGAGGAGTTCGGAGAACTCGTCGAGCACGATCACCAGTGAGGCCATCGGCTCCAGCGCGGCGCCCGCCGCCCGGGCCTTCTCGTAGTCGTGCAGGTTGGCGTAGTTGCCGGCCGAGCGCAGCAGCTCCTGACGGCGCTGTGTCTCACCCATGATCGAGTCGCGCATACGGTCGACGAGGGTGAGGTCGTCGGCGAGGTTGGTGATGACCGCCGCGGTGTGCGGCATGTCCGCCATACCGGCGAAGGTCGCGCCGCCCTTGAAGTCCGCGAGGATGAAGTTCAGCGTCTCCGAGGAGTGCGTCACCGCGAGACCGAGCACCAGCGTACGCAGCACCTCGGACTTGCCGGAACCGGTCGCGCCGACGCACAGACCGTGCGGGCCCATGCCCTCCTGCGAGGCCTCCTTGAGGTCCAGCATGACCGGCTCGCCGTTCTCGCCGACACCGATCGGCACCCGCAGCCGCTCGTGCAGCGTGCGGGGCCGCCAGGTGCGGGAGACATCGACGGCACCCGCGTCGCCGATCCCCATGAGGTCGGTGAAGTCCAGGTTGGACAGAAGGGGTTCGCCCTCCTCCGCGGAGCCCACCCGGAACGGGGCGAGCTGCCGGGCCAGCGACTCCGCCTGCGCCGGGTTCAGCAGGTCGGGCCTGCCGCTGTAGGCGGACTCATGGTGGACGAACAGCCGCATCCGGTCCGGCTTGACGTAGACCGTGAGGCCCGCGCGCAGCTCCTCCTCCAGCTCGCCGGGGGAGATTTCGAGGAAGGTGACGCCCTGCAGGCCCTCGGTGCTGGCGAGTTCGGAGTCCGGCGGCACGGTGCCGCCGTCCAGCACCACGATCAGATGCGGCTGGTCGTAGACCGGGCCCGCGTCCCGGTTCCAGCGCGGCCGGTCGTCCAACTGGTCGGCCAGCGCCTCCTCCAGCTCGCCGAGATCGTCGAAGAGCAGCCGGGTCGAACCCGCGCCGTCCTTGGACTTCGGGTGCTGGCTGTGCGGCAGCCACTTGATCCAGTCCCAGTCCGCCGCCGCGGAGGGGTGCGCCACCACGGCGATCATCAGGTCCTCGGGCGAATGCAGCGTCGCCAGCTGGGCCAGGGCCGCACGGGCACTGCCGTAGACCGTGTCCGTCTCCCCGCACACCGTCACGTGGTAGAAGGCACGGAGGGAGACGGAGACGGGCAGGTCGGACAGGCTGCCGTGGGCGTCGAGGAAGGCCTTCATCGCCGCCGCGGTCAGCGGCTCCAGCTCGTCCTTGGGCGCCGTCTCCGGCGCGACGAGCGGAGTGTTCAGCTGCTGGATGCCACGGCCTATGCGTACGGAGGCGAAGTCCGCGTCGGTCGGGCGCCGTTCCCACAGGCGCTTGCCGTCGGCCGCCACGGCCCACAGCTGTTCCGGGTCGGGATGCTGGAAGAGCTGGCTGCGCCGCTGCAGTTCGGCGGTCTTGTGCACGTCCTTGCGGACCTGTTCGAGATAGCGGAAGTAGTCGCGCCGGTCCTGCGCCATCCCCGCGCCGCCGCCCTGCTGCCGGGACCTGGCGAACTGGGCGATGGCCATGGCCAGCGTCGACGCCAGCATCAGCCCGCCGACCACCCTCATGTAGGGGGGCAGACCCGGCATGAAGAAGAAGCCGACCGAACCCATCATGCCCATCATGGGCAGCAGGGTCATCAGCATGCTCTCGTCGCCCTCGCGAGGAATCTCGGGGGGCGTCTCCAGTCTGACCTCGCCGTCCGGGACGGCCGGGGGCACTATCCGCGGTGGTCGCTTGATGATGACGACGCTCACCGATGCACTCATCCTTCGCGATTGATACGTCTGATACGTCCTGGCATCGACGCCCCCGTGTAGCGCGACGTGTTCTCGTTCGCGTAGGCGTCATACATGTGGGCGTCGATCCTACTGATGCACCGAGTGCCCCAGGGAGCCAGGAGGATGGAGATGCCGAGGGGGCACGGAGAGGAAACCGGGGAGGTGGGCCCTGCGCCCCCCGTGGCAACGGATATGGTGGCGCTCCGTGCCGTACGAGCGGCGCGAGGAAGCCTTGTCCAGCAGGGGGAAGTACCAGGTGAGCACGGGGACATCGACAGGTTTCTGCCGAATCACGATCGCGGCGCCGGACAGCCGGGTCGATGTCGCGCTACCGGAGGATCTGCCGGTCCAGGACCTGTTTCCTGAGATCGTCAGGCTCTCGGGCCTGGTCAGGTCGGACGCCGATCCGGCGGGCTATCACCTCGTCACCCGCGAGGGCCAAGTACTCGACGCCAGCCGCTCGTTGCTCGAACACCGGGTCAGGGACGGCGACGTGCTGCTGCTGCGCACCTTCGCCGACTCACTGCCGCCGGCCGTGCACGACGACGTGGTGGACGCGATCGCCGCCGCGGTCAAGCAGGACATCCGCAGCTGGAACGACAACCTGATGCGGATGGCCGGTCTGGTCTCCGGCGCACTGCTGCTGATCATGCTCGGCTTCGTCTTCTGGTTCGCGGATCCGATACGGCACGACATGCACGGCCTGCAGGGCATCCTCGCCGGCGTGGTCGCGGTGGCCCTGACGGCGCTCGCCGGGGTCCGCGCCCGGGTGTACGACGACCGTGGCGCCGCCGTCGCACTCGGCGTCTCGGCACTCCCGCACGCACTCATCGCGGGCTCCGGGGTCATCCCGCAGGACGCGGGCGAAGGCCCCGGCCGGATCCAGTTCCTCGTCGGCTGTGTCGCCGTACTCCTTGTCTCCGTCGTGCTGATCATGCTGCTGCCGCAGGGCGACGCCCCGTTCGTGGCCGCCGCGCTGGCCGCCGGGATCGGCACGCTCGCCGTGTTCTGCGGGGTGCTCACGGAGGCGGAGCCGCGGGAGATCGCCGCCGGCACCTCCGTCGTCGGCCTGGCGGTCGTCGGCTTCCTGCCCGGCTGGTCGGCCCGGTTTGCCAAGCTGCCGATCGGCTTCCGCAACCCGGAGGACCTGGCCAGGGCCCGGCGTGAGGGAGACGAGGGCGACGTCGAAGCCGTCGACGTCCAGCGCATCGTCGCCCAGACCAGCAGGGGCCACGAACTGCTGCTCGGCCTGGTCGGGGGCTGCGCCGCCGTCATCATCGGCGCGGGCGGCGCGGTGCTCGGCTTCAGCAACAGCGGCTGGGCCCAGCTGCTGGCCCTGTGCACCGGCCTCGCCGCGATGCTGCGCGCACGTCTCTTCCGGTACACCGCCCAGGTCACATGCCTGTTCGTGGCCGGAGTCGGCACGATCGCCCTGCTGGTGCTCGGCCTGGCCCTCTCGCCCCCGGACGGCATCATCGTCGACCTCCTCAAGGGCGACTCCAGCGCCGTCGACGTGCGGACCCTGTGGCTCGCCGCCGCGGTCGGGGTGGGCGTGCTGATCCTGATCGCGATCGCGCTGATCGTGCCGCAGAAGGGGCTCTCGCCGTTCTGGGGCCGGATGCTCGACCTCGCCGACTCGCTGGTGCTGCTCTCCCTGGTCCCGATCTGCCTGGCCGTCCTCGATGTCTACGGCGAGGTCCGCGGCGGCATCTGACCGGCGAGGTCCGCGGCGGGCATCTGACCGGCGGAGGACGCCTGTCAAGAGCGCGCTCGTCTGCTGGTACGCTGTGTGACGGCCGTTCGTGTACGCACCCCCGGAGCCCAGGCCCCGGAGGCCGCGCCCAGCGGATCCCCGCCTTCCGAGTCACGGAAGCTCCCCCGAGTAGCAGACCGGGGGCACTCGGTGGCCATTCACAGACTATGAGGAGTACGCGTGTCGCTCGACGCCGCCACGAAGAAGCAGATCATCTCCGAGTTCGGTACCAAGGACGGTGACACCGGCTCCCCCGAGGTCCAGGTCGCTCTGCTGTCCCGTCGGATCTCCGACCTGACCGAGCACCTCAAGACCCACAAGCACGACCACCACTCCCGTCGTGGTCTGCTGATCCTGGTCGGTCAGCGCCGCCGGCTGCTGCAGTACCTGGCGAAGAAGGACATCGCGCGCTTCCGTGCGCTGGTCGACCGTCTCGGCATCCGCCGTGGTGCGGCGGGCGCCAAGTAACACGCCGTGAAGGGAGCGGTTCCCGAGACGATCGGGGGCCGCTCCCTTTTGCCGTACGTGCGGAAACGTGCGGAGTGTCACACCCGCTTTGTAGTGTGGGTAGCAGAACGCCATACGCACGACACAGCACGACACGACAAGGAAGAGGAGAAGCGCGCCTCGCCGCCGCCGGTCCTCGGTAGTGGCCCCCGGGGGGAAGTGAGCCCCGGGTGCTTCGATCGAAGACCGGCCCGCACCAGACGGAGCGCTTCTCCGCAACCGTCCCCCCGCCACACGGGCGAGGCGGGACGAAAGACGACAAGTAACGGAGAAAACGCTAGTGGAGAACGAGACCCACTACGCCGAGGCCGTCATCGACAACGGCTCCTTCGGCACCCGCACCATCCGCTTCGAGACGGGCCGCCTGGCCAAGCAGGCCGCCGGTTCCGCCGTGGCGTACCTGGACGACGACACCATGGTGCTGTCGGCCACCACCGCCTCCAAGAACCCCAAGGACCAGCTCGACTTCTTCCCGCTGACGGTGGACGTCGAGGAGCGGATGTACGCGGCCGGGAAGATCCCCGGTTCCTTCTTCCGCCGTGAGGGCCGGCCCTCCGAGGACGCCATCCTCACCTGCCGCCTCATCGACCGCCCGCTGCGCCCGTCCTTCAAGAAGGGCCTGCGCAACGAGATCCAGGTCGTCGCCACGATCATGGCCCTCAACCCCGACCACCTGTACGACGTCGTGGCGATCAACGCCGCCTCCGCGTCCACGCAGCTGGCCGGTCTGCCCTTCTCCGGCCCGATCGGCGGCGTCCGCGTCGCGCTGATCAACGGCCAGTGGGTCGCGTTCCCGACGCACACCGAGCTTGAGGACGCCGTCTTCGACATGGTGGTCGCGGGCCGCACCCTGGAGGACGGCGACGTCGCGATCATGATGGTCGAGGCCGAGGCCACCGACAAGACCATCCAGCTGGTCAAGGGCGGCGCCGAGGCGCCGACCGAGGAAGTCGTCGCCGCCGGTCTGGACGCCGCGAAGCCCTTCATCAAGGTCCTCTGCAAGGCCCAGTCGGACCTCGCCGCGAAGGCCGCGCAGCTTGAATCGGGCAAGAGGGCGACCGCCGAGTTCCCGATCTTCCTGGACTACCAGGACGACGTGCTGGAGGCGCTCACCGCCGCCGTCAAGCCGGAGCTCGCCCAGGCGCTGACCATCGTCGGCAAGCTGGAGCGCGAGGCAGAGCTGGACCGCGTGAAGACCCTCGCCGCCGAGAAGCTCCTGCCGGAGTTCGAGGGCCGCGAGAAGGAGATCTCCGCCGCGTACCGCTCGCTGACCAAGTCCCTGGTCCGTGAGCGCGTCATCAAGGAGAAGAAGCGCATCGACGGCCGCGGTGTCACCGACATCCGCACCCTGGCCGCCGAGGTCGAGGCCATCCCGCGCGTGCACGGCTCCGCACTGTTCGAGCGTGGCGAGACCCAGATCCTGGGCGTCACCACCCTGAACATGCTCCGCATGGAGCAGCAGCTGGACACCCTCTCCCCGGTGACCCGCAAGCGCTACATGCACAACTACAACTTCCCGCCGTACTCCACCGGCGAGACCGGCCGCGTCGGCTCCCCGAAGCGCCGCGAGATCGGCCACGGCGCCCTCGCCGAGCGCGCCCTCGTGCCGGTCCTGCCCACGCGCGAGGAGTTCCCCTACGCGATCCGCCAGGTGTCCGAGGCCCTCGGCTCCAACGGCTCGACGTCCATGGGCTCGGTCTGCGCCTCCACCATGTCGCTGCTGAACGCCGGTGTGCCGCTGAAGGCGCCGGTCGCCGGTATCGCCATGGGTCTGATCTCCCAGGAGATCGAGGGCGAGACGCACTACGTGACGCTGACCGACATCCTCGGCGCCGAGGACGCCTTCGGCGACATGGACTTCAAGGTCGCCGGCACCAAGGAGTTCGTGACCGCCCTCCAGCTCGACACCAAGCTGGACGGCATCCCGGCCTCCGTCCTGGCCGCGGCCCTCAAGCAGGCCCGTGACGCCCGCCTCCACATCCTCGACGTGATGATGGAAGCGATCGACACGCCGGACGAGATGTCCCCGAACGCTCCGCGGATCATCACCGTCAAGATCCCCGTGGACAAGATCGGCGAGGTCATCGGCCCCAAGGGCAAGATGATCAACCAGATCCAGGAGGACACCGGCGCCGAGATCACGATCGAGGACGACGGCACCATCTACATCGGTGCCGCCGACGGCCCTGCCGCCGAGGCCGCCCGCACCACGATCAACGGCATCGCCAACCCGACGATGCCGGAGGTCGGCGAGCGCTACCTGGGTACGGTCGTGAAGACCACCACCTTCGGCGCCTTCGTCTCCCTGCTCCCCGGCAAGGACGGTCTGCTGCACATCTCGCAGATCCGCAAGCTGGCCGGCGGCAAGCGCGTGGAGAACGTCGAGGACGTCGTCGGCGTGGGCCAGAAGGTCCAGGTCGAGATCGCCGAGATCGACTCCCGCGGCAAGCTCTCCCTGATCCCCGTGATCGAGGGCGAGGAAGCGGCCGCCGACGACAAGAAGGACGCTGCGTCCGAGAGCGGCTCCGCCGCGGGCGACCAGTGACGTCGAGCAGCTCAACGGCGACGGCCCGCACCTCTTCGGAGGCGCGGGCCGTCGCCCGTACCCAAACCCTGATCAAGGGCACAGGCGGCATCGGTACGGTCCGCAAGACCACCCTCCCCGGAGGCCTCCGGGTCGTCACCGAGACGCTCCCGTCCGTGCGCTCAGCCACCTTCGGCATCTGGGCGCACGTGGGCTCCCGCGACGAGACGCCTGCGCTGAACGGCGCCACGCACTACCTGGAGCACCTCCTCTTCAAGGGCACCACCCGCAGGTCCGCACTGGACATCTCCTCCGCCCTCGACGCGGTCGGCGGCGAGATGAACGCGTTCACGGCCAAGGAGTACACGTGCTACTACGCACGCGTGCTCGACACCGACCTGCCGCTCGCCATAGACGTCGTCTGCGACATGCTGACCGGCTCGCTCATCCTCGAAGAGGACGTCAACGTCGAGCGGGGCGCCATCCTCGAAGAGATCGCGATGACCGAGGACGACCCGGGCGACTGCGTGCACGACCTGTTCGCGCACACGATGTTCGGCGACAACCCCCTCGGCCGCCCCGTCCTCGGCACGGTCGACACGGTCAACGCCCTCACCGCCGACCGCATCCGCCGCTTCTACAAGAAGCACTACGACCCGACCCACCTCGTGGTCGCCTGCGCCGGCAACATCGACCACAACAAGGTCGTACGACAGGTCCGCGCCGCCTTCGAGAAGGCGGGTGCCCTCAAGAGCCTCGACGCCATGCCCATCACCCCGCGCGACGGCCGCCGGACCGTCCGCACCGCCGGGCGCGTGGAGCTGATCGGCCGTAAGACGGAGCAGGCGCATGTCGTCCTCGGTATGCCGGGCCTGGCCCGCACGGACGAGCGCCGCTGGGCGCTGGGCGTGCTGAACACGGCACTCGGCGGCGGTATGTCGTCCCGGCTCTTCCAGGAGGTCCGCGAAAAGCGCGGCCTGGCTTACAGCGTGTACTCGTACACTTCGGGCTTCGCCGACTGCGGCCTGTTCGGCGTGTACGCGGGCTGCCGCCCGTCCCAGGTGCACGACGTGCTGAAGATCTGCCGCGACGAACTCGACCAGGTCGCCGGGCACGGCCTGCCCGAGGACGAGATCGACCGCGCCATCGGCCAGCTCCGCGGCTCCACAGTTCTCGGCCTGGAGGACACGGGCGCGCTGATGAACCGTATCGGCAAGAGCGAACTGTGCTGGGGCGAGCAGATGTCCGTCGACGACATGCTGGCCCGGATAGCCTCGGTCACCCCGGACGACGTCCGCGCGGTCGCCCGCGACATCCTGGGACAGCGGCCCTCGCTGTCGGTCATCGGTCCGCTCAAGGACAAACAGGCGTCCCGTCTGCACGAAGCGGTCGCGTAAGCCCTCTCCTGAAGGAACTGAAGGAAGCAAGAACATGAGCAAGCTGCGTGTGGCGGTCCTCGGTGCAGGCGGCCGGATCGGATCCGAGGCGGTACGGGCGGTCGAGGCCGCCGAGGACATGGAGCTGGTCGCCGCCCTCGGCCGGGGCGACAAGCTGGAGACGCTGGCCGAGACCGACGCCCAGGTCGCCGTCGAACTGACCACGCCGGCCTCGGTGATGGGCAACCTCGACTTCTGCGTCCGGCACGGCATCCACTCCGTCGTCGGTACGACGGGCTGGACCGACGAACGCCTCGCGCAGCTCAAGGGCTGGCTGGCCCAGTCCCCGGAGACCGGCGTGCTCATCGCGCCCAACTTCTCCATCGGGGCCGTCCTGACGATGAAGTTCGCGCAGATCGCGGCGCCCTACTTCGAGTCCGTCGAGGTCGTCGAGCTGCACCACCCGAACAAGGTGGACGCCCCCAGCGGCACCGCCACCCGCACGGCCCAGCTCATCGCCGAGGCGCGCGCCCACGCGGGTTCCGCCCCGGCGCCGGACGCCACGGTCACCGCCCTGGGCGGAGCCCGCGGTGCGAACATCGACGGGGTCCCGGTCCACGCCATCCGGCTGCGCGGGCTACTCGCCCACCAGGAGGTGCTGCTCGGCGGCGAGGGCGAGACACTGACCATCCGCCACGACTCGCTCCACCACAGCAGCTTCATGCCGGGGATCCTGCTCGGCGCCCGCCGCGTGGTGACCACTCCGGGCCTCACCTTCGGCCTGGAACACTTCCTGGACCTCGGCTGACCGCCATGGGCGCGAAGATCACTTATGCCGTCACGGCTGCCGTCCTGGTCGTCTACTTCGTCCTGGTCGGCAGCCGCGGCGTCATGCTCATACAGGCCGGCACGGTCCTGACCGTCACCTTCGGTGTCGCGGTGCTGATCCTGCCGGTGATCGGCCTGTGGTTCCTCTGGAAGAACACCGAGTTCGTCCGCAAGGCCAACCGGCTCGCCGCCGAACTCGACGCCGAGGGCGGCCTGCCCGTCGACGAACTGAAGCGGACCCCCGGCGGACGCATCGACCGCGACTCGGCCGACGAGGTCTTCGCCAAGCGCAAGGCCGAGACGGAGGCCGCCCCCGACGACTGGCGCAGCTGGTTCCGCCTCGCCGTCGCCTACCACGACGCCCGCGACACCCCGCGCGCCCGCAAGGCGATGCAACGGGCGATCGCCCTGCGTGAAGCCGCCCGCTGAAGGCTCCTCAGCAGAGGAGGGGGGCCCGTTCCGCCGATGCGGACCGGGCCCCGTCGCATACGTGTCAGCCGTGCCTGTTCTCCGCCGCCCACGCCTCGATGGTGTCCGCGGCCCGGTCGAAAGCCTCCGGCCGCGCCAGGAAGTCGGCGCTGTGCGTGGTCAGCAGCGGCTGCTCGTCCTCCGGAGCACGTCCCTGCCGTACGAGGCTCAGGGCCTGCCCCTGCACCGTGCGCGGCAGCCCGAGCCAGCGCACCGGCTGCTGCACCGTCCGCACGGCGACGACCAGGTTCCAGGCCACCGTACGCGTGCCGAGGAAGCCCACCCGGCGCAGCCCGGCCGCGCTCACCCACACGCCCATGCGCAGCATCCGCAGGGCGACGGCGACCACGAGCAGCGCGATGCCGAAGACCACCCCGGCCTCGGTGAGCGTGCCGGTGAACGCGATGATGACCGCCGCGAACAGCACGTACGAGGCGAGCAGCAGCAGAACCGCCGCCGAGCCCACCCGACAGGGCCCCGGACGGTAGGGGCGTCGCCAGCGGTCGCGGTCGTCGAACGGCAGCGGGACATCCTCCGCTGCCTCGTATGCGTGGTCGGCCGTCAGGAAGGGCAGGGGCACGGCTGGTCCTCACTCAATCCATGCATGGGCTGTGCCCGGTGAGGGTATCGACCCGTGTCCCCGCTCACCACCCTTGGGGGTCCGGACGGGGTCAGCGTCCGCCGGCCGCCTGAGAATGCTGAGGCTGCGTGGACGACAGCTCCGTGGACAGCGCCGGCATCCCGAGGACCAGGGACCCGACCAGCCCCGCCACGATGGTGAGGCCCAGCAACCAGCGCCCGGCTATTTGTCCCGCGGTCGCCCGCTCGCGTGGTGGGGGAGCGACATTGCTGCGATACCTGTCGGCCTCGGCGAGGAAGGCGAACGGGACGGGTTCGCGCCGACGAAACATCAGAGGCACCTCTCCTCTCGGGGACCCCGGGCCTCTTCGGGGCTCTCAGGGATCGAACGAATCGCTGTCACTGAGACAGACGAACGAGCGCCTCAAAAGGTGCCCGATTTCCCCGACTTCGCAGAAGTTCGCCGATGTTCGCGGCCGAATGTCGCAGCACGGCACCGAACGCCCTGTCAGTGCCGGGCCGTAGAGTGGGCGCCGCCCCACAGAAGTGATGGAAGGGACCCTCCGAGCCGTGACCGACACCCCCGCCGACGACCTCAAGCCCAGCTTCCGCGGCGACGTCACCGTCGAGCTGGTGAAGCACACCGCGTCCGACGCCGACGTGCTGTTCGCCGCCCGCGTCTCGACCCTCGGCGAGCAGTCCCTGGACGAGCTGAGGAAGGACCCCGAGCGCTCCAAGGGCCTGATCAACTACCTGATGCGGGACCGGCACGGCAGCCCCTTCGAGCACAACTCGATGACCTTCTTCATCAGCGCCCCGATCTTCGTCTTCCGCGAGTTCATGCGCCACCGCGTGGGCTGGTCGTACAACGAGGAATCGGGCCGGTACCGGGAGCTCCAGCCCGTCTTCTACGTCCCCGACGAGTCCCGCAAGCTCGTCCAGGAGGGCCGCCCCGGCAAGTACGTCTTCGTCGAGGGCACCCAGGCCCAGCAGGAGCTGGTCGGCCGTGTGATGGAGGATTCGTACCGGCAGGCGTACGAGGCCTATCAGGAGATGCTCGCCGCCGGCGTCGCCCGCGAGGTGGCCCGCTCGGTCCTCCCCGTCGGCCTGTTCTCCTCCATGTACGCCACCTGCAACGCCCGCTCGCTGATGCACTTCCTCGGCCTGCGCACCCAGCACGAACGGGCGAAGGTCCCGTCCTTCCCGCAGCGCGAGATCGAGATGGTCGGCGAGAAGATGGAGGCGGAGTGGGCCAAGCTCATGCCTCTCACCTACGCCGCCTTCAACGCCAACGGCCGCGTCGCGCCGTAGCGCACGGATGGCCCCCTCTCGGGCACAGATGTACGGGGCCGCCGGGCGAAGTGTCCGTATTGCGGCATTTAGAGAAGTTCATCTAGCCTGATCAAACGGGCCCGGCACTGCTTGAACCCCCGAGCAGGCAGTGCCGGGCTCCACCTTTGTCACGACTTGTCGCCTGCCCCGAGGGCAGACCCCGCATTGAGCAGCGAGTAGCGTGTTACCCATGGCTCCGACCTCCACTCCGCAGACCCCCTTCGGGCGGGTCCTCACCGCCATGGTCACGCCCTTCACGGCGGACGGCGCACTCGACCTCGACGGCGCCCAGCGGCTCGCCGCCCATCTGGTGGACGCAGGCAACGACGGCCTGATCATCAACGGCACCACCGGCGAGTCCCCCACCACCAGCAATGCGGAGAAAAAGGATCTCGTCCGAGCCGTCCTCGAAGCGGTCGGCGACCGGGCCCACGTCGTCGCCGGCGTCGGCACCAACGACACCCGCCACAGCCTCGAACTCGCCCGCGAGGCCGAGCAGACCGGCGCGCACGGCCTCCTGGTCGTGACGCCGTACTACAACAAGCCCCCACAGGACGGCCTCTACCGGCACTTCACGGCCATCGCCGACGCCACCGAACTGCCGGTCATGCTCTACGACATCCCCGGCCGCAGCGGCGTCCCGATCAACACCGAGACACTGGTCCGCCTCGCCGAGCACCCGCGCATCGTCGCCAACAAGGACGCCAAGGGCGACCTCGGCCGGGCCAGCTGGGCCATCGCGCGCTCCGGCCTCGCCTGGTACTCCGGCGACGACATGCTGAACCTGCCGCTGCTATCCGTGGGCGCCGTCGGCTTCGTCTCCGTCGTCGGCCACGTGGTCACCCCCGAGCTGCGCGCCCTGGTCGAGGCGTACACCGCGGGCGACGTGCACAAGGCAACCGAGATCCACCAGAAGCTGCTTCCGGTCTACACCGGCATGTTCCGCACCCAGGGCGTCATGACCACCAAGGCCGCGCTCGCCCTGCAGGGCCTGCCCGCCGGACCGCTGCGCGCGCCGATGGTGGAGCTCACTGCAGAGGAGATCGAGCAGCTCAAGATCGATCTTGCCGCCGGCGGGGTACAGCTCTAGCACCAGACTTCGCGCGAGCCGTCGCGCAGTGAAACTCCACAACTGAATAGCGGGCCACCGGTGCCCGCACCCCACACGACAACTGCTTCTGCACGAACGTCATGCGCGCCACGTGCCCCACCGGTACGTGGCGTGTGTGGTGAGGAGAGTCTTTTGAGTCATCCGCATCCCGAACTCAGCCTGCCCCCGTCGCTCCCCGAAGGCGGCCTACGGGTCACCCCGCTCGGCGGCCTCGGCGAAATCGGCCGGAACATGACGGTCTTCGAATACGGCGGCCGCCTCCTGATCGTCGACTGCGGAGTGCTCTTCCCCGAAGAGGAGCAGCCCGGAATCGACCTGATCCTGCCGGACTTCTCGTCCATCAGGGACCGCCTCGACGACATCGAGGGCATCGTCCTCACTCACGGTCACGAGGACCACATCGGCGGCGTGCCCTTCCTGCTCCGCGAGAAGGCCGACATCCCGCTGATCGGCTCCAAGCTGACCCTCGCCCTCATCGAGGCCAAGCTCCAGGAGCACCGGATCCGCCCGTACACCCTTGAGGTGGCGGAGGGGAACCGCGAACGCATCGGCCCCTTCGACTGCGAGTTCATCGCGGTCAACCACTCCATCCCGGACGCCCTGGCCGTGGCCATCCGCACCCCGGCCGGCATGGCCGTCCACACCGGCGACTTCAAGATGGACCAGCTCCCGCTGGACGGCCGGCTCACCGACCTGCACGCGTTCGCGCGGCTGAGCGAGGAGGGCATCGACCTGCTCCTCTCCGACTCGACGAACGCCGAGGTCCCGGGCTTCGTTCCGCCCGAGCGCGACATTTCGAGCGTCCTGCGCCAGGTCTTCGCGACCGCCCGCAAGCGGATCATCGTGGCCAGCTTCGCCAGCCACGTCCACCGCATCCAGCAGATCCTGGACGCGGCCCACGAGTACGGCCGCCGCGTCGCCTTCGTCGGCCGCTCGATGGTCCGCAACATGGGCATCGCACGGGACCTGGGCTACCTCAAGGTCCCGCCCGGCCTCGTCGTCGACGTCAAGACCCTCGACGACCTCCCGGACGACGAGATCGTGCTGGTCTGCACGGGATCGCAGGGCGAACCCATGGCCGCCCTGTCGAGGATGGCGAACCGAGACCACCAGATCCGGATCGTCGAAGGCGACACGGTGATCCTGGCCTCCTCGCTGATCCCCGGCAACGAGAACGCGGTCTACCGCGTGATCAACGGCCTGACCCGCTGGGGCGCGAACGTCGTCCACAAGGGCAACGCCAGGGTCCACGTCTCGGGCCACGCCTCCGCCGGCGAGCTCCTGTACTTCTACAACATCTGCCGCCCGAAGAACCTGATGCCGGTGCACGGCGAGTGGCGCCACCTACGCGCCAACGCCGAACTGGGCGCCCTGACCGGCGTCCCGCACGACCGCATCGTCATCGCCGAGGACGGCGTCGCCGTGGACCTCGTCGAGGGCAAGGCCAAGATCTCCGGCAAGGTCCAGGCGGGCTATGTCTACGTCGACGGCCTCTCCGTGGGCGACGTGGGCGAGCCTGCCCTCAAAGACCGCAAGATCCTCGGCGACGAGGGCATCATCTCGGTCTTCGTCGTCGTCGACTCGTCGACCGGCAAGATCACGGGCGGGCCTCATGTCCAGGCCCGTGGCTCCGGCATCGAGGACTCGGCCTTCGCCGACGTCCTCCCGAAGATCACGGAAGTCCTGGAACGCTCCGCCCAGGACGGCGTCGTCGAGCCCCACCAGCTGCAGCAACTCATCCGACGCACGCTGGGCAAGTGGGTCTCCGACACCTACCGCCGCAGGCCGATGATCCTCCCTGTCGTGGTGGAGGTCTGACCCGACGCTCGGCACCTCACCACGCGCGAACTCGGAGCGGAGCGCCTCGATTTGCATCGAGGCGCTCCGCTCCAGTACGTTTACGACTCCTCCTCAACGGGAACCCGGCCACTTCGTGCGCCGGAACCAGTCCCCGAGCGGGACGGGAATTCCGACTCAGAATCTCTGATAAAGTCGGAGCCGCCGGAAAGGGAAACGCGAAAGCGGAAACCTGGAAAGCGCCGAGGAAATCGGATCGAGAAAAGATCTGATAGAGTCGGAAACGCAAGACCGAAGGGAAGCGCCCGGAGGAAAGCCGCGAGAGTGTCTCGGGTGAGTACGATGGAAGTGTCCGTTCCTTGAGAACTCAACAGCGTGCCAAAAATCAACGCCAGATATGTTGATACCCCGTCTCCGGCCGGTTGGTCGGGGCGAGGTTCCTTTGAAGAATACAGCGAGGACGCTGTGAATGGTCGGGTTATTCCTCCGATTGTTCCGCTCCCGTGATGAAGCATTCACGGAGAGTTTGATCCTGGCTCAGGACGAACGCTGGCGGCGTGCTTAACACATGCAAGTCGAACGATGAAGCCCTTCGGGGTGGATTAGTGGCGAACGGGTGAGTAACACGTGGGCAATCTGCCCTTCACTCCGGGACAAGCCCTGGAAACGGGGTCTAATACCGGATATCACTACTGCGGGCATCTGTGGTGGTTGAAAGCTCCGGCGGTGAAGGATGGGCCCGCGGCCTATCAGCTTGTTGGTGAGGTAATGGCTTACCAAGGCGACGACGGGTAGCCGGCCTGAGAGGGCGACCGGCCACACTGGGACTGAGACACGGCCCAGACTCCTACGGGAGGCAGCAGTGGGGAATATTGCACAATGGGCGCAAGCCTGATGCAGCGACGCCGCGTGAGGGATGACGGCCTTCGGGTTGTAAACCTCTTTCAGCAGGGAAGAAGCGGAAGTGACGGTACCTGCAGAAGAAGCGCCGGCTAACTACGTGCCAGCAGCCGCGGTAATACGTAGGGCGCAAGCGTTGTCCGGAATTATTGGGCGTAAAGAGCTCGTAGGCGGCTTGTCACGTCGGGTGTGAAAGCCCGGGGCTTAACCCCGGGTCTGCATTCGATACGGGCTGGCTGGAGTGTGGTAGGGGAGATCGGAATTCCTGGTGTAGCGGTGAAATGCGCAGATATCAGGAGGAACACCGGTGGCGAAGGCGGATCTCTGGGCCATTACTGACGCTGAGGAGCGAAAGCGTGGGGAGCGAACAGGATTAGATACCCTGGTAGTCCACGCCGTAAACGGTGGGAACTAGGTGTTGGCGACATTCCACGTCGTCGGTGCCGCAGCTAACGCATTAAGTTCCCCGCCTGGGGAGTACGGCCGCAAGGCTAAAACTCAAAGGAATTGACGGGGGCCCGCACAAGCAGCGGAGCATGTGGCTTAATTCGACGCAACGCGAAGAACCTTACCAAGGCTTGACATACGCCGGAAACGTCTGGAGACAGGCGCCCCCTTGTGGTCGGTGTACAGGTGGTGCATGGCTGTCGTCAGCTCGTGTCGTGAGATGTTGGGTTAAGTCCCGCAACGAGCGCAACCCTTGTCCTGTGTTGCCAGCATGCCCTTCGGGG
>NZ_WJBG01000197.1 GCF_009709555.1 Streptomyces blattellae | reverse complement strand
CACCGACCCGCAGGTCAGGCCATCGGATCCGCAGGCTAAGCCCACCGACCCGGGGGCCGCCGACCCGCAGACCAAGCCCACCGACCCACAAGGAGGCGAGTCGTGATCCTCGCCTCAGCTGCCGCGTCGGCGCACACCACGAACACCGTCGCCGCCGACACGCACGGCTTCCTCTCCCCGACCGGCGTCGAGATCGCCTTCCTCCTCGTCGGTGTGGTCACCTTCGGCGCCGCTCTGGTCACCGTCACCACCCGGCAACTGGTGCACGCCGCCCTGTGGCTGGTGGTGACCCTCGGTGGCCTCGCCGTCGAATACCTCCTGCTCACCGCCGAGTTCATCGCCTGGGTCCAGGTCCTCATCTACGTCGGCTCCGTCGTCGTCCTCCTTCTGTTCGGTCTGATGCTCACCAGGGCCCCCATCGGCCGCTCCCCGGACGCCGACTCCGGCAACCGCTGGGCCGCCCTCACCGTCGCCGTCGCCGCGGCGGCCGCCCTGGTCTGGGTCGTGGTCGACGCCTTCCGCACGACCTGGATCGACCTGGACGGCCCGGCCGCCGGCTCCACGGAGGCCACCGGAGCGAGCCTCTTCCAGAACTGGGTCCTCCCCTTCGAGGCCCTCTCCGTCCTCCTCCTCGCCGCCCTGGTCGGCGCGATCGTCCTCTCCCGCAAGGCCAAGGCGGACGCGGTGACCGGCGCGAAGACCCCGAACGCCTCGAAGACCCCGAGCGCCAAGGGAGCCGACCCAAGCGGGGGGACCCACAGCGGCACCGGTGCCGCCGGCGGCAGTGGAGCCGGCAACACGGACGGCTCCGACAAGGAAGGTGTCAGCTGATGCACCTCGCCTACCCCGCCGTACTCTCCGCTCTCCTCTTCTGCACCGGCCTGTACGGCGTCCTCGCCCGCCGCAACGCGATCCTGGTCCTGATGTCCGTCGAGCTGATGCTCAACGCCGTCAACCTCAATCTCGTCGCCTTCGACGTCTGGCTCAGCAGGACCGCCGAGGAGACCCTGCACTCCGGCCAGGCGCTGACCCTGTTCACCATCGCCATCGCCGCCGCCGAGATCGGCATCGGCCTGGCGATCGTCCTCGCCGTCCACCGCAACCGCGGCACCGCGGACATCGACAAGCTCCGCGACACCGCCGAGGGCCACGAGCCCGAGGGCCCCGAGACCGGTGGCCCGGCAGCTGGCGCGGCCGAGAAGGCTGAGGCCACCGCGTGACCACGACCACCCTCGCCGTCCTCGTCCCTCTCCTTCCCTTCCTGGGCGCGGCCGCCGGCCTGCTCCTCGGCCGCACCGCCCCCGGCTTCGTCCGCCCGCTCGCCGTCCTGCCGGCCCTCACCTCCCTCGTCCTGGCTGTGCTGGTCGCCGTGCGCCAGGGCGGTGACGAGGCCGTGAACGCGGCCACCGAACTCACCCCCACGGGCTCGATCCCGATCGAACTCGCCCTGCACATCGACGGCTTCGCCGCCCTCGTCGCCGTGCTGGTCGCCTTTGTCGCCTCCTGCGTGCAGATCTACTCGACGGGTTACCTGCGCGACGACCCGCGCTACCCCTCGTACGCCGCCCTCGTCTCCCTCTTCACCTCCGCGATGCTCCTCGTCGTCTACTCCGGCGACCTGATGGTGTTGCTGGTCGGCTGGGAGATCATGGGCATCTGCTCGTACTTCCTGGTCGGCCACTACTGGGAGACCCCGGAGGCCCGCGCCGCCTCCCTCAAGGCCTTCCTGGTGACCAAGCTCGGTGACGTCCCCTTCCTGATCGGCCTGTTCGCTCTGGCCACCGACGCCGGGTCGTTCCGGATCACCAAGGTCCTCGGTGCCGTGTCGACCGGCGCGCTCGACCATCCGACCCTGATCGCCCTGCTGCTCCTCGCCGGCGTCGCGGGCAAGTCGGCGCAGTTCCCACTGCACACCTGGCTCCCTGACGCGATGGCCGGCCCGACACCCGTCTCCGCGCTGATCCACGCCGCGACGATGGTCGCCGCCGGTGTCTACTTCATCGCCCGTCTCCTCCCTGTCTTCGAGGCCTCGCAGGCCGCGATGGTCGTCCTCGCCGTCATGGCCGCCGTCACGATGGCCGGCTCGGCGCTCGCCGCGCTCGCCCAGGACGACATCAAGCGCGTTTTCGCCTACTCGACGATCGGTCAGCTCGGCTACATGACCGGCGCCCTCGCCGTCGGCGACCGCGGAGCCGCCGTCTTCCACCTCCTCACGCACGGCGCCTTCAAGGCGCTGCTGTTCCTCGCGGCCGGCGTGATCATCCACGCCGCCGGTACCAACTCGCTCGCCGCCATGTCCCGTATGCGAGACCTGCGCGACCGCGTCCCGGACGCCTACTGGACGATGACCGTGGCCCTCCTCGCGCTCGCCGCGATCCCGCCCTTCAGCGGCTTCTTCTCCAAGGAGTCCGTCCTCGGCGCCGCGGAGCACATCACGACCGGCCACGCCGAGGGCGTCCCCGCCGCCGCGGGCTGGATCATCCTCGTCGCCGGCCTGCTGACGGCCCTGCTCACCGCCGCGTACGCGACGCGCCTGTGGCTGCTCGCCTTCCGCGGCCGGGGCGCCGAGGCCCCGGACCACGGCAGGCAGCCGCTCACCATGACCGTGGTGCTGTGGGTGCTCGCCGCCCCGTCACTCGCCATCGGCGGGCTGGCGTACCAGTCGCTGCCCGGCTGGTTCGGCGGCGACGACCTGACGCCGACCCTCACCACGTCCATCCTCGGCACGGGCCTCGCCGTCGTCGGCGGACTTGCCACCTACGGAGCCTGGCAGCGCACCACCGCACTGGCGGCGCGCGCCCCGCTCGGCGCGGTCGCGGCCCACCCCGAAGGCGACGCAGGACTGGTCGAGGCCGAGGCCATCGCAAGCCACGAGCCCGCCTACGGAGACGTGGCCTACGCGCCCGACCCCGCCGACCCCGGCCGCCTCCTGCTCGGGCCGCTCCACCGCCACGCGGCCGTCGGCTTCCACCTCGACGCCGTGTACTCGGCACTCTTCGTCCGCCCGGTCCGAGCCGGAGCCACCCTTGTCCGGTTCCTGGACCGTGAGGTCGTCGAGACCTACGTACGCGGTGCCGGCATCCTGCCCCGCTGGCTCGGTGCCGCCGTGCGACGGGCCCAGACCGGCAATGTGCAGACCTATGTGAGCGCGCTGCTCGCCGGCACCGTCGTCCTCGCGGTCGCCGCCGTCCTCGTCGCCACGGGAGCGTGAGCAGGCGTGATCGATATCAACGAGTCCGTGATGCAGTTCCTTCTGGCATTCGTCGTCGTCGGCCCGCTCCTCGGCGCGGCCGCCGCTCTCCTGCCCGCCCGCCCGTCACCCGACCACCACCCCTCAACGAGCCGCTTCGCGGCGCCCCTTCTCGTCACCGGGCTGAAGGGGAAGTCACCCGAGCAGGCCGTGCTGCGGCACGGTGTCACCGTGACCGGCGCCGTCCTCATCGCCGCGATCGTCCTCGCGCTCGGCTTCGACCACGACCAGCCGTCGAAGATGCAGGCGACGACCGACATCAGCTGGATCCCCGCACTCGACGTACGGATCCACCTCGGCATCGACGGCATTTCCCTCCCCCTTCTGGTTCTGACCGCGCTACTGACCTTCCTCTGCGCGCTCTACTCCTACTTCAAGATGCCTTCCGGGCCGACCCCGAAGGCGTTCGTCGCACTGCTGCTCGTCCTTGAGTCCGGCACCCTCGCGACCTTCGCCGTCCTCGATCTGCTGCTGTTCTTCCTCGCGTTCGAGATGGTGCTCATCCCGATGTACTTCCTCATCGCCCGCTGGGGCGGAGAGGGCCGGACCCAGGCGGCCTGGCGGTTCATCCTGTACACGCTGCTCGGATCCGTGGTCATGCTGCTCGGCCTGCTCCTGATCGGAATCGAAGCGGGCACATTCGACATGATGGCACTCGCCACTGACAACGGCCGGTCGCTGACCACATCCGTGCAGGTCATCGCCGTTTTGTCGATCGGGATCGGGCTCGCGGTCAAGACACCGATGTGGCCGCTGCACAGCTGGCTGCCGGACGCCCACACCGCCGCCCCGACCGTCGGCTCGGTCCTGCTGGCAGGCGTCCTACTGAAGATGGGTACGTACGGGTTCGTTCGAATTCTTCTGCCGATCACCCCTGACGGCTTCCGCACGTTCGCGCCGTACCTCGCCGCGTTCGCCGTCGTCGGGATCATCTACGGATCCCTGGCCTGCCTCGCCCTCGCCAAGCAGGGCGCGAAGGGCGATCTGAAACGCCTCATCGCCTACTCCTCCGTCGGCCACATGGGCTTCGTCCTGCTCGGCATCGCCACGATGACCCCGACCGGCGTGAACGGCGCCCTGTTCGCCAACATCGCCCACGGCCTGATCACCGGCCTCCTCTTCTTCCTGGTCGGCGCGCTGAAGGACCGCACGGGCACGACCGACCTCGACACCCTCGCCGAGAAGACCGGCGCCGCCCTCTACGCCAAGACGCCCCGCCTCGGCGGCCTGCTCGCCTTCGGCGCGGTCGCCTCGCTCGGGCTGCCGGGCCTCGCCGGATTCTGGGGCGAGATGCTCGCGCTGTTCGGCGCGTTCGACCCCGCCGACGACCTCAGCCGCCCCGCCTTCCTCACCTTCATGTCGATCGCCGCGTTCGGCACCCTGCTGACGGCCGCCTACCTGCTCGTCGTGGTCCGCCGCGTCTGCATGGGCGCGGTCCCGCAGGCGGCGCCGAAGCTCGCCGACGTCCAGAGCTATGAGTTCGCGGCCTGGACCCCGCTCGTCGCCCTCACCGTCGTCGCCGGGCTGTGGCCGAAGGCCCTCCTCGGCCTCACCGACCCGGCCGTGCAGCAGCTCCTCGCAGGAGGCACCCGATGAGCTCCCCGGCCCAGTCGTCGGCCGAGTCCCTCGTCCAGTCCGTCGACTGGCTCGCCATCGCGCCGCCCACCATCGCGGCAGTCGTCGGACTCGTCGTCCTCGTAGCCGACTTGTTCCTGGCCGATTCCCGCAAGGCACTGCTCGGGTGGGCGTCGGTCGCGGGCCTCGCCGCCTCGACCGCCCTGCTGCTGCCCCTCCTGGACGGCGACCGCAGCACCTTCTGCCTGACCGGTGCCCCGGACGTCTGCAGCTATACGGCCGACCGCTTCACCCTCGTCATCCAGTTCCTGGTCCTCGGCGGCGCCCTCCTGGCCGCCCTGCTGTCGGTGACCGCCCTGAAAGACGCCAACAAGGGACTCCCCGAAGGGGAGTTCTGGTTCCTGCTTCTCTCCTCCGCCGCCGGTGCCGCCCTGCTTCCCGCCTCCCGCGACCTGGCCACCCTCATCGTCGCCCTGGAAGTCGCCTCGCTGCCCGCCTTCGCCCTCGTCGGCCTCCGCCACGGCGACCGGAAGTCCTCCGAGGCGGCCCTGAAGTTCTTCCTGTCCTCGGTGACCGCGACCGCGGTCAGCCTCATGGGCATCAGCTTCGTGTACGCCTCAACCGGCACCCTCTACCTCACTCAGATCGCCGACCGCATCCAGGACGTCGACGGACAGTTCCACACCCTCGCCCAGACCGGCGTCGTCCTCACCCTCGTCGGCTTCGCCTTCAAGACCGCCGCCGTGCCCTTCCACTTCTGGGTGCCCGACACCTACATCGGAGCGCCCCTGCCGGTCGCCGCCTATCTGTCGGTCGTCGGCAAGGCCGTGGGCTTCTCGGGCCTGATCCTCGTCACGGTCATCGCACTGCCGTCGTACGCCGATGTCTGGGGTCCGGCCCTCGCCGCACTGGCCGCCCTGACCATGACCGTCGGCAACGTCGGCGCCCTGCGCCAGCAAGGCACGCGCGCGTACAGCGCCGTACGACTGCTCGCCTGGTCGTCCGTCGGCCAGGCCGGCTATCTGCTGGTGCCGATCGCCGCCGCCGCGTACTCCGACGACGCCGAGAAATCCATCGGCTCCACCGTCGCCTACGCCCTCATGTACGCCGCCGTGAACCTCGGAGCCTTCGCGGTGGCCGCACTGGTGGGCCGTACAAGATCCCTCAACCGCATCACCGACTACCGCGGCCTGTACGCGAAGAACCCCCTCTCCGCCCTCCTTCTGGCCTTCTTCCTGCTCTGCCTCGCCGGACTGCCCCCGGGCATCATCGGCCTCTTCGCCAAGGTCACCGTCTTCTCCGCGGCCGTCGACGCGGGCCTCGGCTGGCTCGCCGTGGTGATGGCCGTCAACGTCGTGATCGCGCTGTTCTACTACCTCCAGTGGACGACCCTGCTCTTCCGCGCTCCAGAGGGTGAGGCCGTCGAGCACCGGGTGCCGGCCCCCGTCACCGCAGCGATCACCATCACCGCGGTACTCGGCATCGCCCTCTCCGGGGCGCCCCAGCTGGTCCTGCGCTTCAGTGACACCGGCCTCTTCTGAGCGCAGGGAACTCACAGCGCAGGGCACCTCACCCGGACGGCCCACGCCCGCCGCCGCACGCACAAGGGAACTAGTCACCCTCGCCTGGCGTTGACCAGTACGGGAGGGTCCACTGGACGTGACACCACGGCACCAGTGGCATCGGATATCGACAAGCAAAGGGTTCCCCTGCCGCACCACTTGGAGGGCGTACCGTGCACCGCCGGCACAACGGGCTCAGAACCGCAGTACTCCTCGGGGGACTGTCGGCAATCATCATCGTCATCGGCAGCTTCTTCGGCCGTATGGGGCTCGTCGTCGCTGTCCTGATCGCTCTGGGAACCAACGCGTACGCGTACTGGAACAGCGACAAGCTCGCGCTACGCGCGATGCGCGCCCGCCCGGTGAGCGAGTTCGAAGCCCCCGCCCTGTACCGCATGGTCCGCGACCTCTCCACCCGGGCCCGCCAGCCCATGCCCCGGCTGTACATCTCCCCGACGGAGGCGCCCAACGCCTTCGCGACCGGCCGCAACCCGCGCAACGCGGCAGTGTGCTGCACCGAAGGCATCCTGCGCATCCTCGACGAGCGCGAACTGCGCGGCGTCATCGGCCACGAACTGAGCCATGTCTACAACCGCGACATCCTGATCTCGTCGGTCGCCGGCGCACTCGCCTCGGTGATCATGTTTCTGGTCAACTTCGCCTGGCTCATCCCGATCGGCCGCTCCGACGATGACGACGGCCCCGGCATCCTCGGCATGCTGCTGATCATGATCCTGGGGCCACTCGCCGCCACCCTCATCCAACTGGCCATCAGCCGCTCCAGGGAGTACGAGGCGGATGCGTCCGGCGCTCAGCTCGCCGGCGATCCCCTGGCCCTCGCCAGCGCCCTGCGCAAGCTTGAGACGGGCACCAAGCAGCTCCCGCTTCCGCCCGAGCCCAGGATCGAGACGGCGAGCCATATGATGATCGCGAACCCCTTCCGCCCCGGTCAGGGATTCTCCAAGATGTTCTCGACACATCCGCCGATGGCGGAACGCATCGCCCGGCTCGAAAAGATGGCAGGTCGATCGCAGTGAAGACAATCCTCAACGTCATCTGGCTCGTCCTGAGCGGTCTCTGGCTGTTCCTCGGCTACCTGCTCGCTGGCGTGCTGCTGTGCATCACGATCATCGGCATCCCGTTCGGCATCGCCGCGTTCCGTATCGGTGTCTACGCCCTGTGGCCCTTCGGGTACACCACGGTCGAGCGTCGCGACGCCGGTGCCCCCTCTTGCGTCGGCAACGTCCTGTGGCTGGTCCTCGCGGGCTGGTGGCTCGCCCTGGCCCACATCGTCACCGGCCTCGCCCTGTGCATCACGATCATCGGCATCCCGTTCGGCATCGCCAACTTCAAGCTCATCCCGGTGTCGCTGCTCCCGCTGGGCCGCGAGATCGTGCCGACGGACCAGCCGTTCTCGTCGCGTTGGTAGAGCACAGGCGGCAGTTGCCGGCTGCCATCCGGACCGCGGCCGACCGCCTGTTTTCCACAACCCTGCGGTTGTCCACAGCCTGGCCCGATTGTCAGTGGCGGCTTGCATCATGAACCCATGACCGAGATCGAGCAGTTGCTGACACGGGTGGCGGCCAAGGCACGCAACACCCGCCCGTGGGGCTGGATTTCACTCCCAGAGCCCGTGGACACGGCCACCCTTTCCCGCGCCGAGGCCGCCCTGGGCTTCTCCCTGCCCCCGCTGCTCGCCGAGCTCTACCTGCGGATAGGAGACGGCGGATTCGGCCCGGAGTACGGCCTGTTACCCCTCCTCGACCACCCTCCCGCCGGTGAGCCCGCCGCCGTCGAGCAGTACCTCGCCAACCGTGCTGCCGGCCGCAAGGATCTCAACTGGCCGTGGCCCGAAGGCGTCCTGCCGATATCCCACTGGGGCTGTGCGATGTACGCGTGCGTGGACTGCCGCGCCCCGGAAGCCACCGTCCTGCTCTTCGAGCCGAACGCCGACGACTGCGACCACGCCTGGTACGTGGACGCCCCCAGCCTCACGGGCTGGCTGCACGCCTGGGTGGAGGGCACGGGTTGGTACGCCGATATGCACGAAGAGCTGGAACTCGCTCCTTGGACCGACTTCCACATACGCACGGCACCTATGCCGTAACCCGACTGGCAAGACCGGGGTAGCGCCGCGCACGTACCTCCGGCCACCTGAAACCGCGCATGTACCCCTGGTCACCCAGGACCGCGCATGTACCCCAGTCACCCTGGACCGCGTAGGAACCGCGTAGGAACCTCCGTTCATCGAGACCGCGCACCTACCGCCCGGTCACCACCCACCGCCGCCGCACGCCATACGCCGCCACACCCACCGCCAGCACACCCGCACCCGCGACCACCGAAGCCACAGGCAACGCGAACGCCAGCACCACACACCCGAGCAGCCCGACCGCCGGTACCACCCGGGCCAAGGGAGCCGATGCAAGCGTCCAGGCCGAGGCGTTGGCCACCGCGTAGTAGACCAGCACACCGAAGGAGGAGAACCCGATAGCGCCGCGTACGTCCACCGTGGCGGCCAGGACCGCGACCACCGCGCCCACAGCAAGCTCCGCCCGGTGCGGTACATGGAAGCGTGGATGGACGGCTGCCAGCGCGCCGGGCAGATGCCGGTCCCGTGCCATCGCGAGCGTCGTACGCGAGACACCGAGGATCAGGGCGAGCAGCGAACCCAGCGCAGCCACGGCCGCACCCACCCGCACCAATGGCACCAGCCCTGAAACCCCCGCCGCCCGCACCGCGTCGGCCAGCGGCGCGTCGGCGTCGCCCAGACCGCCCGCTCCCAACACGGAAAGGACAGCCACCGCCACGCACACGTACACCACCAGCGCGATGCCCAGAGCCAGCGGGATGGCACGGGGGATGGTGCGCGCGGGATCCCGTACCTCCTCACCGAGGGTCGCGATCCGTGCGTACCCGGCGAACGCGAAGAACAGCAGACCGGCCGCCTGAAGCACCCCGCCCAGGCCACCGGAGGCCCCGATGTCCAGCCGCCCGGCGTCGGAGTCCCCGGACCCCAGGCACACGACCACCACGGAAGCGAGGACAGCCAGCACGACGGCCACGATCACCCGGGTCAGCCAGGCGGACTTCTGGACGCCGCCATAGTTCACCGCGGTCAGCGCGACCACGGCCGCGACCGCCACGGCGTGTGCCTGCTCCGGCCAGGCGTACGCGCCTACGGTGAGTGCCATCGCCGCACAGGACGCCGTCTTCCCGACCACGAACGACCAGCCCGCGAGATAACCCCAGAACTCCCCGAGCCGCTCGCGCCCGTACACATACGTGCCGCCCGAGGCGGGATACAGCGCGGCGAGCCGCGCCGACGACATGGCATTGCAGTAGGCGACCACGGCGGCGACGGCGAGCCCGAGCAGCAGCCCGGACCCGGCGGCGCGAGCGGCGGGCGCCAAGGCGGCGAAGATCCCGGCCCCGACCATCGAGCCCAGGCCGATGATCACGGCGTCTCCGACACCCAAGGTGCGCCGCAGTTCAGAGCCGGAAGGTGTCATGCACCGCACCCTACTGATCAGTGCAACCGCCGGGTGCCGTGGTGACGTCCTCCCAACCAACAAGGCGCGAACACACGCGCGAGCACAGCCGGCCCGTCGGGACCGAAGTCACAGTGCAGAGACAGTGCGGGCACAGGATGAAGGGGCAGGTTCACGGTTATGACCATCGTTGGCTGGATCATCCTGGGACTGCTGGCCGGAGCCGTCGCCAAGGTCCTGCTGCCGGGCCGTGACCCGGGCGGCTTCATCGGTACGACCGTGATCGGCATCGCGGGCGCGTTCCTCGGCGGCTGGATATCGGGCCGCTGGCTGGACCACCCCATCACCAAGGAGTTCTATGACAGCGCCACCTGGGCCGCCGCCATCGGCGGCTCCCTGGTCCTGCTGATCGCCTACCGGCTCCTGTTCGGCCACTCGCGCGACTGAGCGCATCCCACCGCAGCCAGCAGGTGAGAAGGGTGGGCACCGTTCGGTGCCCACCCTTCCTCGTGTCGCGTCGCAGGCGCCGCTTACCGGTAGTTCACGAACTGCAGCGCGAAGTCGAAGTCCTTGCCCTTCAGCAGAGCGATGACGGTCTGCAGGTCATCACGGCTCTTCGAGCTGACCCGCAGTTCCTCGCCCTGCACCTGGGCCTTCACGCCCTTCGGGCCCTCGTCGCGAATGATCTTCGCCACCTTCTTCGCGTTCTCCTGGGAGATGCCCTCCTGGATCGACGCGAACAGCTTGTACTCCTTGCCGGACAGCTGAGGCTCGCCTGCGTCCAGGGCCTTCAGTGAGATCCCACGCTTGATCAGCTTGGACTGGAAGACGTCGAGGACAGCCTTCACCCGGTCCTCGGAGTTCGCCTCCATCAAGATCTTGTCACCGGACCACGAGATCGAGGCACCCACGCCCTTGAAGTCGTAGCGCTGCGAGATCTCCTTGGAGGCCTGGTTGAGGGCGTTGTCGACCTCCTGCCGCTCGACCTTCGAGACGATGTCGAAACTGGAGTCGGCCATGTCCTGTGGCTCCTTGTATCGGGGTGCGTATGGTGCGTATCGGGTGCGTATCGGCGCATGTGAGGCGGCCGCCGAGCCCGGCGTAGTCCCGGGCGCATCCGCATAAGCCTAGCCACCCTCCGTCCCCCGAGCGCCGATCAATCGGGTGGCGAAGCACCCCTGTCCATCGGGTATTGTTTACGTCGTTGCCAGCGAGCACCGCCGAAAAGCGGTTCGATCGGCAGCGACCCCGGCGGTGTGCCCGAGCGGCCAAAGGGAGCAGACTGTAAATCTGCCGGCTCAGCCTTCCCAGGTTCGAATCCTGGCGCCGCCACACTTGAAGAGACCCCCTCCGAACTGCGGAAACGTAGACGGAGGGGTCTCTTCGTTGTCGGGGGCCGTTCCCAGGGCACATTGGCCCCATGTCCACTCCTCGCAGGCGCTGTCCCGAATGCCGGCGTGAGATCGCTGTCGTTGCGGGGCGGTTCGGGCGGCATGATCCGCCGGGGGCGCGGGAGAGCGGGGAGTTGGTGTCCTGTGCCGGCTCACGCAGATACGCGGAACTCGGGGCGACCCAGCCGTCGTTGGATGGGTACGTCGTCCCCGAGTTTCCCGGGCAACTGCCGCTCTTCTGAAGGGAGCGGGCCCACACCGAGCCCGCATCCGCCCCCTAGTTCCCCGCCACCGACTTCACCGCGACGGCCACCGGCGCCGACCCGCTGACCAGTTCCAGGGTCAGGCCCGACGTCGCCGGAGTGTCCACGAGTTCCGCCAGTACGGCGGCCACGTCGTCGCGCGGGATCGAGCCGCGGCCCGTGTGGGCCTCCAGGCGCACGCGACCGGTACCGGCGTCGTTCGTGAGCATGCCAGGGCGGAGGATCGTCCAGTCGAGGGCATCGAGGCTCTGGACGTGCGCGTCGGCCTCGCCCTTCGCGCGCAGATACACGTCGAAGACCTCGCTCCCTTCATGCGCAGGGTTCGCGCCCATCGACGACACGACCACATGGCGTCGTACGCCCGCCCGGACCGCCGCGTCCGCGAACAGGATCGCCGCGTCCCGGTCCACCGTGTCTTTGCGCGCCGCCCCGCTGCCAGGCCCCGCGCCGGCCGCGAAGACCGCCGCATCCGCGCCCTGGAGATGCGCCGCGACCTCCTCGACCGAGGCCGACTCCAAATCCAGCAGGATCGGTTCGGCGCCGGCTTCCCTCAGATCGTCGCCGTGTTCGGCGTGGCGGATGATCCCCGCCGTCTCGTCTCCGCGCGTGGCAAGCAGTCGCTCCAGCCGCACCGCGATCTGACCATGACCCCCAGCGATGACAATGCGCATGCTTCCGACCGTACGCCCGGCCAGCCGCCCCCGCCGCACGACTTCAGCCACGCCCGCCCCACGGCACGCGCTCCAGCATTGTGCGCCGTGCGATCCCGCACTCCCGCACTCCCGTACCCGTACCCCTCGCACCCGTACCCCCCGCACCCGTACCCACGGCGCTCGCAACACGATCACGCGCCCCGCAACAGAGCGCACGCACCACCCGCGCACGCCCAATCCCGACCCAATCCCGACCTCGACTCCGCCCCGCACACGCCAAGTCTCATCACCCCGAAAGTCCCATCACCTCGGCCCCAGACGCTGGCACCCCCACCCCACACGCCAGTCCCACAGCCACACCCGCGCCCCACCACCTCAAGCCCACACCGGCGCCAGCATCCGCATCCGCATCCGCCCCCACCACCCAACCCTCACGACAACTCCCCGCGCCCCTGGCGAGGCAACCCCAGCTCCACCGCCACCGCCGAGTTGCAGTACTCCCGTACCGCGCTCGTCCGTGCGACCACGCGCCCCCGGTGCACCACGATCCGGCTGTACGCCAGCGACAGCGCCGCCGCCAGTCCGTCGCCGCGCACCGCGAGCAGTTCGGCGGGGAATCCCGCCTCCACGCGGACCTCGGGCAGACCGAGGACCGCGCGTGCGGTCGTGCTCACCGCGTCGTAGGCGTCCTCAGGCCGCAGCCCGTAGCGAGAGGCCAGCAGATACGCGGCCTCCAGGGGGTCGCCGCGGCCGACCGGGTTGGAAATGTCACGGAGTGAGCCGCTGCCCGCGGACACCCGCACGCCGGCCGAGCGCAGCAGTCGTACCGGAGCGGTGCCGCGGCGGTCCACGCCCCCGCAGCTGCCCTGGGGCAAACACACCACCGTCACCCCGGCCGCGGCGAGCTGGTCGGCGGTACGGGAGGCCACCTCGGAGGGCAGTCGGCCGAGGCCCCCGCACGGGCCGAGCGTGACGCCGGGGCGCAGCCCGCCGGCCATGGTCGCGAGGCGGGCCAGACGGGCCGGGTCGGTAGCGTCCGTGTGCAGGTCGACGGGGCAGCCGTGTTCGGAGGCGACCTCCAGGACGGCCTCGACGTAGCCCGTCGGATCGGGGTCCAGATCCGGACAGCCGCCCACCACGGAGGCGCCCATCTTCGCCGCGTCCCGGAGTATCGCGAGGCCGTCCGCCCCGGCCCGCCCGGTCAGCACACGCGGCATGGCCACCGTCATCAACTCGGTGAGCCCGCGCAGCGAACGCCGGGCCTGCAGTACGGCGGCCAGCGCGCCCAGCCCTTGGACGTCACCCACGCGCACGTGCGCGCGCAGTGCGGTCGCGCCGTGGCCGAGCTGCAGCAGGGCGGCCTCGGTCGCCCGGCGCTGGACGTCCTGGGGGTCGTATGAGACCGGACCGCCGTCGTCCGCCGACAGTGCGGTGTCGGCGTGGGCGTGGGGCTCGGCCGGAGCAGGCAGCAGCAGATAGCCACCGAGGTCCACACGGGCGCCCGGGCCGGGCGATCCGTCCGCCGTAAGGCTCCCGGCGGTACCGACCGCCTCGATGCGCTCGCCGCCCAGCCGTACGTCCACGGTCCTGCCGTCGGTGAGTCGCGCTCCGCACAGCAGCAGGGAGGCCGGTTCGGTCTGCCCAGATGAGCCCGGGGAGGACGAGAAGCCCGACGAGCCCGAAGAGGACGACGAGCCCGAAGAGGACGACGACGAAGGGGGCGGCTGCGGCTGACTGTCGGGCATCGCGCTCCAGTGGCTCGGGGACTGCGCGGAGGACGCAAGATCACACAGAGTGAGTCGAGCCTAGGGTGGCGATCCGTGCACGACGTGCAGGAGCGCAATAGTCGTACCGGCGTGGTTCGCCGAACGGGAGAGGCGCGCGGGGATGCTTCCCGCGCGCGTGGCGGACCTGCGTTCGGGGCGGGACGGGAGCCGCGAAACGGATTTGGGTGAACGGCGGCCGAGCGTGTAATGTCTTCATCGCTCGCCCCAATAGCTCAGTCGGTAGAGCGTCTCCATGGTAAGGAGAAGGTCTACGGTTCGATTCCGTATTGGGGCTCTGGTGTGGGAGGTTCCCGCCTCAAGGTGGGAACCGATCGCATCACAGCGGTGTAGCTCAGTCGGTAGAGCAAGCGGCTCATAATCGCTGTGTCACCGGTTCAAGTCCGGTCACCGCTACTGACAGTAGCCGATTGTGGGGTCGGTCCTTCGATCGGCTACTCTTCTATGCGTTAATCATCCCATCCGTTCGTCAAGGAGCACTCACGTGGCTGCCACCGACGTCCGCCCGAAGATCACGCTGGCCTGCGTGGAGTGCAAGGAGCGGAACTACATCACCAAGAAGAACCGGCGTAACAACCCGGACCGTCTTGAGATGAAGAAGCACTGCCCGCGTTGCAACGCGCACACCGCGCACCGCGAGACGCGATAAATCAGGCTCGTACGACGAGGCCGTCCCCACACCGGGGGCGGCCTCGCGTCGTTCCACCAACCGGAACCGACCGGTAACCGTTCGGACCGGTAACCGTTCGGACCGGTAACCGTTCGGACCCGTAACTGTTCGGAGCGGTAACCGCTCGGACCAGCGGCCGCTCGGACCGGTAACCGTTGAGGCCGACGGCCGCTCGGGCCGGCAGCAACGGCAGGCAGCAGGACCAGCTGAACTATCAGGAGGTGCCTAGTCCATGGCGCTCGACCAGTCCTTCGTGGGGCGGACCTACCCGCCCACCGACCGCTATGAGGTGGGCCGGGAGAAGATCCGCGAGTTCGCGGAGGCCGTGGGGGACACCAACCCGGCGTACACGGACCCGGAGGCCGCCAAGGCACTCGGTCACCCCGATGTGATCGCCCCGCCGACCTTCGTCTTCTCGATCACCTTCAAGGCCGCGGGACAGGTCACTGCCGACCCCCAACTGGGCCTGGACTACAGCCGGGTGGTGCACGGCGACCAGAAGTTCTCCTACGTCCGCCCGGTGCGCGCCGGTGACCGGCTCACGGTCACCTCCACCATCGAGGCGATCAAGTCCATGGCCGGCAACGACATCCTGGACATCCGCGGCGAGGTCCACGACGAGGCGGGCGAGCACGTCGTCACCGCCTGGACCAAGCTCGTGGCGCGTGCCGCAGAGGAGGGCTGAGGGGATGTCCGCGAAGATCTCGTACGACGACGTCGAGGTCGGCACCGAGTTGCCGGCCCAGTCCTTTCCCGTGACCCGCGCCACCCTCGTTCGGTACGCGGGCGCCTCCGGGGACTTCAACCCGATCCACTGGAACGAGAAGTTCGCCAAGGAGGTCGGACTGCCGGATGTCATCGCGCACGGCATGTTCACCATGGCCGAGGCGATCCGCGTGGTCACCGACTGGACCGGCGACCCGTCCGCGGTCGTCGAGTACGGCGTCCGCTTCACCCGGCCCGTAGTCGTCCCGAACGACGACCAGGGCGCCATGATCGAGGTCGCCGGCAAGGTCGCGGCCAAGCTCGACGACAACACGGTCCGCGTCGACCTGACGGTCACGAGCGCGGGGCAGAAGGTGCTGGGGATGTCACGAGCGGTCGTGCGGCTGGCCTGAGAATGTTCAGCGAGGGTCATCGGGTAAGGGGCGTTCGCCATGGCGGGCGCCCCTTACTCATCTGCCCGTACCGGTCGGCCCTGCTTGACTTAGTTAGTGATTGAGTACTAACTTAGCCACATGGTCAGGATGAGCGCGGAAGAGAGGCGTGAGAGCGTCATCAGGGCAGCGATCGCCGAGTTCGCGCAGCGCGGCTACTACGGCACTTCCACCGAGGCGATCGCCAAGCGGGTCGGTGTCTCACAGCCGTATCTCTTCCGGCTCTTCCCGGGCAAGAAGGCGATCTTCCTCGCCGCGGCGGAGCGTTGTATGCAGGACATGCGCCGCTTCTTCGAGGAGACCTCCAAAGGGCTGGAGGGTGAGGAGGCCCTGCATGCCATGGGGGACGCCTACGTGCGACTGATCGCCGAGCAGCCCGAGCGACTGCTGATGCAGTTGCAGGTCTATGTCGCGGTCGCCGCCGCCGAGGATGCCGGGGATCACGAGTTCGGCGAGATGGTGCGCAAGGGCTGGCTGGAACTCTGGGACGCCGTGCATCTGCCACTGGGTGCCGACGTCAACGAGACGACAACCTTCATGGCGTACGGAATGCTCATCAACACCCTGTCGGCCATGGGGTTCCCCGCCGGCCACCGGATCTGGGACGGCCTGTACCCCTCGGCGCAGCAGCCCTCGTCGGATGCGGAAGACGGGTAAGCGGCCGGTCGCATTCCATCGACGTGCCCTGACCCCTGGCCGCAGAAATTAGTAATCAATAACTAATCATCAGCCGTCATCACCTCTGGGGGAGCGATGTCACAGCAGACCGCACAGCACGCACCGCGCGGGGGAGCAGTCTGGGCCCTCGTCATCACCAGCGTCGCCGGATTCATGGCGTCCCTGGACAACCTCGTCGTCACCACCGCGCTGCCCTCCATCCGCGAGGATCTCGGCGGAGCGCTGGACGACCTGGAATGGACCGTGAGCGCCTACACGCTCACCTTCGCCGTGCTGCTGATGTTCGGGGCGGCACTCGGCGACCGCTTCGGCCGTCGACGGCTCTTCATAGTCGGCCTCGCGATCTTCACCGGCGCGTCCGCAGCCGCGGCCGTCGCCCCCGGCATCGACAGCCTCATCGCCGCCCGCGCGGTACAGGGTGTCGGCGCGGCGATCATGATGCCGCTGACGCTGACCCTGCTGACGGCGGCCGTGCCGGCGGCCAGGCGCGGTATGGCGTACGGCATCTGGGGCGCCGTCAACGGACTCGCCGTCGCCTCCGGGCCGCTGATCGGCGGCAGCCTCACCGAGCACATCTCCTGGCAGTGGATCTTCTGGCTGAACGTTCCGCTCGGCCTGGCCCTGCTGCCGCTCGCCCGCCTCCGCCTCGCCGAGTCCCACGGCACCGGCTCCCCGCTCGACGTCCCCGGCACCCTGCTCGCCAGCGGCGGCCTCTTCGGGATCGTCTACGGCCTGGTCCGCGGCCCCGCCGACGGCTGGACCGCCCCCCTGGTCCTGACCGGCCTGTTCGCCGGATCCGCCCTGCTGATCGGCTTCATCCTCTACAGCGCCCGCGCCAAGAACCCCATGCTCCCCATGCGGTTGTTCCGCTCCCGGGCCTTCTCCGGGATCAACGCCGCGAGCCTGCTGATGTTCCTGGGCATGTTCGGTTCGATCTTCCTGCTCAGCCAGTACATGCAGGGCGTGCTCGGCTACTCGCCCACCGAGGCCGGCCTGCGCATGCTGCCCTGGACCGGCATGCCGATGCTCGTCGCGCCGGTCGCCGGCATCCTCTCCGACCGTATCGGCGGCCGCCCTGTCGTAGCCACCGGCCTCTTCCTCCAGGCGATCGGCCTCGGCTACATGGCCTCCGTGGTCACCGCCGACGCCTCATACGGCGTCCAGCTGCCCGCACTGATCATCAGCGGCGTGGGGATGGGCCTGTACTTCGCCCCCGCCGCCAACCTCGTGATGTCCAGCGTCCGGCACAGCGAGCAGGGCATCGCCTCCGGCGCCAACAACGCCCTGCGCGAGGTCGGCGGCGCGCTGGGCATCGCCATCATGGCGTCGATCTTCTCGGCCCAGGGTGGCTACGAGACCGCCCAGACCTTCGTCGACGGTCTGCGGCCCGCCCTGGTCACCGGCTCCGCGGTGGTCGCTCTGGCCGGAGTCGCGGCCCTGCTGATCCCGACAAGGCACGCCGCGCGGGCCGAGGAGGAGGAGCAGGAATCGGCGCCGGTCCTGGAACCGGCCGCGGGCTGACTCCAGGGCGTACGGCTCCGCCCACCAGGGTGGGGCCGTACGCGCCGTCGCCCACGGGCGGCCGGACGTACGCCCCGTGGGCGACGGCGCGGTGGCTGGGGCGGGGTGGGTCGCGCAGCCCGGCGCTGACGGGGCGCCGCCTGCGCCCACCCGTGCCACCCCAGGCGGCACGACTGCCCGCAACTGGGCGGATACGGCTGGACGGGGTGCCACGCACCGACGCACCCGCAGCCGCCCGAGCGCCCGAGCGCCCGAGCGCCCGAACGGCCGACCCTACGTGCCGTGTAGGCGCCCACACACCCGCGGTCGCTACGCGGGCAGTCGGTCGGCCCGGCGTGCCTGTAGGCGCCACCGCGCACCCGTGGTCGCGAACGGCGGGACGAGGGCGTGGTGGGGGTGTCCGCCCGCAGCGTTTGTCGCGTCAACGCGGGCAGGACGCAACCGACCGAGCCGCGACGTTCCGAGGACGGACACCCTCGCCGCGGCCCCGCCCTCGCTGCGGCCCCGCCCTTGCCGCGGCCCCGCCCCCACCACGAACCCAAGGCGCTACGCGCACCCCCGCCAACCTCACCCCCGCCAACCTCACCCCCGCCGGGAGGCATCGCCACCGAAACCCCCACCCACCGTCTCGTACTCTTGAGCCCGTGCAGGAACTCCACGACGCCCCCCTCGCCCCCCTGACCACCTTCCGGCTGGGCGGCCCCGCCACCCGCCTGGTCACCGCGACGACCGACGCCGAGGTCGTCGCCGTCGTACGGGAAGCCGACGACAAGGGAACCCCCCTCCTGCTCATCGGCGGCGGATCGAACCTGGTCATCGGCGACAAGGGCTTCGACGGCACGGCCCTGCGCATCGCCACACAAGGCTTCGAACTGACCGGCACCACACTCGAACTGGCCGCCGGCGAGGTATGGACCGACGCCGTCACCCGCACCGTAGAAGCCGGACTGGCCGGCATCGAGTGCCTGGTCGGCATCCCCGGCTCGGCAGGCGCGACCCCGATCCAGAACGTCGGCGCGTACGGCCAGGAGGTCTCCTCGACGATCACCGAGGTCGTCGCCTACGACAGGCAGACCCGCGAGACGGTCACCCTCACCAACCCCGACTGCGCATTCTCGTACCGCCACAGCCGCTTCAAGGCCGACCCCGAGCGCCATGTCGTCCTGCGCGTCCGCTACCGGCTGGAGGACGCCGAGGGCCGCTCCGCCCCCATCAGGTACGCCGAGACCGCCCGCGCCCTCGGCGTCGCCCCCGGCGACCGCGTGCCCCTCGACGCCGCCCGCGAGACCGTACTCAAGCTCCGCACCGGCAAGGGCATGGTCCTGGACCCCGACGACCACGACACCTGGTCGGCCGGCTCCTTCTTCACCAACCCGATCCTCACCGACGCGGACTTCGCCGAGTTCCACGCGCGCGTGCACGACCGGCTCGGCGACGGAGTGGAGCCCCCCGCGTACCCCGCAGGCGAGGGCCACACCAAAACCTCCGCCGCCTGGCTGATCGACCAGGCCGGCTTCACCAAGGGCTACGGCACCGGCCCCGCCCGCATCTCCACGAAGCACACCCTCGCCCTCACCAACCGGGGCGAGGCGACCACGGAGGACCTCCTCGCGCTGGCCCGCGAGGTCGTCGCAGGCGTCCGCGAGACGTTCGGCATCACGCTGGTCAACGAACCGGTGACGGTGGGCGTCAGCGTGTAGCCAGCCCTGACCAGCAGGCCGGCCCCTGGCTGGCGCCCAGCGCGCCTTCGCCTACGACGCGACGCCGGAAGGCGTACGGTCACCCTGGCCACGTCGGTCACCCTGGCCACGTCGGTCACCCTGGCCACCTCCGCCCGGCAGCTCGCCCACACGCTCCTGGCCGCCGTCACCGCACGAGCTACGCCGTCAGCCAGTCGTCCACGCCCGACAGCAGCTTGCGCCGCACGTCCTCCGGTGCCGCCGACGCCCGTACCGACTGGCGGGCCAGTTCCGCCAACTCGGTGTCCGTGAAGGCGTGGTGGCGGCGGGCCAGCTCGTACTGGGCGGCCAGCCTGGAGCCGAAGAGGAGCGGGTCGTCGGCGCCCAGCGCCATCGGGACACCCGCCTCGAACAGCGTCCGCAGCGGGACGTCCTCCGGCTGCTCGTAGACGCCGAGAGCCACGTTCGACGCCGGGCACACCTCGCAGGTCACCCCCCGGTCGGCCAGCCGCTTCAGCAGCCGCGGGTCCTCCGCCGCCCGTACGCCGTGCCCGATCCGGTTCGCGTGCAGGTCGTCCAGGCAGTCACGCACCGACGCCGGGCCGGTCAGCTCGCCGCCGTGCGGAGCCGACAGCAGGCCACCCTCGCGCGCGATGTAGAAGGCGCGGTCGAAGTCCCGCGCCATGCCCCGCCGTTCGTCGTTCGACAACCCGAAGCCGACCACCCCGCGGTCCGCGTACCGCACCGCCAGCCGGGCCAGCGTGCGGGCGTCCAGCGGATGCTTCATCCGGTTCGCGGCGACCAGCACCCGGATCCCGAGGCCGGTCTCCCGCATCGCCGACTCCACCGCGTCCAGGATGATCTCCAGCGCCGGGATGAGACCGCCCAGCCGAGGGGCGTACGACGTCGGGTCGACCTGTATCTCCAGCCACCCCGAGCCGTCCTTGACGTCCTCCTCCGCGGCCTCCCGCACCAGCCGCTGGATGTCCTCCGGCTGCTGCAGACACGAGCGGGCGGCGTCGTACAGCCGCTGGAAACGGAACCAGCCCCGCTCGTCCGTCGCCCGAAGTCTCGGAGGCTCTCCGCTCGTCAGCGCCTCGGTCAGCGCCTCGGGCAGCCGCACGCCGTACTTGTCGGCCAGCTCCAGCAGGGTGGTGGGCCGCATCGAGCCGGTGAAGTGCAGATGCAGATGTGCTTTCGGCAGCTCAGAGACATCACGTACACACGGGGGGTTCGGGGGGTGTCCCCCTGAAGAGCTCAGCATCTGAGGATCCTGCCGTACGTTCGTGCCGTCCCGGTAGCGCTTTCCCCGTTAGTGGTCTTGCTCGCACAAACGAGCTGGCACAAACGAGCTGGCACAAACGAATGGGGCACACACCGAACTCGGTGCGTGCCCCAGCCCCACGAGGAACCGTCAGCCGCGGGCCTCCGCCAGCAGCTTCTGGATCCGCGAGACGCCCTCGACGAGATCCTCGTCACCCAGGGCGTACGACAGCCGCAGATAGCCCGGAGTGCCGAACGCCTCGCCGGGTACGACCGCGACCTCGGCCTCTTCCAGGATCAGCGCGGCCAGCTCGACCGAGTCCTTCGGGCGCTTGCCGCGGATCTCCTTGCCGAGCAGAGCCTTCACCGACGGGTACGCGTAGAAGGCGCCCTCCGGCTCAGGGCACACCACGCCGTCGATCTCGTTGAGCATCCGTACGATCGTCCTGCGGCGCCGGTCGAAGGCCTCGCGCATCTTCGCGACCGCGTCCAGGTCGCCGGAGACCGCGGCCAGCGCCGCCACCTGGGCGACGTTCGACACGTTCGACGTGGCGTGCGACTGGAGGTTCGTCGCGGCCTTCACCACGTCCTTCGGGCCGATGATCCAGCCGACCCGCCAGCCGGTCATGGCGTACGTCTTGGCGACCCCGTTGACCACGATGCACTTGTCGCGCAGCTCGGGCAGCAGCGCGGGCAGGGACACGGACGCCGCGTCGCCGTACACCAGGTGCTCGTAGATCTCGTCCGTCATCACCCACAGGCCGTGCTCCGCGGCCCAGCGGCCGATCGCCTCGGTGTCCTGCTCGCTGTAGACCGCGCCGGTCGGGTTCGACGGGGAGACGAAGAGGACGACCTTCGTCTTCTCGGTGCGTGCCGCCTCCAGCTGCTCCACGCTCACCCGGTAGCCGGTCGTCTCGTCCGCGACGACGTCCACCGGCACACCGCCGGCCAGCCGGATCGACTCCGGGTACGTGGTCCAGTACGGCGCCGGGACGATGACCTCGTCACCCGGGTCGAGGATCGCGGCGAAGGCCTCGTAGATCGCCTGCTTGCCGCCGTTGGTGACGAGGATCTGCGACGGGTCGACCTCGTAGCCCGAGTCGCGCAGCGTCTTCGCGGCGATCGCGGCCTTCAGCTCGGGCAGACCGCCCGCCGGTGTGTAGCGGTGGTACTTCGGGTTCTTGCAGGCCTCGATCGCGGCTTCGACGATGTAGTCCGGGGTCGGGAAGTCGGGCTCGCCCGCGCCGAAGCCGATCACCGGTCGCCCGGCGGCCTTGAGGGCCTTGGCCTTGGCGTCCACGGCGAGGGTGGCGGACTCGGAGATCGCGCCGACTCGGGCGGAGACCCGGCGCTCGGTGGGAGGGGTTGCAGGGCTCATGGGCCCATCGTTTCAGACCGGAAACCTGCCCGGCACGCGGGTTTCACGGACTGAACAACACCGGGCCAGTCGCTGAACAAGCGTCCGGTGACGGCCCGCGGCCAGGGTGATCTCCCGCCGGCCGTCACCGACAAAGGCCCTACGGGCGCTTTCTGTTCGACGCCTGGCCGCAGAACACGTACACTCTCACCTCGTTGGCCTCACACGGGCCGCACTCATCCGGTGCACACCGAGCATCCGGGCGGATGCGGTACGTTTGGGGAGAACCAAAGGGTCGTAGCTCAATTGGTAGAGCACTGGTCTCCAAAACCAGCGGTTGGGGGTTCAAGTCCCTCCGGCCCTGCTACACACTCCTTCGCCAGGAAGTGTGCGCATGTACGTACAGCAGCAATGCGCCGTGCGGCTCAGACCGGGCGCGGCACGGCCACGACCCGGAATCAGGTGAGGACGAATGACGGACGCCGTGGGCTCCATCGACACGCCTGATGCCCAGGACGAGGCGCCGAAGGAGCAGGGCCGCAAGGGCGGCAAGCGCGCCAAGAAGGGCCCGCTGAAGCGGCTCGCGCTCTTCTACCGCCAGATCGTCGCGGAACTCCGCAAGGTCGTCTGGCCCTCGCGCAACCAGCTGACGACGTACACGACCGTTGTGATCATCTTCGTCGTCATCATGATCGGTCTGGTGACTGTGATTGACTTCGGACTCGACAGGGCCGCCAAGTACGTCTTCGGCTGAGCCGAATGCGAAGGGCGCCGTACCCGGCGCCCCTATTCGCGTGTTCCACCCCATGTATCCAGGAAGAAGCAGCCACCGTGTCTGACCCGAACGTGAACGACGCCATCGAGCCGGTCGAGTCCGTGGAAGACGAGCTCGAGATCGTCGAGGGTGCCGACGACGACCTGGACGAGGTCGAGGCTGCCGACGCCGCCGTACACGTCGACGACGAGCCGGAGGCCGAGGCCGAGGCTGAGGCGACCGAGGAAGAGGAGCCGGCCGAACCGGTCGACCCCGTCGCCGCCCTGCGCGAGGAACTGCGCACGCTGCCCGGCGAGTGGTACGTCATCCACACCTACGCCGGCTACGAGAACCGCGTGAAGACCAACCTGGAGCAGCGCGCCGTCTCGCTGAACGTCGAGGACTACATCTTCCAGGCCGAGGTGCCGCAGGAAGAGGTCGTCCAGATCAAGAACGGCGACCGCAAGACGATCAAGCAGAACAAGCTTCCGGGCTACGTCCTCGTCCGCATGGACCTGACGAACGAGTCCTGGGGTGTCGTCCGCAACACCCCCGGCGTCACCGGCTTCGTGGGCAACGCCTACGACCCGTACCCGCTGACCCTGGACGAGATCGTCAAGATGCTCGCCCCGGAGGCCGAGGAGAAGGCCGCCCGCGAGGCCGCCGAGGCCGAGGGCAAGCCGGCTCCGGCCCGCAAGGTCGAGGTCCAGGTGCTGGACTTCGAGGTCGGCGACTCGGTCACCGTCACCGACGGCCCGTTCGCCACACTGCAGGCCACCATCAACGAGATCAACGCCGACTCGAAGAAGGTCAAGGGTCTGGTGGAGATCTTCGGCCGCGAGACGCCGGTTGAGCTGTCCTTCGACCAGATCCAGAAGAACTGACGCCTTCGGCGACACAAGCCACCGGCCGGGTCAGGCGGGCTGTTCCAGCCTGTCTGACCTGCCCGGTTTTTGGCCGCGCAATGCTACCCGTTAAGGTTGTGCGGTTGCCTTCGGGCACTAGGAAATCGACAAGGAAGCGGGAGAGGACCCGGAATGCCTCCCAAGAAGAAGAAGGTCACGGGGCTTATCAAGCTCCAGATCCAGGCCGGTGCCGCCAACCCGGCGCCGCCGGTCGGCCCCGCGCTGGGTCAGCACGGCGTGAACATCATGGAGTTCTGCAAGGCCTACAACGCCGCGACCGAGTCGCAGCGTGGCTGGGTCATCCCGGTGGAGATCACGGTCTACGAGGACCGCTCCTTCACCTTCGTGACCAAGACCCCGCCGGCCGCCAAGATGATCCTCAAGGCCGCGGGCGTGGAGAAGGGCTCCGGCGAGCCGCACAAGACCAAGGTCGCCAAGATCACCGAGGCGCAGGTCCGCGAGATCGCCACCACGAAGATGCCCGACCTCAACGCCAACGACATCGACGCCGCCGCGAAGATCATCGCCGGTACCGCCCGTTCCATGGGCATCACGGTCGAGGGCTGAGCCCCAACCCCATGAGCAACCCGTGGTAGGGCCTGCTCGGCCCGGACCACGACTCCTAAGAACACCCCAGGAGCAGTAGTGAGCAAGCGCAGCAAGTCTCTCCGCGCTGCGGACGCCAAGATCGACCGGGAGAAGCTGTACGCCCCGCTTGAGGCCGTCCGTCTCGCCAAGGAGACCTCCACGACCAAGTTCGACGGCACCGTCGAGGTCGCCTTCCGTCTGGGTGTCGACCCGCGCAAGGCCGACCAGATGGTCCGTGGCACCGTGAACCTCCCGCACGGCACAGGTAAGACCGCCCGGGTCCTGGTCTTCGCGACCGGTGACCGTGCCGAGGCCGCGCGTGCCGCGGGCGCCGACATCGTCGGCGCCGACGAGCTGATCGACGAGGTGTCGAAGGGCCGTCTGGACTTCGACGCCGTCGTCGCCACCCCCGACCTCATGGGCAAGGTCGGCCGCCTCGGCCGGGTCCTCGGCCCGCGTGGTCTGATGCCGAACCCGAAGACCGGCACCGTGACCCCGGACGTGACCAAGGCCGTGACCGAGATCAAGGGCGGCAAGATCGAGTTCCGCGTCGACAAGCACTCGAACCTGCACTTCATCATCGGCAAGGCGTCCTTCGACGACACCAAGCTGGTGGAGAACTACGGCGCCGCGCTGGAGGAGATCCTCCGTCTGAAGCCGTCCGCCGCCAAGGGCCGCTACATCAAGAAGGCCGCCATCACCACCACGATGGGCCCCGGCATCCCGGTCGACCCGAACCGCACCCGCAACCTCCTCGTCGAGGAGGACCCGGCCGCGGTCTGAGACACCGGCAGGTCCACGGGCCCCGCACCTTCCGAGGTGCGGGGCCCGTCCCTTTTCTGCCGCCCCTTGGGTCAGCGTGCGAGCAGGCTGTGAGCAGTGCCAGGTAACTGCTGAAGACACAGGGCGCCAGCGTCTCCTGAACCCCAGGGAAATCATCGGCCTCCTCCGGCTCGCTGGGATACCCTCGCCAGGTTGCTGTGAATCGGCCATGTGTTCCTTGGGGGGAATCAATGAAGACTGCAGTACGCCGTTCCGTACGACACCGGGCCACGGGCGCCGGACTTGCCGCACTGCTGCTCGCGGGAGGTGCCGTCGGTTGCGGTACCGAGCAGTCGCCGGCCATGACACCCGCGGCGGCCGTCGCCAAGGCCGCCGACAAGACGGACGAGATCACCTCCCTGAGCTACCGGATGCGCGGCGAGATGCCGGGCGACGGCCGCATCGAGGCCGAGGCCGCGATGCGGATGGAGCCGATGGCGATGAGCATGAAGATTCGGATGCCCGACGACCCCGAGATCGACGGCGCGGTCGAGATGCGCCTCATCGGCAAGTCGCTGTACCTCGGCGGCGAGGCGACCGCCGCGGAGATGGACGGCAAGAGCTGGATGAAGCTCGACGCCTCCGAGCTGGGCGGCGCCGAACAGGACCTGGGAGCCGACACGGCCGGTATCGCCCAGGCCGACCGGAACCCGGCCGCCGAGTCCGCCTTCCTCACGGGCGCCGACGACGTCACCGAGCTCGGCACCGAGACGATCGACGGCGTGAAGACCACCCACTACAAGGGCACGATCACCCTCGACGGCATGCGGGACAGCCTCAAGGACGAGGACAAGGAGACCCGCGAACGGCGTGAGAAGAGCCTTGAGCAGTACGAGGACATGGGCGTCGACAAGCTCACCATGGACATGTGGGTCGACGGCGAGGACCACACCAAGCAGTTCCGTATGCGCGGTGACGCCGACAAGGGCACCCTCGACATGACCGTCACCTTCTCCGACCTCAACGAGCCGGTCACCGTCCAGGCCCCGCCCGCCGAGGACACCATGGACCTCGCCGAGATGATGAAGGAACTCGGCGAGGCCTGAGCGCCGTAGGACCGACGAGCCCTGAGCGTTGTACGACCGGATTTGCCTGGCAGCGATCCGGTCCCGTACTCTCCTACAGAAGCCAAAGACCGCTGGTCGTTGCCGTGCGCTCGCGAGAGGGTGCGGTGGCCGAAGGATCCGCTGAACGCGGACGACCCGCGCAGGTGACTGTGGAAGTGCTCCCGACCACGTGCATTGCGTATGTGATCGGTCGAGCTACGCCCCGTGCGCCTGCGCCGGGGCGTTTCGTTTCCCCAGCCCCTTCCGAGCGGTCCTCATCACCCGGAAGGAGGCCGACGCTCTATGGCAAGGCCCGACAAGGCTGCCGCGGTGGCCGAGCTGACGGAGCAGTTCCGCAGCTCGAACGCCGCCGTGCTGACCGAGTACCGGGGTCTCACCGTGGCGCAGCTCAAGAACCTGCGCCGTTCGCTCGGTGAGAACGCCCAGTACGCCGTGGTGAAGAACACGCTGACCAAGATTGCGGCCAACGAGGCCGGGATCACGACGCTCGACGACCTGTTCAACGGTCCGACGGCGGTCGCCTTCGTCACCGGTGACCCGGTGGAGTCGGCGAAGGGTCTTCGTGACTTCGCCAAGGACAACCCGAACCTCGTCATCAAGGGCGGTGTCCTTGACGGCAAGGCGTTGTCCGCCGACGAGATCAAGAAGCTTGCGGACCTTGAGTCCCGCGAGGTTCTGCTCGCCAAGCTGGCGGGCGCCCTGAAGGGCAAGCAGACGCAGGCTGCTCAGGTCTTCCAGGCGCTCCCGTCGAAGCTCGTCCGCACCGTGGACGCGCTGCGCGCCAAGCAGGACGAGCAGGGCGGTGCCGAGTAATTCGGCTCGCGAAATGACCGCCGCCTGAGGCTTCCGGTCTTCAGGCAGAGGTCGTAGCGGGCCGAACGTACGCCCGCCAGACATGTACATCCGGCACCAGCCGAATTAGTGGAAGGAAAGCCATCGTGGCTCTCACCCAGGACGAACTGCTCGCCGAGTTCGAGAACATGACCCTGATCCAGCTCTCCGAGTTCGTGAAGGCGTTCGAGGAGAAGTTCGACGTCACCGCTGCCGCCGCCGCGGTCGCCGTGGCCGCTCCGGGTGCCCCGGGCGCCGCTGCCCCGCAGGAGGAGGAGAAGGACGAGTTCGACGTCATCCTCACCGGCGCCGGCGACAAGAAGATCCAGGTCATCAAGGTCGTGCGTGAGCTGACCTCGCTCGGCCTGAAGGAGGCCAAGGACCTGGTGGACGGCGCCCCGAAGCCCGTCCTCGAGAAGGTTGCCAAGGACGCCGCCGAGAAGGCCGCCGAGTCCCTCAAGGGCGCCGGCGCCTCCGTCGAGGTCAAGTAAGACCTTCAAGGGTCCCTGCACGGACTCTTGCGAGCTGATACAGCCGTAGGGCTGTAACGCGAGCGCACCGAAGAGCGATCATCCATCCGGGTGGTCGCTCTTCGGCGTTCTGGGCGCCTGGTGGTGGCGGCCTTGCACGGGCGGGTGCGCGGAGTATGGTGATCTTCGTCGTGTCTCCGGGCACCTCCGAAGCCGGCTGCAAGTGACGATGGCAGCACCCGGTTTGGGCAAGGGGGGCCTTGACGAACCGCACGCAGCGCGCAATTCTCAGGACGCGTCGTCACAACGATCCGTATCCGAGGCATGGATCGTCGACGAAGAGGGCAGTATCAACGTGCATTGAGGGCATGGGCTTGCGCAGGTGTCGAGAACAACGAGGGTCTCGAAAAACCCGCACTGGACATCAGTGTGCCAACTGGCTACACTGACCCTTTGCGCTGCCTGTTAGCTGTCCCCTGCCCGTCACCAGGGGCATGCCCTCGCTTGAGCACCGACGATCAGAACGTCCCTGACCTGGCCTTTTGGTCCAACCAGGGAGTCCTGTCTCTGTGTGCAGGAGGGGGACCGGTACGCGCGTAGTGAGTCCGAGCCCTCGGAAGGACCCCCTCTTGGCCGCCTCGCGCACTGCCTCGACCGCGAATACGAACAACGGCGCCAGCACCGCCCCGCTGCGCATCTCCTTTGCAAAGATCAAGGAGCCCCTCGAGGTTCCCAACCTGCTCGCGCTGCAGACCGAGAGCTTCGACTGGCTGCTCGGCAACACCGCCTGGCAGAGTCGGGTCGAGGCGGCTCTGGAGTCCGGTCAGGACGTCCCCACCAAGTCCGGTCTGGAGGAGATCTTCGAGGAGATCTCCCCGATCGAGGACTTCTCCGGGTCGATGTCGCTGACCTTCCGCGACCACCGTTTCGAGCCCCCGAAGAACTCCATCGACGAGTGCAAGGAGCGCGACTTCACGTACGCCGCTCCCCTCTTCGTCACGGCTGAGTTCACCAACAACGAGACCGGCGAGATCAAGTCCCAGACCGTCTTCATGGGCGACTTCCCGCTCATGACGAACAAGGGCACCTTCGTCATCAACGGCACCGAACGTGTCGTGGTGTCCCAGCTGGTCCGCTCGCCCGGTGTCTACTTCGACTCCTCCATCGACAAGACGTCCGACAAGGACATCTTCTCGGCCAAGATCATCCCGTCCCGGGGTGCCTGGCTGGAGATGGAGATCGACAAGCGCGACATGGTCGGTGTCCGCATCGACCGCAAGCGCAAGCAGTCCGTCACCGTGCTCCTGAAGGCTCTCGGCTGGACCACCGAGCAGATCCTGGAGGAGTTCGGCGAGTACGAGTCCATGCGTGCCACCCTGGAGAAGGACCACACCCAGGGCCAGGACGACGCGCTGCTGGACATCTACCGCAAGCTGCGCCCGGGCGAGCCCCCCACGCGTGAGGCCGCCCAGACGCTTCTGGAGAACCTCTACTTCAACCCGAAGCGCTACGACCTCGCCAAGGTCGGCCGCTACAAGGTCAACAAGAAGCTCGGTGCGGACGAGCCGCTGGACGCCGGTGTGCTCACCACCGACGACGTCATCGCCACCATCAAGTACCTGGTGCGGCTGCACGCCGGCGAGACCGAGACGGTCAGCGAGTCGGGCCGCGAGATCATCGTCGAGACCGACGACATCGACCACTTCGGCAACCGTCGTATCCGCAGCGTCGGCGAGCTGATCCAGAACCAGGTCCGTACGGGTCTCGCCCGTATGGAGCGCGTCGTGCGTGAGCGCATGACCACTCAGGACGTCGAGGCGATCACGCCGCAGACCCTGATCAACATCCGGCCGGTCGTCGCCTCCATCAAGGAGTTCTTCGGCACCAGCCAGCTGTCGCAGTTCATGGACCAGAACAACCCGCTGTCGGGGCTGACGCACAAGCGTCGTCTCAACGCCCTCGGCCCGGGTGGTCTCTCCCGTGAGCGGGCCGGCTTCGAGGTCCGTGACGTGCACCCCTCGCACTACGGCCGTATGTGCCCGATCGAGACGCCGGAAGGCCCGAACATCGGTCTGATCGGCTCGCTGGCCTCCTACGGCCGGGTCAACGCGTTCGGGTTCATCGAGACGCCGTACCGCAAGGTGGTCGACGGTGTCGTCACCGACGAGGTCGACTACCTGACCGCCGACGAGGAGGACAGGTTCGTCATCGCGCAGGCCAACGCGCCGCTGAATGACGAGTTCCAGTTCGTTGAGGCCCGCGTGCTGGTCCGCCGCCGTGGCGGCGAGGTCGACTACGTGGCCGGTGACGACGTCGACTACATGGATGTCTCGCCGCGCCAGATGGTGTCGGTCGCGACCGCCATGATCCCGTTCCTTGAGCACGACGACGCCAACCGTGCCCTCATGGGCGCGAACATGATGCGCCAGGCCGTGCCGCTGATCAAGTCCGAGGCCCCGCTCGTCGGCACCGGCATGGAGTACCGCTCCGCCGTCGACGCCGGCGACGTGGTCAAGGCCGAGAAGGAGGGTGTGGTCCAGGAAGTCTCCGCGGACTACATCACCACCGCCAACGACGACGGCACGTACATCACCTACCGGCTGGCCAAGTTCTCCCGCTCCAACCAGGGCACCTCGGTCAACCAGAAGGTCATCGTCGCCGAGGGCGACCGCGTCATCACGGGCCAGGTGCTCGCCGACGGCCCGGCCACCCAGCACGGTGAGATGGCGCTCGGCAAGAACCTGCTCGTCGCGTTCATGCCGTGGGAGGGTCACAACTACGAGGACGCGATCATCCTGTCGCAGCGCCTCGTGCAGGACGACGTCCTCTCCTCGATCCACATCGAGGAGCACGAGGTCGACGCCCGTGACACCAAGCTCGGCCCCGAGGAGATCACCCGGGACATCCCGAACGTCTCCGAAGAGGTCCTCGCCGACCTCGACGAGCGCGGCATCATCCGGATCGGTGCCGAGGTCATCGCCGGTGACATCCTCGTCGGCAAGGTGACCCCGAAGGGTGAGACCGAGCTGACGCCGGAGGAGCGCCTGCTGCGCGCGATCTTCGGTGAGAAGGCCCGTGAGGTCCGTGACACCTCGCTGAAGGTGCCGCACGGCGAGACCGGCAAGGTCATCGGCGTCCGCGTCTTCGACCGCGAGGAGGGCGACGAGCTTCCCCCCGGTGTGAACCAGCTGGTGCGCGTGTACGTGGCGCAGAAGCGCAAGATCACCGACGGTGACAAGCTCGCCGGGCGCCACGGCAACAAGGGCGTCATCTCCAAGATCCTGCCGATCGAGGACATGCCGTTCCTGGAGGACGGCACCCCGGTCGACATCATCCTCAACCCGCTGGGTGTGCCGTCCCGAATGAACCCGGGACAGGTCCTGGAGATCCACCTCGGCTGGCTCGCCAGCCGCGGCTGGGACGTCTCCGGCCTCGCGGACGAGTGGGCGCAGCGCCTCCAGGCGATCGGCGCCGACCAGGTCGACCCGGGCACGAACGTCGCGACCCCCGTCTTCGACGGTGCGCGCGAGGACGAGCTCGCGGGTCTGCTGCAGCACACCATCCCGAACCGCGACGGCGAGCGCATGGTGCTCCCGACCGGTAAGGCGCGGCTGTTCGACGGCCGTAGCGGTGAGCCGTTCCCGGACCCGATCTCGGTCGGCTACATGTACATCCTGAAGCTGCACCACCTGGTCGACGACAAGCTGCACGCCCGCTCGACCGGCCCGTACTCGATGATCACCCAGCAGCCGCTGGGTGGTAAGGCCCAGTTCGGTGGCCAGCGCTTCGGCGAGATGGAGGTGTGGGCGCTGGAGGCATACGGCGCCGCGTACGCCCTCCAGGAGCTGCTGACCATCAAGTCCGACGACGTCACCGGCCGCGTGAAGGTCTACGAGGCCATCGTCAAGGGCGAGAACATCCCTGAGCCCGGCATCCCCGAGTCCTTCAAGGTGCTCATCAAGGAGATGCAGTCTCTCTGCCTGAATGTGGAGGTGCTGTCCAGCGACGGTATGTCCATCGAGATGCGTGACACCGACGAGGATGTCTTCCGCGCTGCGGAGGAGCTCGGCATCGACCTGTCCCGGCGTGAGCCGAGCAGCGTCGAAGAGGTCTGACGGGAGTCCGGAGACCTGCAGCCCGCAGGTCTCCGGCCCCTGGACCCCCGTATCAGACCCCAAGACTTACGACCCTGAGAGGGATTGACGCATAGTGCTCGACGTCAACTTCTTCGACGAGCTCCGGATCGGCCTGGCCACCGCTGACGACATCCGTCAGTGGAGCCACGGCGAGGTCAAGAAGCCCGAGACCATCAACTACCGCACCCTCAAGCCCGAAAAGGACGGACTCTTCTGCGAGAAGATCTTCGGTCCGACCCGGGACTGGGAGTGCTACTGCGGCAAGTACAAGCGTGTCCGCTTCAAGGGCATCATCTGTGAGCGCTGTGGCGTCGAGGTGACTCGCGCCAAGGTGCGCCGTGAGCGGATGGGCCACATCGAGCTGGCCGCTCCCGTCACCCACATCTGGTACTTCAAGGGTGTCCCGAGCCGTCTGGGCTACCTGCTGGACCTGGCGCCCAAGGACCTTGAGAAGGTCATCTACTTCGCGGCGTACATGATCACGTACGTCGACGAGGAGCGCCGTACCCGCGACCTGCCCTCCCTGGAGGCGCATGTCTCCGTCGAGCGGCAGCAGGTCGAGAACCGCCGGGACGCCGACCTGGAGGCCCGCGCCAAGAAGCTTGAGGCCGACCTGGCCGAGCTGGAGGCCGAGGGTGCCAAGGCCGACGTGCGCCGCAAGGTGCGCGAGGGTGCCGAGCGGGAGATGAAGCAGCTGCGCGACCGTGCGCAGCGCGAGATCGACCGGCTCGACGAGGTGTGGACCCGGTTCAAGAACCTCAAGGTCCAGGACCTGGAGGGCGACGAACTGCTCTACCGCGAGCTGCGGGACCGCTTCGGTACGTACTTCGACGGTTCGATGGGTGCCGCGGCGCTGCAGAAGCGCCTGGAGTCCTTCGACCTCGACGAGGAGGCCGAGCGTCTCCGCGAGATCATCCGCACCGGCAAGGGCCAGAAGAAGACCCGTGCGCTCAAGCGGCTGAAGGTCGTGTCCGCGTTCCTGCAGACCTCCAACAGCCCCAAGGGCATGGTCCTCGACTGCGTCCCGGTCATCCCGCCGGACCTCCGCCCGATGGTGCAGCTGGACGGTGGCCGCTTCGCGACCTCCGACCTGAACGACCTGTACCGCCGTGTGATCAACCGGAACAATCGGCTGAAGAGGCTCCTGGACCTCGGTGCCCCGGAGATCATCGTCAACAACGAGAAGCGCATGCTTCAGGAGGCTGTTGACGCCCTCTTCGACAACGGCCGCCGTGGCCGTCCGGTCACCGGCCCGGGCAACCGCCCGCTGAAGTCCCTCAGCGACATGCTGAAGGGCAAGCAGGGCCGCTTCCGCCAGAACCTGCTCGGCAAGCGTGTGGACTACTCCGCGCGTTCCGTGATCGTCGTCGGTCCGCAGCTGAAGCTGCACCAGTGCGGTCTGCCGAAGGCGATGGCGCTGGAGCTGTTCAAGCCGTTCGTGATGAAGCGGCTCGTGGACCTCAACCACGCGCAGAACATCAAGAGCGCCAAGCGCATGGTGGAGCGCGGCCGCACGGTCGTGTACGACGTCCTCGAAGAGGTCATCGCCGAGCACCCGGTGCTGCTGAACCGTGCGCCCACCCTGCACCGCCTCGGCATCCAGGCCTTCGAGCCGCAGCTGGTCGAGGGCAAGGCCATCCAGATCCACCCGCTCGTCTGCACCGCGTTCAATGCGGACTTCGACGGTGACCAGATGGCCGTGCACCTTCCGTTGTCCGCGGAGGCGCAGGCCGAGGCCCGCATCCTGATGCTGTCCTCGAACAACATCCTCAAGCCCGCGGACGGCCGTCCGGTGACGATGCCGACCCAGGACATGGTCCTCGGTCTGTTCTTCCTCACCACGGACAGCGAGATGCGGGACGTCAAGGGCGAGGGCCGGTCCTTCGGTTCGGCGGCCGAGGCGATCATGGCGTTCGACGCGGGCGAGCTGTCGCTCCAGTCGAAGGTCGACATCCGCTTCCCCGTCGGCACCATCCCGCCGCGCGGCTGGACCCCGCCGGTGAGGGAAGAGGGCGAGCCGGAGTGGCAGCAGGGTGACAGCTTCCGTCTGAAGACCACGCTCGGCCGTGCGCTCTTCAACGAGCTGCTGCCCGAGGACTACCCGTTCGTCGACTACGAGGTCGGCAAGAAGCAGCTCTCCGAGATCGTCAACGACCTCGCCGAGCGCTACCCCAAGGTCATCGTGGCGGCGACGCTCGACAACCTGAAGGCGGCCGGCTTCTACTGGGCGACCCGCTCCGGCGTCACCGTGGCCATCTCCGACGTCGTCGTTCCCGAGGCGAAGAAGGAGATCGTCCGCGGTTACGAGGCGCAGGACGAGAAGGTCCAGAAGCAGTACGAGCGCGGTCTGATCACCAAGGACGAGCGCACCCAGGAACTCATCGCGATCTGGACCAAGGCGACCAACGAGGTCGCCGAGGCCATGAACGAGAACTTCCCGAAGACCAACCCGATCTTCATGATGGTGAACTCGGGTGCACGAGGCAACATGATGCAGATGCGTCAGATCGCCGGTATGCGTGGTCTGGTGTCGAACGCCAAGAACGAGACGATTCCGCGTCCGATCAAGGCCTCGTTCCGTGAGGGCCTGTCCGTGCTGGAGTACTTCATCTCCACGCACGGTGCCCGTAAGGGTCTGGCCGACACCGCCCTGCGTACCGCCGACTCGGGCTACCTGACCCGTCGTCTGGTGGACGTCTCGCAGGACGTGATCATCCGCGAGGAGGACTGCGGTACCGAGCGCGGTCTGAAGCTGAAGATCGCCGACCGGGGCGCGGACGGCGTGCTGCGCAAGGCGGACGACGTCGAGACCAGCGTCTACGCCCGCATGCTCGCCGAGGACGTCGTCGTCGACGGCAAGGTGATCGCGCCGGCCAACGTGGACCTCGGCGATGTGCTCATCGACCAGCTGGTGCACCACGGCATTGAGCAGGTGAAGACCCGTTCGATCCTGACCTGCGAGTCCCAGGTCGGCACCTGCGCCATGTGCTACGGCCGTTCGCTGGCCACCGGCAAGCTGGTCGACATCGGTGAGGCGGTCGGCATCATCGCCGCCCAGTCCATCGGTGAGCCCGGTACCCAGCTGACGATGCGTACCTTCCACACCGGTGGTGTGGCCGGTGACGACATCACCCAGGGTCTGCCCCGTGTCGTCGAGCTCTTCGAGGCCCGTACGCCCAAGGGTGTCGCCCCGATCTCCGAGGCGAGCGGCCGCGTTCGCATCGAGGAGACGGAGAAGACCAAGAAGCTCGTCATCACCCCGGACGACGGCAGCGACGAGACGGCGTACCCGATCTCGAAGCGTGCCCGTCTCCTGGTCAGCGAGGGCGAGCACGTCGAGGTGGGCCAGAAGCTCACCGTGGGTGCCACCAACCCGCACGACGTGCTGCGCATCCTGGGCCAGCGTGCCGTCCAGGTCCACCTGGTCGGCGAGGTCCAGAAGGTCTACAACTCGCAGGGTGTGTCGATCCACGACAAGCACATCGAGATCATCATCCGGCAGATGCTCCGCCGCGTGACGATCATCGAGTCCGGTGACGCCGAGCTGCTGCCCGGTGAGCTGGTCGAGCGCTCGAAGTTCGAGACCGAGAACCGTCGTGTGGTCCAGGAGGGCGGCCACCCGGCCTCCGGTCGTCCGCAGCTGATGGGTATCACCAAGGCCTCGCTGGCGACGGAATCCTGGCTGTCGGCCGCCTCCTTCCAGGAGACGACCCGAGTTCTGACGGACGCGGCGATCAACGCCAAGTCCGACAGCCTCATCGGCCTCAAGGAGAACGTCATCATCGGTAAGCTCATCCCGGCCGGTACGGGCCTGTCCCGCTACCGCAACATCCGGGTCGAGCCGACCGAGGAGGCCAAGGCCGCGATGTACTCGGCCGTCGGCTACGACGACATCGACTACTCGCCGTTCGGCACCGGCTCCGGCCAGGCCGTTCCGCTGGAGGACTACGACTACGGTCCGTACAACCAGTAAGCGGGTCGCTTGAACTGAGCGAGTCGCTTGAACTGAAGGGCGGTCACCTCTCGGGGTGGCCGCCCTTCGGTAATTCAGGAACTTCTCAGGGTCGTCCCTAGTGCCGGAGATGCCGGTTTCGGCGCATGATGGAGGCACCCGACCGTACGGGGGAGGTACTCCATGACGCACCCGTCGTGGCAGCCGTGGCAGGGGAACGGCACGCCGCAGCCGTGGCAGGGGCAGGGGGGCCCTGCCCACCAGCAGGGCGTTCCGCCGGTGTGGGCGGGTGGTGGCGTGCCGCAGCCGTGGGGCGGGCAGGGCGGTCCGTCCATGCTCGCGTCGCACGCCGACCGGGAGCGGACCGTGGATGTGCTCAGAGCGGGGTATGGGGAAGGGCGGCTGGAGCACCCCGAGTTCGAGAAGCGGGTCGAGCGGGCCTACGCGGCCCGTACGGTGGGTGAGCTGGCGCTGCTCGTCGCCGACCTGCCGCAGGGGCCGGTCCCGCAGCAGGCGCCCGTCATGAACGTGCCGTGGACGTTTCAGCCGGCCCGGCGGCAGACGAACGGCAAGGCGGTGGGCTCCGCGGTGTGCGGTGCCATGTGTCTGATGACGTTCGGGCTGACCGGCGTCCCCGCCGTGGTCCTGGGCCACGCCGCCCGTGCCGAGATCCGCCGGACCGGGGAGGCGGGCGACGCGTTCGCGCTCACGGGGCTGGTGATCGGCTGGCTGTCCACGGCGGGATGGGCGCTCATGCTGATGGCGATGATCGTGGCCGCGGCCGCGTCCGGGTCCGGGTGACACGCGCGGACCCGCGGCTCGAAGATCATGTGATGCGGCTCTGACGTGCCCGGATCGTCGATTCGAAGATCGTCAGCCGCATAGGGGCTTGACATGCTCCGTGCGGCGATCTGGCCCAGGCCCATTTGTTTTGACCGCAGCGTATGAGGTAGGTACGCTCAGACCTTGTGCCTGGGGTGTGCCCTGGCTCTTGTGCGTGCCTTCAACCGCGCTGGAGTCCGAGACGGCCACCGTAATCTGCGCCTCTTTCTGCCTTGCGGCGGGAGTCCGCGGGATTCGACACACCCGACCGCGTGGGTCGGCGACGTTCCAGGTTAGCTGTACCCATCGGCACACAGAAACCGGAGAAGTAGTGCCTACGATCCAGCAGCTGGTCCGTAAGGGCCGGCAGGACAAGGTCGAGAAGAACAAGACGCCCGCACTGGAGGGTTCCCCTCAGCGTCGCGGTGTCTGCACGCGTGTGTTCACGACCACCCCGAAGAAGCCGAACTCGGCCCTGCGTAAGGTCGCGCGTGTGCGTCTGACCAGCGGGATCGAGGTCACCGCTTACATTCCGGGTGAGGGACACAACCTGCAGGAGCACTCCATCGTGCTCGTGCGTGGTGGCCGTGTGAAGGACCTGCCGGGTGTTCGCTACAAGATCATCCGCGGTTCCCTTGACACCCAGGGTGTGAAGAACCGCAAGCAGGCCCGCAGCCGCTACGGCGCCAAGAAGGAGAAGTAAGAATGCCTCGTAAGGGCCCCGCCCCGAAGCGCCCGGTCATCATCGACCCGGTCTACGGTTCTCCTCTTGTCACCTCCCTGATCAACAAGGTGCTGCTGAACGGCAAGCGCTCCACTGCTGAGCGCATCGTTTACGGCGCCATGGAGGGCCTGCGCGAGAAGACCGGCAACGACCCGGTCATCACCCTCAAGCGCGCCCTTGAGAACATCAAGCCGACCCTTGAGGTCAAGTCCCGCCGTGTCGGTGGTGCGACGTACCAGGTTCCGATCGAGGTCAAGCCCGGTCGTGCCAACACGCTCGCGCTGCGCTGGCTGGTCGGTTACTCCCGCGCCCGTCGCGAGAAGACCATGACCGAGCGTCTGCTCAACGAGCTTCTCGACGCCTCCAACGGCCTGGGTGCCGCTGTGAAGAAGCGCGAGGACACGCACAAGATGGCCGAGTCCAACAAGGCCTTCGCGCACTACCGCTGGTAGTCGCAGACCCCATCGAGACCGAGAGAAGACTGAAGCCTTATGGCTACCACTTCGCTTGACCTGGCCAGGGTCCGCAACATCGGGATCATGGCCCACATCGACGCGGGCAAGACGACCACCACCGAGCGGATCCTGTTCTACACCGGCGTTTCGTACAAGATCGGTGAGGTCCACGACGGCGCTGCCACCATGGACTGGATGGAGCAGGAGCAGGAGCGTGGCATCACGATCACCTCTGCTGCCACCACCTGTCACTGGCCGCTGGAAGACGTCGACCACACCATCAACATCATCGACACCCCGGGCCACGTCGACTTCACCGTCGAGGTGGAGCGCTCCCTGCGCGTGCTCGACGGTGCCGTGACGGTGTTCGACGGCGTCGCCGGCGTTGAGCCCCAGTCCGAGACGGTGTGGCGTCAGGCGGACCGCTACGGCGTTCCGCGCATCTGCTTCGTCAACAAGCTCGACCGCACGGGCGCCGAGTTCCACCGCTGCGTGGACATGATCTCGGACCGCCTGGGCGCGCAGCCGATCGTCATGCAGCTCCCGATCGGTGCCGAGGCCGACTTCAAGGGCGTCGTGGACCTGGTCCAGATGAAGGCGTTCGTGTGGTCCGCCGAGGCGACCAAGGGCGAGATGTACGACGTCGTCGACATCCCGGACACGCACGCCGAGGCTGCCGAGGAGTACCGCGGCAAGCTGCTTGAGGCCGTGGCCGAGAACGACGAAGAGATCATGGAGCTGTACCTGGAGGGCCAGGAGCCGTCCGTGGAGCAGCTGTACGCCGCGATCCGCCGTATCACCATCGCGTCCGGCAAGTCTCAGGACACCACGGTCACCCCGGTGTTCTGCGGCACCGCGTTCAAGAACAAGGGTGTCCAGCCCCTGCTCGACGCGGTCGTGCGTTACCTCCCCTCCCCCCTGGACGTCGAGGCCATCGAGGGCCACGACGTGAAGGACCCGGAGACGGTCGTCAAGCGCAAGCCGACCGACGAGGAGCCGCTGTCCGCGCTGGCGTTCAAGATCATGAGCGACCCGCACCTCGGCAAGCTCACCTTCGTCCGGGTCTACTCGGGCCGCCTGGAGTCCGGCACCTCGGTGCTGAACTCCGTCAAGGGCAAGAAGGAGCGCATCGGCAAGATCTACCGCATGCACGCGAACAAGCGTGAGGAGATCGACTCGGTGGGCGCCGGCGACATCATCGCCGTCATGGGTCTGAAGCAGACCACGACCGGTGAGACGCTGTGCGACGACAAGCAGCCGGTGATCCTGGAGTCCATGGACTTCCCGGCGCCGGTCATCCAGGTCGCCATCGAGCCCAAGTCGAAGGGCGACCAGGAGAAGCTGGGCGTCGCGATCCAGCGCCTGGCCGAGGAGGACCCGTCCTTCCAGGTCCACTCGGACGAGGAGACCGGCCAGACCATCATCGGCGGTATGGGCGAACTGCACCTGGAGGTGCTGGTCGACCGTATGCGCCGTGAGTTCAAGGTCGAGGCCAACGTCGGCAAGCCGCAGGTCGCGTACCGCGAGACGATCCGCAAGGCCGTCGAGCGCGTGGACTACACGCACAAGAAGCAGACCGGTGGTACCGGTCAGTTCGCCAAGGTGCAGATCGCGATCGAGCCCATCGAGGGCGGCGACGCGTCGTACGAGTTCGTGAACAAGGTGACCGGTGGTCGTATCCCGAAGGAGTACATCCCTTCGGTCGACGCCGGTGCGCAGGAGGCCATGCAGTTCGGCATCCTCGCCGGGTACGAGATGACGGGCGTCCGCGTCACGCTCATCGACGGCGCCTACCACGAGGTCGACTCCTCCGAACTCGCCTTCAAGATCGCCGGTTCGCAGGCCTTCAAGGAGGCCGCGCGCAAGGCCAGCCCCGTGCTGCTTGAGCCGATGATGGCCGTCGAGGTCACCACGCCCGAGGACTACATGGGTGAGGTCATCGGCGACATCAACTCCCGCCGTGGCCAGATCCAGGCCATGGAGGAGCGGGCCGGTGCCCGCGTCGTGAAGGGTCTCGTGCCCCTCTCGGAGATGTTCGGCTACGTCGGAGACCTCCGCAGCAAGACGTCGGGTCGCGCAAGCTACTCGATGCAGTTCGACTCCTACGCCGAGGTTCCGCGGAACGTCGCCGAGGAGATCATCGCGAAGGCCAAGGGCGAGTAACGCACCGCGTTCACACGCTCTAGGCTTGACTCCGGAGCCTTAGGGGGCATTCCGCCGCAATCGTGGTGAGAATGCCCCGGGCCCGGGCTTTCCAGCAAAGATCACCTGGCGCCGATGAAGCAAGGCGTTCAGAACCACTCCACAGGAGGACCCCAGTGGCGAAGGCGAAGTTCGAGCGGACTAAGCCGCACGTCAACATCGGCACCATCGGTCACATCGACCACGGTAAGACGACCCTCACGGCCGCCATTACCAAGGTGCTGCACGACGCGTACCCGGACCTGAACGAGGCCTCGGCCTTCGACCAGATCGACAAGGCTCCTGAGGAGCGCCAGCGCGGTATCACCATCTCCATCGCGCACGTCGAGTACCAGACGGAGACGCGTCACTACGCCCACGTCGACTGCCCCGGTCACGCGGACTACATCAAGAACATGATCACCGGTGCTGCCCAGATGGACGGCGCCATCCTCGTGGTCGCCGCCACCGACGGCCCGATGCCGCAGACCAAGGAGCACGTGCTCCTGGCCCGCCAGGTCGGCGTTCCGTACATCGTCGTCGCCCTGAACAAGGCCGACATGGTGGACGACGAGGAGATCCTTGAGCTCGTCGAGCTTGAGGTCCGTGAGCTGCTCTCCGAGTACGAGTTCCCGGGCGACGACCTGCCGGTCGTCAAGGTCTCGGCGCTCAAGGCCCTTGAGGGCGACAAGGAGTGGGGCCAGTCGGTCCTCAACCTGATGCAGGCCGTGGACGAGAACATCCCGCAGCCCGAGCGTGACGTCGACAAGCCGTTCCTCATGCCGATCGAGGACGTCTTCACGATCACCGGTCGCGGTACGGTCGTCACCGGCCGTATCGAGCGTGGTGTCCTGAAGGTCAACGAGACCGTCGACATCGTGGGCATCAAGCAGGAGAAGACCACCACCACGGTCACCGGCATCGAGATGTTCCGCAAGCTGCTCGACGAGGGCCAGGCCGGTGAGAACGTCGGTCTGCTGCTCCGCGGCATCAAGCGCGAGGACGTCGAGCGCGGCCAGGTCATCATCAAGCCGGGCTCGGTCACCCCGCACACCGAGTTCGAGGCGCAGGCCTACATCCTGTCCAAGGACGAGGGTGGCCGCCACACGCCGTTCTTCAACAACTACCGCCCGCAGTTCTACTTCCGTACGACGGACGTGACCGGCGTGGTGACCCTCCCCGAGGGCACCGAGATGGTCATGCCGGGTGACAACACCGAGATGAAGGTGGAGCTCATCCAGCCCGTCGCCATGGAGGAGGGCCTGAAGTTCGCCATCCGTGAGGGTGGCCGGACCGTGGGCGCCGGCCAGGTCACCAAGATCAACAAGTGATCTGACCCGGTAGGCCTCTGAAGGGGCCCGCACGACTTCGGTCGTGCGGGCCCCTTTTGCATTCGAACAATTCCGATGGCTGTGCTGTTGCCAGATGAAACCTGGTCGAACGTTGTGAGGTGGATTGGCGAGAGTTCCGGCAATTTTGAAACGCCTGGGCGAGCAATGTCCTTTTCTGCTTCGGTGGGGCGGAACGTAGAGCCGTAGCGTGAATGGTCGTCCGTGGCCGACGGGCCCCGAGCAACTACCCAGGATGGCTAGGTCTTTGATGCAGGGTGTGCGCAGCCGATTGTCGGTACCGATGCCGGCCGTGGTGGCCGAGCGCCCACCACCAGCGACCACCGTGCCGAACCCGGCCCGGACCACCCGCGCCGTGCGGCAGCGCCCTCGGCTCTACGTCCTCGACGGCATCCGCCTGCTCGCCGCCCTGATGGTGGTGGTGCACCACTTCGTCGGCACGAGCCGGGTCGACCGGCCGGACAACGTGATCTGGGACCGCCCGGTGTCGGAGATCATGCCGACGGTGTTCCGCGTCGCGTCCTTCGGCTGGATCGGCGTCGAGATCTTCTTCGTGATCAGCGGCTTCGTGATCTGCATGTCGTGCTGGGGCCGTACCCCGAAGGACTTCTTCGTGTCCCGGGTGATCCGTCTCTACCCGGCCTACTGGTTCGCGGTCCTCTTCACGACCGCCGTGCTGGTGCTCATGCCCGGGGTGTGGGAGCGGCTGTCGATGCGGAAGGTGCTGTTCAACCTGACGATGCTGCAAGCGGGTTCGGGCGTGCCGCACGTCGACGGCGTGTACTGGACCCTCTGGTCGGAGCTGCGGTTCTATCTGCTGTTCCTCATCGTCGTCGCCATGGGACTGACGTACCGCCGGGTCGTCATCTTCTGCTGCGTCTGGGGCGCGGCCGCGATGCTCGCCCCCATCTCCCAGTTCCCGCTCCTCGTCCTGGTCGCAGATCCGAGCGCCGCCTGGTACTTCATCGCCGGCCTCGCCCTCTACCTCATGCACCGCTTCGGCCAGGACCTGCTCCTGTGGGGCATCCTCGCGATGGCCTGGCTCATGGGCCAGCTGGAGCTGGGGGAGCGCGTGGGGCACGAGGGCGTGAGCAGCTGGCGCGGCGCGGTGGTCGTCTTCACCGCCTTCATGCTGTTCATGGTCGCCCTCGCCCTCGGCCACACCGACCGCATCCAGTGGAAGTGGCTGGCGACGGCGGGCTGCCTGACCTATCCGCTCTACCTCGTGCACTACGTCGCCGGTACGGTCCTCATCAGCCGCCTGCACGACACGATGGACCCCCGGCTGCTGGTGGCCTGCCTCATCGCCGGGTTCATGGTGCTGAGCTGGCTGGTGCACCGGTTCGTGGAACGCCCGGCGGCACGGGCCCTGAAGAAGGGCCTTGACTCGTCCTTCGTACGGCTGCGGGGCTTCCAGCGCGCGGCCTGACGCGGCGTCGGTGTTTGACCTGCGCCACGCTCGGGGTATTCTCTCCGGCTCGATTGGCCAGCGCCCTGCCCCATATGGCAGACTGTCCGAGTTGCTCGGTCGAGTGTTGATGCTGCGCGCCTCCCGCCGGGAGGACCGGAAGCGAGTCCCACAGTACTCGTCGCCCTAACTGCCGTAAGGCAGCGCTGGGGCGGACGTACGGGAATCTTTCGGGAAGCAAGGTGCGGCACCGACCAGGCACCCGGTGATTCTCTTTCTCAGGCAAGGGATGTTCGAACAAGGGACATCTGTGTCAGCGAAAGCGCGACACGCCCGACCGCGTGGGTCGGAGCGGGACGTCAGGAACACCGGGTTCCAGAGCGTTACGAGACAAAGGACTACTGAGTAGCCATGGCGGGACAGAAGATCCGCATCCGGCTCAAGGCCTACGACCACGAGGTCATCGACTCCTCGGCGAAGAAGATCGTCGAGACGGTGACCCGCACTGGTGCGTCGGTCGCGGGCCCGGTGCCGCTGCCCACTGAGAAGAACGTGTACTGCGTCATCAAGTCGCCGCACAAGTACAAGGACTCGCGCGAGCACTTCGAGATGCGCACGCACAAGCGCCTGATCGACATTCTCGACCCCACCCCCAAGACCGTTGACTCTCTGATGCGACTCGACCTCCCGGCCGGTGTCGACATCGAGATCAAGCTCTGAGGGTCGGTGAGCTGAGAATGACCAAGCAGATCAAGGGCATCCTGGGCGAGAAGCTCGGCATGACGCAGGTGTGGGACGAGAACAACCGTGTTGTTCCGGTCACCGTCGTCAAGGCCGGCCCGAACGTCGTGACCCAGGTCCGTACGAACGACAGTGACGGCTACGAGTCGGTCCAGATCGCCTTCGGCGAGATCGACCCGCGCAAGGTGAACAAGCCCCTCAAGGGCCACTTCGCCAAGGCCGACGTCACCCCGCGCCGCCACCTCGTCGAGATCCGCACCGCGGACGCCGCCGAGTACACCCTGGGCCAGGAGATCACCGCCGAGGTGTTCGAGGCCGGCGTGAAGGTCGACGTCACCGGCAAGAGCAAGGGCAAGGGCTTCGCCGGTGTCATGAAGCGTCACAACTTCAAGGGCCTCGGCGCCGGACACGGCACCCAGCGCAAGCACCGCTCTCCCGGTTCCATCGGTGGCTGCGCCACCCCGGGCCGTGTGTTCAAGGGCCTCCGCATGGCGGGTCGCATGGGCAACGAGCGGGTCACCACCCAGAACCTGACCGTCCACGCCGTTGACGCGGAGAAGGGTCTGCTGCTCATCAAGGGCGCTGTCCCCGGTCCGAACGGCGGCCTCGTCCTGGTCCGCACCGCGGCCAAGGGGGCCTGAGGTACCGATGAGCACTGTTGACATCCTTTCGCCTGCCGGCGAGAAGACCGGAAGCGTCGAACTCCCCGCGGAGATCTTCGGCGTGGAGAAGGTCAGCATCCCGCTGATCCACCAGGTCGTCGTCGCGCAGAACGCGGCTGCCCGTCAGGGCACGCACAAGACCAAGACCCGTGGCGAAGTCCGTGGTGGTGGCAAGAAGCCTTACCGCCAGAAGGGCACCGGCCGCGCCCGTCAGGGCTCGACCCGCGCGCCGCAGTTCGCCGGTGGTGGCGTCGTGCACGGTCCCGTGCCGCGTGACTACTCGCAGCGGACCCCGAAGAAGATGAAGGCCGCGGCCCTGCGCCACGCCCTCACCGACCGGGCCCGCAACAACCGCATCCACGTCGTCTCCGGCGTCATCGAGGGCGAGAGCCCGTCGACGAAGGCCGCGAAGACGCTCCTCGGCAAGATCAGCGAGCGCAAGAACCTGCTGCTCGTCATCGAGCGCGCCGACGAGGCCGCGTGGCTGTCCGCCCGCAACCTGCCCCAGGTGCACATCCTGGAGCCGGGCCAGCTGAACACGTACGACGTGATCGTCTCGGACGACGTGGTCTTCACCCAGGCCGCTCTCGAGTCCTTCGTCGCCGGCCCGAAGGCCAACGACACCGAAGGGACTGAGGTCTGATGGCCGTCCGTCACCCGAGCATTGCCTCCAAGGCGGCCAAGGCCGCCAAGGCCGCGCGCGTCGCCAAGGCGCGTCGCCACGCCACCGAGGGCAAGAACACCGTCGTCACCCCGGCGAGCAAGGCGTACACGGACCCCCGTGACATCCTGCTGAAGCCGGTCGTGTCCGAGAAGAGCTACGCGCTCATCGACGAGAACAAGTACACGTTCCTGGTCGACCCGAGTGCCAACAAGACCCAGATCAAGCAGGCCGTCCAGGCGGTCTTCGACGTCAAGGTCACCGGGGTCAACACGCTCAACCGCGCCGGCAAGCGCAAGCGGACCCGCACCGGCTTCGGCCAGCGTGCGGCCACCAAGCGCGCGATCGTGACCCTCGCTGAGGGCGACCGTATCGACATCTTCGGCGGTCCGACCGCGTAAGCGGTCGGAGCGTCCAGATAATCGGGAAACTTCCGAGGACTGAGAGACAATGGGAATCCGCAAGTACAAGCCGACTACGCCGGGCCGTCGTGGTTCCAGCGTTGCCGACTTCGTCGAGGTCACGCGGTCCACGCCGGAGAAGTCGTTGGTCCGCCCCCTGCACAGCAAGGGTGGCCGTAACAACTCCGGTCGTGTGACCGTCCGCCACCAGGGTGGTGGCCACAAGCGCGCCTACCGCGTGATCGACTTCCGTCGTCACGACAAGGACGGCGTGCCGGCGAAGGTCGCGCACATCGAGTACGACCCCAACCGCACCGCGCGCATCGCGCTGCTGCACTACGCGGACGGCGAGAAGCGCTACATCCTCGCCCCGCGCAACCTGTCGCAGGGCGACCGGGTCGAGAACGGCCCCGGTGCCGACATCAAGCCGGGCAACAACCTGGCGCTGCGCAACATCCCGGTCGGTACCACGATCCACGCGATCGAGCTCCGTCCGGGCGGCGGCGCCAAGTTCGCCCGCTCCGCCGGTGCCTCCGTGCAGCTGCTCGCGAAGGAGGGCCAGATGGCCCACCTCCGTATGCCGTCCGGTGAGATCCGCCTGGTCGACGTGCGCTGCCGCGCCACCGTCGGCGAGGTCGGCAACGCCGAGCAGTCCAACATCAACTGGGGCAAGGCCGGCCGCAAGCGCTGGCTGGGCGTCCGCCCGACCGTTCGCGGTGTGGCGATGAACCCGGTTGACCACCCGCACGGTGGTGGTGAGGGCAAGACCTCCGGTGGTCGCCACCCGGTCAGCCCCTGGGGTCAGAAGGAAGGACGTACTCGTTCGCCCAAGAAGGCGTCGAACAAGTACATCGTCCGCCGCCGCAAGACGAACAAGAAGCGCTAGGAGCGGGTTTAGATGCCGCGCAGTCTTAAGAAGGGGCCCTTCGTCGACGACCACCTGATCAAGAAGGTGGACGCCCAGAACGAAGCCGGCACCAAGAACGTCATCAAGACCTGGTCCCGTCGCTCCATGATCGTGCCGGCCATGCTCGGCCACACGCTCGCGGTGCACAACGGCAAGACCCACATCCCGGTGTTCGTCACCGAGTCGATGGTCGGCCACAAGCTCGGCGAGTTCTCGCCGACGCGTACCTTCCGGGGTCACGTCAAGGACGACCGGAAGTCGAAGCGCCGCTAACGCGGATCGCATTCAGACAAAGAAACCTGAAAGGGACAACCATGGAAGCCAGGGCCCAGGCGCGGTACATCCGCGTCACGCCCATGAAGGCCCGCCGTGTGGTGGACCTCATCCGTGGCATGGACGCCACGGAGGCCCAGGCGGTCCTGCGATTCGCTCCGCAGGCCGCCTCCGAGCCGGTCGGCAAGGTGCTCGACAGCGCCATTGCCAACGCCGCGCACAACTACGACCACACCGACGCCGACAGCCTCTTCATCTCCGAGGCGTACGTCGACGAGGGCCCGACCCTGAAGCGGTTCCGTCCGCGCGCCCAGGGCCGTGCCTACCGGATCCGCAAGCGGACCAGCCACATCACCGTGGTCGTCAGCAGCAAGGAAGGAACCCGGTAATGGGCCAGAAGGTAAACCCGCACGGGTTCCGGCTCGGCGTTACGACCGACTTCAAGTCGCGCTGGTACGCCGACAAGCTGTACAAGGACTACGTCAAGGAAGACGTCGCCATCCGTCGGATGATGACGTCCGGCATGGAGCGTGCCGGCATCTCGAAGGTGGAGATCGAGCGCACCCGTGACCGCGTGCGGGTGGACATCCACACCGCTCGCCCGGGCATTGTCATCGGCCGCCGCGGCGCCGAGGCCGACCGTATCCGCGGCGACCTGGAGAAGCTGACCGGCAAGCAGGTCCAGCTGAACATCCTTGAGGTCAAGAACCCGGAGACGGACGCTCAGCTCGTGGCCCAGGCCGTCGCCGAGCAGCTGTCCTCCCGTGTCTCCTTCCGCCGTGCCATGCGCAAGAGCATGCAGTCGGCGATGAAGGCGGGCGCCAAGGGCATCAAGATCCAGTGCGGTGGCCGCCTCGGCGGCGCCGAGATGTCCCGCTCGGAGTTCTACCGCGAGGGCCGTGTGCCCCTGCACACGCTCCGCGCGAACGTGGACTACGGCTTCTTCGAGGCCAAGACGACCTTCGGCCGTATCGGTGTGAAGGTCTGGATCTACAAGGGTGACGTCAAGAACATCGCCGAGGTCCGCGCTGAGAACGCTGCCGCCCGTGCGGGTAACCGCCCGGCCCGCGGTGGCGGCTCCGACCGCCCGGCCCGTGGTGGCCGCGGTGGCGAGCGGCGCGGTCGCAAGCCGCAGCAGGCTGCCGGCGCCGAGGCCCCCAAGGCCGAGGCTCCCGCTGCCGCCGCTCCGGCTGAGGCTGCGTCCTCTTCTACCGGCGGAACGGAGGCCTGACCGACATGCTGATCCCCCGTAGGGTCAAGCACCGCAAGCAGCACCACCCGAAGCGCTCTGGTATGTCCAAGGGTGGAACGCAGGTTGCGTTCGGCGAATACGGCATCCAGGCGATGACCCCGGCGTACGTCACGAACCGTCAGATCGAAGCGGCTCGTATCGCCATGACCCGTCACATCAAGCGTGGCGGCAAGGTCTGGATCAACATTTACCCGGACCGCCCCCTGACGAAGAAGCCCGCCGAGACCCGCATGGGTTCGGGTAAGGGCTCTCCCGAGTGGTGGGTGGCCAACGTCAAGCCCGGACGTGTGATGTTCGAGCTGTCGTACCCCAACGAGAAGATCGCGCGTGAGGCCCTGACCCGTGCGGCTCACAAGCTGCCGATGAAGTGCAAGATCGTCAAGCGCGAGGCAGGTGAAGCGTGATGTCGGCCGGTACCAAGGCGTCCGAGCTGCGCGAGCTGGGCAACGAGGAGCTCCTCAACAAGCTCCGCGAGGCCAAGGAAGAGCTGTTCAACCTCCGCTTCCAGGCGGCGACCGGGCAGCTCGAGAACCACGGCCGTCTCAAGGCGGTCCGCAAGGACATCGCGCGGATCTACACCCTGATGCGCGAGCGTGAGCTGGGCATCGAAACGGTGGAGAACGCCTGATGAGTGAGAGCAACGTGACTGAGCAGACCGCAGAGGCGCGCGGCTTCCGCAAGACCCGCGAGGGTCTCGTCGTCAGCGACAAGATGGACAAGACCGTCGTCGTCGCCGTCGAGGACCGCGTGAAGCACGCGCTGTACGGCAAGGTCATCCGCCGTACGAACAAGCTCAAGGCGCACGACGAGCAGAACGCCGCGGGCGTCGGCGACCGAGTCCTCCTCATGGAGACCCGGCCGCTGTCCGCGACGAAGCGCTGGCGCGTCGTCGAGATCCTCGAGAAGGCGAAGTAACAAGCGGGGGCTTCAGGCCCCCGCTGACCCCCGCCGGGGCTCCGCCCCGGACCCCGGCGTGGGTTTCCGCCTGAAGAGGCGCAAGTAATTCCTGCGGGAGCTACCCGCAGGACGGTTCCGCCAGGCTCGCAGGTTCGTCCCGTAGGGGCCCTGCGGGAACCGGCAGACAAACAGGAGATAGACGTGATCCAGCAGGAGTCGCGACTGCGTGTCGCCGACAACACTGGTGCGAAGGAGATCCTTTGCATCCGTGTGCTCGGTGGCTCCGGTCGCCGCTACGCGGGCATCGGTGACGTCATCGTCGCCACCGTCAAGGACGCGATCCCCGGTGGCAACGTGAAGAAGGGTGACGTCGTCAAGGCGGTCATCGTTCGCACCGTCAAGGAGCGCCGCCGTCCGGACGGCTCGTACATCCGCTTCGACGAGAACGCCGCCGTCATTCTGAAGAACGACGGCGACCCTCGCGGCACCCGTATCTTCGGCCCGGTCGGCCGTGAGCTGCGCGAGAAGAAGTTCATGAAGATCATCTCCCTCGCGCCGGAGGTGCTGTAAGCATGAAGATCAAGAAGGGCGACCTGGTCCAGGTCATCACCGGCAAGGACAAGGGCAAGCAGGGCAAGGTCATCGCGGCCTACCCCCGCGAGGACCGTGTCCTGGTCGAGGGTGTCAACCGGGTCAAGAAGCACACCAAGGCCGGTCCGACCGCTCGCGGTTCGCAGGCCGGCGGCATCGTCACGACCGAGGCGCCGATCCACGTCTCCAACGTCCAGCTGGTCGTTGAGCAGGACGGTCAGAAGGTCGTCACGCGTGTCGGTTACCGCTTCGACGACGAAGGCAACAAGATCCGCGTTGCCAAGCGGACGGGTGAGGACATCTGATGGCTACCACCACCACTCCGCGTCTGAAGACGAAGTACCGCGAGGAGATCGCGGGCAAGCTGCGTGACGAGTTCAAGTACGAGAACGTCATGCAGATCCCCGGCCTCGTCAAGATCGTGGTCAACATGGGTGTGGGCGACGCCGCCCGCGACTCCAAGCTGATCGAGGGCGCCATCCGCGACCTCACCACGATCACCGGTCAGAAGCCGGCCGTCACCAAGGCCCGCAAGTCCATCGCGCAGTTCAAGCTGCGTGAGGGTCAGCCGATCGGTGCCCACGTCACGCTCCGTGGCGACCGCATGTGGGAGTTCCTGGACCGCACCCTGTCGCTCGCGCTGCCGCGCATCCGCGACTTCCGTGGTCTGTCCCCCAAGCAGTTCGACGGCCGTGGCAATTACACCTTCGGTCTCACCGAGCAGGTCATGTTCCACGAGATCGACCAGGACAAGATCGACCGCGTCCGGGGTATGGACATCACCGTGGTGACCACGGCGACCAACGACGCTGAGGGCCGCGCGCTCCTTCGTCACCTCGGCTTCCCCTTCAAGGAGGCGTGAGCGAGATGGCGAAGAAGGCTCTGATTGCCAAGGCTGCTCGCAAGCCCAAGTTCGGTGTGCGTGGCTACACCCGCTGCCAGCGCTGCGGCCGTCCGCACTCCGTGTACCGCAAGTTCGGCCTGTGCCGCGTGTGCCTTCGTGAGATGGCTCACCGTGGCGAGCTGCCGGGCGTGACCAAGAGCTCCTGGTAATCCCGTATTTCGGGATTCCAGAGGCTCTCGGTAAGTAAAGGGCAGTGTCAGGGGCCCACCTCTCCATGGCTTAGGCTTGGAGGGTTGGGCGCCTGACGCCCGTACGCCCGCGGGCAGCTGCCCGCTAACGTTTGCTTACTACGCCGTAGGTCCACCGCGCCGCACCCGTCCCGTCTCGGATCGGGGAGAGGGATGGCGCACCAGGAAACCCCGGCGAGAGAGGCCGAAGGCCAATTCATGACCATGACTGATCCGATCGCAGACATGCTTACGCGTCTGCGGAACGCGAACTCGGCGTACCACGACACCGTGGCGATGCCGCACTCGAAGATCAAGTCGCACATCGCGGAGATCCTCCAGCAGGAGGGCTTCATCACGGGCTGGAAGGTCGAGGACGCCGAGGTCGGCAAGAACCTCGTCCTGGAGCTGAAGTTCGGCCCCAACCGTGAGCGCTCCATCGCGGGCATCAAGCGGATCTCCAAGCCCGGTCTCCGGGTTTACGCGAAGTCCACCAACCTGCCGAAGGTGCTCGGCGGCCTCGGCGTGGCGATCATCTCCACGTCCCACGGGCTCCTCACCGACAAGCAGGCCGGCAAGAAGGGCGTAGGCGGAGAAGTCCTCGCCTACGTCTGGTAACGGAAGGGAACGGAGGAAACAGCTATGTCGCGCATCGGCAAGCTCCCCATCGCGGTTCCCGCCGGCGTGGACGTCACCATCGACGGCCGCACGGTGTCGGTCAAGGGCCCCAAGGGTTCGCTGTCCCACACCATCGCGGCGCCGATCGAGATCGCCAAGGGTGAGGACGGCGTCCTGAGCGTCACCCGCCCCAACGACGAGCGTCAGAACAAGGCCCTGCACGGCCTGTCCCGCACGCTGGTGGCGAACATGATCACCGGCGTGACCCAGGGTTACGTGAAGAAGCTCGAAATCAGCGGTGTCGGTTACCGAGTGACCGCCAAGGGTTCGAACCTGGAGTTCGCTCTGGGCTACAGCCACCCGATCACCGTCGAGGCCCCCGAGGGCATCACCTTCAAGGTGGAGAACCCGACCCGCTTCTCGGTCGAGGGCATCGACAAGCAGAAGGTCGGCGAGGTTGCGGCCAACATCCGCAAGCTGCGCAAGCCCGACCCGTACAAGGCCAAGGGCGTCAAGTACGAGGGCGAAGTCATCCGCCGCAAGGTCGGAAAGGCGGGTAAGTAAGCCATGGCATACGGGCAGAAGATCCTCAAGGGCGACGCCTACAAGCGCGCCGCGATCAAGCGCCGTCACATCCGGATCCGCAAGAAGGTCTCGGGTACCGCGGAGCGTCCCCGTCTGGTCGTGACCCGCTCCAACCGCCACATCGTGGCGCAGGTGATCGACGACCTGAAGGGCCACACCCTGGCGTCGGCGTCCACCCTGGACACCTCGATCCGTGGCGCCGAGGGCGACAAGTCGGCGCAGGCCAAGCAGGTCGGCGCCCTGGTCGCCGAGCGCGCCAGGGCCGCCGGTGTCGAGGCCGTCGTATTCGACCGTGGTGGTAACCAGTACGCCGGGCGCATCGCCGCTCTGGCGGACGCCGCCCGCGAGGCCGGGCTCAAGTTCTGAGCCGGTTCCGACCAAGCGGAAACAGAGAGAGGTAATTCCAATGGCTGGACCCCAGCGCCGCGGTGGCGGTGCCGGTGGCGGCGAGCGGCGGGACCGGAAGGGCCGTGACGGCGGTGCGGCTGCCGCCGAGAAGACCGCGTACGTTGAGCGCGTCGTCGCGATCAACCGCGTCGCCAAGGTTGTGAAGGGTGGTCGTCGCTTCAGCTTCACCGCGCTGGTCGTGGTGGGCGACGGTGACGGCACCGTGGGTGTCGGTTACGGCAAGGCCAAGGAGGTGCCGGCCGCCATCGCCAAGGGCGTTGAGGAGGCCAAGAAGCACTTCTTCAAGGTCCCCCGGATCCAGGGCACCATCCCGCACCCGATCACGGGTGAGAAGGCTGCCGGCGTCGTGCTGCTCAAGCCCGCGTCGCCCGGTACCGGCGTTATCGCCGGTGGTCCGGTGCGTGCCGTGCTTGAGTGCGCCGGTATCCACGACGTGCTGTCGAAGTCGCTCGGCTCGTCCAACGCGATCAACATCGTGCACGCGACCGTGGAGGCCCTGAAGGGTCTGCAGCGTCCCGAGGAGATCGCGGCCCGCCGTGGTCTGCCGCTTGAGGACGTCGCTCCCGCGGCTCTGCTGCGTGCGCGTGCCGGGGCTGGTGCTGCGTAATGGCTCAGCTCAAGATCACGCAGACGAAGTCGTACATCGGCAGCAAGCAGAACCACCGTGACACCCTGCGTTCGCTTGGCCTGAAGCGGGTCAACGACGTGGTCGTCAAGGAGGACCGCCCCGAGTTCCGCGGCATGGTGCACACCGTCCGCCACCTCGTGACGGTCGAGGAGGTCGACTGATCATGGCGGAGCAGAACCCGCTGAAGATCCACAACCTCCGTCCCGCCCCGGGCGCCAAGACCGCCAAGACCCGTGTGGGTCGTGGTGAGGCGTCGAAGGGTAAGACGGCCGGTCGTGGTACCAAGGGCACCAAGGCCCGCTACCAGGTTCCGGAGCGCTTCGAGGGCGGGCAGATGCCCCTCCACATGCGTCTGCCGAAGCTGAAGGGCTTCAAGAACCCGTTCAAGACCGAGTACCAGGTCGTGAACCTCGACAAGCTGGCCGCGCTCTATCCCGAGGGTGGCGAGGTCACCGTCGAGGGTCTGGTGGCCAAGGGTGCCGTTCGCAAGAACAGCCTCGTCAAGGTCCTCGGCCAGGGCGAGATCTCCGTGGCGCTGCAGGTGACGGTCGACGCCGTCTCCGGCTCCGCCAAGGAGAAGATCACCGCCGCCGGCGGTACCGTCACCGAGCTCGTCTGAACATCTCAGGCGTCTTGATGACTTGAGCGATCCCGACCGGGGATACCCACAAATGGGGTATCCCCGGTTGGTCGTTCCAAGGGCGGCGGTCCCGCGGGTAAGGTGGCCTGCACTGCCAACTTTTACTGAGCGCGCCACGTGGGGCACTCAGCGCGGCAGTTGACCGTTACGTATGTCGTTATCCATCGGATTCTCACAATCGTCACCCTTGACGCAGAAGCGCGGGGGTCGCAGGAGGCACCGTGCTCACCGCGTTCGCCCGGGCGTTCAGGACGCCCGACCTGCGCAAGAAGCTGCTCTTCACGCTCGGCATCATCGTGATCTACCGGATCGGTACGCACATCCCGATCCCGGGTGTCGACTACCGCAACGTCCAGACCTGTCTCGACCAGGCCTCCGCCAACCAAGGGCTGTTCGGTCTGGTCAACATGTTCAGCGGCGGCGCGCTGCTGCAGATCACGATCTTCGCGCTCGGCATCATGCCGTACATCACCGCGAGCATCATCCTGCAGCTGCTGACGGTGGTGATCCCGCGGCTTGAGGCCCTGAAGAAGGAGGGCTCGGCCGGCACAGCGAAGATCACGCAGTACACCCGCTACCTGACCGTGGCGCTGGCCATCCTGCAGGGGACCGGCCTGGTGGCCACCGCCCGCACCGGCGCGCTCTTCCAGGGCTGTTCCGTGGCTTCCGACATCGTTCCGGACCAGTCGATCTTCGTGACCGTCACCATGGTCGTCACCATGACCGCCGGTACGGCCGTCGTGATGTGGCTCGGTGAGCTGGTCACCGACCGCGGCATCGGCAACGGCATGTCGATCCTGATGTTCATCTCGATCGCCGCGACCTTCCCGTCCGCGCTGTGGACCATCAAGACGCAGGGCACGCTGGCCGACGGCTGGATCGAGTTCGGCACCGTCGTCCTCGTCGGCCTGTTCATGGTCGGCCTGGTGGTCTTCGTCGAGCAGGCGCAGCGTCGTATCCCCGTGCAGTACGCGAAGCGGATGATCGGCCGCCGGTCCTACGGCGGTACCTCCACGTACATTCCACTCAAGGTGAACCAGGCGGGTGTGATTCCCGTCATCTTCGCCTCGTCGCTGCTCTACATCCCGGCACTGATCGCACAGTTCTCAGGCGGTAATTCCAGCTGGAAAACGTGGATCGAGTCACACCTGGTCCGGGGTGACCACCCGATTTACATCACTCTGTACTTCTTGCTCATCGTGTTCTTCGCGTTCTTCTACGTGGCCATCTCCTTCAACCCCGAAGAAGTAGCCGACAACATGAAGAAGTATGGTGGCTTCATCCCGGGCATCCGGGCTGGCCGACCGACCGCTGAGTACCTGTCGTACGTGCTCAACCGAATCACCTGGCCGGGTTCGCTGTACCTGGGTCTGATCGCTCTCGTTCCGACAATGGCGTTGGCTGGTTTCGGGGCAAACCAGAACTTCCCCTTCGGCGGCACCAGCATCCTGATCATCGTGGGTGTCGGTCTTGAGACGGTGAAGCAGATCGAGAGCCAGCTCCAGCAGCGCAATTACGAAGGGTTCCTCCGCTGATGCGAATCGTCCTCGTCGGGCCGCCGGGCGCCGGTAAGGGTACGCAGGCCACGCGCCTAGCCGAGAAGCTGCGCATCCCGCACATCTCCACGGGCGACCTGTTCCGCGCGAACATCAGCCAGCAGACGGAACTCGGCAAACTCGCGAAGTCCTACATGGACGCCGGCAACCTGGTCCCGGACGAGGTCACCATCGCGATGGCCAAGGACCGCATGGAGCAGCCCGACGCGGAGAACGGCTTCCTGCTCGACGGCTTCCCGCGCAATGTCTCGCAGGCCGAGGCGCTGGACGAGGTGCTGGAGACCGAGGACGTCAAGCTGGACGCGGTCCTCGATCTTGAGGCCCCCGAGGAAGAGGTCGTCAAGCGGATCGCCGGCCGACGGGTCTGCCGCAAGGACTCTTCGCACGTCTTCCACGTGACGAACAGCTCGCCGAAGAAGGAGGGCGTCTGCGACGTCTGCGGCGGTGAGCTGTACCAGCGCGACGACGACTCCGAGGAGACCGTCCGCAAGCGGCTGGAGGTCTACCACACGCAGACCGAGCCGATCATCGACTACTACAAGACGCAGGGCCTGGTCGTGACGATCAACGCGATGGGCCCGGTGGACGAGGTCACGGGTCGCGCGTTGGAGGCGCTGAAGCGCGAGAGCGCCGAGAAGTAGTCCTTCGTACGGTGACGTAGCCGCGGTTCCCTGTCAGGGGGCCGCGGCTACTGCGTGAGAGCGGACACAGGCCGCGCACGTATGGTTGTGGAAGCAGCCCCCTCCCTCCGTTCCAGAAAGGCCCCCGCCGCCATGGTCCAGATCAAGTCCCCTGAGCAGATCGCCAGGATGCGTGAGGCGGGGCTGGTCGTTGCCGCCATCCACGCGGCGACGCGCGAGGCGGCCGTGCCGGGTGCCTCCACCAAGGACCTGGACGAGGTCGCGCGGAAGGTGATCGCCGAGCACGGGGCCAAGTCGAACTTCCTCGGGTACGGCGGCTTCCCGGCCACCATCTGCACGTCCGTGAACGAGGTCGTGGTCCATGGCATCCCGTCCGACGAGGTCGTCCTCAAGGACGGCGACGTCATCTCCGTCGACGCCGGTGCGATCATCGACGGCTGGCACGGGGACGCGGCCTACACCGCCTTCGTGGGCTCCGGTCATGCTCCGGAGCTGATCGAGCTCTCCCGGGTGACGGAGGAGTCGATGTGGGCGGGCATCGCGGCGATGAAGCAGGGGCATCGCCTCGTGGACGTCTCCCGTGCCATCGAGACGTACATCCGCCGCCAGCCGAAGCCCGGCGGCGGGCGCTACGGGATCATCGAGGACTACGGCGGCCACGGCATCGGCACGGAGATGCACATGGATCCCCATCTGCTGAACTACGTCGAGAAGCGGCGCGGCAAGGGGCCGAAGCTGGTGCCCGGGTTCTGCCTCGCCATCGAGCCGATGGTGTCGCTGGGTACGCCGAAGACCGAGGTGCTCTCGGACGACTGGACGGTCGTCACCACGGACGGCACGTGGTCGTCGCACTGGGAGCACTCCGTCGCGCTGACCGAGCAGGGGCCGCTGGTGCTCACGTCTCCCGACGGGGGTCGGGCGAAGCTGGCGGAGCTCGGGATCGTTGCCGCGCCGGATCCGCTGGCCTGAGCGCGTACCTCCCCGGTGCTTATTGATCTGCCTGTTGGGGCAGACTCTCTCGATTCGTCTTTCCGGGTGCGCTGACGTAGACTGACTCGTCGGCTCTTGTGTACCCGCATGTCTGCATGCGCTCGCACAGGGGTCGATCAAGGTAGTCGATTCGAAGGGCGAAGCGTGGCCAAGAAGCAAGGTGCCATCGAGATCGAGGGCACTGTCGTCGAGTCTCTGCCGAACGCGATGTTCAAGGTCGAGCTCCAGAACGGCCACCAGGTCCTGGCACACATCAGCGGCAAGATGCGTATGCACTACATCCGTATCCTCCCTGACGACCGGGTCGTGGTGGAGCTGTCTCCGTACGACCTGACGCGTGGCCGGATCGTCTACCGCTACAAGTAGATCCCTCTGACTCGGAGAACCTCAGTCCCATGAAGGTCAAGCCGAGCGTCAAGAAGATCTGCGACAAGTGCAGGGTGATCCGCCGTCACGGTCGGGTCATGGTCATCTGCGAGAACCCGCGCCACAAGCAGCGCCAGGGCTAGTCGCAAACAGGCCTCACCCTCTGCCTTCGCAGAGACTTCGCGCGACGCGAGCTGATTATGTAAATACGCGGAACCCGGACACCTCGTGTCCGACACCCTCGGTTCGGAGGCCGGGGACCCAGTTCGTACCTACTCTTTGAAGAGAAGAGGCCGGCGGCTGGGAGTCGGTTCTGCGGAAGACCTCCGAACGACAACTGGAGCCATTGAATGGCACGCGTTTCCGGTGTTGACATCCCGCGCGACAAGCGCGTGGAGGTCGCCCTCACCTACGTGTTCGGCATCGGCCGGACCCTTTCCCAGCAGACGCTGGCGGAGACGGGCATCGACCCGAACGTCCGTGTTCGCGACCTCTCCGAGGAGCAGCTCGTCGCGATCCGCGAGTACGTGGACAACAACATCAAGACCGAGGGTGACCTCCGTCGTGAGATCCAGGCCGACATTCGCCGCAAGGTGGAGATCGGCTGCTACCAGGGTCTCCGTCACCGTCGTGGCCTGCCCGTCCGCGGTCAGCGCACCAGCACGAACGCTCGTACCCGCAAGGGCCCGCGTCGCGCCATCGCCGGTAAGAAGAAGCCGGGCAAGAAGTAGTCCGCAGCGGACCACGCTTCATCAGCGGTCTTCGCTGTAGGACCGACCACCTCCCCGTAGGAGTAACAGATGCCCCCCAAGGGTCGTCAGGGCGCTGCCAAGAAGGTGCGCCGCAAGGAAAAGAAGAACGTCGCTCACGGCCACGCGCACATCAAGAGCACGTTCAACAACACGATCGTCTCCATCACGGACCCGTCCGGCAACGTGATCTCCTGGGCCTCCGCCGGCCACGTCGGCTTCAAGGGCTCCCGGAAGTCCACGCCGTTCGCCGCGCAGATGGCCGCCGAGTCGGCTGCCCGCCGCGCCCAGGAGCACGGCATGCGCAAGGTCGACGTGTTCGTCAAGGGCCCGGGTTCCGGTCGTGAGACCGCCATCCGCTCGCTCCAGGCGACCGGTCTTGAGGTCGGCTCCATCCAGGACGTCACCCCGACCCCGCACAACGGCTGCCGTCCGCCGAAGCGCCGTCGCGTCTGACGTACGGCGGCTGCTTCGAGCAGGCTCGGGTTCGGGCGGTACGGCTCTCCAAGGGCCGTATCGCCCTTACCCTTGCAGTACCCGCACTTTTCACCGGGTGCGGTTTCCGTCGGACGTCAAATAGCGGGCGTCCACGAAAGAAGGATCTGATCCACACATGCTGATCGCTCAGCGTCCCTCGTTGACCGAAGAGGTCGTCGACGAATTCCGCTCCCGGTTCGTGATCGAGCCGCTGGAGCCGGGCTTCGGCTACACCCTCGGCAACTCTCTCCGCCGTACCCTCCTGTCCTCGATCCCCGGCGCGGCTGTCACGTCGATCCGGATCGACGGCGTGCTGCACGAGTTCACCACCGTGCCGGGCGTCAAGGAGGACGTCACCGACCTGATCCTCAACATCAAGCAGCTGGTCGTGAGCAGTGAGCACGACGAGCCTGTGGTGATGTACCTGCGCAAGCAGGGTCCGGGTCTGGTCACCGCCGCCGACATCGCGCCGCCGGCCGGTGTCGAGGTGCACAACCCCGACCTCGTCCTCGCCACGCTCAACGGCAAGGGCAAGCTGGAGATGGAGCTGACGGTCGAGCGTGGCCGCGGTTACGTCTCCGCCGTGCAGAACAAGCAGGTGGGCCAGGAGATCGGCCGTATTCCGGTCGACTCCATCTACTCGCCGGTTCTGAAGGTCACGTACAAGGTCGAGGCCACGCGTGTCGAGCAGCGCACCGACTTCGACAAGCTGATCGTCGACGTCGAGACCAAGCAGGCGATGCGTCCGCGTGACGCGATGGCTTCCGCCGGTAAGACGCTGGTCGAGCTGTTCGGTCTCGCCCGCGAGCTGAACATCGACGCCGAGGGCATCGACATGGGTCCGTCCCCGACGGACGCCGCCCTTGCCGCCGATCTGGCGCTGCCGATCGAGGAGCTTGAGCTCACCGTTCGGTCGTACAACTGCCTCAAGCGTGAGGGCATCCACTCCGTGGGTGAGCTGGTCGCGCGCTCCGAGGCGGACCTCCTCGACATTCGTAACTTCGGTGCGAAGTCGATCGACGAGGTCAAGGCGAAGCTGGCCGGCATGGGGCTCGCGCTCAAGGACAGCCCGCCTGGATTCGACCCGACGGCTGCGGCTGACGCCTTCGGGGCCGATGACGACGCCGACGCCGGGTTCGTCGAGACCGAGCAGTACTGATCGGTACTGATCGGTTTCGTCTGCGGGTGCGCTGTGACTTGTCGCGCCCGCGCGGCGGAGCCGCATGATGTAGTGGCCCCGCGCCCCTTCCAGGCCCCTTCGGGGCCTGGATCTCCGACAGGCGACCGCCTGCTCGGATACTGACCCCGGTACCTGACACGGCCGGGGCAGACACACAGGAGAAGAACAATGCCGAAGCCCGCCAAGGGTGCCCGTCTGGGCGGCAGCGCCGCGCACGAGAAGCTGCTTCTCGCGAACCTCGCGAAGTCGCTGTTCGAGCACGGCCGTATCACCACCACCGAGGCGAAGGCCCGCCGCCTGCGGCCGTACGCCGAGCGTCTGGTCACCAAGGCGAAGAAGGGCGACCTTCACAACCGCCGTCAGGTGCTCCAGGTCATCACGGACAAGAGCGTCGTCCACACGCTCTTCACCGAGATCGGCCCGCGGTACGAGAACCGTCCGGGTGGCTACACCCGTATCACCAAGATCGGTAACCGCCGTGGCGACAACGCGCCCATGGCTGTCATCGAGCTGGTCGAGGCGCTGACGGTCGCGCAGGAGGCCACCGGTGAGGCCGAGGCCGCCACCAAGCGTGCGGTCAAGGAGGCCGAGGAGGCCAAGGCGGAGGAGACCAAGGTCGACGTGACCAAGGCCGAGGACGCCGAGGTCGAGGACGCCGCTGAGGCTCCCGCCGAGGAGGCCAAGGACGCGTAAGCGTCTGCGGGGACTGTGCGTCCGGCGTCTGCGGGTTCGTCATGGCTGGTCGCGCAGTTCCCCGCGCCCCTTTGGGGGCGCGTCAGTGGGCCCGTTCCTTTCGAGGAGCGGGCCCGCTCTTGTGTTCCTGAGAGGATCTCCACGTGAGTGATGAAGTGGCACCCGGTTACGTCCGTGTCCGTCTGGACCTTTCCTACGACGGCACCGAGTTCTCCGGCTGGGCCAAGCAGGCCGCGGGGCGGCGGACCGTGCAGGCGGAGATCGAGGACGCCCTGCGGACGGTGACGCGCTCGAAGGGGGACCTGTACGAGCTGACCGTGGCCGGGCGGACCGATGCCGGGGTGCATGCGCGGGGGCAGGTCGCGCATGTGGACCTGCCGCGGGAGGTGTGGGGCGAGCACCACGGGAAGCTGCTCAAGCGGCTGGCCGGGAGGCTGCCGAAGGACGTGCGGGTGTGGGCGCTCAGGGAGGCGCCCACGGGGTTCAACGCGCGGTTCGCGGCTGTGTGGCGGCGGTACGCCTACCGGGTCACCGACAATCCCGGCGGTGTCGATCCGCTGCTGCGGAACCATGTGCTGTGGCACGACTGGCCCCTTGACGTCGACGCCATGAACGAGGCGGCTCGGCGGCTGCTCGGGGAGCACGACTTCGCCGCCTACTGCAAGAAGCATGAGGGCGCCACGACCATTCGTACGCTGCAGGAGCTGAGCCTCGTCCGGGGTGATGACGGGATCATCACGGCCACCGTGCGCGCGGACGCCTTCTGCCACAACATGGTGCGGTCGCTCATCGGCGCCCTGCTGTTCGTGGGGGACGGGCACCGGGCGCCCGACTGGCCGGGGAAGGTCCTCGCCGCCGGGGTGCGTGACTCCGCCGTGCATGTCGTACGGCCGCATGGGCTGACGCTGGAGGAAGTCGGTTACCCCGCCGACGAGTTGCTGGCCGCGCGGAACAAGGAGGCGCGGAACAGGCGGACGTTGCCGTCGGCGGGGTGCTGCGGGTAGCGGGGTCAGCCGGCCAGGATCTCCTCGAAGGCCGGCTGGAGGAACGACGTCAGTGATCGTGCGTAGCTGCCCGTCATATGGCTGTAGTCCCAATAGACCACGTGTCCGCCGATCACGGCCGGGCAGTAGCCGTCCGCACAGAACGCGGGGATCGTGTCGATGACCTTGAAGCCGTTGTCCTCGGCCACCTCGCGTTCCATCAGCCGGAATTCGGCGCGGTCGACGACGTTCTCGGCCTTCGGGCTGCAGTTGGAGAGCTTGTCCGAGTTCTCCGCCAGGCAGTCCGGGACGTTGAAGTTCGGATACGGCGTGTCCGTGAGATAGACCAGCTCCGCGCCCGTCGCCTTCAGCGTCTTGAAGGTCTCACTGGCGCCTTCGCGTGTGGTGGTCTCCTGGACGCGGTTGGTCACGACGATCACGTCCGGGTCGATCTCGCCGATCTTGTCGAGGGCGGTCTTCCGCCAGCTCGTGCACTCGGTGTACTCGCGCCCGAGGTCCTCACGGGTGATCTTGTAGACCTCGGGGCTGCAGCCGCTCTTGATCACCGTGATGACCTTGACGTGCAGCTTGAGGCCGAGTTCGTTGAAGGCGTTGCCCCACTGATAGGCGTGCGAGTCGCCCATCAGCACCATGGTCCGGTCGGCCTCCTTGTCGCCCATGACGCACTCGTCGCGCAGGGAGTAGCCGGTGATCAACAGGTCGTCGATGCAGCCGTAGTCGCCCCGGTCGTCCGGCGCGCTCAGCAGTGCCTTCTCGCTGATTTCAGGGCTGCTCATCGTGCTCACGGCCTGCTTCACCGACTCGGTGCCGCCGAAGCCCGCGGCGGCGGCGCTGCCGGAGGTCGCGAGCGAGAGGTTGAGCGGCACCTGCAGGGCAAGCGTCGTGGCGACGGCGGCGGTGGCCGTCAGCGTGCCGCCGGTGAGGATGCCACGCCAGGGGCTGAGGACGAGCTTCACGTTGTCCCTGAAGCGCTTCTCGACGATGTAGTGCATGGCGATCGCCAGGAAGAAGGAGAGGAACGCCACCCGGAACCGGTCCGAGTACGTGAATTCCCGGTCGAGGACGTGCGGCCAGAGGATCAGGACGGGCCAGTGCCACAGGTACCAGCCGTAGCTGACGTTTCCGATGAAGTTGAAGACGGGGTTGTCCAGGATTTTCTCGGCACCCAGCCGGGGGTTGGCGCATCCGCCGGCGATGATCATCGTGGCGCCGAGCACCGGACCGGCCACCGCGTACCCCGGCAGTGGGGTCTCGTCCGTGATGAGCATCGAGGTGACGAGGAGGGTGCCGAGGCCGAGCCAGGAAACGACGCCGGCCAGCCCCCTGGGCATGCGGGAAACGAACCTCGCGCTGAGGGCGAGCAAAACGCCGAAGGTGATTTCCCAGATGCGGGTGTGGGTGCTGAAGTAGGCGAGGGGCTGGTTGGTCTCGGTCAGCGTGTAGCCCAGGTAGAACGATCCGCCCACCACGGCCATCAGGAACACGGCCACCAGGAAGCGGTTGCGGAAGATGAGGCGGCTGATCCAGGCCACCGCGACGAGGGCGACCGGGGCGACGACGTAGAACTGCTCCTCGATGCCCAGCGACCAGAAGTGCTGGTACGGGGACTGGCTGCCGTCGTTCGCGAAGTAGTCGGTGCCGTTCTCGGCGAGGCGCCAGTTGATGACGCTCAGCGAGGCGGCGAACCCGTCGGACATGTAGTCACGGAAGACGAACGGGCTTGCGTAGATCCATGACAGGACGGCGGTGGCGATGATGGTGATCGCGGCGCCCGGGGCGAGCCTGCGGAAGCGGCGGGCCCAGAACTTGCTCAGGGACACCTTGCCGGTCTTGTCGATCTCGGCGAGGAGCTGGCTGCCGATGAGGAAGCCGCTGAGCACGAAGCTGACGTCCACGCCGCCGTGGATGTCGAGGATGCCGACGTGCATGCTGACCACCATCATGATGGCCACGGCGCGCAGTCCCTGAATGTCCGGCCGGTACTTGCGAAGACGCTCCGTCTGCGCGGCCGTTGAACGATGGCGGGTCACGGTTCTCCAGTAACTGTCCGGGCTGGCCGGCGACTTCAGTGGACCGTCGGGCAGGCGACAGCTGTACCGCTGACGCGCACCCCTTGGGCGGGAATGCGGATGCCGCACGACAGCCGCAGCTGGGCGGGCAGCTCGTTCTGGGCGCCGACGTGCGCGTGGCAGCCGACGACGGCCTCGCGGAGGAACGATTCGCTGCCGATGGAGGAGTCGTGGTCCACCACGGACTCATGGATCTGGGCGCCCTCGGCGACGCGGACGTTTCCGCCGATGATGGAGCGGTCGACGATCACGCGCGGGCCGATGACGGCGTGCGGACCGATCGTCGAGCCGCCCGTGACGCGGGCGGTCGGGTCGACGGCGGCCGTGGGATGGATCAGGGCCTCGCCCGACCGCGCCACGAGCGGAGAGGTCGCCCGGCCGGTGACCAGGTCGGCCGAGCCGTGGACGAAGGCCAGCGGAGTGCCGAGGTCCCGCCAGTAGTCGTCGGTGGTGTGGCCGTACACGCGCCGCCCCTCGGCGACGAGTCCGGGGAAGGTCTCCTGCTCGACCGAGACCTCTCGGCCGGTAGGGATGGAGTCCAGCACCGACCGGCGGAAGACATAGCAGCCGGCGTTGATCTGGTCGGTGACGCACTCCTCCTGGGTCTTGGGCTTCTCAAGGAAGGACAGGACCCGTCCGGACTCGTCGGTGGGCACCAGGCCGAAGGCGCGCGGGTCCGAGACACGGGTGAGATGCAGCGTCACGTCCGCTTCCCGCGCCGTGTGCCGCTCCAGGACGTCCCGCAGGTCGAGGCCGGACAGGATGTCGCCGTTGAGGATCAGGACAGGGGCGTCCACCGGACCGCGCAGCAGGCGGGCCGCGTTGCGGATGGCGCCACCCGTGCCGAGCGGGACGGTCTCGACGGCGTAGGAGATCTTCAGTTCCTGGGAGAAATCCTTGAACTCCTCCTCGAAGAGGCTGGCGAGATACGAGGTGGCGAACACCACGTGCTCGACGCCCGCGTCCATCAGCTTGGCGATCTGGTGCCGGATGAAGGACGAGCCCGCGACGTTGAGCAGCGGCTTCGGGGTGTGGTTCGTCAGGGGGCGCAGGCGGGTTCCCTTGCCGCCCACCAAAATGATGGCTTCTTGCATGATGGCCTCGCTCGGTCAGCTGGCGGTGTCGATACCGGGGCCTGCGTAGTCAGAGGTGAAGCAGGACTTGATGGCCTTCTCGGTGAGGGGGCGTCCGGCGAAGTCGAGCCGGGAGGCGACCTTGTCGTCGGGCTTGGAGTTGGGGTCGTCGTCGAAGTAGATCGACCACCAATAGACGCCGCTCATCTGCCGTTCCTGGACGACCTGGCAGACGGCCTCGTACCAGTTGGCCTGCACCTGGGGGTTGACGGCGCGCTTGGTGTAGAAGTCGCCGGGCGCTTGGTAGGCGCCGTTCATCGCGCCGATGCCGGCCTCGGCGATGGTGATGTTGGGCAGCGGACCGGTGGCCTTCTTGTCCAGCCAGTCGTTCCAGCCGTCCACCAGCGTCTCGACGGGCGCGGTGTCCGCCACTTCCACGGGGAAGTAGGCGTCGATGCCGAGATGGCTGACCGGCATGTTGATGCGGCCGGAGACGTAGTTGTCCCAGTTGGCGTCGTAGGCGACCTCGCCGGAGAAGGTCTGCTCGGCGGAGGCGACCAGGTCGTCCCAGCGAGTGTCGCCCTCCATGGAGTTCAGCTCGGTGCCGATGACGAAGGTCGCGGCCTGCTCGCCGTCCGCCGCCTTCAGATACGGCGTCAGGAACTTCTCGTACGAGGCGAACCAGGCGTCGCGGTCGGTGGGGTCGATGTTTCCGCGCCAGTCGCCGTTGTCCACATCGAGGGACGTCTCGTCCATCAGCGGCCGTACGGTCGTGCGCAGCCCGGCCTCGTGGAAGATCCGCAGGACCCGGGCGAGCCGCTCGGGGGTGGGCGTCTTGCCGCCCCCGCTGATCTCCGTGGAGTCGCGGTCGCCGGTGAAGAAGGGGAAGCTCACGCTGACGGAGTTGGCGTGCAGGCCGACGAGATAGTCGGAGTGCAGTCTGGCCTGCTTCTCGACGTAGTCGAGTGAATGGTCGGGGTTGTCCTCCCAGTAGAGCTGGACGCCCCACTGCGGCATGCCCTCCTTCCACTCCTTGTCCACCTTGGCGACTTCCGTCGTGGCCGGGGCCGACGCACCCGCGGCGGTGCCGTTCGAGGACTTCGGCTTTCCGGTGTCCTCGCCATTCAGCACCACCTCGGGCAGGACTGAGCCGGACTCCCAGCGCAGCGGGTGGTCACCGGCGACGAAGGGGACCGCGACCACGAACGAGATGACGGTTACGGGCAGCACGGCAAGCAAAGGCAAGCGGGCGCGCTTCATGAGGTGTCGGTCTCTTCCGGGTCAGGCGGGCTTGGCGATGACGACGAACTTGTTCTCCTCGCGGCGGATGAACTTCCACAGGCCCTTGATGCCGCCGATCCCCTCGATGAGGGAGAACATCGGCAGCATGAGGATCACCGCGAAGGGCTCCCACCACTTGCGCCTGCCGTTCGCGGAGGCGATCGCGTTGAGCCGCAGCCCTTCCCAGTACGCCCAGATCACATAGGCGAAGCTGATCGACCACAGCACGACGACCGACTGGGTCACGGGCGAGGTGTTCATGTCGCCGATGAACCAGCCCAGGAAGAGCACCGTGCCGACATGCTGCAGCGGGCCGAGGATCCAGCTCGTCACGCAGATGGTCAGGAACCAGCGGTAGCGCAGCGGCACCTTGCGGTTGAAGCAGAGGGCGACCAGGCCCCAGGCCCAGCGCTCGCGCTGCTTGATGAAGTCCTTGGAGTTGGCCGGTGAGGCGCCGTAGCAGCGGCCGTTGAACCAGTCGCTGCGGCCCGGGTAGATACGGCAGAAGGTCAGGGCCAGCCGGGCGTCCTCGACGATCTCCTTGGGCCCGAAGTCCCAGCCGATCTCGGCCTCGATGGAGGCACGGAGGACGAGGAGCTCGCCGTGCACGCCGGCAGCCGGTGTGCCGAGTCCCGTGAAGGCGCGGAACCGCGCGATGTCGTCCGCCGGGCGGATGGCGTCGGCGAACCACGTGAACATGCTGACCGCGTTCTCGCGCGGGTAGGTCAGGATGCCCTGCGCCATGTGCTTGACCTCTTCCGGGGTCGCGCGCCGCTGGCGGTTGATGAACTGGGCGAGGGACGCGGCGGTGTCGGGACCCACGCCGGTGTCGTCGTCCATGTGCAGCACCCAGACGTTCTCCAGCGCCTCGCCCTCCTCGATGCGCAGCTCGTGGGCATAGTTGTTGGCGCGGGCCTTGAACCGGGTGCCGTTCTTGGTCTGGTAGGCCTTCGGGACGGTGACCACCCGGATCAGGGGGTTGCTCGCCGCCAGTGCGTCGATCCGTTCCGCGGCTTCGCAGCCCTCCTCGGTGAGGACGTCCACCCGCATGTACGGGAACCACTCGGGGAGGTGTTCCACATAGGACAGGACGGAACGTTCCAGCGCCGGGTAGGTGTCATGCCGGCCGATGGTGGGCACGAGCGTGATCAGGAAATCCTGCTCCACGAGGGCCGGCGGGGTCATCAGATGGGCCTTGCGGAGCCGGCGGCGGATCAGGACGAAGCCCTGGATGGACACGAGTACACCCGGGACGGGCAGGGCCCAGGCGACTGTTATCAGCCAGGCCAACGGTGAGTCGGAGGGTGTGTACGACCAGAGACTGAACAGCAGCAGTCCCACCAGCGGTATGAGGAACGGCAGGATCCCCGGCCGCCACGCCGCGGTGCGCTTGGCCAGTTTCTGATTGTGCCGCGAATGCGGCACACCCCCGTCGACCAGTGTCGATGCCATGACGACTGCGGAACTCCCGTGAGATCGGTATGCGTTGAGGCAGCGACAGATCTCAGCCATGGCACGCCCATGCGCACCACGACGCCTTCACTCTGGGATCCCCACCCTCAACGCCCTCTTTGGCGTATTCCGGCCGATCGTCGCTCGGATGCCCCCCAGGCGCCCAAACCACCGGCCGAACAGGAGAACGATACTTGCACACGTGGCTGGTTTTTGGCGCCGTTGTGAGGAAGATGTGTTTAAAAGTTAATCAAGCCAAGTCTTGCGCCGTGATCACACGCGAGGAGAGGTACGTCCGTTTCACGTCGTCTGTGGTGTTCTTCTCCCGCGGCTCGGAAACGTTGTCGTACGACAGCGCCTGCCCCCACACCGTCCACAGCACCCACGGCGTTCTGACCAGGGTCTTGGGCTGTGCGGCGTTGAGCGGGACATGGAAGGACTCGGAGACGATCCGGGGCCTTTGGTACTCCTCCAGGCCGCGGTACCACACCTCGGTCCAGGGTTCGCCGCCGAACGGCTCGACCGGGGTGTCGCTGTAGTCGTCGACTCCGACGACGTCGACATAGCGTCCGCCCGGGTAGTACGCCCCGGGCTCTTGGCCGTAGGAGCCGTCCCAGGAGTTCGGTGCCCATACGAAGATCAGGTTGTGCAGGCCGCGGCGGTGCACGAGGTAGTCGTATGTGACATGCCACAGTTTCCGGAAGGCCGCCGGATCCTGTCCCGCCCACCAGAAACCACGGCCCGGCGCGGTGTTCATCTCGTGGTACGGCCGCAGCAGCACGGGTACGCCCTGGTCGGCGAGGTAGCCCAGGTGGTCCGCGAGATAGGCGAGGTCCCGCAGCAGGGCCCGGTGCTCGGCGGTGCCCCGGCTCACCACCCGGGCGAACCAGCGCGGGTCCCGCGCGCCGGGTGAGTTGCGGTGCAGGGTCTGCGGGAAGCCCTTGACGGGGCTGCCCGGGTACGGCTGGTGGAAGGAGAACCCGACCAGGCCCGCCGGGGCGCCGCCGTTGTGCGGCAGGGACACCTCGGCCCCGGACACGCACTCCCGGTGCGTGCCCGAGGGGCGGTACGAGCCGTCGGCCGCCCTGGGCAGCCCCGCCCACACGCCGACGGCGAGGTCCACGGCGTCCTCGACATACCCCCAGTGGCGGCGGCAGCCCGGCCAGTCGCCGGAGTAGGAACGGGACTGGCCCACCGCCCAGCCGGGCTGGCCGTAGCCGGGACCCAGGTCCAGTTCCACGAAGCCGGGCAGCCGGCCGGTGATGTCGCGGGCCTTGCCGTAGTAGTAGCCCGGCGGTTTGGTGCCCTCGTAGTCGCCGTACCGGGCGTTGTACCGCTCGTTGTGCAGCTCCACGTGCTGGCCGATCACCGTGCGGCTCGGGCGGCCGCGGCGGGCGGCGTTCTCCAGGTTCGCGAGCATCGCGTACACCCGGCGTGCCTCGGGCGTCGCCTCCGTGTCACGGTCCCGCAGATCGGTCGGCACCGCCCGCGGCCCGGCCGCGTCCTCCTCCTGGTCGGGCCAGGCCCACACCCCCAGCGGGGCCAGCACCGCGGCACCCGCCGCGGCCCCGGCCAGCCGGATCCGGCCTCGCATCCGCACGGCCCCCCGCCCCCTCCCCACACGACGTGCGGTGATTGTCCCCCGGCGCGGGGTGCGCCGACGGGGCGGGGTGCCGGGCCAGCCGTCAGCCGTTACTCGTTCGCCGCCGCCGACGCCTGGGCCTCGCCGCGCCGGCGGATCTGCCGGAACGTGAACTCCTGGAGGTCGTCGCCCGTGCTGAAGACCTCGGTGCTCTTGTCCGTGACGTCCTCGCCGTTGGTGAAGCCGGCGACGGTGAAGTAGGCGTAACGGCCATAGGAGTTGGTGGTCGTGCGGCAGGTGGCGGCGTTGCAGAAGGCATTGACGCCGCCGCCGGACAGGGATGCGACGATGCTCCTGCTGTCGGCCTGTCCCTTGGCCTTCGTCGCCTGTGCCTCGGTGTCGAAGACGGCCACGCCGACCGTCACGGCGACGCCGCCCCTGGTGTAGGTGACGCGCAGAAGGCGGGTGCAGTCGTTGTCGGTGAGGACCTTGCCGAGGGTGCCCTCCGCGTTGGCGGCCGAAGCGCAGTTCTTCGTGTCGGCCGTCGGTCCCTTCTTGTACAAGGTCTCGCCCATGGTCAGCTGCGTGCCCGGGAAGAGGATCTCCGGGCTGAGCGGAGCCTTGTCCTTCTCCGCGCTGGCCACGAAGTCCTTCGGGTCCAGCGGTGGCGGCGCGCTGGTCGGCGCGAAGGACGGGTCCGCCCTGCCGGACGCACTCGGGATGTCGGCGGTCGACGGCAGCTGGGAGGACGGGTTGCCGGACGCCTCGCTGTCGCCGTTCGCCGACACCACGGCCACGGCGACGGCGGCGCCGATCGCGACGGTGGCCAGCGCGCCGCCGCCGACGAACAGCAGTCGGCGGCGTTTGTTTCGGGCCTCCGACGCTTCGGCGAGGGCGGCCCAGTCCGGGGTCTGGCCGTCGCCGCTGCTCCACGGCTGCTGCTGCGAATTCGGTTTCCAGGGGTCCCACTGGGACTGAGGCCCCCCCTGCCCAAAGCTCATGGGCCGCATCTTAGACGGGGCACCTAGCCGTGTGTCGTCCCGTCTCACAGGTCACGGTGGCATCGGCGACCCGAGGCTGTTTTGACCCGTCCAGGGCGCCGCAGGTAGGCTTGCGGTTCGTTATGTGTATTGGCTTGCTCATTCTCACGTGAGGGGCCCTTACACCGGTCCACCGGGCCGATGACCAGCGACCAGCACGCGGTTTGCGTCACCGCAGTGCGGTCAGGGCTGTCGTGATCGTCTTCGGTGACCTGTCAGGACCACTCACTGAAGAAGCGAAGGCTACGAACCGTGCGTACGTACAGCCCCAAGCCCGGCGATGTCACCCGCCAGTGGCACGTCATCGACGCTCAGGACGTCGTCCTGGGCCGTCTGGCCTCCACTGCGGCGTCCATCCTGCGCGGCAAGCACAAGCCGATCTACGCGCCCCACGTCGACACCGGTGACTTCGTCATCATCATCAACGCCGACAAGGTGCACCTGTCCGGCAACAAGCGGACCCAGAAGATGGCGTACCGCCACTCCGGCTACCCGGGTGGTCTGCGCTCCGTCCGTTACGACGAGCTCCTCGACAAGAACCCCGAGAAGGCCATCGAGAAGGCCGTCAAGGGCATGCTCCCCAAGAACACCCTGGGCCGTCAGATGCTCACGAAGCTGAAGGTCTACTCGGGCGAGAACCACCCGCACGCTGCCCAGCAGCCGGTTCCGTTCGAGATCACCCAGGTCGCGCAGTAAGTCCGGCCACCCCTAAGACTGAAGAGAATCTGAGGAGAATCGTGGCCGAGACCACCGTCGAGACGCCCGTCGAGGGCGAAGAGATCGTCGACATCGAGAGCTACACCACCGAGTCCGAGGTCCCCGTCGAGGGCGAGTACACCTCGGAGTCGCTGGCGTCCCGCTTCGGCGACCCCCAGCCGGCCGCCGGCCTGGGCCGCCGCAAGAACGCCATCGCCCGCGTCCGGATCGTCCCGGGCACCGGCAAGTGGAAGATCAACGGTCGCACCCTTGAGGACTACTTCCCGAACAAGGTGCACCAGCAGGAAGTGAACGAGCCGTTCAAGGTCCTCGAACTTGAGGGCCGCTACGACGTCATCGCCCGCATCGCGGGTGGCGGCGTCTCCGGTCAGGCCGGCGCCCTGCGCCTCGGCGTGGCCCGTGCGCTGAACGAGGCCGACGTGGACAACAACCGCGGCGCCCTCAAGAAGGCCGGCTTCCTCCGCCGCGACGACCGTGCGGTGGAGCGCAAGAAGGCCGGTCTGAAGAAGGCCCGCAAGGCTCCGCAGTACAGCAAGCGCTAATCACAGCGGCGCCTGTTCGTACCCCGAACGCCCCGGCGGCACGCCACAGTGCCGTCGGGGCGTTCGTTTATCACAGCCAGAGGCGTATAACGGCACAAGACGCTCAAAGGCTGGCGTGATCGGATGCTTTCCAAACAGAGCTTTCATCAGATTCTTGGAGGGCTGCAAGATTCGGGTTTCAGGATGCGAGCCCCTTCCGGGATCTGTGAACGTATGGAGGACAAGTGGGACGACTCTTCGGCACGGACGGCGTGCGCGGCGTCGCCAACGCGGATCTGACGGCCGAGATGGCGCTCGGCCTCTCCGTCGCCGCGGCGCACGTACTGGCCGAGGCGGGCACGTTCGAGGGGCACCGGCCGACCGCCGTGGTCGGCCGTGACCCGCGCGCGTCCGGGGAGTTCCTGGAGGCCGCCGTGGTCGCGGGCCTGGCCAGCGCGGGTGTGGACGTCCTGCGCGTCGGGGTGCTGCCGACGCCCGCGGTCGCCCATCTCACCGGCGCGCTCGGCGCGGACCTCGGCGTGATGCTCTCCGCCAGCCACAACGCCATGCCCGACAACGGCATCAAGTTCTTCGCCCGCGGCGGCCACAAGCTCGCCGACGACCTGGAGGACCGTATCGAGGCGGTCTACGAGGAGCACCGGACGGGGGCTCCGTGGGACCGGCCCACGGGTGCGGGCGTCGGGCGGGTGAAGTCGTACGACGAGGGCTTCGACCAGTACGTCGCCCACCTGCTCTCCGTACTCCCGAACCGCCTCGACGGGCTGAAGATCGTCCTCGACGAGGCGCACGGCGCTGCGGCGCGGGTCTCGCCCGAGGCGTTCTCGCGGGCGGGCGCCGAGGTCGTCACGATCGGTGCCGAGCCGGACGGGCTCAACATCAACGCCGGTTGCGGCTCCACACATCTGGACCTGCTGAAGGCCGCCGTCGTCGAGCACGGCGCCCATCTCGGTATCGCCCACGACGGTGACGCCGACCGCTGCCTCGCCGTCGACCACACCGGTGCGGAGGTGGACGGCGACCAGATCCTGGCCGTACTCGCGCTGGCGATGCGGGAGCGTTCCGCGCTGCGTGCGGAGACGGTCGTGGCGACCGTGATGTCCAATCTCGGGTTCAAACTGGCCCTGGAGCGTGCGGGGCTGACGCTCATTCAGACCGCCGTCGGTGACCGGTACGTCCTGGAGGAGATGAAGGAGCACGACTACGCCCTCGGTGGCGAGCAGTCCGGGCACGTCATCATCCTCGACCACGCGACGACCGGTGACGGCACGCTGACCGGGCTGCTGCTGGCGGCGAGGGTCGCGGAGACCGGCCGTACGCTGCGGGATCTCGCCTCTGTGATGGAGCGGTTGCCTCAGGTGCTCATCAATGTGCCGGATGTCGACAGGTCCCGGGTCGGGAACTCGGCCGAGCTTGCCGTTGCCGTCGCTGAGGCCGAGCGGGAACTCGGGTCCACCGGGCGGGTGTTGCTGCGGCCGTCGGGGACCGAGCCGTTGGTCCGGGTGATGGTGGAGGCGGCGGACATCGAGCAGGCTCGGTCCGTTGCCGGCCGGCTTGCGGACGCTGTGAAGTCGGCGCTCGGGTAGGGCCTGCGCAAGCAGCAAGTACGGCTGCTCCGTCAGACCGGCTTCTCCGCTTTGGCGGTACGTTCGCGCTGCGTGGCCCAGAGCCACTTCTGGGCCAGGAGTGTGAGCGTGCCGGCCAGGAGGATGCCGAGCAGGTTCAGGAGGAGTTGTTCGGTGGAACCCCACGTCTGCTCGGTGTCGCCGTAGCTCAGGGCCACCGCCGCGTTGGCCGCCGCGGGGACCGTCGTCACGGAGATGGCGACACCGACCAGGGCGCCCGACTTCGCGGAGGTCAGTGACAGGGTGCCCGCCATACCGGCGAGCACCGCCACGACGAACGAGAACCAGTCGGGGGCGTAGACGAAGCCCGTGTTGGGCCGGTCGGCGTCCAGCTTCTCCTGGGTGAACAGGCCCACCGAGTCCATGAACAGGCTGAAGCCGACGGTCACCGCCATCGCCACGGCGAAACCGGCGACCAGTGCGATCAGCGAGCGCAGCGCGAGGCGCGGATGCCGCTGGACGAGCGCCGTACTCAACCCGGCCAGCGGCCCGAACTCCGGGCCGACGGCCATCGCGCCCACGATCAGGATCGCGTTGTCGAGGACCACACCGCAGGCCGCGATCATCGTGGCGAGCGTGATGAAGGCGACGTACGTGATCGACAGGGTCGACTCCTCGTGCGTCGCTTCGGCGAGGTGCTCCCACAGCACCGCGTCCGCGGCCTCGCCGGGCGCCTCCTCCTCGGCCTTGTCGGCCCGTTCGGACAGGGACAGGTCGATGTTCTCGACGGCGATGGACCCGTGCTTGTCGAGATCCAACTCCTGCAGTCTGCTCAGGAGTTCGTCGCCCGCCTCGCGTGCGACGTCGCACAGCACCACGTCGCCCGCCGGGTTGCGGGCCGCGCCCGGCAGCACCACGAGGTGGGTGGTGCCGACCGTCGTCTCGATCAGGTGGACCACGGCGTCGGTCTGGTCGGACGGTGTGATCAGGCGGAGGTGCAGCATGGCGGCAGGGTAGCGGTCACAGCTTGCGCAGGCTGAGCCGCTGCACCTTGTGGTCGGGGCCCTTGCGGATGATCAGGGTGGCGCGGCCCCGGGTGGGGGCGACGTTCTCGACGAGGTTCGGCCGGTTGATCGTGCGCCAGGTGGTGCGGGCGTAGTCGAGGGCCGCCTCCTCGGAGACCTGGGTGTACTTGCGGAAGTACGAGGACGGGTCCTGGAAGGCGGTGTCGCGGAGTTTGCGGAACCGGTTCAGATACCAGCGCTCGATGTCCTCGGGGCGGGCGTCGACGTACACGCTGAAGTCGAAGTAGTCGGCGAGGCCGACGCGCGTGCGGCCGTCCTTGCCGGGGAGGGCGGGCTGGAGCACGTTCAGGCCCTCGACGATCAGGATGTCCGGGCGGCGGACCGTGAGCTTCCGGCCCGGGACGATGTCGTAGATGAGGTGGGAGTAGACGGGGGCCGTGACCTCGTCCTTGCCTGCCTTGATGTCGGCGACGAAGCGGGTGAGCGCGCGGCGGTCGTACGACTCGGGGAAACCTTTCCGCGACATCAGGCCGCGGGCCTGCAACTCCTTGGTGGGCAGGAGGAAGCCGTCCGTGGTGACCAGCTCCACGCGCGGGTGCTCGGGCCAGCGGGAGAGCAGGGCCTGGAGGAGACGGGCGACGGTGGACTTTCCTACGGCGACCGAGCCGGCGACGCCTATGACGAACGGGGTGCCGGACTGGGAGCCCCTCTCGCCGGTGTCACCGAGGAAGGTGTTCAGGGCGCCGCGGAGGCCGTCGGTGGCGCCGACGTAGAGGTTGAGGAGCCGGGACAGCGGGAGGTAGATGTCCCGCACCTCGTCGAGGTCGATGACATCGCCGAGGCCGCGCAGCTTCTCGACCTCCTCGGCGGTGAGGGGGAGCGGCGTCTTGTCGCGCAGCGCGCTCCACTCCGTGCGGCTGAGGTCGACGTAGGGAGTCGCCTCCGGCCTGTGCCGGTGGGCGCTCCGGGGCATCGGGGAGACCGGAGAGATCACAGTCCATTGTTACGGGCCTACGAACGGGCGGTGGGGTGGGATCCGTCACCCGCGTCCCGTTTCCGGGCGAACTCGGGCGAATCTGGACAAGGTGGGGGAATGTCAGTGGCGTGCGTCACAGTTGTGGGAAGGGTGGGCCCAGCCGGGGTCCACCAGGGCAGGCCCTGACTCCGAGGGGTGACGCATGACGTATGCGATTGAGGCGGAAGGCCTGGTCAAGCGGTTCAAGGAGACCGAGGCGCTGGCCGGGGTCGATCTGGGAGCCCGCAAGGGCTCGGTGCTCGGGCTGCTGGGTCCCAACGGCGCGGGGAAGACGACCGCGGTGCGGATCTTCGCGACGCTGCTTCGGCCCGACGGAGGCAGGGCGCACGTGGCCGGTCACGACGTGGTCCGGGACGCCGGGGTCGTCCGTGCCCTCGTCGGGCTGACCGGGCAGTACGCGGCGGTGGACGAGAACCTGACGGGCACGGAGAATCTGCTGCTCATCGGCCGGCTGCTCGGTCTGCCGCGGCGCGAGGCCAAGGCGAGGGCGGGTGAGCTGCTGGAACGCTTTCAGCTGACGGACGCGGCCGGGCGGGCCGCGAAGACCTTCTCGGGCGGCATGCGCAGGCGTCTGGACCTCGCGGCCAGCCTGGTGGGCCGGCCCAGCATCCTCTTCCTCGACGAACCGACCACCGGCCTCGATCCGCACAGCCGCGGTGAACTCTGGAACCTGCTGCGGGGCCTGGTCGCGGACGGCGCGACCGCCCTGCTGACCACGCAGTATCTGAACGAGGCCGACGTGCTCGCCGACGACATCGTGGTGATCGACAAGGGCCGGGTGATCGCCGAGGGCACACCGGATCAGCTGAAGTCGCAGGTCGGCGGGCAGGTGCTGCAACTGAGGCCGGTGCTGGCGCGGGACCTCGCGCGGGCGCATCTCCTGGTCGCCCAGGCGGCCGGGCCGCAGACCCAGATCGAGGGGGAGACGGTCACGGCCCCCGTGAAGGACCCCCAGCTCATGCCGACCGTGGTGCGCACGCTCGACCGCGAGGGGATCGCGGTGGGCGAGCTGGCGCTGCGCCGCTCCTCGCTGGACGAGGTGTTCCTGGCCCTGACGGGCCACCGTGCTGAGCCGGGTGAGCCGGGTGAGCCGGAGAGCGACGGTGGTGCGGCCGTACGGGATTCCGACGGCTCCGACGCCGAGATGGAGAAGGCGGTGAGCCGCTCATGACCGCGACCACCGTCACCGCTCCGATCACGGCGTCGGGCCGCGTGCGCCCCCTGGCAGGACTGCGGCAGACCTTCACGATGGCCTGGCGCAGCCTGGTCGCGGTCAAGCACAACCCGCTCGAACTGGTCGACTACAGCATCACGCCGATCATGTTCGTGTTCCTCTTCACCTATGTGCTGGGCGGGCAGATGGCCGGATCGCCCGAGGCGTATCTGAAGTACGCGCTGCCCGGGATCATCGTGCAGAACACCCTGTTCATGACGATGTACACGGCGATGGCGCTCAACACGGACCTCACGAAGGGCGTCTTCGACCGCCTGCGCAGTCTGCCGATAGCCCGCTCCGCCCCGCTCATCGGGCGGATCACCGCGGACCTCGCCAAGCATGTCTGGGCGATGCTGCTGATGATCGGCCTCGGCCTGCTGCTCGGGTTCCGGGTCACCGGCGGATTCGACGGGTTCCTGCTCGGCATCGTGCTGGTGGTGGTGTTCGCCGCGGCCGTGTCCTGGAGCGCCGTGCTGATCGGGATGCTGGCCGGCGACGCGGAGAAGGTACAGGCGTTCGCCTTCACCCTGATCTTCCCGATCACCTTCACCAGCAGCGCGTTCGTCGTCGTCGACACCATGCCCGGCTGGCTCCAGGCCGTCAGCGACGTCAACCCGGTCACCCACCTCTCCGATGCGTTCCGGGGGCTGCTGCTGGGCGGGGCTGTGGCGGAGCCGGTGCTGTGGTCGCTGGTGTGGGCGGCGGGGATCGCGCTGGTGTTCTATCCGTTGGCCATGCGGGCCTATCGGGCGAAGACGTGAGAGGGCGGGGCGCAGGGGGGTGGGAATTTCCGAAATCGGGCACGCGGAGACCGTTTCGGGCGCGGAATCGGTCGTAGGCTGCCGCGTATGTGCGGAATCGTGGGATACGTGGGGTCGCAGTCGGCGCTTGATGTGGTGATGGCCGGGCTGAAGCGACTGGAGTACCGGGGATACGACTCGGCGGGCGTCGCGGTGCTCGCGGACGGCGGGATGGCCGCTGCGAAGAAGTCCGGGAAGCTGGTCAATCTGGAGAAGGAGCTGCAGGAGCGGCCGTTGCCGACCGGTTCGACGGGGATCGGGCATACGCGATGGGCCACGCACGGGGGGCCGACCGACGCGAACGCTCATCCACATCTCGACAACGCGGGCCGTGTCGCTGTCGTGCACAACGGGATCATCGAGAACTTCGCCCTGCTGCGCGCCGAGTTGGCCGAGCGCGGGCACGACCTCGCCTCCGAGACCGACACCGAGGTCGTGGCGCATCTGCTCGCCGAGGAGTTCTCCTCCTGCGCCGATCTCGCGGAGGCGATGCGGCTGGTGTGCCGGCGGCTGGAGGGGGCGTTCACGCTGGTCGCCGTGCATGCCGATGCGCCCGATGTGGTGGTGGGGGCGCGGCGGAACTCGCCGCTCGTGGTGGGCGTCGGGGAGGGTGAGGCCTTTCTCGCCTCGGACGTCGCCGCGTTCATCGCGCACACACGGTCGGCGATCGAGCTGGGGCAGGACCAGGTCGTCGAGCTGCGGCGGGACGGGGTGACGGTGACCGGCTTCGACGGTCGTCCGGCCGACGTGCGCTCGTACCACATCGACTGGGACGCCTCCGCCGCGGAAAAGGGCGGCTACGACTACTTCATGCTCAAGGAGATCGCCGAGCAGCCGAAGGCCGTCGCCGACACGCTGCTCGGGCGCATCGACGCCGCCGGCTCGCTGACGCTGGACGAGGTGCGGATCGCTCCGCAGGTGCTGCGGGAAGTCGACAAGGTCGTCATCGTGGCCTGCGGTACGGCCTTTCACGCCGGGCTCATCGCCAAGTACGCCATCGAGCACTGGACGCGGATTCCGTGCGAGGTGGAGCTGGCGAGCGAGTTCCGGTACCGGGATCCGATTCTCGACCCGCAGTCGCTCGTCATCGCGATCTCGCAGTCCGGCGAGACCATGGACACGCTGATGGCCCTGCGGCACGCCCGCGAGCAGGGGTCCAAAGTGCTGGCCATCTGCAACACGAACGGCTCCACCATTCCCCGTGAGTCCGACGCCGTGCTCTACACGCATGCCGGGCCGGAGGTCGCGGTCGCCTCGACCAAGGCGTTTCTGACGCAGCTGGTGGCCTGCTATCTCGTCGCCCTCTATCTGGGGCAGGTACGAGGGACCAAGTGGGGCGACGAGATCCGGGATGTGATCCTGGACCTGTCCGAGATCTCCGGTGCGGTGGAGCGGGTCCTGGAGACCATGGAGCCCGTACGGCAACTCGCGCGCACCCTCGCCGAGAAGGACACCGTGTTGTTCCTGGGGCGGCACGTGGGCTATCCGGTCGCCCTGGAAGGGGCGCTGAAGCTCAAGGAGCTTGCCTACATGCACGCCGAGGGCTTTGCGGCGGGGGAGTTGAAGCACGGGCCCATCGCCCTGATCGAGGCCGATGTGCCGGTGGTCGTCGTCGTGCCCTCGCCTCGGGGCCGGTCGGTCCTCCACGACAAGATCGTGTCCAACATCCAGGAGATCCGGGCGAGGGGGGCGCGGACCATCGTGATCGCGGAGGAGGGGGACGAGGCGGTGGTGCCGTACGCGGATCACCTGATCCGGATTCCGGCGACTCCGACCCTGCTTCAGCCGCTGGTGGCCACGGTCCCCCTTCAGGTGTTCGCGTGTGAGCTGGCCACCGCCCGGGGGAACGAGGTGGATCAGCCTCGGAACCTGGCGAAGTCGGTCACTGTGGAGTGAGCCGACTTCAGGGCGTCGAGGAAGGGGGCGAAGGCTCCGGCCGGGAAGGTGAGGGTGGCCATGGCCGGGGCCTTTGAGTCGCGGATCGCTATGTAAGTAGGGGAGTTGGCGATCTCTACGCACTCGTTGCCGTCGCCCTCACCCGAGTAGGACGACTTCCGCCAGTTGTTGGAGGTGGTCATGGATGCCTCATAGCTCTTTCGCCAGCTTGTGGATGAAGCCACGCGACGGTTCAGGTTTGAGTGATACAGCCTCTACCTTACGGAAACGCGTTCGATAAACGTTGAGCTGAGCCTCGGGGTCGATAAGGACTGAGCCATGGGGTGCGTCGCGCACCACGGTGTCCAGCTTGGGTAGAGGGCCGCCCACGTAAGTCATCGTGCTGGAGGCTGTCGCGAAGCCGTCCAGGTCGAAGGGGATGACACGCACGGTGATGTGGTCTGCTTCGGAGAGTTCGAGGAGTCGGGTGAGTTGGGCCCTTGCGGCGGCCCGGTCGCTGACTCGGATCCGAAGTGCCGCCTCGTGGATCACCGCTTCGTACAGTGTGGTGAACTCCTGACGCGCCTTTCGGTGTTGGATGCGCAACTCGACTTCGTCACTGGTCAGTTCTGGCAACCTGGACGAGAAGACGGCACGCGAGTAGTCCTCCGTTTGCAGCAGGCCAGGCACGTACAGGATTGCCACGTGGCGCAGGAAGCGGGCGTGGTGCTCCAGCTCGGACAGGTCCAGGAAGGGTGTGGGCAGCAGACCCCGGTACTTCTCCCACCAGCCGCGTGTCCGGTCGGTGGCCATCGTGACCAGGGCTTCGATGAAGTCCTTGTCTGTGCAGGCGTAGTTGGAGGCGAGCCGACGCAGGCGCTTCTCGCTCACTCCGGTCAGGGCTGACTCGATCTGATTGATCTGCGTCGCGGGTACACCGAAGGCCTGGCCCGCGGGAGGGCCAAGGGGACCCTGGCGGTCCTGGAGATGCGAGGGCTCCCTGTCTCCGACGACGTCCGCGAGCGCATCACCGGCTGTACCGACCTCGACCGCCTCAATGACTGGCTCGACCGGGCCCGTACGGTCCCGCACACGGACGAGCTGTTCGAAGGCCTGGGTTGATCCGCCCCGTAGAGTGCCCGGATGAGCATCATCGGGGTCGGTATCGATGTCGCCGAGATCGATCGGTTCGAGGTTTCGCTCAAGCGGACGCCGGGGCTGGCTGAACGGCTGTTTCTGGAGAGTGAGTTGCTGCTGCCCAGTGGGGAACGCCGGGGGGTCGCCTCGCTGGCGGCGCGGTTCGCGGCGAAGGAGGCGGTGGCCAAGGCGTTGGGGGCGCCGGCGGGGCTGCTGTGGACCGATGCCGAGGTCTTCGTCGAGGACAGCGGGCAGCCGCGGCTGCGGGTGACGGGGACGGTCGCGGCGCGGGCGGAGGAGCTGGGGGTGCGGTCCTGGCATGTGTCGCTGAGCCATGACGCGGGGGTGGCCTCCGCGGTGGTCGTGGCTGAGGCGTAGCCGGCGAAGGTGGAGCGGGCGAAGGTGTGGCGGGCGAAGGTGTGGCGGCGAAGGCGTAGCGACCTGAAGTAGGGGCCGTTTCGAGAGAGACTCGGTTCCATGCGTACTGCGTACAGCGTGGAGACGGTCAGGGGCGCCGAGCGGGAGCTGATGGCACGGCTGCCGGAGGGCGCGTTGATGCAGCGGGCCGCGGCCGGACTGGCCGCCGCCTGCGGGCAGTTGATGGGGCGGGTGTACGGCAGCCGGGTGGTGCTGCTGGTCGGCAGCGGGGACAACGGCGGCGACGCGCTGTACGCGGGGGCGCGGCTGGCACGGCGTGGCGCGGGGGTCGCGGCGGTGCTGCTGTCGCCCGAGCGGGCGCACGCCGGGGGGCTCGCGGCACTGCGCCGCGCGGGTGGCCGGGCCGTGCGCCCGGGTGACGCCGAGGAGTTGATCGCGGCGGCCGATCTCGTCGTCGACGGCATCGTCGGGATCGGTGGGAAGGGCGGTCTGCGGGAAGCGGCGGTGGCGTTGGCTTCGGTGGTCGCGGATGCGCGGGCTGCCGTCGTCGCCGTCGATCTGCCCAGTGGCGTCGACGCCGACACCGGTGAGGTGCGGGGCGCGGCCATCCGCGCCGATCTGACCGTGACGTTCGGGACGCACAAGCCGGGGTTGCTGATCGATCCGGCGCGGGAGTACGCCGGGTCGGTGCGGCTGGTCGACATCGGTCTGGAACTGCCGGTCGAGGCCGAGTTGGAGGCCTTGCAGCACGCCGATGTGGCGGCGCTGCTGCCGGTGCCGGCGGGGGGGAGCGACAAGTACCGGCGGGGTGTCGTCGGGATCGCCGCCGGGTCCGCGCGGTATCCGGGGGCGGCGGTGCTGGCGGTGGCGGGGGCGTTGCGGGGCGGCGCCGGGGCGGTGCGGTACGTCGGTCCTGCCGCGGATGCCGTGATCTCCCGTTTCCCCGAGACGCTGGTGTCCGACAAGGGGCCCAGGCGGGCGGGGCGGGTGCAGTCGTGGGTCGTGGGACCCGGCGCGGGCGACGACGCGTCGGCTGTGGGGGAGGTGCTGGGGGCGGATGTGCCGGTGCTGGTGGACGCGGACGGGTTGCGGCTCGCGGACCCGGATGCCGTACGCCGTCGTACCGCGCCGACGCTGATGACTCCCCATGCCGGGGAAGCCGCCGCGCTGCTGGGGGTTTCGCGGGAGGAGGTCGAGGGGGCCCGGCTGTTCTTCGCACGGGAGCTGGCGGGGCGGTATGCGGCGACGGTGCTGCTGAAGGGGTCGACGACGCTGGTTGCGGATGCCGGGGGTGGAGCGGTGCGGGTGAATCCGACGGGGACGGCCTGGCTGGCCACGGCCGGGAGCGGGGACGTGTTGTCGGGGCTGGCGGGGTCCTTGCTGGCGGCGGGGCTTTCAGCCGTCGACGCGGGGAGTGCGGCGGCGTATCTGCATGGGCTGGCGGGGCGGTTCGCGGCGGACGGGGCGCCGGTGGGGGCGCATGACGTCGCCGAGGCGATTCCGGGGGCGTGGAGGGATGTACGGGGGTGAGGGGGCGTGGGCTGTTTGACGCCCGGCGTCGGGGCGGGGGCGGGTGCGCACTGCCCGCAGCCTGAGCTGAGCTTGCAGGATGCGTACGGGTGATGTCGTCCGCGCGGCTCCCCGGGGTGGTTGGGGCGGCGCGCTTATCTGAGCGCATGATCAGTGGACGATTTGTGCGTCGGAGTGTCGCGGTTCTGCTGGCCGTTGTCACCGTGATTCCTGTGGGGAGCGCAGCTGCCGAACCCGGGCCCCCTGGTGCCGGCGTGGAAGGGGAGTTGCTGCCGGGGGAGAGGGCGACCGGCGAGGAATTGGAAGCCGTCGAGCGGGAACTCAGGGACGCGGCCGACAGGACGTTCGCGTTCCTTGAGGATATTCCGGTCGACGACGACCTCGCGCCGGACAGCTGCCCCGACAACACCGGGCCTTATCAGCGGCAGGTCGAGCGGTCGCTGAAGTTGAAGGTGGACGGGAAGCCGTCGGAGAAGGACTGCGAGGCGATCCGGGCGTTCCAGGAGAAGCAGGGGATCGAGGTCGACGGATACGCCGGTCCCCTTACATGGGCGTGGACGCAGGTCGCCGCCGCGAAGCAGAACCCCAATGCCGCGAAGAAGTGCCCGGTAAGGGCGTATCGCGTCGCCTGTGTCGATCTCAGTCGGCAGCTGACCTGGGTGCAGAAGGGGAAGAAGGTGGTGTTCGGGCCGGTGCCGATGCGCAGTGGACGGGCCGGGCACCGGACCCGCGCCGGGTGGCACGCGATCTACTGGCGGCACAAGAACCACTACTCGTCGCTCTACAAGTCCCCTATGCCGTACGCCCAGTTCTTCAGTGGCGGACAGGCGTTCCACGCCGTCCACGGCACCATCTTCACCACCGTCGGCTCCAGGGGCTGCGTCAGCATGCGCCACGGCGACGCCCGCAAGCTGTGGGGCCTGCTGAAGAAGGGCGACCGGGTGTACGTGTGGGGACGCAGGCCGATCTGAGCGCGCAGCGACGGCCGTAACTCGTGTGCGCGCGTTGTGATTGCGGCCGTCGCCCGCAAACGGTAGGGCGGGATATTGGCGCTTCCTAGGTGAAGAAACCACCGAAGGGAGCAATCCCGGTCGGCCGAGTGTGCGGAGCAGAAAAGGGGGGTGGTTCGCTGGCGGCATGAGTGAATCAGACATACGTGATGCTACTCGGCGTGAAGTGCTGGGAGGGGCGGCCGTAGTTCTGGGGGGCGCCGTCCTCGGGAAGCGTGCGAGCGATGCTGATTCGGGCGACTGGGGTGAGGAACCGGCCGGGAGTTGTGGCATCGAGTACGACGAGGAATTCGAGGCCCTGCTCGCGGCCGTGGAGGAACCCGAGGACTGGGCGGACCCGGACGACGACGACATGTACCGCGCCCCCAAGAAGTGGCGCCGTCCGATACGGCGGCGGGTCACGGTCACGGCGCGTTACGGGATGCGGGGGAATTGGCAGGTCGGGTACCACACCGGAATCGACCTCGCCGTACCGAAGGGAACCCCGGTCTATTCGGTTGGCCCCGGCGTCGTGGTGCTGGCCCGGTGGTCGGGGTCGTACGGCAAGGCCGTGACGGTGAAGATGAGCGACTCCCGGTACGTCGTCTACGCCCATCTCTCCCGTATCTCCGTGGCGCGGGGCGCCAGGGTCCGGCCCGGCACGCGGCTGGGCAGCAGCGGCAGCACCGGCCGTGCCACCGGCCCGCACCTGCATTTCGAGGTGCGCGCCCTCCGCAAGTACGGCTCCGACATCGACCCGGTGAAGTATCTGGCCCGGCACGGACTGCGCCTCTGAACCCGCGCACCGCCGCGGCGGCGACACGCGGCCGGGCGACACGGCGCCGGGTCCCGTCGGCGCGGCAAGGCGGATGACGGTCGGCGTGGATGGCGGATGGCCGCCGGACGGCGCGGGGCAGGCGATGGTCGGTGTGGATGGCTGCGGGGTGCGGGCCCCTCCGGACCAGCGCGCCTCATGCGGACCGGCGCGGTCGGGGTTCCCGCGCACCCCTCGGCGGATGCTGTCGGCGAAGTCGGTCGGTGCTGAGTCGGTGCCCGCCACCTGGTGTCTGAACCTGGTGTCTGAGTCTCAGCGACGCGCCCAGCTGTCCGGCGTGCGCGGCGTGTCGCGGTGTGATCGCGGTGTGATCGCGGCGTGTCGCTGAGACTGAGCACACACGCTCGGTTCCCGCTTCGTCCGAGCGGGACGCCGATCGTCGTGGCCACCGGCGGGCGCAGAACGGGACGCTCAGACCCCTCTGAGACACTGGGGGCGCCATGACTGAGAACGCACCACCGCCGACCGCCCCGCTGCGTGCCCGCGCCGAGATCGACCTGGCCGCGCTGCGGGCCAATGTGCGGGCCCTGCGCGCCCTCGCACCGGGTGCGGAACTGATGGCCGTGGTGAAGTCCGACGCCTACGGGCATGGCGCGCTGCCGTGCGCCCGCGCCGCGGTCGAGGCGGGGGCGACCTGGCTGGGAACCGCCACTCCCGAGGAGGCCCTCGCGCTGCGGGCCGCCGGTCTCCCGGGGCGGATCATGTGCTGGCTGTGGACCCCCGGCGGACCCTGGCGCGAGGCCATCGAAGCCGACCTCGACGTGTCCGTCAGCGGTATGTGGGCTCTGGACGAGGTGACCTCGGCCGCCCGGCAGACGAGAACCGGGACGCCCGCCCGTGTCCAGCTCAAAGCCGACACCGGCCTCGGGCGAGGCGGCTGCCAGCCCGGCGACGACTGGGCCGAGCTGGTCGACGCCGCCCTGCGCGCCGAGTGGGAGGGGCTGATCCGGATCACCGGGCTCTGGTCGCACTTCGCCTGCGCCGACGAGCCCGGACATCCCTCCATCGAGGCCCAGCTCACCCGCTTCCGGGAGATGCTGTCGTACGCCGAAAACCTGGGCGTACGGCCCGAGGTGCGGCACATCGCCAACTCTCCGGCCACCCTCACGCTGCCCGAGAGCCACTTCGACCTGGTCCGCGCCGGGATCGCCGTCTACGGCATCTCGCCCAGCCCGGAGATCGGCGGCCCCGCCGACTTCGGGCTGCGGCCGGTGATGACGCTGTCGGCGTCGGTCGCGCTGGTGAAGCACGTTCCGGGAGGGCACGGCGTCAGTTACGGGCACCACTACACCACCCCCGGTGAAACGACCCTCGGCCTGGTGCCCGTGGGGTACGCGGACGGCATCCCGCGGCACGCCTCCGGGACCGGGCCGGTCATGATCGGCGGCAAATGGCGTACGGTCGCGGGGCGGGTCGCGATGGACCAGTTCGTCGTGGACCTGGGCGGAGACGAGCCCGCAACCGGGACCGAGGCGGTCCTGTTCGGGCCCGGCGACCGCGGCGAGCCCACCGCCGAGGACTGGGCGCAGGCCGCGGGCACCATCGCCTACGAAATCGTCACCCGCATCGGAACGCGGGTTCCCCGCGTCTATGTGAATGAGGGCCAAGCGGGGTAGGCGCCAGGAGGCGTTCACCACTGTCAGCTGTCAGCTGTCAGCTGTCAGCTGTCAGCTGTCAGGAGTCAGGAGTCAGCTGTCAGCAACAGCCCGTCCGGCGACCAAGTAGTACGGCGAAGAGGAGCGATTCGTGAGCGAGAGCAGTGCGGAGGCCGTAGCGAACGCCGCCTCGGCGGCCGTCGCCTCCGCCACGGGGGCGGCCGGAAACTGGCGCCGGGTGACCGGTATCGCGGGCGCCGCGATCGGCGTGGTCGCGGCGGGTGCGGCGGCCGGCGTCGCCATAGAACGCATGACGGTCGGGCGCGGGATGCGGCAGAAGGCCCGCCTCGCACTGGACTCGGCGGGACCGTACGGCGCGCTGCGCGGCACGCCCGGCAAGGCGTACGCCGACGACGGCACCGAGCTGTACTACGAGGTCGACGACGTCGAACCCGAGGAAGGGCTCACTCCGCGGCGCCGGCGGCTGTTCGGCCGTAAGGCCCCCGCCCCCGTCACCGTCGTCTTCAGCCACGGCTACTGCCTCAGCCAGGACTCCTGGCACTTCCAGCGCGCGGCGCTGCGGGGCGTCGTACGGACGGTGCACTGGGACCAGCGCAGCCATGGCCGGTCCGCGCGCGGGGCGTCCCAGGTGGAGGACGGCATTCCGGTCACCATCGACCAGCTGGGCCGCGATCTGCGGGCCGTGATCGACGCGGCCGTGCCCGAGGGGCCGATCGTGCTGGTCGGGCACTCCATGGGCGGGATGACCGTCATGGCGCTCGCCGCCCAGTTCCCGGAACTGGTCCGCGAGCGGGTCACCGCGGTCGCGCTGGTCGGTACGTCGTCGGGGAAGCTCGGCGAGGTCAACTTCGGGCTGCCGGTCGCGGGCGTCAACGCCGTACGCCGGGTGCTCCCCGGAGTGCTGAAGGCGCTGGGGCAGCAGGCCGCGCTGGTGGAGCGGGGACGGCGGGCCACCGCCGATCTGTTCACCGGGGTCATCAAGCGGTACTCGTTCGCGTCCCGGGACATCGATCCGGCGGTCGCGCGGTTCGCGGAACGGATGATCGAGGGCACGCCGATCGACGTGGTCGCCGAGTTCTACCCGGCCTTCGGGGACCACGACAAGACCGAGGCGCTCGCGCTCTTCGCGGATCTGCCGGTGCTGGTGCTGGCCGGGGTCAAGGACCTCGTCACGCCCAGCGAGCACAGCGAGGCCATCGCCGACCTGTTGCCCGGCGCCGAATTGGTTCTCGTCCCGGACGCCGGGCACCTGGTGATGCTGGAGCACCCGGAAGTGGTCACGGACCGTCTCGCCGACCTGCTCACCCGCGCGGGTGCCGTGCCGGCAGGCGCTACCGTGAGTGGCTATGGAAGCAGCACCGCACAACCCGGCTGAGACCGAGCTGATCGTCCAGTCCACCGACCAGATGAAGGAACTCGGCCGCCGCCTCGCCAAGCTGCTGCGCGCCGGTGACCTCGTGATGCTCAGCGGGGAACTCGGCGCGGGCAAGACGACGCTGACCCGGGGGCTGGGCGAGGGGCTCGGGGTCCGGGGTGCCGTCGCCTCGCCGACCTTTGTGATCGCCCGGGTGCACCCCTCGCTGGGGGGAGGGCCGCCGCTGGTCCACGTCGACGCGTACCGCCTCGGTGGCGGCCTCGACGAGATGGAGGACCTCGACCTGGATGTCTCGCTGCCCGAGTCGGTGATCGTCGTGGAGTGGGGCGAGGGCAAGGTCGAGGAACTGACTGACGACCGGCTCCAGGTCGTCATCCACCGGGCCGTCGGCGACACGACCGACGAGGTGCGGCATGTGACGCTGACCGGGCTGGGGGAGCGCTGGGCGAACGCGGACCTCGGCGTGCTGTCCGCGTGAGCGTCGGTGAACGTTCCGACAAGACGTCGGCAAGATATTGCTTTCGAGGTCTTGCGCGTGGTCACATGGTACCCAGTCCGTAGTTAGGTCTACCTAACTAACTCCGCCCCCGTCCCTCAGGAGGCGTCCATGCCGGCTTCGGAACACAGCGCGGAGAACGACCGCCACGAGGCTCGTCCGCAGCAGCCGTACGATGCGGTGCCCGGGCTGTCCATGCGTGATCTGCTGGCGTCGTGTGCCGCCGCGAACGTGATTTCCACGCCGCCGCGGGCGCCGGAGCGGTATGAGACGGAAGGCCGTAGGGCCGCCTAGTCATCTCCGGCCGTTGGCGGCCTCATGGGGGCGCTCCACCGCCCAGCCGTCTCTAGCGGATCACGACCACCTTCTGGCCGATCGTCGCGAACTGCCACATCGCGTCGCCGTCGGCGCGGGACTCGCGGATGCCGCCCGTCTTCACCGTCGGATCGAGGACCGGGGCCGAGCCGTCCACGGCCGCGCTGAAGCCGATGGCGACGCCGTCGATGCTGGTGAAGCGGACGACGTGTTCGATGGTGGCGCCGTCGGAACCGGTGGCGGTGTTGGAGCGGGATGTGACGAAGTAGGTGCCCGGCGGTGGGTCGACCGTGCTCGGGTTGACCTTGAAGGTGCGCTGGACCTTGTTGCCCGGGATGACGAGCCACACGCGGTCGTCGTCCACCGAGTACACGACCCGTTCACCTGTGCCGGAGCCGGTGGGCAGCGCGCCGGGGTGCCGCTTGTCCCGCGGCGCCTTCGAGGGGGCCGCCGCGGACGGCCCGCCCGCCTGGGGCCGGGCCAGGTCGGCCGGGACGGTCGCGGACGCCTGGTAGGCGAGGAAGCCGACGGTCGCGACCGCCGCGGCGGTCAGCACGGCCACGAATCCGGCGCTGCTGCTTGGCACGGTCGCCCACCTCTTCGTCGTACGTCACGCTTCGTTGCGACGACCACGGTTCTTGTTTCACAGGCCGCTGCCGACCGGTGAGGATCGGTCTTCGTCGGACAAAGCGATGTTAACCACGCCGCTGCGCCCCTCCGGGCCGCTAGCGGCGGGACGCCTTGCACCTCCACCCTGAAGGGTGAGCATCGGTCAAGTGTTCGACAGTAGCGGGTGAGTGCACGACCGGGGCGCTTGTGCCGTGCCCGTGCCCGTGCCCGTGCCGTGCCCGTGCCCGTGCCCGTGCCGTGCCCGTGCCCGTGCCGTGCCCGTGCCCGTGCCGTGCCCGGGGCTGGTGTCGGACGTTCCGTCTGCCGCGCGACGCCAAGCCCGCACGTCGGCGGCGTCGCCGAACCGCCCGCGCCCGCATGGCTCCTCCCGCCCTGCGTGCGGATTCCCGCCTTGCGCGCGGACTCCTGCCTTGCGTGCGGACTCCTGCCTTGCGCGCGAACTCCCGCCCTGCGAGCGGACTCCCTCGCCCGTGCGAACCGGCTTCGCCCGGCTCGCGCGGGCGCGCAGTTGTCGAGCGTCGAGGGCCGCTCCGGCGTCTTGTGATCGCGTGCACCAGAACGCCGGACAGACCGCGCGGATGGGGGGATGGGGGGATGGGGGGATGGCCGGTATTGGTCCGGTCCGGGGGGGCGCCGGTGCCGTATGGGCCCGGTGGCTCCGGCGTGGGCGCGTGCACGCGCTGGCGCGCACGTCTCGCCGTCGGGACGCGTGCGGCCCGCCCTCCGGGCGGACGGCGGGACGTCCGACACCGGCGCCGGAGAGCCGTAGGCTGTTTGCGTGCTCTTGCTCGCTCTGGATACCGCCACCCCCGCCGTCACCGTCGCGCTGCACGACGGGACGGACGTCGTCGCCTCGTCGAGTCAGATTGACGCGCGCCGGCACGGAGAGTTGTTGCTGCCGGCTGTCGACCGTGTGCTGACCGAGGCGGGGCTGAGGCTCGATGCCGTCACGGGGATCGTCGTAGGGATCGGTCCGGGTCCGTACACCGGGCTGCGGGTCGGTCTGATGACCGCGGACACGTTCGGGCTCGCGCTCGGCGTCCCCGTGCACGGGCTGTGCACGCTCGACGGCCTCGCGTACGCGTCCGACATGGGGAGTCCCTTCGTCGTCGCCACCGACGCCCGGCGCAAAGAGGTCTACTGGGCGCGGTACGCCGACTCGCGTACGCGTGTCACCGAGCCCGCCGTGGACCGGCCCGCCGACATCGCCGACCGGGTGGCCGGGCTGCCCGCCGTCGGCGCGGGCGCGCTGCTGTACCCGGACACCTTCCCCAGCGTGCACGAGCCCGAGCACGTGTCGGCCGCGGCGCTCGCGAGCCTCGCCGCCGAGAGGCTGGCGGCCGGCGAGGAGCTCCCCGCGCCGCGGCCGCTGTACCTGCGCCGTCCGGACGCCCAGGTCCCCAAGAACTACAAGGTGGTCACCCCCAAGTGACAGCGGTGCTGCGCGAGATGCGCTGGTGGGACATCGATCCGGTGCTTGAGCTGGAGAAGGACCTCTTCCCCGAGGACGCCTGGTCGCGGGGCATGTTCTGGTCCGAGCTGGCTCACGCGCGCGGTCCTGAGGCGACCCGGCGGTATGTCGTCGCCGTCGACGGGGACCGGCTCGTCGGGTACGCGGGCCTCGCCGCGTCCGGAGACATCGCCGACATCCAGACCGTCGCCGTGGCCCGAGGCCAGTGGGGCACCGGCCTCGGCGGGCGGTTGCTCACGGAGCTGCTGCGGGCGGCCACCGCCTTCGAGTGCGGCGAAGTGATGCTGGAGTGCCGGATCGACAACGTCCGCGCCCAGAAGCTGTACGAGCGCTACGGCTTCGAGGCCATCGGCTTCCGGCGCGGCTACTACCAGCCGGGGAACGTGGACGCCCTCGTGATGCGACTGACCATGGAATCCGACAGCGGCTCCGCCGCGGGTTCCGCCCCCGAACAAGGAACCGAACAAGGAACCGAGATCAATGGCTGACGAACCTCTGGTCCTGGGGATCGAGACCTCCTGCGACGAGACCGGCGTCGGCATCGTCCGCGGCTCGACCCTGCTGGCGGACGCCGTCGCGTCCAGCGTCGACGAGCACGCCCGTTTCGGCGGGGTGGTGCCGGAGGTCGCGTCCCGGGCGCATCTGGAGGCGATGGTCCCGACCATCGACCGTGCGCTGAAGGAAGCGGGGGTGAGCGCCGGGGACCTGGACGGGATCGCCGTGACCGCCGGTCCAGGACTCGCGGGCGCCCTGCTGGTCGGCGTCTCGGCGGCGAAGGCGTACGCCTACGCGCTGGGCAAGCCGCTGTACGGCGTGAACCACCTCGCCTCGCACATCTGCGTCGACCAGCTGGAGCACGGCGCGCTGCCCGAGCCGACGATGGCGCTGCTGGTGTCCGGCGGGCACTCGTCCCTGCTGCTGTCCTCCGACATCACCTCCGACGTACGGCCGCTTGGCGCGACCATCGACGACGCGGCCGGCGAGGCCTTCGACAAGATCGCGCGGGTGCTGAACCTCGGCTTCCCGGGCGGTCCGGTCATCGACCGGTACGCGAAGGAGGGCGACCCGCGGGCCATCGCCTTCCCGCGCGGTCTGACCGGGCCCCGCGATCCGGCGTACGACTTCTCCTTCTCCGGACTGAAGACGGCCGTGGCCCGCTGGATCGAGGCCAAGCGGGCGGCGGGGGAGGAGGTGCCGGTACGCGATGTGGCGGCGTCCTTCCAGGAGGCGGTCGTGGACGTGCTGACCCGCAAGGCCGTACGCGCCTGCAAGGACGAGGGCGTCGGGCATCTGATGATCGGCGGTGGCGTGGCGGCCAACTCCCGTCTGCGGCACCTCGCCCAGCATCGGTGCGAGGCGGCCGGGATCGAACTCCGGGTGCCCCGGCCCAAGTTGTGCACCGACAACGGCGCGATGGTCGCGGCGCTCGGTGCGGAGATGGTGGCGCGGGGGCGGGCGGCGTCCAGTTGGGACCTGTCGGCGGACTCCTCGCTGCCGGTGACCGACCCGCATGTGCCGGGGCACGACCACGTCCACGAGGTCAGCAAGGACAACCTCTACTCATGAGGGTGGCGTTGATGTGGGAGGCGCGGGCGGCCGAAGGGCGGGGTGAGGAGTTGCTGGCCTGGGTGCGCGGGCAGCGGCTCGCTGCGGAGCCCCTGCGCCGGGAGACCCTCCGCGCGCCGCAGGACCGGGTGCTGGTCGTCACGTGGTGGGAGGGCGCGTACGACGAAGAGGTACCCGAACTGCCGGAGCCGCCCGGTGAGTTGGTCACCCGGGCGGTGCATCGGTGGCGGTTCGAGTCCCTCGACGTCCGGACCGGCTGACCCAGAGACCGAGCACCAGTACGGTGACGACCCTCGGGAGGGGTCCCGGTCACCCCGGTGTCGACACCTCCGTCTCGCAGCGCAGCCGCCGGTCCGGCCCCAGCTCCCTCACGGGTCCGGTGAGTTCCACCCGCGCGGTGTGCCGTACGTCCGTGCTGGACGCCGCCAGCCGCAGTTCCAGGGCGCCCGGTTCGACCACCCTTCGGCCCAAGCGGTCGGTGAAGGCGGACAGGTCCGCGTGGAAGCGGAACGTCACGCGCGCCGTGTCTCCCGGCTCCAGCTCCACCCGCCGGTAACCGATCAGCCGGACGTCCGGGCGGGTCACCGACGCCACCGGGTCGTGCAGGTACAGCTGGACCACCTCGGCGCCCGCGCGGTCGCCCGTGTTGCGGACGACGAGCGAGATGTCGTACGAACCGTCCGTGTCGATCGAATCATCCGTGCCGTACGAACCGTCCGTGCCGTACGAACCGTCCGTGCCGTACGAACCGTCCGTGCCGTACGAACCGTCCGTGCCGATCGAACCGTCCGTGCCGATCGAACCGTCCGTGTCGATGGCCGGTCGCGTGCCCTCGAAGGACTCCCAGGCGAACGTGGTGTACGAGTGGCCGTGTCCGAAGGCGTACAGCGGGGTCGGATCCAGGTTGCTGACCCGGCCCGCCAGGCCCAGCGGCGGCTGGAGGTAGGTCCAGGGCTGTCCGCCGGGCAAGCGCGGGACGCTCACCGGGAGGCGGCCGGAGGGGTTGACGCGGCCCGACAGTACTCCCGCCACCGCCGGGCCGCCCTCCTCCCCCGGGAAGAACGCCTGGACCGTGGCGCCCAGCCGCCCGTGCCAGCGGCCGAGCGCGTACGGCCGTCCGGTCAGGAGCACGAGCACGACCGGGACGCCGGTCGCGATCAGCCGGTCCAGCAACTCGCCCTGCACGCCCGGGAGTCGCAGGTCAGTGACATCGCAGCCCTCGCCCGACGTGCCCCGCCCGAACAGGCCCGCCCGGTCGCCCAGCACCGCCACGCACACATCCGCCTCGGACGCCCGTGCCACCGCCTCCTCGAAGCCCGAGGTGTCCGGGTCCGAGGTGTCGCAGCCCTCGGCGAACGTCACCTTGGCGTCGGGGAGTTCGTCGCGCAGGGCTTGCAGGAGCGGTGAGACCTCGATGCCCATGGGGACTTCGGGGTGGTGGGTGAGGACGTGGGACGGGAAGGAGTAGCAGCCGAGCATCGCCAGCGCGTCCGCCGCCCGCGGGCCCACGACCGCGATCCGGGCGTCCGGGGCCAGCGGCAGCACGCCGTCCGGGTTGTCCAGCAGGACCACGGACTCCTCGGCCAGCCGGCGGGCGAGGGCGCGGTTGGCCGTCGAGTCGAGGTCGATGGGGCCCTTCGGCTTCGGGTCCCAGTCGGCGTCCAGGAGGCCGAGTTCACACTTCTGGAGCAGGACCCGGCGGGCGGCCCGTTCCACCAGTTCCTCCGGGACGCGGCCCTCCCGCACCGCCTCAAGGAGCGGGCGGCCGTAGCACTTCACCGTCGGCAGTTCCACGTCGATGCCCGCGGCGAGCGCCGTGTGCGCCGCCTCGGCGGGGGAGCCGGCGACGCGGTGCAGGTTCTGCAGGAAGCCGATGCCGAAGTAGTCGGAGACGACCGTGCCGGTGAACCCCCAGTCCCGGCGCAGGAGTTCGGTCAGCAGGGCCGGGTCGGCGGAGGCCGGGACGCCGTCCGTCTCGTTGTAGGCCGCCATCACCGAGCGGGCCCCGCCCTCGCGCAGCGCCAGCTCGAAGGGCGGCAGGATGATGTCCGAGACCTCCCGGACGCCCGCCCGCACGGGGGCCTGGTTCCGGGCGCCCGCGGAGGACGCGTACCCGGCGAAGTGCTTGAGCGTGGCGATGACCCCGGCCGACTCCAGGCCCCGTACGTAGGCGGCGCCGACCGTGCCGACCAGGTAGGGGTCCTCGCCGATCGTCTCCTCGACCCGGCCCCAGCGTGGATCCCGTACGACGTCCAGGACGGGCGCGAGGCCCTGGTGGACGCCGGCCGCGCGCAGGTCGCGGCCGATATGGCGGGCCATCTCCTCGACCAGGGGCGGGTCGAAGGCGGCGCCCCAGGCGAGGGGGACCGGATAGGCCGTGGCGCCCCAGGCCGTGAAGCCGGCGAGGCACTCCTCGTGGGCCACGGCCGGGATGCCGAAGCGGCCCGAGGCGGCGATACGGCGCTGGGCGCGGGCCAGCGCCTGCGCGCCCAGCGCCGGGTCCACGGGGGCGGTGCCGTAGGAGCGGGTGAGCTGGCCCAGGCCGTGGGTGATCAGCTCGTCCCACGCGTAGTCGACGGTCATGTCGTGCTGGTGCGGGGCGACTCCGTCGCCGTCCGTGGCGGCGCCCACCCACACGCCGTACAGCTGGGCGGTCTTCTCCTCCAGGGTCATCCGGGCGAGGAGGTCGTCGACGCGGGCGGCGGCGGGCAGGGCGGGGTCACGCCAGGGGGCGGTGGTCATGAAACTCCTGTCGGGTGATCCAGTCGGATGTTCCAGGGGTGGGCTGGGCTCGCTGGCGAATGTTTCGATATCTGATTCGAATGTTCCGGGACGCTATGGCGCTCGGAAGGGTTCGTCAAGAGGGGGTGCAGGGATACGATCGCCGCCATGACACCCTCCGAGCCCGCTCAAACCCGGACGGCAGGACGCTCGACGCAGACCGCGACGCTCGCCGAGATCGCCCGCGAGGCCGGCGTCTCCGCGCCGACTGTTTCGAAGGTCCTCAACGGCCGCGCCGATGTCGCCCCGGCGACCCGGACCCGTGTCGAGGAGCTGCTGCGCGCCCACGGCTACCGGCGCCGCCGCGCCGAGGCGAGCCGCTCCCCCCTGATCGACCTCGTCTTCCACGAGCTGGAGAGCGCGTGGGCGATGGAGGTCATCCGGGGCGTGGAGAACGTGGCGCGGGACGCCGGGCTGAGCGTGGTGCTGAGCGAGAGCGCCGGCCGGCTCACCCCCGGCCGCACCTGGGCCGACCAGGTCGCCGCCCGTCGCCCGCACGGCGTGATCCTCGTGCTGTCCGGGCTCGACGAGTCCCAGCGTGCCCTGCTGACCAGCCGTTCCATCCCGTTCGTGGTGATGGACCCGGCGGGTGACCCGGGCGCCGACGTGCCGTCCATCGGTGCCACCAACTGGCAGGGCGGGCTCGCCGCGACGCGCCACCTCGTCGAGCTGGGGCACACCCGGATCGGCGCGATCACCGGGCCGTCCCGGATGATGTGCAGCCGCGCCCGGGTGGACGGCTACCGGGCGGCGCTGGAGACCGCCGGGCTGCCGGTCGACCCCGAGCTGATCAAGAACGGCGACTTCCACCACGAGACGGGCTACCGGCGCGGACTGGAACTGCTGCGCGCCCCCGGCCGGCCCACCGCGGTCTTCGCCGGCAACGACCTGCAGGCGCTCGGCCTGTACGAGGCGGCGCGCGAGCTGGGGCTGCGCATCCCGGAGGACCTGAGCGTCGTCGGCTTCGACGATCTGCCGGTCGCCCGCTGGGTGGGGCCGCCGCTGACGACCGTACGGCAGCCGCTGACCGAGATGGCCGAGGCGGCGGCCAAGCTCGTCCTCGATCTCGCGCGCGAGGATGGGACACCGACGGCGACGCGGGTGGAGCTGGCGACGAGCCTGGTGGTGCGCAGCAGTACGAGCGCTCCGCAGCCCCTTCCGAAGCCAGTCGGCTGATCAGCCGAAACTTTCGGAGTCGTTACCCTGCGCTGAAGCAGAGCTGAGAAGTCTTAGATCAGGGCGGAGAAGTCTGAGATCAGGGCTGAGAAGTCTTAGATTTTGCGCAGAAACCCCGTACAGGGCTGTCCGCTCGTAACAATTCGGACTTACGTTCCTGCTGTGACTGCTGAAGACGAGCACGGGGACGACAACGGGGGAGAGGGCGAGCACGGGGACGGCAAAGGGGGAACCGACGGCCACATACGCCGGCGGCCCGGTGTCCTGAAGGTCGTGGGCTTCACCCTGGCCGGTCTGCTGACGCTGGGCGTCGCGGGGGCGGGCTGGGTCTACTGGCATCTCAACGCCAACATCACGAGCGTCGACATCAACAGCGCGCTCGGCGACGACCGCCCGGCCAAGTCCATGACCACGCCCTCGGGTTCGCCGTCCGCGTCCCCGGTGCCCACCGAGGCCCTGAACATCCTCGTCCTGGGCTCGGACTCGCGTGAGGGGAAGGAGAACCAGAAGCTCGGTGGCGGTGACAGCGGCGGCGCCCGCTCCGACACCGCGATGGTCGTCCACCTCGACGCCGGCCGTACCGAGGCCACCGTGGTCAGCATCCCGCGCGACACACTCGTCACCCGGCCGTCCTGCCCGCTGGCGGACGGGGAGTCGACGGAGGTGGCGTACAACGTGATGTTCAACAGCGCCTACTCGGTGGGCGGCCCGGCCTGCGCCGTCAAGACCGTCGAGACGATGACGAACGTCCGCATGGACCACTACATCGAGATCGACTTCTCCGGCTTCGCCGACCTGGTGGACGCGCTCGGCGGGGTCACCGTCACCACGGACGAGGACATCGACGACGAGGACAGCCATCTGACGCTTGAGGCCGGCACCCACCACCTCGACGGCGAGCAGGCGCTGGCCCTCGCCCGCACCCGGCACGGCATCGGCGACGGCAGCGACCTGGGGCGCATAGAACTCCAGCACGAACTCGTGCGGGGCCTACTGGAACAGGTCTCCTCCACGAACCTGCTGACCAACCCCGCCCGGCTCTACTCGGTCGCCGACACGCTGACCGGCAGCCTCACCACGGACACCGGTCTGGACTCCCTGAGCGAGCTGATAGGCCTGGGCCAGAGCCTGCAGGGCCTCTCGGTGGACGACATGACGACGCTGACCATGCCCGTGGTCCCCGCGCCGTGGGACCGCAACCGGGTGGTGGCCGACGAGCCGGAGGCGAGGGAGCTGTGGGCGTCGCTGCGGTGAGGGGAATTCCCTCTCGCCACCGTGGCCCGGACCGGTCCGCCGGCGCCGACCCGCACCCGGAGCCGCTCAAGACGGTCCACCGGCAGTAGCCGACCGCTGCGCGGGGGCGCCGACGAGCATGGTCGGCGCTCCCGCGACCCGGGTGAGGAACACCGTCGCCGAGTAGGGCCCCTGCGGCTTGACCTTCCTGCGCAACTCCTCCGGCTCCACCGCCGACCCCCGCTTCTTCACGGTCAGTGTCCCGATCTCCCGCTCCCGGAGCAGCGCCTTCAACTTCTTGACATTGAAGGGGAGTTGATCGGTGATCTCGTACGACGACGCATACGGCGTCGGCCGCAGCTCGTCCGCGGTGATGTACGCGATGGTCTCGTCGATCAGCCCGCCGTCGACCGACTCGGCCACCTCGGCGACCAGATGGGCCCGGATGACGGCGCCGTCGGGCTCGTACAAGTACCGCCCCACAGGCCGGACTCGGGGATCTGGCAGTCCTCTTCCCAGGAGGGTCCGCGGCCCGGGCAGCAGGGTCGCACGCACCGCTCCCGGCTCGGTGCCGAACCACAGCACCGCCTCCTTCACCTCCCCGCCGTCGGAGATCCACTCGGCCTCGGCCTCGGAGGGGACGGCTTCGTGGGGGATTCCGGGCGCGATCTTCAGGGCGGCGCGGGGGGCGTGCAGGGCCGCCCGCACCGCCCATGACAGGGGCGGTGAGTAGGCCTCGGGATCGAAGATCCGGCCCCGCCCACCGCGCCGTGCGGGATCGACGAACACGGCGTCATACGGAGCCGTATCCACCTCCGTCACATCCGCTTCCCGCACCTCGATCAGCCCGGCGAGCCCCAGCGCATCCGCGTTCGCGCGCGCCGCCGCCGCCGTCAGCGGGTCCCGGTCCACGGCGAGGACGCGGATCCCCGCCCGCGCGAGCGCGATGGCGTCCCCGCCGATGCCGCAGCACAGGTCGGCGACGGAGGTCACGCCCAGCTCCGTCATCCTCGCCGCCCGGTACGCCGCCACGCTCGCCCGGGTCGACTGCTCGACCCCGTTCGGCGTGAAGAACATCCGCTCGGCGTCCGCGGCCCCGAACTTCGCCACCGCCCGCTGCCGCAGCCGCGCCTGCCCGAGCGCCGCCGACACCAGCTCGGCGGGGTGCTCGCGGCGCAGCCGGGTGGCGACGGCGAGTTCCTGCGCGGGGTCGGTACCGCGGACCTCGTCGAGGAGGGCGCGGCCTTCGGGGGTGAGGAGGGGGGCGAGGTCGGTCACCGGTTCATTGTGGGCCAGTCGGTGGATGGTGCATGTGCGGCGGCGGTGTCGGCCGGGGTTCGGGACGGGCGCCTGCGAGGATCCGGCCCCATGCGAGTAGTCGTACAAAATGATAAATACGGCGCATATCGGAAGCAGCGGATCCGTACCGCGATCGCCGTGCTCGCCGCCGCGGCCATCGCCTCGGGCTGCGCGGAAGGCGTCCCCCTGGCACGGCCCGCGGCGGACCGGCCGCTGCGCGACGCGCCCGGCGCCAAGGCCCCTGACAAGCAGGCCGCGCAGCAGGCCCGCCTCGCGGTGGCGAAGCGCTGGGGCCTGTCGAAGGTCCCCCTGACGGCTCCGCCGCCCCCGGCCGTGAAACCGGAGATCAAGACCCGCGCGGGTTTCGAGGTGGACGGCCATGAGGACGAAGGTCTCCCGCCGGTCTTCACCACGATCCCCACCCGGCAGAAGATCGTCTTCCTCACCATCGACGACGGCGCCGAGAAGGACCCGGCCTTCCTGCGCATGATGCGCGAACTGCGGGTCCCGTACACCGCGTTCCTCAGCGACTACCTGGTGAAGGAGGACTACGGCTACTTCGAGCGCATGCAGCGGGCGGGCGTGACCCTGAACAACCACACCCTCCACCACCCCTACCTGCCGGGCCTGTCGTACTACCGCCAGAAGCACGAGATCTGCGGCATGCAGAACGTGATCGAGAAGCGCTACGGCACCCGCCCGACCCTCTTCCGCCCGCCCTTCGGCAACTACAACGCGGATACCCTGCACGCCGCGAAGGCCTGCGGCATCAAGTACGCGCCCCTGTGGAACGAGGAGGTCTTCGCCGACCACTGGGAGTACCGCGAGTGGGACCGTGACCTCCACCCCGGCGACATCGTTCTCAGCCACTTCCGCGGTAAGGACGACTGGAAGGGCACGATGCCGGACATGGTCCGACGGTTCCTGGAGAAGGTCACGGCGAAGGGGTACGCCGTGGCGCGGCTGGAGGACTACCTGTGAGGCTGCGCGCGGCCGGGGCGCTGGCACTGACCGCCGCGCTGCTCACCGGCTGCGCCCAGTCCGTCGACCCCGCCGACCCCGCCGAAGGGCCCGGCAAGAGGGCGGCCGGACGGGTGAGCCCGCACGGCCCGGAGACGGACCAGGGGCTGGTGCCCGTGGTGGACCGGGTCCGTACCGAGGACAAGGTCGTCTTCCTGACCTACGACGACGGCGCGGAGAAGGACCCCCGCTTCGTCGGCATGGTCCGCGAACGGCGGCTCCCCGTCAGCATGTTCCTCACGGACAGCGTCGTGGGCCCGGGCTACGGCCACTTCGCGCGCCTGCAGTCGGTCGGCGCGAGCATCCAGAACCACACCCTCGACCACACCGCCCTGCCCGGCCTGCCCTACGCCGGCCAGCGCGCCGAGATCTGCGGCCAGCAGGACAAACTCAAGTCCCGCTTCGGCATCCGCCCCCGCCTCTTCCGCCCACCCCACGGCCGCTACGACACGACGACCCGGCGCGCGGCAGCCGACTGCGGCCTCTCGGCGATCGTCCTGTGGACCTCCGCCGACACCGACGACACCCCCCTCCAACCCGGCGACATCATCCTCATCGGCCCGGACGACCCGACCGGCCCACCCCTGTGGGAACGAACGGAACGGGTACTGCGGCGGGTGGAGGGGGCGGGGCTGAGGGTGGGGCGGCTGGAGGATTACGTGTAGGGATTACCTCTCCCGGGGGCGTGCGCTTCTCGATGCGATGCCGGGCCAGGCAATCTCAGTCCGTCCGGTGTTTGAGGACGAGGCCGTTCAGGCCGACAGCGGGGTCTGGGGGCGCAGCCCTCAGGGAGCCCAGCCCCGGGTTCCAGGCAACGAACGTCCACAGAAACCCGGCGCCACGCCGGAGGCATTGGCACTCCGCTTGACCGAGTGCTAACCCCGGTCATAGTCTCAGGTCTGGCACTCGGCAGACGAGAGTGCCAACAAGCGACGGGCAGGTCCGGCACCCGCGACGACGGATCGACCTGGTCGCCACCTCAGACAGTTAACCCCGTGAGATCTCCGAAGGGGGAGGTCGGATCGTGACGACCGCCAGCTCCAAGGTTGCCATCAAGCCGCTCGAGGACCGCATCGTGGTCCAGCCGCTGGACGCCGAGCAGACCACGGCCTCTGGCCTGGTCATTCCGGACACTGCCAAGGAGAAGCCCCAGGAGGGCGTCGTCCTGGCCGTGGGCCCGGGCCGCTTCGAGAACGGCGAGCGCCTGCCGCTCGACGTCAAGACCGGCGACATCGTGCTGTACAGCAAGTACGGCGGCACCGAGGTGAAGTACAACGGCGAGGAGTACCTCGTCCTCTCGGCTCGCGACGTGCTCGCGATCATCGAGAAGTAAGTCACCCGAAGCATTTCCAGCTGCGCCCCTGGCCCCCGCGACCAATCAAGAAGCCGGGCGCCCGGGGCGCAGTCTGCATTCACCCGAGATTTCCGAGAGGGCTCCCGCTGCCATGGCGAAGATCCTGAAGTTCGACGAGGACGCCCGTCGCGCCCTCGAGCGCGGCGTCAACAAGCTTGCCGACACGGTCAAGGTGACGATCGGCCCCAAGGGCCGCAACGTCGTCATCGACAAGAAGTTCGGCGCCCCCACCATCACCAACGACGGTGTCACGATCGCCCGCGAGGTCGAGATCGAGGACCCGTACGAGAACCTCGGCGCGCAGCTGGTGAAGGAGGTGGCGACCAAGACCAACGACATCGCTGGTGACGGCACCACCACCGCCACCGTGCTGGCCCAGGCGCTGGTCCGCGAGGGCCTGAAGAACGTCGCCGCCGGTGCCTCCCCGGCCGCTCTGAAGAAGGGCATCGACGCCGCCGTCGCCGCGGTCTCCGAGGAACTCCTCGCGACCGCCCGCCCGATCGACGAGAAGTCCGACATCGCCGCCGTCGCCGCGCTGTCCGCCCAGGACCAGCAGGTCGGCGAGCTGATCGCCGAGGCGATGGACAAGGTCGGCAAGGACGGTGTCATCACCGTCGAGGAGTCCAACACCTTCGGTCTGGAGCTGGACTTCACCGAGGGCATGGCTTTCGACAAGGGTTACCTGTCGCCGTACATGGTGTCCGACCAGGAGCGTATGGAGGCCGTCCTCGACGACCCGTACATCCTGATCCACCAGGGCAAGATCTCGTCCATCCAGGACCTGCTGCCGCTGCTGGAGAAGGTCATCCAGTCCAACTCCTCCAAGCCGCTGCTGATCATCGCCGAGGACGTGGAGGGCGAGGCCCTCTCCACCCTCGTCGTGAACAAGATCCGCGGCACCTTCAACGCGGTGGCCGTCAAGGCCCCCGGCTTCGGCGACCGCCGCAAGGCGATGCTCCAGGACATGGCCGTCCTCACCGGCGCCACCGTCATCTCCGAGGAGGTCGGCCTCAAGCTCGACCAGGTCGGTCTGGACATCCTCGGCACCGCCCGCCGGGTCACCGTCACCAAGGACGACACCACGCTCGTCGACGGCGCCGGCAAGAAGGAAGACGTCCAGGGCCGCGTCGCGCAGATCAAGGCCGAGATCGAGTCCACCGACTCCGACTGGGACCGCGAGAAGCTCCAGGAGCGCCTCGCGAAGCTGGCCGGCGGCGTGTGCGTGATCAAGGTCGGCGCCGCCACCGAGGTGGAGCTGAAGGAGAAGAAGCACCGTCTGGAGGACGCCATCTCCGCGACCCGCGCCGCGGTCGAGGAGGGCATCGTCTCCGGTGGTGGCTCCGCGCTCGTCCACGCCGCCAAGGTCCTTGAGGGCAACCTCGACAAGGCCGGCGACGAGGCCACCGGTGTCGCCGTCGTCCGCCGCGCGGTCGTCGAGCCGCTGCGCTGGATCGCCGAGAACGCCGGCCTGGAGGGCTACGTCATCACCTCCAAGGTCGCCGAGCTGGACAAGGGCCAGGGCTTCAACGCCGCCACCGGCGAGTACGGCGACCTGGTCAAGGCCGGCGTCATCGACCCGGTGAAGGTCACCCGCTCCGCCCTGGAGAACGCCGCCTCCATCGCCTCCCTGCTCCTCACGACCGAGACCCTGGTCGTCGAGAAGAAGGAAGAGGAGGAGCCGGCCGCCGCCGCGGGCGGTCACGGCCACGGCCACGCCCACTGACGTACGTCAGCACCGAGGCCCGGCACCCCCTGGGGGTGCCGGGCCTTCGCGTTGCCCTACTTGGCTTGGGTCACTGCTCCAGCGCGTCCAGCGCGCCCAGCTGCTCCATCAGCCCCAGCCGGTCGTACTGCCACCAGCCCTCGGCGATCTTCCCGTCCCCAGTGCACCGGTGGATGGTCGTCCCGGTCATGGACACCCGCTTCCCGGTGGCCGCGATCCCGAGGAACTCGCCCTTGTGCAGGGCGTTCCAGGTCCAGCGGGTGCACACCCGGTCGCCCTGGGCCAGCTGGTCCTCGACCGTGAACGAGAAGTCGAAGCCGCCCCGCCACACCTCGACCTCGCGCCGGAAGGCGTCGAGCCCGATGGCGTCCTGCGGGTTGCCGGGATCGTGGTCGTGATAGTCCTCGATGAGTACATCGTTGAACGTGGGCGCATCGCCCGTCCCCGGCAGCGCGGCGAAGAACCGCCGCGCGGTCGCCTCGTACAACTGCTCGTCCCGCACCACGTCCAGATCCGTGAACGTGGGCATCTCGTCGCAGAGGGCCACCATGTCCCGGAAGATCTTGTCGGTCTCCGGCAGATTCGAGTTCCGCATCGCCTCCTCGTACGACGGGAACTCCACGATCTCGATGAAGTGCGACGCGTCGGACCGATCCTTGCCGATCACATTGTGCGTCGCGGTCCGCTTCCCCTTGGTCTGCTCGACCCATGTGTCCATCAGCCGGTTCATCTCGTCGAACCGGCTCGTCCTGCAGTCGATGAGCTGTACGAACGTCATGTCGCCGCCTCCGTCCCCCGAGGGTCCGGTCGAACAGCTCCATTCTCCTCCCACAGCCCGGACCCGCGACCCGCGCCCGCGGCGCCCTACGACCGCGGCCCTGTGACCCGCGGCGCCCTGTGACTCTGCGGTCCTGCGACCGTGAGCCTGTGGCTCCGAGGTCCTGTGACTCTGCGGTCCTGCGACCGCGAGCCTGTGGCTCCGAGATCCTGCGGCCCCGCGGCCCCGCGGCCCCGCGGCCCCGCGGCCCCGCGGCCCCGCGGCCCCGCGGCCCCGTGACCCTGCGACCGCGACCCCGCGCGCCCTACTGCGGCCCGTACTTGCGCCCCGTCGTCGAGGTGAACCTGCCGAGCATCCCGCGCGGCACCACCTTCGCCATGCCCATCATCACCTTGTACCGGGGGTCCGGAATCGACAGGGTCTTGCCGCGCGTCAGGTCCGCAAGGGCCGCCGCGACCAGCTTGTCGGCGTCCAGCCACATCCAGCCGGGGATGTTGTCCGTGCCCATCCCGGCCCGCTGGTGGAACTCCGTCCGGACGAAGCCGGGAGCCAGCGCCATCAGCCGCACCCCGCTGCCCGCCAGATCACGCGCCGCGCCCTGCGTGAACTGCACGACCCACGCCTTGGACGCCCCGTACGTACCGCGCGGCACGAAGGCGGCGACCGAGGCGACGTTGATGACGCCGCCCCGCCCGCGCTCCCGCATCGCCTCCGTCGCGGCGGAGGTCAGCCGCAGCACGGCCTCGCAGTGGACCTTGAGCATCCTCAGCTCGTCGGCCATGGGCACGTCGAGATAGCGGCCCTTGTTGGCGAAGCCCGCGTTGTTGATCAGCAGGTCGACGGGGTTTCTGCGGTCGGCGACGCGGGCGGCCACCGCCTCGATGCCGGTGTCCTCGGCGAGATCGGCCGCCAGCACCTCCGCCTCGATGCCGTGCCGGTCGTGCAGTTCGGTCGCCTGCTCCGCGAGCCGCTTGGTGTCCCGCGCGACCAGGACGAGGTTGTGCCCGTCGGCCGCCAGCCGCCGCGCGAACGCGGCACCGATGCCCGAGGTGGATCCGGTGATGAGAGCCGTTGTCATGGCGCAAGGTTAAACACCCGGAGGCTGTCCGTCCGCTCTCTGCACATGCCCTCCCCGTGGGTGAAGCCCAGGGGCATGACCGGCCCGTGAGAGCACGTCAGGCCCCTTGCTCCTCTTGCTTCTCCTGCTCCTCCGCGTACTTCCGCGCCGCCGCCAGCGCCTCCGGGTGCAGTGCTTCACCGGCCGCGAGCAGCCGGGGCAGCAGCGCCCGCTGGGTGGTCACCGCACGGAACTGCAGGGCGACGGTCACCCCGTGACCGGGCCGGTGCACGACCTCGATCGGATCGCCCGCGCGGATCTCGCCGGGCTCGATCACACGCAGATACGCGCCGGGCGCCCCCTTCGCCGTGAAGCGCTTCACCCACCGCTCCTCACCCACATGGGCCTGGAAGGTGCTGCACGGTATCCGCCCACTGGTGATCTCCAGCACCACCCCGGACCCGATGCGCCAGCGCTCGCCGATCAGCGCCCCGGACACGTCCAGACCCGCCGTCGTGAGGTTCTCGCCGAACATGCCGTTCGCCAGCGGTCGCCCCAACTCCCGTTCCCAGTCGTCGAGATCCTCGCGCGCCATCGCGTACACCGCCTGGTCGTCGCCGCCGTGGTGCCGCGTGTGGCACACCGCGTCCCCGGCCACCCCGCTCGCCCCGACACCCTTGGGCCCGGGCGCCGCCACCCGCACCGGCCCGACCACCGGCCGCTTGTCGATGCCGGTCACACCGTCCGGCTGGTCCGTGTACGGCACGGACTTCGGGCGGCCCAGATTGACAGACAGAAGCTTCATGAGCGGCACGCTAGGCGACCGGGCCCCAAAGTGTCGACGGGGTATTCGGCGCCGTATCCAAGGAGCGCTTATGCTCAAGGGATGATCGAGGCCCGTCATCTCCGCGTTCTGCGCGCCGTGGCCGCCACCGGTTCCTTCTCCGCGGCAGGCCGTGAACTGGGCTGCACCCAGCCCGCCGTCAGCCAGCAGATGAAGGCCCTGGAGGCGTCGGTCGGCACCCCCCTGCTGATCCGCACCGGCCGCGAGATGCGGCTGACCCAGGCCGGCGAGGCCCTGGTCCGGCACGCCTCCGGCATCCTCGCCGGGCTCACCGCCGCCGAGGAGGAGGTCGCCGCGATCGCGGGCCTGCGCGCGGGCCGCGTCCGCCTGGTCTCCTTCCCCAGCGGCAGCTCCACCCTCGTCCCCACGGCCCTCGCCGCCCTGCGTGCCGCCCACCCCGGCACCCGCGTCTCCCTGGAGGAGGCCGAGCCGCCGCGCTCCGTCGAGATGCTGCGCGAGGGCGACTGCGACGTGGCCCTCGCCTTCCGTTACGGGGGAGCGGCGGGCGCCGAGGAGTGGCACGACCTCGTCGTACGGCCGCTGCTGCGCGACCGGCTCGTCGCGCTGGTGCCGGAGCGCCACCGGCTCGGGCGCGCGGACTCCGTCGCCCTCGGCGAACTCGCCGCCGAGCCCTGGATCGCGGGCTGCCCGCGCTGCCGCGGCCAGTTGGTCGAGGTATGCGCGGACGCGGGCTTCACGCCCCGCATCGACTTCGCCACCGACGACTATCCGGCGGTCGTCGGCCTGGTGGGCGCGGGCCTGGGCGTCGCCGTCCTGCCCCAGCTCGCCATCGAGTCCGTACGGCCCCGAGGCGCGCGCACGGTGACGCTGGAACCGGCGGTGCGGCGGGAGATCGTCGCGCTCACACTGCCCGACCTGGCGCAGGTGCCGGCGGTGGCGGCGACGCTGGAGCAGCTGGCGCGGGCGGCCGAAAGGTAGGGGCACGCGCGCGCGTGCCCCTTTGTGCGGGCTGTGTCTGTGCAGACTGCGTCTGTGCAGGCTGTTTCTGTGTGGAAAGTGTGCAGAAACGTTCCTTCAGGTGTGGTCAGTTGCTCGACGCGACGTGCTCGCCGGCCGGTGATGCCGATACCAGCCGATTGCGCGCCCGCCCCATGAGCTCTTCGCGCTCGTCCTCGGTCAGGCCGCCCCAGACGCCGTACGGCTCGCGCACCGCCAGTGCGTGCGCCGCGCACTGCGCGCGGACCGGGCACCTCATGCAGACCTCCTTGGCCGAGTTCTCGCGAGCACTCCGCGCCGCACCGCGCTCGCCCTCCGGATGAAAGAAGAGCGAGCTGTCCACCCCGCGGCAGGCAGCCAGCAGCTGCCAGTCCCACAGGTCCGCGTTCGGTCCGGGAAGGCGGGAGAAATCTGCCATTACGTGACCCCTTGTAGCCGTTCTGAGCGGATACGGTGTTCACGACCGTACATCTACGATCTAAGGAGATGAAAATATGACTCATTGCGAATCTAGCCTCAGAATCCACTTGATGGGAAGAAATGGGTCTAAATGGGTCATGGTTGTGATGAAACGTTGAGGGTCTGTCGCGCCTGTCTGCACCGTGTCCGCCCCCTCACGTAGAGTGCCGAAGACGACGCACGGCCCCGTAACTCTTTCGAGTGACCGTCGTTGAGAGTGCGGAGGCGGTTGAACCAACAGCGCTCGGGCAGGCGTCCGAGACGGTCGACCGCACAGGTGACGATTTCGTACCAGCCTGGAGGCTCAAGGTGACGTGCATCAGCTGCGGAGGACGGCCATGACATCCGTCCTCGTCTGCGACGACTCCCCGCTTGCCCGAGAGGCGCTCCGCCGCGCGGTCGCGACCGTGCCCGGCGTCGAGCGCGTGACGACCGCGGCCAACGGCGAGGAAGTCCTCCGCCGCTGGGGCGCCGACCGCTCGGACCTGATTCTGATGGACGTACGCATGCCCGGTCTGGGCGGCGTCGAGACCGTCCGGCGGCTGCTGTCCGCCGACCCCGGTGCGCGCATCATCATGCTCACCGTCGCCGAGGACCTGGACGGCGTGGCCCTCGCGGTCGCCGCCGGTGCCCGGGGGTATCTCCACAAGGACGCCTCCCGTGCCGAGCTGCGCGCGACGGTCACGCAGGCGCTCGCCGACCCGACCTGGCGGCTGGCTCCCCGCCGCCTGCGCTCGGCCGAGATGGGAGCGGCGCCGACGCTCACAGCGCGTGAGATCCAGGTGCTGGAAGGTATGAGCCATGGTCGTTCCAACGCCGAGATCGGCCGCGAGCTGTTCCTCTCCGAGGACACCGTGAAGACACACGCCCGGCGGCTGTTCAAGAAGCTCGGTGCTTCGGACCGCGCGCACGCGGTGGCGCTCGGGTTCCGCTGGGGCCTGGTTCGTTAAAGAGCTCGGTCACACAGGCTGTCGCTCGGGTGCGGGTCGTTTTGCAGCTGATCGCTCCCACGCGACGGTAGTCGCATATGGATGCAGCCCCGCGCCCCTTTGGGGCGCGGCTGCGATGCCTGTTCAAGCGGTCCTGTCGGTGGCCGCTGCTTGTTTCGCCGCGGATGCCGCATCCTTGGAGGTGTGGAGTCTCTCGGGGACGAGTCGGTCGAGCGGAAGGGGAGGGCGCAGGGGATGAGTTCCGGCGCACCTGCTCATAACGCTTCGGTGCACAACAACGGACGCGGTGCCACGGACCGGACGGCCGCAAGGCACCATGGACCGATGCGCGATGACGAGGCATCCCGTGCTCATGGGGCGATCGGAGCGCTCGTTCATCGCGCGGTCGACGGGGACGAGCAGGCGACGCACGACCTGCTCGCCCATGTCCACCCACTGGCGCTGCGGTACTGCCGCACCCGTCTGTCCCGGCTGCCGGGGGACGCGCGGCACTTCGTGGAGGACCTGGCCCAGGAGGTCTGCGTCGCCGTCCTCCTCGCCCTCCCGCGCTACAAGGACACCGGCCGCCCCTTCGAGGCCTTCGTCTTCGCGATCGCCGCGCACAAGGTCGCGGACCTGCAGCGGGCGGCCATGCGGCACCCCGGATCGACGGCGGTCCCGTCGGACGAGATGCCGGAGCGGCCCGACGACTCACTGGGCCCTGAGGAGCGGGCGCTGCTGAGCAGCGACGCCGAATGGGCGAAGAAACTGCTGGCCAACCTCCCGGAGAACCAGCGGGAGCTGCTGCTGCTGCGCATCGCCGTGGGCTTGACCGCGGAGGAGACGGGTCAGATGTTGGGAATGTCACCCGGTGCGGTCCGCGTGGCGCAGCACCGGGCGCTGAGCAGGCTGAGGGCGCTCGCCGAGCAGTAGGGGCCCTTCTTGCCCTTCTGGCTCGGCCTTCGGTGAGCAGGCGGGCCTGTCTCTCCGTACGAACATACGAAGCCGGTGGTCATCCAGAACCGTGGAATTGAGGACCTTCGCTTCCCGTTAGCATGGACATCCGCACCGATCAAGGCCATTTGGGGAAGGTGTCATGACTGCAAACGTCGACGGAGTGCCCGGTAAATTCGCGACACTCGGGCTGACCTACGACGACGTGCTGCTGCTGCCGGGCGCATCCGAGGTGCTGCCGGGCGCGGTCGACACCTCGTCCCGCATCTCCCGCAACGTCCGGGTCAACATCCCGCTGCTCTCGGCTGCGATGGACAAGGTGACCGAGTCCCGCATGGCGATCGCCATGGCCCGGCTGGGCGGCGTCGGCGTGCTGCACCGCAACCTCTCCGTCGAGGACCAGGTCAACCAGGTCGACCTCGTCAAGCGGTCCGAGTCCGGCATGGTCACCGATCCGATCACGGTGCACCCGGAGGCGACGCTCGCCGACGCGGACGCCCTGTGCGCCAAGTTCCGCATCAGCGGTGTGCCCGTCACCGACCCGGCCGGCAAGCTGCTCGGCATCGTGACCAACCGCGACATGGCCTTCGAGTCCGACCGCAGCCGTCAGGTGCGCGAGGTCATGACGCCGATGCCGCTGGTCACCGGCAAGGTCGGCATCTCCGGCGTGGACGCCATGGAGCTGCTGCGCCGCCACAAGATCGAGAAGCTTCCGCTGGTCGACGACGCGGGTGTGCTCAAGGGCCTCATCACGGTCAAGGACTTCGTCAAGGCCGAGAAGTACCCGAACGCCGCCAAGGACGCCGAGGGCCGGCTGCTCGTCGGTGCCGCCGTGGGCGCCAGCCCCGAGGCCCTGGAGCGCGCCCAGGCGCTCGCCGAGGCCGGGGTGGACTTCCTGGTCGTCGACACCTCGCACGGCCACAACAGCAACGCCCTCAGCTGGATGTCGAAGATCAAGTCGAGTGTCTCCGTGGACGTGATCGGCGGCAACGTCGCCACCCGTGACGGCGCCCAGGCGCTGATCGACGCTGGTGTCGACGGGATCAAGGTAGGTGTGGGCCCCGGTTCGATCTGCACCACGCGCGTGGTCGCCGGTATCGGTGTCCCGCAGGTCACCGCCATCTACGAGGCCTCCCTCGCCGCCCGCCCGGCCGGTATCCCGCTGATCGGCGACGGCGGCCTGCAGTACTCCGGCGACATCGGCAAGGCGCTGGCCGCCGGTGCCGACACGGTGATGCTGGGCAGCCTCCTCGCCGGTTGTGAGGAGTCCCCGGGCGAGCTGCTCTTCATCAACGGCAAGCAGTTCAAGTCGTACCGCGGCATGGGCTCGCTCGGCGCCATGCAGTCCCGCGGCCAGGCGAGGTCGTACTCGAAGGACCGCTACTTCCAGGCCGAGGTCGCCTCCGACGACAAGCTCGTGCCCGAGGGCGTCGAGGGCCAGGTGCCCTACCGCGGCCCGCTGGCCAACGTGCTGCACCAGCTCGTCGGCGGTCTGCGCCAGACCATGGGCTATGTGGGCGCGGCCACCATCGAGGAGATGGAGTCCAAGGGCCGCTTCGTGCGGATCACCTCCGCGGGCCTCAAGGAGAGCCACCCGCACGACATCCAGATGACGGTCGAGGCGCCGAACTACAGCACCAAGTGACGGGCACGCGCGCGTAGAGCACGTCGAAGGGCGGCCCCGGGACCTCCGGGGCCGCCCTTGTCGTACCCGTCGGCGATACTGGAAGACGCTGAAACGCATCAGGGAAAGGCCACACACGTGACTGAGATCGAGATCGGGCGCGGCAAGCGCGGCCGCAGGGCGTACGCCTTCGACGACATCGCCGTCGTCCCCAGCCGTCGTACGCGCGACCCGAAGGAGGTCTCGATCGCCTGGCAGATCGACGCCTACCGCTTCGAGCTGCCCTTCCTGGCCGCCCCCATGGACTCGGTCGTCTCCCCGGCCACCGCGATCCGCATCGGCGAGCTCGGCGGCCTCGGCGTGCTCAACCTCGAAGGGCTGTGGACGCGGTACGAGGACCCGCAGCCGCTGCTCGACGAGATCGTCGGCCTGCCCGTCGAGGCGGCCACCCGCCGCCTCCAGGAGATCTACGCCGCTCCCATCAAGGAGGAGCTGATCGGCCTGCGCATCAAGGAGGTGCGCGACTCGGGCGTGGTCACCGCGGCCGCGCTCTCCCCGCAGCGCACGGCCCAGTTCTCCAAGGCCGTCGTGGACGCGGGCGTGGACATCTTCGTCATCCGCGGTACGACGGTCTCGGCGGAGCACGTCTCCGGTTCGCACGAGCCGCTCAACCTGAAGCAGTTCATCTACGAGCTCGACGTCCCGGTCATCGTCGGCGGCTGCGCCACCTACACCGCGGCCCTGCACCTGATGCGCACGGGCGCGGCGGGCGTACTCGTCGGCTTCGGCGGTGGCGCGGCGCACACCACGCGCAACGTGCTGGGCATCCAGGTGCCCATGGCCACGGCGGTGGCGGACGTGGCGGCGGCTCGCCGCGACTACATGGACGAGTCCGGCGGGCGGTACGTCCACGTCATCGCTGACGGTGGCGTCGGCTGGTCCGGCGACCTGCCCAAGGCGATCGCGTGCGGCGCGGACGCGGTGATGGTGGGCTCGCCGCTCGCCCGCGCCACGGATGCGCCGGGCAAGGGGCACCACTGGGGCATGGAGGCGGTCAACGAGGAGCTGCCGCGCGGGAAGAAGGTCGACCTGGGGACGGTGGGCACGCTTGAGGAGGTGCTGACGGGTCCGTCGCACACTCCGGACGGCTCGATGAACTTCTTCGGTGCGCTGCGGCGGGCGATGGCCACGACCGGGTACAGCGAGCTGAAGGAGTTTCAGCGGGTCGAGGTCACGGTGGCTGACTCGCAGCACAAGCGGTAGCCGTTACGCCGTTCCGTCGGCGTCAGGGAAGGGCCGGTCACTCCGGGATGGGTGACCGGCCCTTTCGCATGCCCAAGTGGGGCTGGGTGGGCGGGCGTTGTGTGGGAGGGGGCGCGTGGTTGCGTTTGGGGTGAATGTGGGCTGAATGGGCGAGGGGGGGGCGGTAGCGTCGGTGATCGGCGACCCGTTCTCTGGGGCGCCCCCTTCCAAGGAGATGTTCCGGACCCCGGCCCTCGGGGCCCGGCCCGCGCTCCAGACGGACCGCCTACCGGGTCTATGGGCGGCATCGTGGAAGGGGGCGTGCCCATGGGCCGTCACCGCAAGCCCACCCGCTGGGATCGACTTCGGCTTCGGCTGGTGAAGTTCCGGAGGAGGTGTGTCTTGTGGTACTTCGGAAAGTGAGCGGCCGCCCCCAAGAGGACTAGGGGCGGACACCCGATCATTTTTCAGGAGCCTGCCACAGTGCCCGCTGTGGTGGGCTCCACCTGTTCGTACGGTACCGGACCCGCTGTCGAGCGGGTCCGGTACCGGAGATGGTGCATCTTGCGGTACTACGTCCGTAGGCTAGCGGCGACGAGCATCCCCCGCCACCAGCCCTGGAAGCTTGCGCACCCACGCGCCCCCTGTCACAACCGATGCGCGGCCCCCGTAGGCGTAGCCCCCCGCGTATCCAGCAACAGCTGCGCCTTCACCGACAGCCCTTGCAGGTCATACGTCCGGTGCTGCTGGAGCAAGATCGTCAAGTCGGCCTCCGCGGCGGCCTCGTACAGGGAGTCCGCGCGCGGGACCGGACGGTCCAGGACGTTCCAGGACGGGATGTACGGGTCGTGGTAGCTGATGGAGGCGCCGAGTTCCATGAGGCGGATGGCGATCTCCTGGGCGGGGGTGGACTGCTGGTCGGCGAGGTCGGGTTTGTAGGTGACGCCGAGGAGGAGGACGCGGGCGCCGCGGGCCGACATGCCGTGCTCGTTGAGGAGTTTGGCGGCGCGCTGGATGACGTAGCGGGGCATCTGGTTGTTGACCTGCTGGGCGAGTTCGACCATGCGCAGGGTGCGGCCCGCGCGGCCGGTGAGGTCCTGGGGGACGGAGTGGCCGCCGACGCCGGGGCCGGGCCGGAAGGTCTGGAAGCCGAAGGGCTTGGTCTCCGCGCAGCGGATGACGTCCCAGAGGTCGACGCCCAAGTCGTGGCAGAGGACGGCCATTTCGTTGACGAGGGCGATGTTGACGTGGCGGAAGTTGGTCTCCAGGAGCTGCACGGTCTCGGCTTCGCGGGGTCCACGCGCGCGTACCACCTTGTCGGTGAGGCGGCCGTAGAAGGCGGCGGCCGACTCGGTGCAGGCGGGGGTGAGTCCGCCGATCACCTTGGGGGTGTTGGCCGGGGTGAAGTCCCGGTTGCCGGGATCGACGCGGCTGGGGGAGTAGGCCAGGTGGAAGTCGCGGCCCGCGCGCAGGCCCGAGCCTTCTTCGAGGAGCGGGCGGAGGAATTCCTCGGTGGTGCCCGGGTGTACGGGGGATTCGAGGATCACCGTGGTGTGCGGGCGCAGCCGCTCGGCCAGAGTGCGCGCGGCGGCCTCCACCTGGCCGAGGTCGAGCCCGCCGTCCGCGCCCCGTGGGGTGGGGGCGCAGATGACGGCGGTGCGTACCCGTCCCAGTTCTGCCGGGTTGGTGGTCGGCCGGAAGCCCCCCGAGAGCATCCGGCGCAGTTCGGCGGGGCTGAGGGAGCCGGGCTCGGGCCCTGTCTTGTACCCGATCGTGGCGACGCCGGCGGCGACGGCGGCCTGGGCCAGGGGCAGGCCGTACGGGCCGAGACCGATGACGGCGAGATCTGCGGGCATGGCGTGGGCCGTCCTTCCCAATAGCCGAAGCGGGACAGGTGCGCAAGCCCTGTGGACAGAGTGAGCGAGCGCAATGTGAGACTAGGAGTAAATATGACCGATATACGGCATTGATTTTCCTGTGTCGTTTTGTGTCTTCTGGCGGGTCGGTGAAAGTTGTCCACAGGTCGGCGGCTGGGCGGTGGCTGGAGTCGGGCAAGACGGTCAGAATTTGGGCATGAGGGAGAGGACGGGGTTCACCCGGCGAGTGGGGCCGGCGCGACCGACAGCGGGAGGCAGCGGTGAGGACAGCGACACTGGGGCCGGTGCAGCGCGCCGAGTCCCTGGCAGCAATGGCCGAGCACGAGCTGGACCTGCTGGTGGTGGGTGGCGGCGTCGTCGGCGCCGGCACGGCCCTGGACGCGGCGACACGTGGCCTGTCCACGGGGCTCGTCGAGGCGCGTGACTGGGCGTCGGGCACGTCGAGCAGGTCCAGCAAGCTGATCCATGGCGGCCTGCGCTATCTGGAGATGCTCGACTTCGCCCTCGTCCGGGAGGCGCTGAAGGAGCGCGGGCTGCTGCTGGGGCGGCTGGCCCCGCACCTCGTGAAGCCGGTGCCGTTCCTGTACCCGCTGCGGTACCAGGGCTGGGAGCGCCTGTACGCAGGCTTGGGCGTCGCGCTGTACGACGCCATGTCGATGGCCCGGCACGGCCGGGGCCTGGCAATGCACCGCCATCTGAGCCGCCGTCACGCCCTGCGCGTCGCGCCCGCCCTGAAACGGGAGGCGCTGGTCGGCGCGTTGCAGTACTACGACGCGCAGATGGACGACGCCCGCTTCGTGGCGACCCTGGTGCGCACGGCTGCGGCGTATGGGGCGAAGACCGCCAACCGCGCGCGCGTGACCGGCTTCCTGCGCGAGGGCGAACGGGTCGTCGGGGCCCGCGTGCAGGACGTGGAAGCGGGCGGGGAGTACGAGATCCGCGCCAAGCAGATCGTCAACGCCACGGGCGTGTGGACCGACGACACGCAGGCGATGGTGGGGGAGCGGGGGCAGTTCCACGTCCGTGCGTCCAAAGGCATCCACCTGGTCGTGCCCAAGGACCGCATCCACTCGTCGACCGGCCTGATCCTGCGCACCGAGAAGTCCGTGCTGTTCGTGATCCCCTGGGGCCGGCACTGGATCGTCGGCACGACCGACACCGACTGGGACCTCGACAAGGCCCACCCGGCCGCCTCCAGCGCCGACATCGACTATCTGCTGGAGCGTGTGAACTCCGTGCTCGCGGTGCCGCTCACGCGCGACGACGTCGAGGGTGTGTACGCGGGGCTGCGCCCGCTGCTGGCCGGCGAGTCGGACGCCACGAGCAAGCTGTCCCGCGAGCACACCGTGGCGCACCCGGTGCCGGGGCTGGTGGTCGTGGCGGGCGGCAAGTACACCACGTACCGCGTGATGGCCAAGGACGCGGTGGACGAGGCGGTGCACGGCCTCGACATGCGGGTCGCCGAGTGCGTCACCGAGGACGTCCCGCTGATCGGCGCCGAGGGCTACCCGGCGCTGTGGAACGCGCGAGCGCGGATCGCCGCCCGCACAGGGCTCCATGTGGTGCGCGTGGAACACCTGTTGAACCGGTACGGCTCGATGGCGGAGGAGGTCCTCGAACTCGTCACCGCCGACCCGTCGCTGGGCGAGCCCATGCAGGCCGCCGACGACTATCTGCGCGCCGAGGTCGTGTACGCCGCCTCGCACGAGGGTGCACGGCACCTGGACGACGTGCTGACCCGGCGGACCCGCATCTCGATCGAGACCTTCGACCGGGGGACGCGCAGTGCCCGCGAGGCCGCCGAGCTGGTGGCGCCCGTTCTCGGCTGGGACAAGGACCATATCGAGCGCGAGATCGAGCACTACGAGAAGCGGGTGCAGGCGGAGCGGGAGTCGCAGCGCCAGCCGGACGACCTGACGGCGGATGCGGCGCGGCTGGGGGCGCCGGACATCGTGCCGCTGTAGGCCTTCTCGTCTCATATCACCCGAATGGGTGAGGCGCTTCGGGATCTTTGCTCGGATCCCGGCCGTTTCAAGAAGTGCGAGGGCAGAACTCGGCGGCGAGCAGGGCCGGTTCGATGTCGGGATCGGCCACCGCGTCCGTGTTGACCCGGAAGGTGAGGACACGGCGGCCGTCGACGGTCGCTGCGCTGCGCACGTAGCTGCCGGAGATCCGCCCGTTGTGCCCCCACACCGTGGTTCCGCACGGCAGCTTCACCGGAAACAGCCCCATGCCGTACGAGCCATGTGCGGTACGGGTGTCGAGCATCTCGCGCAGCCAGCGTGAGGGGAGCAACTCGCCGCCGAGCAGGGCGGAGTAGAAGCGGTCCAGATCGGCGAGTGTCGTCACCAGCTCGCCCGCGGCCCCGGCCACCCGCGGGTCGAGTTCGGTGACGTCGGAGCCGTCGGCCGCGTAGGCACGCCCGTGCGGTGCGGGCAGCGATGCGGTGGACCCGGGAAAGGAGGTTCCGGTCAGACCCAGCGGAGCGATGATGCGGCGTTCGGCCTCGGTGGCGTAGGAGTCGCCGGTGACCTGCTCGATGACCAGGCCGAGCAGGACGTAGTTGGTGTTGGAGTAGGAGAAGCGGCCGGGGTCGGCCGGAGGGTGGGTGAGTGCGATGCGTACGGCCTGAAGCGAGGTCAGGGGGACGGTACCGCCGGTGTCCGCGGTGAAGTCGTACAGGCCGCTGGTGTGGGTGAGCAGGGAACGAAGGGTCAGCGTGCGGCCGTCGTTTCCCGCTCCATGGACCAGACCCGGCAGGTGCTCGGCCACCGTGTCGGACAGGGAGAGCCGGTGTTCGGCCGCCAGTTGCAGCACCACCGTGGCGATGAAGGTCTTGGTGATGCTGCCGGCCCGGAAGCGGTCGGCGCGGGCGATTCCCTGGCCGGCGTGGGCGTAGCGGGTGCCGGTCTCCTCACGGGCGAGCAGGGCCGCGGCGGGTGCCTCACCCCGGGTGACCAGCAGCGGAAGGATCACATCCGTGAGCGGTTCGGGGTATGCCTGGGAGCCGGTCGAGGCAAGGGCGAGGAGAGCCAGGGACACAGGAACGGCCAGTAGTGTCCGTAGCGGTGGCATCGTGGGTCCTCCCTTGTCGTGGCCCATCATCCAGCCCCTTGGAACACGTGGGTCACGGAGGTTCCGGGTGCGGGAAGCCCGTGGCGGGGCCAGGGGCACCCTGGGCGTCGGGCACTTGCCGGGTGAGAGACAATGGAGGCTCTGTCAGGGCGGGTTGCTTGAGGGGACGCATGTCGGAGGCGGAGCGGGCGGGGACATCCCGTCAGGACAAGAGCGCACGTCTCCTCGCCGGGCGGTACCGGCTGGGAGATGTGCTCGGCCGCGGCGGCATGGGCACGGTGTGGCGTGCCGAGGACGAAACCCTGGGCCGGACGGTCGCCGTCAAGGAGCTCAGGTTTCCGTCCGACATCGACGAGGACGAGAAACGGCGGCTGATCACGCGCACATTGCGTGAGGCCAAGGCGATCGCGCGGATCCGCAACAACAGCGCGGTGACGGTCTTCGACGTGGTCGACGAGGACGACCGGCCGTGGATCGTGATGGAGCTGGTCGAGGGCAAGTCGCTCGCCGAGGTCATCCGGGAGGACGGCCTGCTGGAGCCACGGCGCGCGGCCGAGGTGGGTCTCGCGGTCCTCGATGTGCTGCGGTCGGCTCACCGCGAGGGCATCCTGCACCGCGACGTGAAGCCGTCGAACGTCCTGCTGGAGTCCGACAGCGACCGGGTCGTGCTCACCGACTTCGGTATCGCGCAGGTCGAGGGCGATCCGTCCATCACGTCGACCGGCATGCTTGTCGGTGCGCCCTCCTACATCTCCCCGGAGCGGGCCCGCGGGCACAAGCCGGGACCGGCGGCCGACCTGTGGTCGCTCGGCGGGTTGCTGTACGCGTCGGTCGAGGGCACCCCGCCGTATGACAAGGGGTCCGCGATCGCGACCCTCACCGCGGTGATGACCGAGCCGCTGGAGGAGCCGAAGAACGCGGGACCGCTCAAGGACGTCATCTACGGCCTGCTCACCAAGGATCCGGCCCAGCGACTGGACGACGCCGGCGCGCGCGTCATGCTCAACGCGGTGATCCACGCGCCCGAGCCGAAGGTGGCCGAGCCGGAGCCGCCGGCGGACGCGACGAAGGTCGTGCCGCTGCCGGCACAGCCGGACGAGCCGAAGGGCAAGGCGAAGGACAAGCCGAAGGGCAAGGCAGCCAAGGCGGGTTCGGCGAACGCGGATGCGGAGGAGGGTGGGCGGCTGCGCGGGACCCTGGGCTCCGGGCGGAAGGCCGCCGGATCGGCCGGGCCGGCGTCGGCGGCGGCCGCGGCCACCGCTCGTCCCAAGTCCGGCAGTGGTACGGCGGTTTCTGAATCCGGTTCGGAATCCGAGGGTGTGCCTGGGACATCGTCAGCGCAGTCGGGTACGGCGTCGGCCTCGGGCGGGTCGTCCGGGGTGTCAGGGACGTCCGGATCCTCGTCCGGTTCCTCGTCCGGTTCCTCGTCCGGGGATCGTGGCTCGAAGGGGGCGAACGCGGCTTCGGGCGGGCGGAGTTCGGGGTGGCCCGTAATGCCGCCGCCGGACCTGCCGCCGCGGCCTGCGCCTCGGGCGCCGCTCACCGATGTGGTACCGAAGCGGACGCTGGTGATCATCGCGGTGGTCGTGGTGCTCGCGGTGCTCGGCGCGGTGCTGACGTTCACGCTCGGCGGGGAGGGAGACGGTTCGGAGGGCTCGGCGAGTGGCGACGGCAAGGCCTCGGTCTCGCCTTCGGCGAGCGCGAGCGTCTCGACCAAGGAAGACGTGGGCGGGGGCACGCGTACGGACGAAGCGGCGACGGAGTCCGCGGCGACGGAGTCCGCGGGGGCGGGGTCGACGGCGGGTTCGGGGTCCGGTTCGGGGTCCGGAAGTACGCCGAGTGCCAGTGCGAGTGCGTCCGGTGGCAGTGGCGCCGGGGCCGGCGGTGTGGCCGGAGTGGCGTCGACGCACCAGGGCGGCACGTATGCGATCGGGCTGCCCACGGGGTGGACGTTCCAGGGCACGGGGGCTTCGGGCGACCGGTTCACCGGGCCCGACGGGCAAAAGCTGCTGGTCGCCTGGACGTCCACGCCCAAGGACGACCCGGTGGCGGACTGGAAGAACCAGGAGCAGAGCATGTCGCGTGCCCAGTACCAGAGGATCCGCATAGAGGCGGTGGACTACCGGGGCTGGAATACGGCCGACTGGGAGTTCACCTATGTGGAGAGCGGGATAAAGTACCGGACCGTCGACCGGGGGTTCGTCGTCGACGATGACCAGGGGTACGCGCTGATGTACACCGCGAAAGCCGCGAACTGGGACAGTGAGCTGCGTAAGGACACCTGGCAGACGCTGGCGAAGAGTTTCGAACCCAAGTCGTGAGGTGACTGGCCGGAGTAACAGGGCATGAGATCTGGGCATCACCTCATTGCGGGTTGCCTCCGGCACGTATCGTGAGTGGTTGCGAACCGTACGCATCCAGAACGAGCCGCAAGGCGAACGGATTTGACCAACCGGGCGGCCGGGGGAGGCAACGTGGACGACTATGCGGGTCGGGTACTCGCCGACCGCTACCGCCTGCCGCTGCCGCCGTCCGACGAGTACGAACTCACCGAGACCCGGGCCTTTGACACCTACAGCGGGCAGGAAGTCCTGGTCAGGCAGGTGCCGTTGCCGGAGATCGTCGAGGCGGAGGTGCTCGACGCGGAAGGGCTGCCGGACGGGTTCACAGCCCGGGACCGTGGGGCGAGGGAGCGCGGTGCGCGGCGGCCCCCGGCGCGTGCGGCCACGCGGCGGCCCACCGATCCGGCGGTGCGGCGTGCGGTGGAGGCCGCACAGGCCGCCGCCCGAATTCCCGATCACCCCCGGCTCGACCAGGTCTTCGACGTGTTCGCGGAGGGCGGTTCGCTGTGGATCGTCAGCGAACTGGTGGCCGCACGGCCGCTGGCGGCCCTCCTCGCCGAGAAGCCGCTGACGCCGTACCGGGCGGCCGAGGTCGCCTCCGACGTCCTGATGGCCCTGCGCGTCCTGCATGCCCACGGCTGGGTCCACCGCAACATCACCGCCCGCACGGTCCTCGTCTGCGATGACGGTCGCGTCATGCTGACCGGCCTCGCGGTCGGGGCGGCGGAGGAGGCCCTGTGCGGCTACGACCCGGTGCCGGCGGAGGACGGCGACACGGGTGGCGGTCCGGGCGCAGGCGCGGGGGAGAGCGGCGCTCCGGGGTTCGGTGACGGGCGCGGGGGTGGCGGGTCCGGTGGGTCTGTGGGCTTCGGTGGTGCAGGTGGTGCAGGTGGTGCAGGTGGTGCAGGTGGTGCAGGTGGTGCAGGTGGTGGTGCAGGTGGTGGTGCTGGTGGTGCCCATGGTGGTGGTGGTGCGCATGGTGCCGGGGGCTCTGGCGGTGCGGATGGCTCCGCGGGCTTCTGTGGTGCCGGTGGACCTGGTGCTTCCGGTGGGTTCGGGGGCGTCGGCGCTCCACTGAGCCCTGGTGCCTTCGGCGGACCCGGCGGCAGCGGTGGTGGATCCGCGCCCGTCGAAGTCGATCCCGAGGCTGCGCGGAGGGCCGCGATCGAGGCTCGGGCGGCCGGGGGACTGCCGGCCGTCGGGGCGGAAGCGGCGAACAAGACGGGCCCGTCGAGCGCCCTTGCCCGCAGGGCCCCCGAGGCCGGCGGTGACGTCCGGGCCGCGCGCGCCGGGGCGATCGCCGCGTATCGAGCGGGCGCCCGGGCCGCGGCCCGCGTCCAGGAAGCGCAGCAGAGCAGCCGGGCCGCGCTCCCCGGGGCACGCCCCTCCCCCGAGGGCACCCCGCACGAACCGGCCGAGGGTTCGGCACAGCGACCGTACGCCTCGGAGAGCGGGGCCCCTCGGCCGCCGTATGCCGAAGGCGGCGCTCATCGCCCGCCGTACGCCGACGGAATCGGCGCCCATCAGCAGCCGTACGCCCTCGAAGGCGACGCGCCCCGGCCCCCGTCCCCCTCCGAAACCGGTACCGACCCGTCGTCGTACCCCTCCGGCCGCGGCGTCGGAAACTCCCCGAGTTCCCTTGGCAACGGCGACGCGCCGGCGGTTCGGGGCGGGGCGCCGGGGCAGATCGCCGACCCGTACGGAGTGGCCGGAGGCTCCTGGCACGGCGCGGTGCCTCGTGGTACGCGGACGGGGGGCACTGGGCAAGGCGGCAGTGATCAAGGGGACCGTACGGCGCTTCCTCCCGGAGGGAACGCCCCCGTCCCCATGGCTGGTGCCGCTGCCCCCGTCCCGGGCGCCGACCTCCGTCCCGACGCCTCTCCGACCCCGCCCCCCAGTCGCTGGGACGACCTCGTCGCCGGGGCGCCGGCGCGGCGGGGGCCGACCACCGCGCTGGCCGCCGAGCGGGCGCGGCAGGCGCGGATGGCTGTGGTGGGCCCGGTGACCGAGCGCTGGGCGCCGGAGCAGGCGGGGCCGGTGCACGAGAACTGGCAGTTGGCGGCGCCGATCGGGCCGGCCACCGATCTGTGGGCGCTGGGAGCGTTGCTGTTCCGGTCCGTGCAGGGGCATGCGCCGTATCCGGAGGAGTCGACGGCCGATCTGGTGCAGATGGTGTGCGCCGAGCCGCCCGCCTTCGCGGAGGAGTGCGGTCCACTGCGGCCGGTCGTCGAGTCGTTGCTGCGTCAGGACCCCACCGAGCGGCTTGAGTTCGAGGAGTTGCGGGGCTGGCTGCGTTCGCTGGTGCGGTCGGCGCCCGAGCCGGAAGCCGGGGCGCATGTCGTCGCCGCGCCGCCCGTCGACGCGAGCCGGCTGCCGATCGTACGGCGCAGGGGCGAGCTGGTGCGCAGGCGGCGTGCCGGGCTGCCCGCGACGAGTGCGCACGGACGGCACAAGCGGGCGCGGCAGGAGGGCAGTTCGCCGCGAAGCCTGGGCCGTACGTTATTGCTGCTGGTGTTGCTGGTCATGGCCGCGGGGATCGCGTACGCCGTGCTGTTCCTGCCCAGGTCCGACAGCACCGGCGCCGAGGACACCGACCGGACCGGGGCCGCCGGTGAGGTGAGCCCGGAACCCGCACAGTCGCCCGAGGCCAGCAGTGAGCCGCGGCCCGACCAGACCTCGCCGGGCACGGACGGCACCTCGGAGTCGGCGGGTTCCGACGAGACGCAGACCACGGCGCCCGATCTCCCCGACGGCTTCGCGCTGCGCGCGGACCAGGAGGGCTTCGCCGTCGCCGTCGCCAACGGCTGGGACCGGACCGGGAAGAACGGGCGCGGGCAGGTCGTCTACTCGCAGGGCGACTTCGAGCTCATCGTCGTACCGGGACGGGACACCGCGGACGAGTACGGCAGCGATCCGATGGTGTATCAGCGGGAGGACGAGCCCGAGCTGCAGCCGTATCGCGACTCCAGCTGGGCCACCTCCACCGGCCTGAAGACGATTCAGGTGGGCCAGCAGACCATGGCCGAGGGGCAGTTCACCTGGACCGACGCCGACGACCGCGAGCTGTTCGTGCGCAACCTCGCGATCCTGATCGACGGGCGCTACCACGTGCTGCAACTGCGCGGCCCGGAGGCCGAGCGGGACGAGGTGACGCGGCTGTATGAGCAGGCGGCGGCGACGTACCGGTTCACGGGCTGACGGCTCGGTGCGCGGGCTGTACCGCGCCTGACACCCCTGCCTGCCGTACAGGTTCACTCCCGCGCCCGGAAGCGACAACCGTCACAGTGCCGTCTCCGTGGCACCCCCGCGGTTCCCTGCGGCCGGGCCGGTCCTTAGTCTGACCCTGTCAAAACCATTGCGGGGCAACGTGAATCAGATGCAGGGCCGGCTCCTCGCGGGCCGCTACCGGCTCGCCGATTCCATCGGCAGCGGCGGCATGGGCCGCGTGTGGCGCGCGCATGACGAGGTACTGCACCGAACCGTCGCGATCAAGGAACTGACCGCCGCGCTCTATGTCTCCGAGGCCGAGCAGGAGACACTCCTCGCCCGTACCCGGGCGGAGGCGCGTGCGGCCGCGCGGATCAACCACTCCGCCGTCGTCACCGTGCACGACGTGCTGGAGCACGACGGCCGGCCGTGGATCGTGATGGAACTGGTCGAGGGCCACTCGCTCGCCGACGCGGTGACGGAACAGGGGCGGGTCGCGCCGGCGGAGGCGGCCCGCATCGGACTGTGGGTGCTGCGCGCGCTGCGTGCCGCGCACTCCGCTGGAGTCCTGCACCGCGATGTGAAGCCCGGCAACGTCCTTCTCGCGCACGACGGGCGTGTGCTCCTCACGGACTTCGGCATCGCCCAGATCGAGGGCGACACCACGATCACCCGGACCGGAGAGGTCGTCGGCTCGGTCGACTACCTGGCCCCGGAGCGCATCCGCGGCCATGATCCCGGGCCGTCCTGCGACCTGTGGGCGCTGGGCGCCACGCTGTACACGGCGGTGGAGGGCAGGTCGCCGTTCCGCCGCACCTCGCCGCTGACCACCATGCAGGCGGTCGTCGAGGAGGAGCCCGCCGAACTGCGGCACGCCGGCCCGCTCGGCGACGTCATCACCGCCCTGCTGCACAAGGATCCGGCCGTACGGCCCGACGTGGAGGCCGCCGAGCTGATGCTCGCGGAGGCGGCGGAGGGGCGGCGGCCCAGCGGGGCGCAGGTGTATGTGCCGACGCAACATGGAGCTGCGCAACATGGCGCCGCGCACCATGAGACGGGCGCCGTACCTGTGTCGCCGGGACCACTCGGGTTTCAGGGGCCGGATGCGGCCACGCCGTACCCGCTCGTCACGGGACCGACGACGATCGCGCCGCCGACCGCTTCCGGTTCACCGACCGCCTCCGGTTCACCGACCGCCTCCGGTTCACCGACCGCCTCCGGTTCACCGGTCTCCGCGCGGTCCCAGGGGCGACGACGTCTGCGTACGCTCGCCCTGGTCGTCGTGGTCGCCGCGCTGGTCGGTGGCGGTGCGGCCGTGGCGTTCCAGGCGTGGGACGAGGGGCGGCAGACGGACGGCACATCGGCGTCTGCGGATCCCACTACCCCCACCCCAACCTCCACCTCCTCTCCGTCGACAAGTCCCACGGAGACCGGCGGCTCCCTCCCCGACGGCTGGGAGGCCGTCAACGACCCGGTCGGCTTCGGCCTCTCCCTCCCCGAGGGCTGGAAACGCTCGGTCTTCAGCGACAAGGACGGGCTCACGCAGATCGACTACAGCCCCGACGGCGGCACGCACCTCATACGTATCGCCGTCGACAGGGCACCGGACTTCGACGACCCCGTCGCGCACCAGACCGAACTCGAACTCCAGGTCTCGCAGCGGCTGGTCGACTACGAGCTGCTGACGCTGAGGGAGGACAACTACCGCGACCGGCCGGCGTCGCTGTGGGAGTACACCTGGACCGCGCTGGCGAAGGACGCGGCCTATCCGGGGCCGTATCGCGCGATCGACGAGGCGTACGTCGCCCGGGACGGCACCGAGTACGCCATCTACATGGCGTCACCCGCGGAGGACTGGCCGACCACGCGTGAGCAGTTCACGTCGGTGCTGAGGAGCTGGCGGGAGCCGACGAGTACGTCCTGAAGGAGCTGGCGGGAGCCGACGAGTACGTCCTGAACTTTCAGCCACCGCGTGCGACTTGGCCGATCGGCGCTCCGGAGGGGATCCGTCCGGTGCGGCATGATGGGGCGCATGGGGACCCAGGGGGAGCAGGGGGACGGCCGTGGGGGCGACTCCCGTGTGATCGCGGGTCGTTACCTGCTTGAGGCGCGGCTGGGCCGTGGCGGCATGGGTGCCGTATGGCGGGCGACCGACCGGCTCCTCGGCCGGCAGGTGGCGGTGAAGGAACTGCTCCTCGACGACACCCTCTCCGCGGACGAGGTCCGGCAGCAGGCCGACCGCACCCTGCGCGAGGCCCGCGCGGTGGCCCAGCTCAGCCACCCGCACATCATCGTCGTCCACGATGTCGTCGAGCACGACGAACGCCCGTACCTCGTCATGGAGTTGATCGACGGCGGCTCCCTCGCCGAGCGCGTCTCCACATATGGCCCGCTCGACGCACGCGAGGCCGCCCGGATCGGCATCGCCCTGCTCGGCGCCCTGCGTACCGCGCACGCGGCCGGCGTCCTGCACCGCGACCTCAAGCCCGCCAACGTCCTGCTGGAGCCCGCCACCGGCCGCGTCGTCCTCACCGACTTCGGCATCGCCCGGCTCACGGGCGCCCCCACGCTCACCGAGAGCGGCACCTTCGTCGGTTCCCCCGAGTACACCGCGCCCGAGCGCATGACCGGCGCCCGGACCGGACCCGAGTCCGACCTGTGGTCGCTGGGCGCGCTGCTGTGCGCGGCCCTGAGCGGCGAATCGCCGTTCCGGCGCGACTCGTTGGGCGGCGTCGTGCACGCCGTGATCGCCGACGACATACGTCCGCCCGTCCAGGCGGAGCCGCTTCTGCCCGTCGTACGAGGGCTGCTGAACCGTGATCCGGACCAGCGGCTGGACGCGGTGCGGGCCGAGCGGATGCTGCGGGACTTCCTCGACATGGGGCGACTGCCGCCGCAGGCGGTGCCGTTCCGGTGGCGGCGCTTGCTGGTGACCGCGCTGCTGGTCGCCGCTGTGGCGGTGGCGGGGGTGTCGGCGGGGGCGCTGCTCAGGAACGGCGGGGGCGGTGCGCCGGGTCCGGAAAAATCCGTGTCGGCGCCATCGGGGTACCTGGTCGTCGAGGACCCGGCGGGGTTCTCGCTGGCCGTGCCGGAGGGGTTCACGCGTCGCGCTCAGGGGGTGTACGAGTCGCGTGGAGAAACCTTCCGCCTGAGCATCCGGACCACCGCACCCGAGCCCGGCGGTCCCCTGGACGCGATGCGGCGAGCGCACGCGAAGGGACCGGACACCCACGCGGGGTACCGCGACGGCCGGATCACCGCCACCACCCACCACGGACATCCCGCCGCCCGCCGGGAGTTCACCTGGGATGCGGAAGAAGGCATGGCGAAGCGCGCGTACGAGGTGTGGTGGCAGGAGGACGGCCGGTTGTACGAGCTTCAGATGTCGGCGCCGGTGGGGAAGGCGCGGCAGGGGCGCGCGTATTTCGACGTAGCCCTCGACACGTTCACGGGGGTGTAGAACGGAAGAAGCAGACGAAAACGGCCCTTCAGGCCGGAGGTGAAGCGGATCTCGTGGTGGCGGCGCGGAGTGTCGCGGAGTTGCTCCGGCGGAGCCGGGCTGGGCTGGGCAGTGCGCGCTTTACCCGAATGCCGGTCAGCGCACCGCGCGGGCCAGGGCGTTCGGGTGCGCCCGGGTGGTGTTCAATGACGCGGTCCGTGCCCGCGAGGACGCCCGCCGGACCGGGCAGTCGTTCCCGACGGCCGGTCACAGGAACTGTCCCGCAAGCGGAAGGGATCGAAGAACTGCGGCAAGGCCCGCCTGAAGGTCGCCCGTGCCCACGCCAAAGCTGCTGACGCGGGCCGCGAGTTCCACCACCAGCTTTCCACGAGGCTGATCTCCGAGAGCCAAGGGATCGCGGTGGAGGACCTGTCGGTTGCGGGACCGGCCCGCACGCGCCTGGCCAAGTCCGTGCACGACGCCGGATGGTCGTCGTTCGTCGGCATGCTGGAGTACAAAGCGGAACGGTACGGCCGCACCCTGGTCAAGGTCGGCCGCTTCGAGCCGACCTCCCAGACCTGCTCCACCTGCGGCCTCAAGGACGGACCCGAACCCCGGCAGGAAGCCACGGATTCCCGACCGAACCCCGTGCCGCATAGCGGCACAGCAACAACGCCGCATGTACGAACTGCGCGTGGACATGCCGAAGGGGACGGCGTACGAGAAGCAGGGGACGGCGGACGAGAAGCAGGGCACGGCGTACGAGAAGCAGGGCACGGCGGCGTTCAAGGGCGCCCGTGACCGTCCTGAGATCGGGCTGAGCTGAACCGCGGCTGATCGTCTCCGCTCAACACCCTGATCAGCGGGTTTGTTGCCAGTGATCGCTGGCGCCGTGTGAGTAGTCGGTGAATCCCTATTACCGCCGGGTACACAAAGCCTCCGCCGCGGCATACCCTGCGGCTCATGACGGACTCGCAGGCCCCGGAGAAGACCGGCACCAACCCGCTCGCCCCCGCCCCCGCGGGCGCCCGTACCGCCGCCGACGTGGTCACCCCCGAGCTGATCGCGCAGCTCACCAAGGGCGTGGCCGGATCCGGCCGGACCGCCAACCACACGCCGTTCACCGGCGAGAAGCTGGCCGACCTGCCCGAGTCCACACCCGAGGACGTGCGGCAGGCCTTCGAGGCGGCCCGCAAGGCCCAGTCCGTCTGGGCGCAGGTTCCGCTGCGGCAGCGTGCCGCCGTCCTGCTCCGCTTCCACGACCTGGTGCTCGCCCGCCAGGCCGAGGTCCTCGACCTCATCCAGCTGGAGACCGGCAAGGCGCGGCTGCACGCCCACGAGGAGGTACAGGCCGTAGCCGTCGCGGCCCGCCACTACGGCCGCAGGGCCGCCGCGTATCTACGGCCCAAGCGGCACGCCGGCGCCATGCCCACGCTCACCCGCGTCACCGAACTGCGCCACCCGCGGGGCGTCGTCGGCCAGATCGCCCCCTGGAACTACCCCCTCGAACTCTCCGTCGGCGACGCGCTCCCCGCCTTCGTCGCGGGCAACGCGGTCGTCATGAAGCCGGACACGGAGACGAGCCTGACCGCGCTGTGGGCCCGGGACCTGCTGATCGAGGCCGGACTGCCCGCCGACGTCTTCCAGGTCGTCCTCGGTGAAGGACACGTCGTCGGCCCGGAAGTCGTCAAGCATGCCGACTACGTCTCCTTCACCGGCTCCACCCGCACCGGCCGTGAGGTCGCCCAGGGCGCCGCCGCCCGCCTGATCGGCGTCTCCCTCGAACTCGGCGGCAAGAACGCGATGCTGGTCCTCGACGACGCCGACATCGACAAGGCGGCGGCGGGCGCGGTCCGCGCCTGCTTCTCCTCCGCCGGCCAACTCTGCGTCTCGATCGAGCGGTTGTACGTCCATGAGTCGATCGCCGGCACCTTCCTGGAGCGGTTCGCCGCCCGCACCAAGGCGATGCGGCTCGGCACGTCCCTCGCCTACGGCGCCGACATGGGATCGCTGGTCGGCGAGCGCCAGCTGGAGACCGTCACCCGCCATGTCGACCAGGCCGTCGCCAAGGGCGCGAAGGTCGTCGCGGGCGGCGTCGCCCGCCCCGACATCGGCCCGTACTTCTACGAGCCCACCATCCTCGACGGCGTCACGGAACCCATGTCGGTCTGCGCGGAGGAGACCTTCGGGCCGGTCGTCTCCGTCTACCGCTTCAGGACCGAGGACGAGGCCGTCGAACTCGCCAACTCCACGCCGTACGGCCTGAACTCCTCCGTCTGGACGGCGAACGGCAGCCGCGGTCGCGCAGTCGCCGCCCGTCTGCGCACCGGCACCGTCAACGTCAACGAGGGCTACGCCCCCGCCTACGGCAGCGTCCAGTCCCCGATGGGCGGCATGAAGGACTCCGGCCTGGGCCGCCGACACGGCTCCGAGGGCATCCTCAAGTACACGGAGGCCCAGACGGTGGCCCAGCAGCGGCTGCTGCCGATGGCCCCCTCGCTGGGAATGGACGACGAGAGGTACGCGCAGTTCATGAGCCGCAGCCTCCGGCTCATGAAGGCGTTCCGCTTCCGCTAGAACTCACCGGTTCCCACCACCGGTTCCCACCACCCGTTCTCAATGAGGAGAACACGTGCCCCAGGACGCATACGCATACGACTACGACGTCATCGTCGTCGGCTCCGGCTTCGGCGGTTCCGTCACCGCCCTCCGCCTCACCGAGAAGGGCTACCGCGTAGGCGTCCTGGAAGCCGGCCGCCGCTTCACCCGCGAGACCCTGCCCAGGAACTCCTGGGACCTGAAGAACTACCTCTGGGCCCCCAGACTCGGCATGTACGGCATCCAGCGCATCCACCTGCTGGGCAACGTCATGGTGCTCGCCGGCGCAGGAGTGGGCGGCGGCTCGCTCAACTACGCCAACACCCTCTACGTACCGCCGAAGCCGTTCTTCGAGGACCCCCAGTGGCGTGACATCACCGACTGGCAGGCGGAGCTGCAGCCGTACTACGACCAGGCCCAGCGCATGCTCGGCGTACGGCTCAACCCGACCATGACCCCCTCCGACGTGCATCTGAAGGCCGCCGCCGAGCGGATGGGCGTCGGCGACACCTTCCACCTCGCACCGGTCGGCGTGTTCTTCGGGGACGGCAAGGACGCCGACGGGAGCACGAAGGCGGCGCCGGGCGAGCAGAGCGGCGACCCGTACTTCGGCGGCGCGGGCCCCATGCGCAAGGCCTGCACCGAGTGCGGGGAGTGCATGACGGGCTGCCGCCACGGCGCCAAGAACACCCTCAACGAGAACTACCTCTACCTCGCCGAGAAGGCGGGCGCGGCCGTGCACCCCATGACGACGGTCGTGTCGGTCACCGACGACTCGCAGGGCGGCTACGCGGTGGCCACGCTGCCGACCGACGACAAGAAGAAGGGCGAAAGCCGCACCTTCAAGGCCCGCCGGGTCGTCCTCGCCGCCGGTACCTACGGCACCCAGACCCTGCTGCACCGCATGAAGGCGACCGGGCGACTCCCGTACATCTCCGGCAGGCTGGGCGAACTGACCCGCACCAACTCCGAGGCGCTGGTCGGCGCGCAGACCGACAACCGGCGCTACCGCAAGGTCACCGGCGAGCGGAAGGTCGACTTCACCCGCGGAGTCGCCATCACGTCGTCGATCCACCCGGACGCCAACACCCATATCGAGCCGGTCCGCTACGGCAAGGGCTCCAACTCGATGGGCGGCCTGTCCATCCTCCAGGTCCCGTACACGGACGGCGCGTCACGCGTCGCGGCCTGGCTGAAGAGCTCCGCCCGGCACCCGCTCCTCGTCCTGCGCTCCCTCTCCAACCGCCGCTGGTCGGAGCGGACCATCATCGGCCTGGTGATGCAGTCGCTGGACAACTCCCTGACGACGTATCTGAAACCGGACGGCGTCGGCAAGGGTCTGCTGACCGCACGGCAGGGCCATGGCGCCCCCAATCCCAAGCAGATCAGGGCGGCCTCTCAGGCGGCGTCGACGATCGCGGAGTCGATCAACGGTTTCGCGGGCTCCAACGTCGGCGAGCTGATGGGCACCCCGCTGACCGCCCACTTCCTCGGCGGCTGCCCGATCGGCGACTCGCCCGAGACCGGCGTGATCGACCCGTACCACCGTCTGTACGGCCATCCCGGCATCTCCGTCGTCGACGGCGCCGCGGTCTCCGCCAACCTGGGCGTGAACCCCTCCCTCACCATCACCGCCCAGGCCGAGCGGGCGATGTCGTACTGGCCGAACAAGGGCGAGGCGGACCAGCGTCCCGCGCAGGGCCTGCCGTACGAGCGGCTGAAGCCGGTCGAACCCAAGTCGCCGGTGGTCCCGGCGGACGCGTTCGGCGCGCTGAAGCTGCCGCTCTTGGGGATACCGGCGGTGCCCCCGAAGAAGTGACCGCCGGCACATGAGAAGTCGGCAACAAGAAGGACCTGCGCCCCCCTCCGAGCGCAGGTCCGTCCTGTTCTTGCGTCAAGCTCTGCTTGCCTCTGCTTGCCTCTGCTTGCTCTGCATACTTCTGCTTACGCGATCACGCGTTGCCGCCCGTGGCCTTCCGGCGGCGCATCGCGAAGACCGTGCCCGCGCCGGCGACGATGGCGACGCCGCTGACCAGGCCGATGGCCGGCAGCGCGGAGCTGGCGCCGGTGTCGGCGAGGTTGCCGGTCGGCAGGTCGTCGAGGCTGCCCTGCGGCTTCTTCACCGAGTCCTTGTCGCCGTTGTCGCTCGGCGTGGCGGTGCCCGGGTCCGGGTTCGTGGAGCCGGCCTTCAGGACCTCGAAGTCGTACTGGGCCCAGCCCTCGGCGATGCAGTCCTGGCCGTCGACGCTGTCGAGGTAGGCACCGGAGCCGAAGGAGTAGGCGTCACCGGCGGGGGCCTTGGCGTCGATGCTGACGCGCAGGTCGACCGTCTGGCTGGCCTTCGACTTCAGCGTGTCGACGCCGAAGAAGTAGTCGCCGGCCCACTCGGCGTTCCCGATCCGCTCCCAGGAGCCGGACTCGGGGTTCTTGAACTCCAGGTCGACGTACGGGCTCAGGTACTTCGACTCGTCGAGCTCGTAGTTCTCGATCTCGGCGTAGAAGGCGACGTCCTCGACGTCCGTGCCGGACTCGTTGGTGACGATCAGCTTGAAGGCGTGGTACCCGTCACCCGCGACGATCTTGCCCGGCAGGCCCTTGATGTCGGCGGACACCTTGGCGTCGCTGAAGTCCTCGTCGAGGTCCTCGCAGTACGGGACGTACGGGTCCTCGCTCGGCTCGGCCGGCTCCGAGGGCTCGGGCTCGCCCGACTCGCTCTCGGAGGCGGAGGGCGTGGCGCTCCCGCTCGGCGCCGAGGACGTCGGGGCGCCGCTGGTCGGCGCGGTGTCCGTCGGCAGCGCGGTGTCGGTCGGTGTCGCCGTGGCCGTGTCGCTCGGCGTCCCGGAGGGCGTCTCGCTGACGGACTCGGAGGGAGACGGAGAAGCCGAATCCTCCGCGAACGCGGCGGGCGCGGACAGCAGTGCGAGCGGCGCTATCGCAGCCGTCACGGCCGCGGCCGCCATGGCACGGCGAAGCTTCATGCAGACCTCGGGTGATCCGGGCGCACTGCTGGTGGCAGTGTGCGGTGGGCGAAGGGCCTCGCGCTGTACGGCACACGTGTGGCCCTTGGTACGGCTGGTTTGATCCACGAGCCCTGTGAAAGGTTGTCCTCCATTTCACAGAATTCTTATGTGGCCTGGGTCACACAGGTGAGACGGGCGGATGGGCCGGACGGCTGGGAGGGCGGATGCACCATGCGGAAGGGCCCTGCTGCACCACGCAGAAGGGCCCCGCGGGTGTGAGCCGCGGGGCCCTTCTTTGGTCAGCACCGACGTCAGGGCAGCGCCGGTGCTTGGGGAGCGGCGCCGGGGGGTTGCGCCGCTTGTCTGGTATGCGGGGTCGGCGACCCGGCGCGCAAGGGGGCGCACGGGTGGTCTCGACCTTTGGCAGTGAGCCAGCACGAAGAAATGCAGTTGTTTACGGCGGAACTTTGGGGCTTGCTACGCATCGTGCTGGATGGGCGGGACCTCCGCAACCTTTTGACCCATCCTTGTACGTTTCCCTGGCCCCGTCCGGGGCGCCCCTGGGGTTTTCCCGCCGGCCGGCCCCGGGCGTCCCCGGAGCCGGCCGTTCACTTGGGTGACCGGGCTGCTGTCCCCTGCCGTCCGGTTCACCTGCCTGGAGCGAGGTCCCACGACGCACGGCACGATCCGTGCGCCTCATCGCTCCAGTGAGCCACGCGTGGTTCTTCGGGCCCGCCCCTGGCTGGCACGGACACCGGGACCAACGAACCCTTTCGCGCGCCGGTCACGCGCCGTACGGGTGAGAGGAATGCGCACGTCTGTGCCGGGAACGCGGATTCAGATCTTGCCGCGGCACAGCTCCAACAGGGTCATCGCCAGCGTGGTGCCCGGCTTTCCCAGCGCCTCCCGGTAGTGGGCGAGGACCTCCATCTCGCGGGAGAGGTTCACGCGCCGGCCGCCGGAGGCGATCCGGGCCTCCTGGGCGACGGCGGACACCGCCATCCGTTCCTGGATCAGGCCGATGATCCGGTCGTCGAGCGCGTCGATACGCGCACGGGCGCCGGTGATCGTCTCGGCGGCCTCGGGGGTGTGCGCGCCGGTCTTCTCCGCTGCGGTGGAGGTCATCTCGGGGCTCCTTGAGTGGGGGTTGAGTGGGGATGCCCCGGATCGGCACGACCCGGAAACGTCAGGCGCCCCGGGCCTTGTCGGCCCGGGGCGCCTGGGAAGTCGCTTGTCAGTAGCTCAAGCGGCACGACCATGGCAGCCGGCGGGCCGGGTGCCATAGGTAAAGACGAAGGTCGTCATGTGCGTGAGCATGGGGTCAGTATGGCGTGGCCGTCGGTGACGGCCAACCTGGTTCGCATCCTGAGACGGGAGGGGCGCACGTCCACCCCGTTAGAATCGGTGGCACAGCCCCTGTCAAGCCGCCGGAAGGCAACCCGTGTCATCAGCGACCCCTGCTGCCGCCGCCCCCGACACCGTCCTGGTCGTCGACTTCGGCGCGCAGTACGCCCAGCTCATCGCCCGTCGCGTCCGCGAGGCCCGGGTCTACAGCGAGATCGTGCCGAGCACCATGCCGGTGGCGGAGATGCTTGCCAAGAACCCGGCGGCGATCATCCTCTCCGGCGGCCCGTCGTCGGTCTACCAGGAGGGCGCCCCGACCGTCGACCGCTCCCTCTTCGAGGCCGGGGTCCCCGTCTTCGGCATGTGCTACGGCTTCCAGCTGATGGCGACCTCGCTCGGCGGCACGGTCGACAACACCGGAGCGCGCGAGTACGGCCGTACGGACCTGCACGTCAGCAAGTCCGGCTCCACCCTCTTCGAGGGCACCCCCGCCGAGCAGCCCGTCTGGATGTCGCACGGCGACGCCTGCTCCGCCGCCCCCGAGGGCTTCAGCGTGACGGCCTCCACGGACGTCGTCCCGGTCGCCGCCTTCGAGAACGACGAGAAGAAGCTGTACGGCGTCCAGTACCACCCGGAGGTCATGCACTCCACGCACGGGCAGCAGGTGCTGGAACACTTCCTGTACCGGGGCGCCGGGCTGACCCCGACCTGGACCACCGGCAATGTGATCGAGGAGCAGGTCGCCGCGATCCGTGAGCAGGTCGGCGACAAGCGTGCCATCTGCGGGCTGTCCGGCGGTGTGGACTCCGCCGTCGCCGCCGCCCTGGTCCAGAAGGCCATCGGCTCCCAGCTGACCTGCGTGTACGTCGACCACGGCCTGATGCGCAAGGGCGAGACCGAGCAGGTCGAGAAGGACTTCGTGGCCGCGACCGGCGTACAGCTGAAGGTCGTGGACGCTCAGGAGCGGTTCCTGAAGGCGCTCGCCGGGGTGAGCGACCCGGAGGAGAAGCGGAAGATCATCGGCCGCGAGTTCATCCGGGTCTTCGAGCAGGCCCAGGCCGAGATCATCGCGGACGAGGGTCCGGCGGTGGAGTTCCTCGTCCAGGGCACCCTGTACCCCGACGTGGTCGAGTCCGGTGGCGGCACCGGCACCGCCAACATCAAGTCCCACCACAACGTGGGCGGGCTGCCGGAGGACCTTGAGTTCCGGCTGATCGAGCCGCTGCGCAAGCTGTTCAAGGACGAGGTCCGGATGGTCGGCCAGGAGCTGGGCCTGCCGGACGAGATCGTCCAGCGTCAGCCGTTCCCCGGTCCGGGGCTGGGTATCCGGATCGTCGGCGAGGTGACGAGGGACCGGCTCGACCTGCTGCGCGAGGCCGACGCCATCGCCCGCGAGGAGCTGACCGCGGCCGGCCTCGACCGCGACATCTGGCAGTGCCCGGTCGTCCTGCTCGCGGACGTCCGCAGCGTGGGTGTGCAGGGTGACGGGCGGACCTACGGCCACCCGATCGTGCTGCGTCCGGTGTCCAGCGAGGACGCGATGACGGCCGACTGGTCGCGACTGCCGTACGACGTGCTCGCGAAGATCTCGACGCGGATCACGAACGAGGTCGCGGACGTCAACCGGGTGGTGCTCGATGTGACGTCGAAGCCGCCGGGGACGATCGAGTGGGAGTGACCCGCCGGGGTCTTCAGGGGCAGGTGCGCTGTGCAGGGGGCAGTTGCGCTTGTCCCAGGGGGTCAGGCGCGTTGTGCAGGGGGCAGTTGCGCTTGTCCCAGGGAGTCAGGCGCGTTGTGCAGGGGGCAGTTGCGCTTGTCTCAGGGGGTCAGGTGCGCTTGATGACGCGCACCGGCTCGCCGGGCTTCCAGACCTGGACGACGAGGTACTTGTCGTCCTCGACGTAGGTCCGTACGACCTCCGTCAGCTCGGTGCGGAAGAGGTGGAACGGCTCCGGCGGTTCCACCTCTTCGCCGTATCCGGCCTTGGTCTCCGGGTCGGTGACCTCGATCGCCCGTCCGCTGATGCGCACATCGCCGCCGCCCATGGACTGACCTTCGCCCGGGTTCGCCTGGAGCGCGAAACGCGGGTCGCGGCGCAGGTCGAGGGCCTTCAGGGAGTCCGGCATCATGCCGAGCCAGAGCTCGCCGTTCAGGAAGCGGGCCTCCAGGCCGCTGGTGCGGGGGGAGCCGTCCGCGCGGAGGGTGGCGAGGACGTGGTGGGTGAAGGCGGCGAAGCGTTCCTCGACGCGTCTGGCGAGGCCGGGTTCGGTGGTGGTGAAGGCTGCCCAGTTCGTTGTCATACGGCTTCCTGTCATACGCCGAGTGTGCTGTCGAAACCCGACACCTTCTGTCCGATTTCGCTTGCACGCTCCTTCTTTACACAACATCTCTGTTCTCCTGCGCTGACCGACGGTAACTTCCGCCCCGTAAAGGAACCCAGTGCAGGAGGAACCTATGCACGGGCCCACACCGCCCACGCCGCTGCCCACCGACCGGCTGCAGTTCGCCATGCCGCCGATGCACGATTCGGTCGACGACGAGCGCCGGCATCGCAAGGAGCGGCTCGCGGGCGCGCTGCGGATCTTCGGGCGGCTCGGCTTCGAAGACGGCGTCTCGGGGCACATCACCGCGCGCGATCCGGAATACAGCAACTGCTTCTGGGTCAATCCGTTCGGGATGCCGTTCAAGCACGTCACCGTGAGCGACCTGGTGCTTGCCAACGCCGACGGGCAGGTGATCCAGGGCCGCTATCACATCAACCAGGCCGCGTTCACCGTGCACTCCCAGGTACACGCGGCCCGGCCCGATGTCGTCGCGGTCGCCCACTGCCACTCGGTGTACGGGCGGGCGCTGTCGGCCCTCGGTGATCTGCTGGACCCGATCACACAGGAGAGCTGCGCCTTCTACGAGGACCACGCCGTCTACGACGCCTACACCGGGGTCGCCGTGGACGCGGAGCAGGGCCGCCGGATCGCCGGCGCGCTCGCCTCGCGCAAGGCACTGGTCCTGCGCAATCACGGGCTGCTGACGGTGGGGGACTCGGTCGACGCGGCGGCCTGGTGGTTCCTGTCCATGGAACGGTCCTGCCAGGTGCAGCTGACGGCGAGGGCGGCCGGGCGTCCGATCCTCATCGACCACAAGGCCGCGGTCGCCACGCGGGAGCAGCTGGGCGGGGATCTGGTGGCGTGGATCAACTACCAGCCGCTGTGGCAGGACGTCAGTCGCAGTGAGCCGGACCTGCTGTCGTAGGGAGTGTGGAGGGGGCGGCGTAGTGGGAGGCGGCTCAAAAGCCTCGTAGCACCGCCGCCTTGGTCATCGCGAACTCCTCGTCCGTGAGGACGCCGTCGCGGTGCAGTTCGCCCAGTTCCCGCAGCCGTTGCAGGAGTACGTCATGGTGGTCGGCCTGCGGCGGCACGGCGGCCGTGAGCTGGCGGCGGTCGGCGTAGTCGCTCCCCGTGCGGGCCGACGGGTGCGGCAGCCTCGCGGTGACCGCGGTGGCGACCAGGGCCGTGAGCAGGTCGCGGCGGGCGCTGCCCCACAGGTCCAGGGCGTACGGGTCCTTCTCCGGCGGCAGTTTGGAGAACGCCGCCTCGCGGGTCACGAAGCGCAGGAATCCGTCCTCGTAACCGGAGTTCGGCAGCCACTCGACCTGCACGAGGTCGCCGATGTGGATGATCCGCGGGCCCGTCGCCCGTTTGACGCGGTCGGAGGTGTCGGACCAGTCGATCCGCACCTGCGTGCCGTCGAAGGAGACCGTGCCGTCGGAGGAACGGACCGAGACCGGGACCGGCGGGCCGGGCAGCAGATAGGTCTTGGTCGGGCCCCCTGGGACCTGGTCCAGGAGCAGCGCGCGGCGGATCTCATCGGCCACGTACTCGGCGACTCCGGAGCGGTCGATGTCCACGACCAGCCGGTACGGGTCCGCCGCGTCGGGCAGCCGGCCGCCCGTCGCCTGGAGGAGGGGATCGGCGCCCTCTCGCAGCCGCATCCGGAGCCGGCCGCGCTTGCGTTCGGGCTCGAAGACGATGCCGGCGACAGCCTCCAGCGGCACGACGATCTCTCCGTACGTCTGCCGGAACAGCGACACGGAGCGGTGCAGGCCCGGCGTGATTCTGACCGTGGTGCCGTCGAAGGCCCAGGTCCCGTCGCGCTGGATGATCTCGGCCATAGGGAAATTCTCGCAGCAGGGTCAACACGGCGGGCCGCCCGGTCACCCGTGGTGACCTGACCTGCCGGATACGGGGTGGGTGAGGTAGGGCACAATTCGCTGTCGTCGCAGGGGAGTTGCGGGCCAGGACAGGGCCTCGTTCGCCGAATGCGTGTGCGGTTGTGGCGTGCACGGGTGGGGCCCGGCGCGGCACGTGAGACGTGGGCCATGGGTCGTGGTTCGCGGGTCGTGGTTCGCGGGTCGCGGGTCGCGGGTCGTGGGTCGTGGGTCGGGTCGTGGGTCGTGAGTTCGTACGGATCTGAGGAGGATGCGTGGCGGTGCAGGAGGCGAGGCAGGGTGGGGGCGCCGACTCGGCTGGGCCGGAGGGAGCGCACCGGGGTGGCTGCACCTGCGGGGACTGTCCGCACGGGGCCCGCGCGGGGCATCGGCGGGCGGTCGCCGCATTCCTGCTGAAACGGGACGAGTTCGCAGCCGGACACGGGCTGCCCGCCGCCGTCGCCCACTCCGCCTCAGCCTCCCGCCAGTGGGTCTCCGAGGAGCTGGCCCAGTCCGCCGAACTCGTCGCCGAACGCGGCCGCGCCGAGGGCGAGGCCTGGCTCACCCGGCTGTGGTGGCGTACGGCCCGTGCGGTGTGGGCGCTGGCCGTGCTGGTGTTGCTCGTCCAGGCGCTCACCGCGATCGGTGCGGGCTGGACGAACGCACGGACCGCCGGGTTGCTCGCCGCGCTGGTCGTGGCCGGTGCGCTGACGGCGGCCTCCTGGTTCCACCGGGCGCGCGGCGGTGCGCTCGCGCCGGTCATCGGTGAGGACAACCGGCTGTCCACGTCGCGTGCGGTGGCCGGGGCCTGGGTGCTGTTCGTGGCGTACGCCGTACTGGTGCTGGCCGGCCGTCTGGCGGCGGCCTCCGGGCACGGGGAGCGTGACGCGCTGATCGCCGGGCTCGAACTCGCCCGGGGTGCGGGGGTCGTGACCGTGCTCGCCGTGGTGTGCGGGATCGCGGTGCTGGTACGGCGGGTTGTCGGGATGCGGGTGCTGGGGCAGCGGCTGCAGAAGGTGCGGGCGGACCGGCCGCGGGCTGCCGATCTGCTGACGGACGACTCGGGGCGTGGATCGTTCGCCGACCTTCAGTACGTCGTGATCAGCGGGGTCGCGTTGCTGTTCGCGGCGGTACGGCTGGCGCGGCGGCCGGATCAGCTGCCCGATCTGCCATGGGGGCTGGCGGTGGTGGTGCTGGTCTCGGCGGCGACGTACGTGGCCGGGAAGTATGCGGAAGGGGGACGGCCGGTGATTCTGTCGGTCGTGCGGTCCCGGGAGGCCGGCGATCTGGACGCGCCCATCCGCACCGGCGACGACATCGAGATCCGGGGCGCCGGATTCGTGCCGCCGGGGGCGCAGCGTGCCGACCGGTTGTCGCGGATGGTCGTCCGCATCGGCGCGGTCCATGTCCATGTGCCGCTGGTGCCGGTGACCGGCGGGTTCAGCAACCCCACCGACGCGGTGCTGACGGTGCCGGTGCCGGCGGATGTGGAGCCGGGGCGGGCGGACGTGCAGGTCGTGACGGCTGCGGGAGTCGAGACGAACCGGTACGCGATCGATGTGACGGACTGACACGGAATCTGGACCAAGCCGAAAAAACTGGCCTCGACGAGGTTGAGCGGCGCTGCCTCTTCGTGCGTATCGTCTTTTGAGGGGTCACGTCACAGCGGGCGAGAGGCGGCTACGAACGATGACTCACCGCATTCGCACGGACACGCACTCCCCCTATCTCGACGGCGGCCGCGACTGGCGGGAACTCGCCACCCGCTACGCCCTGCTCCCGCTCCGTGTCTTCCTCGGCGTCACCTTCATCTATGCGGGCCTGGACAAACTCACCGACAGCGCCTTCATGAAGGACTCGGGATCCGGGTCCATCGGCGATCTGATGCGCACGGTCCGTGACTCCTCGGCGATCCCGTGGCTGGTCGACCAGGCGCTGAAGAACCCCGTCGGCTTCGGTTACGCCATCGCCTTCGGCGAGCTGGCCGTCGGTATCGGGACACTGATCGGCCTGCTCGCCCGCATCGCCGCGCTGGGCGGCGCGCTCATCTCCCTCAGCCTGTGGCTGACCGTGAGCTGGGCCACCGAGCCGTACTACTACGGCAACGATCTCGCCTACCTGATGGCCTGGCTGCCCCTCGTCCTCGCGGGCACGCCCTTCCTGTCTTTGGACGCCGTGCTCCGGGGCCGACGACGGCAGCGGGCGGGGGCATATCAGTAACGCGTCAGCTGGGTGCCTCCAGCCGGCTCTCCGTCGGACCGGGTGCGGCGGGCGCGGCAGGTGAGCCGGGCGTGCCGGTTCGGCGTCTGCGGCGGCGTATGACTCGGGTCAGAACACCCACCGTGGCTGCCAGGCAGAGGCCGATCACGACGAGCGGTATCACCGCGAACCACGGAGTCTCCCAGGCGCCGCCCGCGTCGCCGGCGTAGGTGATGCCCGCGAGGGTCAGGAACGCGCCGGCGACCAGCCGGCCCGGCTGGAACTCATGACGCAGCACGGCTCACCTCCGCCTGGCCCACGCCGACCCGGAGATCGAGGTCGAGTGTGCCGGTGCTCCTGGCGCCCGAAAGCGGTACGAGGATCAGTTCCCTGTGCTGGCCCGGTTGCACGTCCACGTCCCCCTGCTCGTCGCCCGGCAACTGGATGTCGCCCACGCCCACGTCGATGGTCACCTTCACGGTCACGTCCTTCGGCACGATCACCTTCAGCCGGCCCAGGCCGACGTCGGCGCCCGTGTCGACCGTTCGGCCCTTGGTGAGCGGCACTTCGGTCAGGTCGAGCGTGCCGACGCCTGTGCCCAGCTCGTACTGCTGCTGTATGTCCGCCACTGCGGTGGGGCGCCATGTCTCATGCATCCACTGCGTGCTGATGTCCTTCGGTATGGCGGCCGACGCGGCGAGCAGGCCCGCCGTGATGACCGCGAGGAAGATCGAGCCGGCTCCCGTGCGGCCCAGGAACGCGCTGACGGCTATGCCCAGGCCGAGGACTATGAGTGCGCAGGCGAGTCCGGTCTGGAGGCTGGTGCCGAGCGGGTGTTCTTCCCAGGTCAGACCGGTGCCCAGGCCCCCTGCGAGGAGGGCGAGGAGGAAGACCCAGCCGCCGATCCAGCGGGGTCCGCGCGGACGCGGTGCCTGGACGGGCGTGCGGCGGCGTATGTCGGCGGGGCTGTTGCCCCAAGGGCCGAGGCCGATGTTGACGGCTGCCGCGATGTCGCGGGCGCGGGAGTCCCGCGGGCCCCAGAGATAGCCTGTCCCGCCCTCGTGGGTGCCGTCCTTGACGATGGGGTCGCGCCACCAGGAGGCGTAGGCGGTGGGGATCGGCGGTGCCTGGGCCTCCGGCGGGGCGGCCGCGACCGGCGGGGCGGCCAGCAGGTCGGGGTCGGGGGTGCCGCGTTTCCGGGACCAGTAGGCGGCGCCCGCGAGGAGCAGGGAGACCGTCACGGCGAAGGTCAGCACTCCGCCGTTGTTCAGCAGGGTCAGGAACACCCCGCACCCCACCAGTGCGAACAGCACGCCCGTCAGAGCCTGACCGTCGACCCGTCCGGTCAGCAGCTTGCGCACCTCGTTCTGCTCCTCGTCCTCATACGGGACGAAGAGCCACGCGAAACCGTAGAAGAGGAGCCCGAGACCACCGGTCGCGGACAGCACCGCCAGCGTGATCCGAAAGATCACCGGATCCATGTCAAACTGCCGCCCGAGCCCAGCACACACTCCGGCCAACACCTTGTGCGCCCGATCCCGCCGGAACCGGTGGGCCGGGCCGGGTAGATCGGCCGACTGCGCGGATACGTCGGCTGTTTGGCCGGGTGCGTCGGTCGGTGGGCGGGGTGCGTTGACCGGCTGGTCGGGGGTGCCGGCGGGTGGACGGGGGGTATCGGCCTGCTGGCCGGGCGCGTTGGCCGTAGTCGTCGCTGCCTCATCGCTCGGTCCGGCTGCGGCGGTCGGCCCGCTCGCTCCCGGAGCTGACCTGTCGCTTGCGGCCGTGGTGGCTGACCCAGCGGCTTCTGTCGCGGTGGCTGAGTCGTCGGTGTGCTCTGTGGCGCCCGGCCTGGAGGATCCGGTTGCGGAGGCCGGCCCGCTGGCCCGGGGGGCGTCGGTCGGCCGGTCGGCCCCGGCTGCGGTGTCCGTTCCTTCGGCTCCGGCCCGGCCGGTCGAGCCGTTCGCATCGGATGTCGTGGTCGGGCTGGACGTCGCCGTGCCCCCTTTCTCGTGCGCGCGAGGCTCCTTTCCCTCGGTGCCGGGCGGGTCCGTGGTGGGGGCGGCGTCCTGGGGCCCGGTGCCCGGGGTGGGGCGTGGGCCGGAGCCGGGTCCCGGACCCGTCGCGGCGTGCTGGTGATCTGTCATGTGTCCATGGTGACGGCCGCAGTGCCGTGGCGGGAGTCGGAACAACCCTGGCCGGACCCTGATATCGGCCCTGAGCCGGGGACGGGGAAGTGTTCGACGGGGGTGGGGTTCGAAGATCAGGGGAGTCTCGGGGGTCGACCCTGATGCCTCGGCCGTCCGGGCGTGTGAACATCGATGGCATGCCGGAAGCCGCAGCAGCGCCACTCGTCGAACCGCGGCCGCCGCGCAAGCTCTACCGCAGCAGTGACGGACGCTGGTTGGGTGGCGTGGCGCGGGGGCTCGCCGGGCATCTCGGGCTGCCGGTGATCTGGGTGCGGCTCGTCTTCGTCGGCCTGTTCATGGCGGACGGGCTGGGTGCTCTGCTGTATGCCGCGTTCTGGTTCTTCGTGCCGCTCGGCGTCGGCGGGGTCGAGGCACAGCGGCCCCCCTCCCTCGTCGGCACCGAGACCTCCCCGGACGGCCGCCGCAGACTGGTCGCCCGCAAGCCGGACAAGGGGCAGATCGTCGCCCTGCTGCTCATGGTCGTCGTGGCGATGGTCTTCGTCGGCAGTGTGAATCTGGGCAATGGCGCTCAGGCGTATCTGCTGCCGGCCGTGCTCGTCGGTGGCGGCGTCGCCCTCGTCTGGCGTCAGGCGGACAACGCGCGCCGGGCCCGCTGGGTCGAGGTCGGCCGCCGCAAGCGCACGGTGACCCTGCTGCGGGCCGTCGCCGGCGTGCTGCTGGTCACCACGGGCGTCTCCGGCATTTTCGTCCTGCAAGGTTCCGCCGCCCACCTCGGCTCGGTCCTGCAGGCGGCGCTCGCGGTCCTCGTCGGGATAACGCTCCTCGCGGGCCCCTATCTCGTGCGTATGACCCAGGACCTGTCCGAGGAGCGCCTGATGCGGATCCGCGCCCAGGAGCGCGCCGAAGTCGCCGCGCACGTGCACGACTCGGTGCTGCACACCCTGACCTTGATCCAGCGCAACGCGGAGAGCGCGAGCGAGGTACGCCGTCTCGCCCGCGCCCAGGAGCGCGACCTGCGCACCTGGCTCTACAAACCCGAGGGCACCGGCAAGGACGAGGCCGACGAACCCACCACCCTCGCCGACGCCGTACGGCGAAACGCGGCCGAGATCGAGGACAAGCACGGCGTCCCCATAGAGGTCGTCGTGGTCGGTGACTGCCCGCTCGACGAGAGAACCGGCGCGCAAATGCAGGCCGCACGCGAGGCGATGGTGAACGCCGCCAAGTACGGTGGCGAGGGCGGCGCCGTCCAGGTCTATGCCGAGGTGGAGGGGAAGACGGTCTTCGTGTCCGTCCGGGACCGCGGACCGGGCTTCGATCTCGACTCGATACCCGCCGACCGTATGGGTGTCAGAGAATCGATCATCGGCCGCATGGAGCGCAACGGCGGTTCGGTGCGGCTGCGTGCGGTGCCGGACGGCGGCACGGAGGTCGAGCTGGAGATGGAGAGGGCGGAGAAGACGACATGAGCGACCCGACCGAGACGAACGGTACGGCGGGAGCGGCGGAGTCGGCCGAGTCCACCCAGGCAGGCGGCGGCGAGCGCCGGGTCCGCGTGGTTCTCGTCGACGACCACCGCATGTTCCGTACGGGCGTACAGGCCGAGATCGGACAGACCGAGCAGACCGGCGTCGAAGTCGTCGGCGAGGCCGCGGACGTCGACCAGGCGGTCACGGTCATCACCGCGACCCGCCCCGAGGTCGTCCTCCTCGATGTGCATCTTCCCGGGGGCGGCGGGGTCGAAGTGCTGCGCCGCTGCGCCCCGTTGATGGGGGACACCGAGCAGCCCGTCCGCTTCCTCGCCCTGTCCGTCTCGGATGCGGCGGAGGACGTGATCGGCGTGATCCGGGGCGGCGCGCGGGGCTACGTGACGAAGACGATCACCGGCACGGACCTGGTCGCCTCCATCTTCCGTGTGCAGGAGGGCGACGCGGTCTTCTCGCCGAGGCTCGCCGGGTTCGTGCTGGACGCCTTCGCCTCGACGGACGCCCCTCCCGTGGACGAGGACCTGGATCGCCTCACGCAACGGGAGCGGGAGGTCCTTCGGCTGATCGCCCGTGGGTATGCCTACAAGGAGATCGCCAAGCAGCTGTTCATCTCCGTGAAGACGGTCGAGTCCCATGTCTCGGCGGTGCTGAGGAAGCTCCAGCTGTCCAACCGGCACGAGCTGACCCGGTGGGCGACGGCACGGCGACTGGTCTGAGGACGGACGGTCTGAGGACGGACGGTCTGAGGACGGACGGGACGGTACGACCGCGGCGGCTCGGCGGCCCGTGGCGCTCAGCGGGCACCAGGCCGTGGCGCCGGGCCCAGTGCCCGCACCGCCCAGCGGTAGTGCCGTACCGCCTTGACGACGCCTATGAGACCGGTCAGCCAAAGGATCGTGCCGATGCCCATGTCGAGGGCGACATCGCTGTGGCGTGCCCGGTCCGGATCCGCGCCGATCACCGAGGCGAACGATACCCACAGGCCGGTCACGCAGAGCACGACGGAGGAGAGAAACCAGAAGAGGCTGAGGCCTGGGGAGCGGAGACCGGCGTCGGTCGCCGGGTCGCTGTCCAACTCAAGCCAGGCATCGAGGAGTTGCCGTATGAGATGGTCGCGGCGGATGGCGTGGCCCAGGGTGATGACGGACGGGGACAGGGCCGCGAGGCCGAGCAGGGTGAAGACGGGCCCGAGGAGGAAGCGAAGCGGATCACGCTCCTCGAACTGCTGCAACGGGACCACCAGCAGCGCCCACCCGATGATCGCGGAGAGCGCCAGCAGCCACAGCAGCAGCACTCGCTGGAGCCCGATACTGCACCGGTGCAGCTCCTGCAACACGCGCCCCCGGTCCGCCAGCAGGGCCGCCCGGTCCGGCCACATCCTGCTGTGCGGCGGTGGGGGAGGCGGCGGCAGTGAGGAGCGCGGCATCGGCACCTTCTCGGGGGCACGGGACGTCGTACGAAAACGTTTCGCAGACGCTACCGTGCCGATGTGGGCATGCCACGCCCAATCCTGTGCCCGACGAAGACCTTCACGCCACCCGCGTCGCCCCCGCGAACGGCATCTCGTCGACGGGCGCCAGCCGTACCGGCGCCGAGGGGTTCGGGGCGTGGATCATCCGGCCGTTGCCGACGTAGAGGCCGACATGACTGATGCCGGAGTAGAAGAACACCAGGTCGCCCGGGAGGAGTTCGGCGCGGGTGACGCGGCGGCCGGCGTCGATCTGGGCGTAGGTCGTGCGGGGCAGGGAGATGCCCGCGGAGCGGTACGCGGCCTGTATGAGGCCGGAGCAGTCGAAGGCGTCGGGGCCGGTCGCGCCCCACACATAGGGGCTGCCGAGCTTCTGGTAGGCGTACGAAACGGCTGCTGCCGCACGGGAATTGGGCGCCTTCACCGGTCCCGTCACCGACTCCGTCAGGGCGTCTCGCGCACCCGTGCCTGCGGCGCGGCCGTCCTCGCCTAGCCGGGCACGCTCCTCGGCCGTCAGCCGGGACAGCAGCCGCCGGGCCGCGTCCAGCTTGCCGGTGACCGTCTTCTTGTGGCGCTTCAGCTCGGCCTGCCGGGACGACAGCGAGGTCAGCTCGATGTGCGCGGCGCCGCGCAGCTGCTCGATCTCGCGCAGCTCCTTGCGTACGCGGGCGACGGACGTGGCCTGACGGCTGCCCGCGCGTTCGGCGAACTCGGCGCCCTGGAGGTAGCCGTCCGGGTTGGCGGAGAGGGCTAGCCGCAGCGCGGGGTCGAGGCCGCCGTCGCGGTACTGTGCCGCCGCCATCGAACCCAGCGCTTCTCGCTCGGAGTTGAGGTCGTCCGTCTTGCGTGCCGCCTCGTCCCGCAGATCCCGCAGGCGCTGCTCGGCCGCCTGAGCCCTTTCCTTCGCGCCGTTGTACTTCTCGGTGGCGACCTCCGCCTCCTGATACAGCTTGTCCACCTTCGCCTTGACCTGCGCGGGCGTCAGCTCCGGCTCCGCATGCCCGGTCCCGTCCAGACCGGTCGCGGTCGCGGCGCCGGCGAGGGCGATCGTGGCGGCCGTACGGACCGAGGTGCCGCCGGTCGAACGCTGTCGGGGCTTGCGGTGCGCTGCCACGTGGACCTGCACGTCCTTTCGTAGGGCCGCCGGTGCGTGGGGGCGTCGGCGGCTCTGAGTCCGGCGGCGGCCGCACAGGGGAGCGGACCGCCGCCGGACCTTCTCGGCGGGGTGATCGACTGCCGCCCCTGGCCCGGGCGGCGGTGGGGAGCCGGTCACCTGGGGGAGGACGCTAAACCCGGGTGTGTCGGGCTGGTAACGCATTGCGCGGAACTGTCGCGAGCGGACCGCGCGGTGACCGTATGTGACCGTGATCCCGTTTCGGGGCCGCCGCCTTCACGCAGTGTGGTGACCGAACTGAGGATTCCGGGACCCCGGGGGGTGACGGGCTGCTATGGAGCGCATATATGCACCGTCCGTACGCCGGGCGAGCTGGTGGCATGCGAGACCGGTGAAGAAGCCCTTGTCCGGCGTGGTCGGACTGCTGACCACGGCGAACGTCTCATCGCGGTGCTGTGGACCTGACGTCCTGAGGTGCGGCGGCGGATGTGACGGCGGCTCGCGCGGTCGCGATCATGCCGGCGGTGACCGCGAGCCAGGCGGCCACCGCGATCCACAGCAGCACTTCACCCAGCCTCTCCAGCCATGGCACATCGAGTGCGGAGGACACGGAGAGTGCCGCCGCCGCCGTCATCCCCATCGGGTAGACGGTCGCCCAGCGCCGCGCGTCGTAGCGCAGCCGGGGGCGGGCGAACTCGGCGACGAGCAGGACGGCGTACCAGGCCAGGCCGAGCACGAACACCGCAGCGGTCATGAAGCGCAGGACGCCGTCGTTGTCGTCGTTCCAGAGGTACAGGGCCGGGCTGTCGGCGGCGACGATTTCCGACCCGGCGAGCGCCGAGAGGGCGAGCGCGCCGCCCGCGACCCAGTGGTCGCCGGCGCCGCCGGCCACCTGCCGCAGATCGAAGCAGGCCAGCGCGACGCAGTACAGCACAAGCCCCAGCCAGAACAGCACCATCGCCGTGCGCGCGAGCCAGGCCGCCTGCTCGGCCGCGGCCAGCGTGGCGCCGAGCATCGCGAGTCCCTGCGTGGCCACACAGCCGAGGAACACCGCGCCCGGCATACGCCGCCGCCAGTGCCGTACGACCGTGATGATCAGCCCCGGCCACAGCACGGCGGCCAGCGCGAGCAGCGCCTCGGCGAGCGGCTGCCAGTCCAGGGCCGAGAAGCGCGTACCGAGGACCGTCGTGGCCGCCACGGCGGTGAGCGCGCCCGGTGTCGCCGTCTCCGCGACCTCCTTCTCCCGCTGCCGCAGCAGCCGTACGACGAAGTCCGCGGCCAGCCCCAGCCAGGCCGCGCAGGCCACCGCCAGGGCGATGCGGGACAGGACCTCGTACCCCGCCAGATGCAGACCGACCGACACGATGCCGGTCGCGATCACGGCGGCACCGGCCGCCGGCGAGCGCTGTGCCCACCAGGCGCGGAGGGGAGAGGAACGGGGCATGGCCCCGATGCTAGGGAGCCGCACGCGCCTCGGGAGTGGGGCACGCGCGCGTGCGTGCGGAAAACCGCGCGAGCGCAGGACAGGGGCGCACGCTACGGCGATGCACCCCTACGGTGCACACCCCGCGCCGCGCCCCTGAGCCGCGTCTCCGCCCGCTCAGGCCGGCCGTACCACGCTGTGGATCGACGACTCACCGTCGTAGTAGATCGACTCCTCACGCACATAGGCCCCCGGCTTCGGTGCGTGGATCATCATGCCGTTGCCGATGTAGATGCCGACGTGGCTGATGTCGTCGTAGAAGAAGACCAGGTCGCCGGGTTGGGCGGCGGAGAGGGAGACGGTCGTGCCGGCGTTCACCTGGTCCCAGGTGGTGCGCGGGAGGGAGATGCCGGCGGCGTTCCAGGCGGCCTGGGTGAGGCCGGAGCAGTCGTAGGAGTCGGGGCCGGTGGCGCCCCAGACGTACGGCTTGCCGATCGCGGAGCGGGCGAAGGCGAGGACCTTCTCGGCCTTCGCGGCGTACGAGGAGTCGGTCACGGAGGTGTCGGAGGTCTCCGACGTGCCGGTGCCGCTCTCCTGCTGCTGCGCCGCCTCCTGGGCCGCCGCCTCCGCCGCGGCCTGCTGCCTGGCGAGTTCCGCGGCCTTGCGCTCGGCCTCCTCCTGCTTCTGCCTCTCGATCTCCGCGAGCCGCGCCTCCTCCTCGGCGGTCAGCTGCGACAGCAGCTCGCGTGCGTCGGCCAGCTTCTGCTGGACGGTCGTCTTGGCCGTCTTCAGGTCGTCCTGCGACTCGGTGAGCGTCTCCAGGCTCGCGGTGGCTTCCCGGCGCTTCTCCATCGTCGCGGACTGCTGCGTGACGAAGTCGTCGACCGCATCCTTCTGACGGGCCGTCATCCGGCTCATCAGCCGGGTCTGGTCGAAGTAGTCCTGCGGGGTGTCCGCGAGCAGGAAGGTCGCGGTGTCGGGGGCGGAGGCGCCGGTGCGGTACTGGGCCGCGGCGTAGGAACCCAGTTCCTCGCGCGCCTCGTTGAGCTTCTGCGTGCGCTGGGCGACGTCGTCGAGGAGGGTGTCGACGCGCTTGCGCTGCTTGGTGGTCTTCTCTTTCGCCGAGTTGTACTTCTCGGTCGCCGACTCGGCCTGGCGGTAGAGGTCGTCGACCTTCTTCTCGACCTCTTCGAGACTCGGCTTCTCGTCGGCCGGGGGAGCTGCGTTGGCCGTCTGGGACAGCAGGGCCACGGAGGTGAGGGCCGCCGTGGCGAGGGCGGGGGTCCGTATGCCTGCGACGCGCGAACCCGAAGGACGCGACTTGCGGTGCGACGCCAAGGGAGGCGACTCCTTCCATCTTCCGCCTACCGAGTTAGCTGTCGGGTTCGGGCGGGTGGTTCGGAAGGGTTGCCCTACGACCGTTTCCCGAAGGGAATTCCGGTCGATTCACCCCAAGTTCGGTGGGTCCCCGGCTCCGGTCCGCCCTGGGGGCGTGCCGGACTCGGCGGAGGCTGCGCGGCCCGGCGACGTTCGCCGGTGGGGGTCGTGCGGCTTGGACGAACGCTAGCCAACTCGTGTGGCCCTTGTGAAGGTTGATGGGTGAAATGCCCGATACATTTTCGTGACCTTAGCCCAGGGCCTCGCTCGTCGTGGTCAATGCGGACGGGTCTGCGGAGAGTGCTCGTATTTTGTCCGGAGTGACGGCGTCGTCCGCATCCTTCGGGGTATTGACGCGCAACCCCTCCCTGAGGGGAGAGGATTCTGGCCTTCCGATCCGGAGTCTGCCTCCGCCGGAACCGGGCTTTCACCGCACTCCGCGCCGTGCGGGATGGACACGCGGTGTCCGGCTCCGCCGGACAGAAGACCGCGACGCTTCGCGTCGCCACGATCAGATTCGCTTCACCACCGGGGCAAACCCCGGCGCACTGCGCATGAATCCCGGTGGCTTCCAGCCGGCCGCGGTCGGGAGCCGTGGCGGCTGCGAGGGGGCGCGGCCATGAGGAAACGCGCCGCACCACGCCGACGGCGACGACCTGATCGAGGCCTCGCCGTCCGTCAAGGCGTATTCCTTCACCGTCTTCCCCGATCATGACGAGAACCGGTCCGTCCCGGCCTCCATGGCGCCCGGCCCCGACGGCAGGCTGCACGTCGGTGCGCTCCACGGCGGGACCGAGAAGCCCACCGCGCGCGTGTGGCCGGTCGACCCCCGGACCGGCAAGATCCTCGGCTGGAAGTCCGGCTTCGGCTCCATCACCGGCTTCGCGGTCAACCACCGGGGCGACCTGTACGTCAGCCAGCTCTTCGCAGGCGTCGTCACCGAGGTCTCGCACGGCAAGCGCACGAACGCGGAGGTGACCGGGACGGAACGGATCCGGGACAGGAGAAGGCGCCGGGCGGCCAGGTCCGGAAGATCCTCGGCCCCTGAGAGCTCGGCCCCTGAGAGCTCGGCCCCTGAGAGGTGGCAGCGGCTCGCATATTCCGAGACCGTCGGCGTTCCGGAATTCGGAGATGTTCCCAGGGCGGCGGCGGGCTGTCAGTGGGGAGCCCTAGACTCGGAGAGCGATGAGCAGCCTCTTTGACGACAGCTTCCTGGCGGACCTCCAGGCCCCGCGGGGCCACGCGGAGGAACCCCCGCCACCACCCGAGGACGATCATGTGCCGGAGCAGGTTCCGGACGATCTGTTCGGCGGGAAGTTCGACGCGCCGCCGGACCGGGACGCCTACTACCGGGACGGCGCTCCCCGCCCGGCGGTGGACCCGGCGCTGCTGCTGGAGGGGCTGAACGAGAACCAGAGAGCGGCCGTCGTGCACTCCGGCTCCCCGCTGCTCATCGTGGCCGGCGCCGGCTCCGGCAAGACGCGTGTGCTCACGCACCGCATCGCCTACCTGCTCGGCGAGCGCAAGGTGCACCCGGGCCAGATCCTCGCGATCACCTTCACCAACAAGGCCGCCGGCGAGATGAAGGAGCGCGTCGAGCAGCTCGTCGGCCCACGCGCGAACGCGATGTGGGTGATGACCTTCCACAGCGCGTGCGTGCGCATCCTGCGCCGCGAGTCGAGGAAACTCGGCTTCACCTCGTCCTTCTCGATCTACGACGCCGCCGACTCCAAGCGCCTGATGGCCCTGGTCTGCCGCGACCTGGACCTCGACCCCAAGCGCTACCCGCCCAAGTCCTTCAGCGCCAAGGTCAGCAACCTGAAGAACGAGCTGATCGACGAGGAGGACTTCGCCGCCCAGGCCACTGCGGGGACCTCCCAGACGGAGTCCGGGGGAGGCTTCGAGAAGACCCTCGCCCAGGCGTACGTGATGTACCAGTCGCGCCTGCGCGAGGCCAACGCCCTCGACTTCGACGACCTGATCATGACGACGGTCAACCTGCTGCGCGCCTTCCCGGACGTCGCCGAGCACTACCGCCGCCGCTTCCGGCACGTCCTGGTCGACGAGTACCAGGACACCAACCACGCGCAGTACGCCCTGGTGCGCGAACTCGTCGGCACCGGCGACCGTGCCGCCGAGGACGTCGACGTACCGCCCAGCGAGCACGACCTGCTCCCCGCCGAGCTGTGTGTCGTGGGCGACGCCGACCAGTCGATCTACGCCTTCCGCGGCGCGACCATCCGCAACATCCTCCAGTTCGAGGAGGACTACCCGGACGCGACGACGATCCTGCTGGAGCAGAACTACCGCTCCACTCAGACGATCCTCACCGCCGCCAACGCCGTCATCGAGCGCAACGAGTCCCGCCGCCCCAAGAACCTGTGGACCAACGCGGGCGCGGGCGCGCGCATCACCGGCTATGTCGCCGACACCGAGCACGACGAGGCGCAGTTCGTCGCCGAGGAGATAGACCGCCTCACGGACGCCGGCGAGGCGAAGGCCGGTGACGTCGCGGTCTTCTACCGTACGAACGCCCAGTCCCGTGTCTTCGAAGAGATCTTCATCCGCGTCGGCCTGCCTTACAAGGTCGTCGGCGGCGTCCGCTTCTACGAGCGCAAGGAGGTCCGGGATGTCCTGGCCTACCTGCGCGTGCTCGCCAACCCGGAGGACTCGGTCCCGCTGCGCCGCATCCTCAACGTGCCCAAGCGCGGCATCGGCGACCGCGCCGAAGCGATGATCGACGCCCTCTCCCAGCGCGAGAAGATCAGCTTCCCGCAGGCACTGCGGCGCGTAGACGAGGCGTACGGCATGGCCGCGCGCTCGACGAACGCGGTCAAGCGGTTCAACGTGCTCATGGAGGAGCTCCGTACGATCGTCGAGTCGGGCGCGGGCCCTGCGACGGTCCTTGAGGCCGTCCTCGAACGCACCGGCTACCTCGCCGAGTTGCAGGCCTCCACCGACCCGCAGGACGAGACCCGGATCGAGAACCTCCAGGAACTCGCGGCCGTGGCCCTGGAGTTCGAGCAGGCACGCGGGGAGGGCGAGTCGGTGGCGCTCTCCGACTTCCTGGAGCAGGTGGCGCTGGTCGCCGACTCCGACCAGATCCCCGACGAGGACGAGGAGGGCGCGGGCGTCATCACCCTGATGACCCTGCACACCGCCAAGGGCCTCGAATTCCCGGTCGTGTTCCTGACCGGCATGGAGGACGGCGTCTTCCCGCACATGCGCGCCCTCGGCCAGACCAAGGAGCTGGAGGAGGAGCGGCGCCTGGCGTACGTCGGCATCACGCGCGCGCGTGAGCGCCTGTATCTGACCCGGTCCGCCATGCGGAGCGCGTGGGGGCAGCCGTCGTACAACCCGCCCTCGCGTTTCCTGGCGGAGATCCCGGACCAGCACGTGGACTGGAAGCGCACCGGTCCCTCCGCGGCTCCGGCGGGCCCGGTGTCGGGCGTCGCCGCCTCGCTGTCCTCGTCCCGCTCCCGCTCGTCGGCATCGGGCGCCTCCGGCTTCGCCACGCGACGCACCGCGGAGAAGCCGGTGGTCGCGCTGGCGGTCGGCGACCGGGTCACCCACGACCAGTTCGGTCTCGGCACGGTGACGGCGGTCAAGGGCACCGGCGGCAACGCGGAGGCGACGATCGACTTCGGCGACACCAAGCCGAAGCGGCTGCTGCTGCGGTACGCGCCGGTGGAGAAGCTCTGACGGCCCTAAGCGGAAAACTGCCGGACGATACCCGTCAGGCCCGGGGCCCTCGCTGAACCGCGGGGGCCCGCAGGCACGTTCCGGCTACGTCGGATCCAGCCCGTGGCTGCGCAACCACGACAGCGGGTCTATGGCGGAGCCACCGGCCGGCCGCACCTCGAAGTGCAGGTGCGGACCGGTCGAGTTGCCGGAGTTGCCGGAGTACGCGATCGCGTCGCCGGCCTTCACGGTCGTACCGGAGGAGACCTGGTAGCTGGAGAGGTGGCAGTACCACGTCTCCGTGCCGTCCTTGTCGGTCACGATCATCATGTTGCCGTAGGAGCTGTTCCACTCCGTACGGACGGTGCCGTCGGTCGCGGCCATCACCGTCGTGCCGTACGAGACCGGGAAGTCGATGCCGGTGTGGACGGACATCCAGTTGATGCCGGACTGGCCGAAGTAGGCGCTGAGCCCGTGCTGGGCGACCGGCAGGGCGTACTTCGGACGCAGCCGCTCCTTGCGGGCGGCCTCGGCCGCCGCCTTCTTCTTCTCGGCCTCCTGCTGGGCCTTGAGGTCGATGCGCTCCTGCGTACGGCTGGCGCGGTCGGCGAAGTCGTCGGCACCGGCCGACAGGCTCTTGAGCTGGGTGTCCAGTTTGTTGTTCGCGTCGGACGGCTTGACGGCCTGCGCGTCCGACGCGGTCGTCGACGTGTCGCCGCCGTCGTCGGTCAGTGTGCCCACGGACGCGGCGGCGATTCCCGCGACACCCATCACACACGCCGACGGCACGGCGACCGTCAGCAGCGCGGAGCGCTTGGCGGGTGTACGGCGACGGGAGCGGGCGGCGCCGCGAGCGGCCGCGCGTGAGCCGGGCGCGGGGGACGGCGAGACGGCCTCTTCCTGGCCGTCGAGCAGTGGCGTTACGGCGGGCGGTTCGCCGGTGGAGCCGGGAGAGGCGGCGAGGCCCGTGTGGTCCGACCCGTCCTCGCCCTGGGCGGCTTCGTCGTACGAGACGTGCTCGAACGCCGCCGTGGCCTGCTGGTCGAAGGACTCGGCCTGCTGCTCGTACTCGTCGGCCGGGTGCGGGGTGCCGTCCGAGTTCCACTGCGTGGCGTCGTACGCCCCGGTGTCGAAGGCCTGCGTGCCCCATTCCCAGTGCTGGGTCTGGTCCGCCGCGCCGGAGTGCTCAGGCTGGTCGGGCTGCAGCCAAGTACCCGAATCCCACTGGCCGGTGGCCTCCGGGCCGGTGGCCTGCGGCGGGATGACGGAGAGCGGCTGGTAGTCGTTGGTCCAGGCGGTGGTGTCATACGCGCCGGTGTCGTAGGCGGCGTGGTGCTGGGCCGCGTACGCGTCGTAGTTCAGCGTCTGGTGACCGCCCGTCGACCACTGCGAGCCGTCGTACGAGCCCGTGTTCTCGCCGGGCATGCTGCCGAACAGCGGGTCGGTGTCGAAGCTCGTGGTGGAGTGGGCGCCGGTGTCCGTGCCAGCGGGAAAACCGTTGGCCGCGTAGGGGTCGTAGGTGGTGAAGTCACCGTAGTGGGCTTCCTGCCCGCCGTACGGCGCGTAGTGCGCCGAGGCGGCATCGGAAGCCGGAGCCGGGGAGGTCATGGTCCCCGACGGGTGACGTTCGTTCACCAACTTCTCTCTCGCCTCGACAACAGGGGCTGCCAGAGCAGTGCGGCGACTGTACCCGGCAGTACGCGGGCGCGACAATCTTCGGCAGGTTTCGCGCCTGAAGGAAACGGGCATTCGGCCGTGTTTTGGGGGACGGCGGGCGCGGGTTTGGCCTTGCGTTCGAAGAGTGTTCGAGGTCCGTGCGGGGCAAGCGACCGTCACGCCACGGTCAGTCCGCCGGCCCGGGCGGCGGCTTCTCCTTCTGTCCGGGCGGTGTCGAGGGCCTGCCGTATACCGGCGGCGACAGCGGGGTGTACGGGCAGGGCGAGGTGTCCGACGCCGCTCACCCGCACGTTGTGCGCCTGCAGGTCGGGGTGGTCGATGCAGGCGGCCTCCAGCGGCTCCATCAGGTGGTCCAGGTCGCTCCAGAAACTCACGAAGTGCGTACGGCAGCCGGGGGCCGGCCGGGACAATTCCTCCAGGACGTCCGAGCCCGGGCGCATCTGGCGGACGATCGGGTGGGCGTTCATCAGCGGTGCCACCCGGGTGCCGGAGTGCGGAGTGCCCAGCGTCACCAGCGTCTTGACCCGGACGTCGCCACCCAGCCGCTGCACGTAATAGCGGGCGATCAGTCCGCCGAGGCTGTGGCCGACGATGTCGACCTGCTTGCTGCCCGTGCGCTCGCAGATCTCCTCTATGTGCCGGGCCAGCAGTTCGGCAGCGGTGCGTATGTCGCAGGTCAGCGGAGAGTAGTTGAGCGACTCGACCTGATGCCTGCCGTGCTGGGCGAGATTGCGGCGTAGCAGGACGAAGACCGAGCGGTTGTCGATGAAGCCGTGCAGCAGGACGACCGGGGGTCTGGCCTCCGTCGGCAGCTGTGCGGTGTCCGGCGAGGGAAGCGCGGGACCCGGGCCGCGGCGCTCCTGGGTGATGCCGGAGGGGTAGAGGAGGAGGTGCCCCGCGAGGATCGCGAGGTCCAGGGCGGTCGCCTTCAGCAGGGCCATGGACAGCCCCGCCAGTCTGCTGGGGAGCAGGCGCTGGCAGAGGGGGAGAAAGGGCACTGCCGCCCTGGTGACCTTCATGGCCGACCTCCTGTCGGCACACGGAAGGACAGCTCTGTCCCCCGTGTGCCCTCGCGGGAAGCCGGGCCGAGTGCGGCCGACGGTGCGCCGACGGGGCGCGTGGGGCGGGTGCGGTCGGTGGCCTGAGGTGCGTCTGTGGTGCAAGCCGCGCCAGTGGTGCCGATGACGTGACGAGATCCCCTGCCGGCGTGGCGACGAGGCTCCCCGCTGTCGTGCCGTACCTGTCCTACGTGCCCTGCGTGCCACCGTCGGTGCGCCGCACCACCACGGCGCGCGGCCTGCGGCGCGGCGGTGCGGCGACCTCGTTGCGGCTCCCTGTGCGCTTGTTCCCTCCACGGCCCTTGTGCCGCAGGGGCCTGCGGCACTCGGGAGGCCGCAGAGACATGGAACGGTGCGCGGCTAACGTGTCCCATCGTGTGGTTTCCCCTTCCGTGCGCACCGCGAAACTGCCAGGTTGCGGGATGCTGGAGATAACGGTCGTTCACTTCTCCGGCCGGTGCGCTGTGAGATGTCCGGGCCATGGCGGCGTACCCGGCGCGTACGGGGTGCGGCGGCCGGCTCGCGGCACGGCATGCGTGGTTCGCACGGCACGGGCTGCGTGTGGGGTACGTATCGGTACGGACGCATGTAGTCGCTTCATGGAGGCAGTGATGGGTGTGGCAGCCGGTCCGATTCGCGTGGTGGTGGCCAAACCGGGGCTCGACGGTCACGATCGCGGGGCCAAGGTGATCGCGCGGGCGCTGCGCGACGCCGGTATGGAGGTCATCTACACCGGGCTCCACCAGACCCCGGAACAGATCGTCGACACGGCGATCCAGGAGGACGCCGACGCGATCGGCCTGTCCATCCTCTCGGGTGCGCACAACACCCTCTTCGCGGCCGTGATCGATCTCCTGAAGGAGCGTGACGCCGAGGACATCCTGGTCTTCGGAGGCGGCATCATTCCCGAGGCGGACATCGCTCCGCTGAAGGAGAGGGGTGTTGCGGAGATCTTCACGCCCGGGGCGACGACGGCTTCGATCGTGGACTGGGTCAGGGAGAACGTGGTGCAGCCGGCCGGAGCGTAGGCGCTCCGCTGGGCGGGGTGCGATGTGCCGGTGGTTCGGTGCGGCGCCGTCGTGGCTGGTCGCTCCCCCGAATTCTCGGCTTCGCTCGAACCCGGGGGACCTCCATCGCGGCGGAGCCGCATGACCAGATGCAGCAGCGCGCCTCTTTGGAGCGCTGTCGAACCGTCGGCGACTCCACACGACCTGCTTACAGCGTCCCCAACTCCTCCGCCATGGCCGCCCGCAGGCCCAACGTCGTGACCAGGCGCTGAAACGCCTCCGCCCAGTACCCCCCGGCTCCAGGAGAGGCGTCTTCCGGCTCGTCCGGCACGGCCACCAGCCCGTCCAGCCGGCCCGCCTCCCCGGGGTCCAGGCAGCGCTCGGCCAGCCCCATCACCCCACTGAAACTCCATGGGTAACTCCCTGCGTCCCGCGCGATGTTGAGTGCGTCCACCACGGCCCGCCCAAGTGGTGCGGCCCACGGCACGGCGCACACGCCGAGCAGCTGAAACGCCTCGGACAGCCCGTGCGCGGCGATGAAGCCGGCCACCCACTCGGCCCGTTCGGCGGAGCCCAGCGTGCCGAGCAGCTTCGCCCGCTCCGCCAGCGATACCGCTCCCGGGCCGCCGGCTTCCGATGCCGACGGAGTGCCGAGGAGCGTCCGCGCCCACTCCGCGTCCCGCTGGCGCACGGCGGCTCGGCACCACGCCGCGTGCAGCTCGCCCTGCCAGTCGTCCGCGACCGGCAGTGCCACGATCTCCTGCGGAGTGCGTCCGCCGAGCCGGCCGGGCCAGGTCCCCAGCGGCGCCGCCTCCACCAACTGGCCGAACCACCACGACCGCTCACCCCGACCCGCCGGAGCCTTGGTCACGACGCCGTCCCGCTCCATGCCGGGGTCGCACTCGCGCGGCGCTTCAACGGCGATCGTCGGTGTCTCCCGCATTTGGTCGACGGTCACGCACGCCCCGGCCCGGACCGCCATCCGTCCGGCCAGTGCGGAGCCCGGCAACGCCGACAGCAACTCCGCCGCCGTCGCCCGTACGTTGCGGCTCCGGTCGGCCAGGGCCTGCTCCAGGAACGGCTCGTCGTCCGGTCCCAGTCCCGTCCGCAACGAGTCGAGGAACATCAGACGGTCCTCCGCCCGCTCCGTCGGCCATGTGATCGCGAGCAGTTCGCGTGCGGCGGAGGGCACGCGGGCGCGGATCGCCGCGAGCAGGGCGACCCGCTCGGCGAACAGCCCCTCCTGCCACAGCTGTCGCACCTTCTCCGTGTCCCCGGTGTCCGGCAGCGCCGCGCCCCCGCCGGGCGTGGCACGCAGGGCGAACCGCCAGTCAGGGTTGAGCCGGGCGAGCCACACCGCCCGTGGACCCGCGAACGTCAGCGCGGCCGGCCGTAGATCCGTACGGCCGCGGGCCGCGTCCAGCAGCGCGGGCAGCACCTGCGGGGGTGCCGCGAAGCCGCGGGTGTTGGCCGTCGCCAGCCACTGGGGCAGCAGCTCCATGAGATCCGGGGCCGTGCCTCTGCTGCGCCCGGCGCCCGCGCCGGGACGGTCGGCCAGAAGCATCGCGAGTCTGCGGGCCGCCGCGGCGGGCAGGGCCGGGCGCGGGTCCTCGGGTGCCGGTTCCGGACGCTCGGCCGCCCGCGCGGGTCGCAGCCCGGCCCGCCGTCGTACGGTCTCCACGGCCGCCGCGTCCAACAGTGCCCCCGGGGCATCCGGGCCCGGAGCGCAACCTGGCGGAGTGCGCCGGTCCGTCCCGAGCAGGGCGGCGGTGACGAGTTCCTCCCAGGCGGCCGACGCCGGCGCGTCGGCAGAAGCGGACAGGCCCGGTGCGGACGGATCCACGGGAGCGGAGGTCCTGTTCATGCGCTTCCCTTCCGTTGGGCGCCGTTGGGTGCGTGGGGTGGTTGAGGGTTTGTCGACGTCGGGTGTCCGGTGGGGCAGGACACATGCAGGCTCAGCACAGCGTCACCGCCTCGCCCGTCCCCTCCGGCCAGGCGGTCAGCGGGTTGAAGCCGCGGTGGCCGCACTCGCCGAAGACCTTGACCGGGGCGCCGCCGGACAGGGCGACGAGTCGCCACAGGCCGGGGCGGGAGCGGGCCGATGGTGTCAGCGGCAGGGCCGTCGCCCCGCCGGCGTCCGCCAGCTGCCAGGAGTCGCCGTCCGGGGTCGGTATGACGTGGTCCAGCGTGACCGGGACCGACTCCAGCCAGGGGTCGTCCCGCAGGGCATCGCCGTAACGGGCCGCAGCTTGGGCCGTCGTCACTCCTGGCGGACGTATCACCGCCGGAGCGGGCGGCGCGAACCGCTCACCCAGGGCAGCCCGCAGCTGCCCCGCTCCGGGGTACGCGGACACCTCGGCGTCCAGGACCAGCCCGACCGGCAGCGCCAGCTCGGGAGCGCGGCCCGCGGCGCCGTACGAGAGGAGCAGCGCCGTACGCTCCGAGTCGGCGCCGTGCAGCCAGATTCTGCGGGTCGTCAGCTTCGGATCGACCAGGTCGTACTGGGCGAGGATCAGCCAGCGGTCCCGGGCCGGCGGGCCGTCCGCCGATGCGGGCAGGCCGGTACGGGAACGGACCGTCGCCGCCAGTTCCTCGGGCAGCCGCGCACGGCGCAGCCAGCCCTGGTCGAGGAGATGGAGCAGCGCACACTCCTCCAGCAGGCGAACCGGCCAGCCGGGACCGGACGCCGGGATCGCCCCCAACTCCCGGACACGTGAGGCCAGTCCGGGTGCCTGGGCGTCGACCATGCGGGCCGCGGTCTCCTCCCACAGCCCGTACCCCGTCTGCTCCGCGCCCGCGAGGCCGCCGCGCAGCAGGTCCGCCAGTCGTTGCTCCAGCTCCGACGCCCCCGCGGTGACCCGCTCGGCGCGGCGCTCCGCCCGGCGCCTGGCCGCCTCCGGATCACCGGACCCGGACGCAGAAGCCGACGGCCGCGCCGCCCGCTTCTCCTCCGTGCGCCGGCGTCTGCCCGCGAGCCACTGCTCCGCCCAGTCCGGCGCCCGGCCCGGCGGCACCACGCCGTCCCCGCCCGCCCAGAGCAGCAGCAGCCCGAGCGCGTGCTTGCACGGGAACTTGCGGCTCGGACAGCTGCACTTGTACGCGGGGCCGGAGGCGTCCGCGATGTCGACGACCGTCTGATACGGCTTGCTGCCACTGCCCTTGCACAGCCCCCACACCGTCCCCTCGTCGGAACTGCCCGCCTCGGACCACGGCCCGGCCGCTCCGAGTTTGCTTCCCGCCTTGCGTGACGCGGCGTCAGGCGCAAGTGCAAGCACCTGATCCGCAGTCCAGCGCACCCCCTGCTGAGTCATGTCATCGAAGGTAGATCCCACCACTGACAATCGGTTCGGCGAGCGCGTTTGCCCAGGTCAGAACGGATTGTCAGTGGCGTGGTGCACGGTGGACACCAGATCCGAACCGGCCGAGCTGGAGGGGGCCTCAGCCATGTCTGTGACCGTGGAACCGTCGTCCGTCGAAGTGCGCGAGAACGCGCCCGCGCAAGAATCCGAGGCGCTGCGCCCGGACGCCGAGGAAACGCTGCGCCCGCACGCCGAGGACGCCTTCGCCACCGAACTCGCCGCGCTGGCCGCGCAGGACGACCGTCCGCGCCCGGCCCGCTGGAAGCTGTCGCCGTGGGCCGTGGCCACATACCTGCTCGGCGGCACCCTGCCGGACGGCACGGTGATCACACCGAAGTACGTCGGCCCGCGCCGCATCGTCGAGGTCGCCGTCACCACACTCGCCACCGACCGCGCCCTGCTGCTGCTCGGCGTTCCCGGTACAGCCAAGACCTGGGTGTCCGAGCATCTGGCCGCGGCGGTCAGCGGTGACTCGACCCTGCTCGTGCAGGGCACGGCGGGCACGCCGGAGGAGGCGATCCGATACGGGTGGAACTACGCGCAGTTGCTCGCGCACGGCCCGAGCCGCGACGCCCTCGTGCCCAGCCCCGTCATGCGGGCCATGGCCGAGGGGATGACGGCGCGCGTCGAGGAGCTGACCCGCATCCCGGCCGACGTGCAGGACACGCTGATCACCATCCTGTCGGAGAAGACGCTGCCGATACCGGAGCTGGGGCAGGAGGTGCAGGCGGTCCGAGGCTTCAACCTGATCGCCACGGCCAACGACCGCGACCGCGGCGTCAACGACCTGTCCAGCGCCCTGCGCCGCCGCTTCAACACGGTCGTGCTGCCGCTGCCGGAGAGTGTCGAGGCCGAGGTCGACATCGTCTCGCGCCGCGTGGACCAGATCGGCCGCTCCCTCGACCTGCCGTCCGTACCGGACGGCGTCGACGAGATCCGCCGCGTCGTGACCGTCTTCCGCGAGCTGCGCGACGGGATCACCTCCGACGGCCGTACGAAGGTGAAATCGCCCAGCGGCACGCTGTCCACCGCCGAGGCCATCTCCGTCGTCACCAACGGACTGGCCCTGGCAGCCCACTTCGGCGACGGCGTACTGCGGGCCGGCGATGTCGCCGCGGGCATCCTCGGTGCCGTCGTCCGTGACCCGGCGGCCGACCGGGTCATCTGGCAGGAGTACCTGGAGGCGGTCGTCCGCGAGCGCGACGGCTGGAAGGACTTCTACCGGGCATGCCGGGAGGTGAGCGCGTGAGCGACAAGGGCGGGGGTGCTGCCGCGGGGCCACTGCTTCTCGGCGTACGGCATCACGGGCCCGGCTCGGCGCGCGCCGTGCGGGCGGCGCTGGAAGCCGCCCGGCCACGGGTCGTGCTCATCGAGGGCCCGCCCGAGGCCGACGCGCTGATTCCGCTGGCCGCCGACGAGGAGATGCGGCCACCGGTCGCCCTCCTCGCCCACGCCGTGGACGAGCCCGGCCGCTCGGCGTTCTGGCCGCTGGCCGAGTTCTCCCCGGAGTGGGTCGCGATCCGCTGGGCCCTGGACCACGAAGTACCGGCCCGCTTCATCGACTTGCCGGCTACGCACACGTTGGTCTGGGAGCGGGACGCGGAGGCCGGGGGCGAGGGCGACGAGGAGGCCCCCGAGCAGGGGGAGCGGGGTCCCGGTACGGGGGAGGCGCCGGCCCGCAGCGCCGCCGACGTCCGTGTCGATCCGCTGGCGGTGCTCGCCGAAGCCGCCGGCTATGACGACCCCGAGCGGTGGTGGGAGGACGTCGTCGAGCACCGGGGCCTGGGGGACAGGGACGCGTTCGCGCCGTTCGTCGTGCTCGAAGAGGCGATGGGCGCGCTGCGGGAGGTGTACGGGACCGGGGGGCATGACCGGGATCTCGTGCGGGAGGCGCATATGCGACTCCAAGTGCGTGCGGCGCAGCGGGAGTTCGGGGACGAAGTGGCGGTGGTGTGCGGGGCCTGGCATGTCCCCGCGCTGCGGCGGAAGGCTGCCGTCTCCGCCGACCGGGCGCTGTTGAAGGGGCTGCCCAAGGCCAAGGTGGACATGACCTGGGTGCCGTGGACGTACCGCAGACTGTCGCGGATCAGCGGCTACGGCGCGGGCATCGACTCGCCCGGCTGGTATGGGCATCTGTTCGGCGCGTCGGACCGGCCGGTCGAGCGGTGGCTGACGAAGGTGGCGGTGCTGCTGCGCGCCGAGGACCGGATCGTCTCCTCGGCGCATGTCATCGAGGCGGTGCGGCTGGCGGAGACGCTCGCCGCGATGCGGGGCCGTCCGCTGCCCGGGCTGAGCGAGACGACCGACGCGGTACGGGCGGTGATGTGCGAGGGCTCGGACGTGCCGTTGGCGCTCGTGCACGACAGGCTGGCCGTGGGCGATGCGCTGGGGGAGGTACCGCAGTCGGCGCCCGCGGTGCCGTTGCAGCGGGACCTCGGCCGGTTGCAGCGTCGGCTGCGGCTCAAACCGGAGGCGTTGGAGCGGGAGTTGGAGCTCGACCTGCGCAAGGAGACCGACGCCGGGCGCAGCAGGCTGCTGCACCGGCTGCGGCTGCTGGGCGTCGAGTGGGGCGATCCGGCGGCGTCGCGGGGCAGTACGGGCACGTTCCGGGAGACCTGGCGGCTGCGGTGGGAGCCGGAGCTGTCCGTGCGGGTCGCGGAGGCCGGGGTCTGGGGGACGACCGTGCTCGCCGCCGCGACCGCCAAGGCGGAGACCGACGCCGTGGCCGCGCAGGGCCTCGCCGAGGTCACCGCGCTCGCCGAGCGCTGTCTGCTGGCCGAACTGCCGGGCGCGCTCCCCACGGTGATGCGGATCCTCGCCGACCGGGCCGCCCTCGACGCCGACGTGGGGCACCTCGCCCAGGCTCTGCCCGCCCTGGTCCGCTCCCTGCGGTACGGCGATGTGCGCGGCACGGACACCGGCGCCCTGGCAGGGGTCGCGGCGGGCCTCGCCGAGCGGATCTTCGTCGGTCTGCCCCCGGCGTGCGCCGCGCTCGACGCGGACGCCGCTGAGGAGATGCGGCGTCATGTGGACGCGGTGCACGGAGCGGTGGGGTTGCTGGGCGACACTCCCGCTCCGGGCCACGGTGACCTGCGGGATCGCTGGCGGTCGGTGCTGCGGGTGCTGTCGGGGCGGGACACCGTGCCCGGCGTCGTCCGGGGACGTGCGGTGCGGCTGCTGCTGGACGAGGGGGAGTTGGGGCAGGACGAGGCGGCGCGGCTCATGGGGCTCGTGCTGTCGCCGGGCACAGCACCGGCGGACGCGGCCGCGTGGATCGAGGGGTTCGTCGGCGGTGGGTCGGGCGGGGGGATGCTCCTCGTCCACGACGAGCGGCTGCTCGGGCTGGTCGACGCCTGGCTGACGGGGGTGCCGGCGGAGGCGTTCACGGACGTACTGCCGCTGCTGCGGCGGACGTTCTCGGCGTACGAGCCAGGGGTGCGGCGGACCCTCGGCGAACTGGTCCGGCGCGGACCGGGGACGCCGGGGAGCGCCGCGGCCGTCGGCTCCGGGATACCCGGGTTCGCACCCGACCTGGACATGGCGCGCGCGGACGCGGTGCTGCCGGTGGTGCGGCTGCTGCTGGGGCTGGACGGCGATCAACCGAGCGCCGAGGACAACGACCTTGTGGGGGTGGGCAGATGACGACCGACCGGTTGAGCGGGCCGACGGAACGGGCCGAAGCGGTGAACGCGGTCACGGGTGACGGGCACGTGCTCCTGGCGGCGGACGGCCCGACGACCACCGTGCGGGTGATGCCGCTCTGGGCGCGGCCGGTTACGGCGCTGCCTGTGGCGGGGCGGCCTGTGGCGAGGCGGGCTGTGGCGGGGCGGGCTGTGGCGGGGCGGCCTGTGGCGGGGCGGCCTGTGGCGGGGCTGCCTGTGGCGAGGCGGGCTGTGGCGGGGCGGCCTGTGGCGGGGCTGCCTGTGGAGGGGCGAGCTGTGGCGGCGCGGGCTGTGGCGGGGCTGCCTGCGACGGCTCGGCCTGCGACGGCTCGGCCTGTGGCGGGGCTGCTTGTGGTGGGGCTGCTTGTGGTGGGACGGCCGGGCACGGGGCTGCCTGCGATGGGGCGGACTGTCACGGGGGTGGGCTCATGACGGCCGAAGCGATCGACCCCGGACAGGAGCGGCTGCGGCGATGGCGGCTGGTGCTCGGTGGTGACGCGGCCGATGGCACCGGATGCACACTCGCCGGACAGGATGCCGCGATGGACGGAGCGCTCTCCGCGCTCTACGGGCAGGGGGACAAACCGCGGACCGGGCGGGACCGTTCGGCGGGGCTCGGGGCGTCGGCGCCGTCCGTGGCGCGCTGGCTCGGGGACATACGGACCTACTTCCCCTCCTCCGTCGTGCAGGTGATGCAGCGTGACGCCATCGACCGGCTCGGTCTCGCCACGCTGCTGCTGGAGCCGGAGATGCTGGAGGCGGTGGAGGCGGACGTGCATCTCGTCGGCACGCTGCTCTCGCTGAACAAGGCGATGCCGGAGACCACGAAGGAGACGGCACGGGCCGTTGTGCGCAAGGTCGTCGAGGATCTTGAGAAGCGGCTCGCCAGCCGCACCCGGGCCACGCTGACCGGCGCCCTCGACCGCAGCGCGCGCGTCAACCGGCCCCGCCACCACGACATCGACTGGAACCGTACGATCGCGGCCAACCTCAAGCACTACCTGCCGGAGTACCGGACGATCGTGCCCGAGCGGCTCATCGGGTACGGGCGAGCCTCCCAGTCGGTGAAGAAGGAGGTCATCCTCTGCATCGACCAGTCGGGATCGATGGCTGCCTCGGTCGTCTACGCGTCGGTGTTCGGGGCGGTGCTGGCGTCCATGCGGTCGATCAGCACGCGGCTCGTCGTCTTCGACACGGCCGTCGTCGACCTCACCGACCAGCTCGACGACCCGGTCGATGTGCTCTTCGGCACGCAACTCGGGGGCGGTACCGACATCAACCGGGCGCTGGCGTACTGCCAGTCGCAGATCACCCGGCCCGCGGAGACGGTGGTCGTGCTGATCAGCGACCTGTACGAGGGCGGCATACGGAACGAGATGCTCAAGCGGGTCGCGGCGATGAAGGCGTCGGGAGTGCAGTTCGTGACGCTTCTCGCGCTGTCGGACGAGGGGGCGCCCGCGTATGACCGGGAGCACGCGGCCGCACTCGCGGCGCTGGGCGCACCCGCCTTCGCCTGCACGCCCGATCTGTTCCCCGAGGTGATGGCCGCCGCGATCGAGAAGCGGCCGCTGCCTGTTCCGGACAGCGCATGACGACCGCTCAGGGAGGCGCGGGACGACGGGAGGAGGAGGGCGGGGAAGCCGGTTCGCTGACGATTTGTCGACCGACTTCGGCCAGCAAATGGGACATGTGTACCCATCGGTGCCGAGGGGGCTTGCGTAACCTCGGGAGGCGCGTGAAGGATCGAGGCCTTGTCAGTGGTGCGCCGCGCCCTGCTTGCCCGCATGCGTCGCGCCGACTTGGCGCTCGTTCCGCCGCACGGGAGGACCCACCCCCTCTTGACCTTCTCAGCAGCCCTGCCCAATGCCGCTCTGCGTGTCATGCGCACCGCGGCCGGGCGGCGTGCGCTGCAACTGGCGCTGCTGGTGTGTGGGTTGTTCGCGCTCGGGCTGCTTCAGGGGGAGCGGGCACACGCGGCGGACGGAGTGACGTCGGCGACCGCGGTTACCTCGGCTGCCTCGGCCGACGTCGTGCGGCCAGCGGAGCCGGGGGACCGGGGCCGGGCGGCGACGCGGGGCACGGTCAGGCGGTGGGTGAATCCGCCGGCCGGGCATGCGGACGTGCCGGCTGGTGCTGCAACCGAGGCCAGAACATCCGAGACGGACGCCTCCCAGACGGACGCCTCCGAGCCGGCCTCACCCGATGCCGGCTCCTCCGAAGTCACCGTTCCCCAGACCCCTCAGGCCGACAAGGCGCTCCCTCGCCCGCGTACTCCTCGATCCGCCGGTCGCATACTTCTGCCGGTGACCGAAGGTGTCGTCGGATCCGTCAACGAGCGGGGCGGGCGGCCGGTCGGTGGTCTGGTGGGGGAGGTGATCGGAGGGCTGGCTGAGGCGCAGCGGAGGACACCGCCGCTGTCGTTGCTGCCTTCGCTGCCTTCTCTGCCGTTGACGCCCGAGTCGCCGGTGCTGCCCGAATTGCCGGGCCGCCTCCTGCCTGCGCCGCCCGAACTGCCCCTTCCGCCGGTGCTTCCGGGGCAGACGCTTCCCGCGCCGGTCACAGCGACACCGCAGCCGGGCCCGGACACGGACGCAGGCGGCAAGGCGGAAGGCGACGGCGCCTCCGAGCAACGTACGGACGCGGTGGCGACTGTCGCGTACGGCCCGACGTACGTCGCCGACGTGAGATCGGCCGGCGGTGCGGCCCGCGTCGGCGGGCATCGCGTGCAGCCTACCGAGTACGCGCCCGACCAGCAGGCTCCCGGTGGTGATTCGGGGGGCGTGCTGGGCAACGGCTCGGCGGCCGACAACGGCTCCTCGCGGCACGGCGATGGGCATGCCGTCGCTCTGCTCCACCAGGCGCCGCTGAGGCTGCTGGCCGGCGCCGCCGCGCGTACCGACGCGGGCGAGACCCGGGACAGGCACGCGGACATTCCCGTCTCCCCGGCCTAGGGCAGGCCTCCCCGCCCCGCCATGGATCTGCCGCGCGGGGGCTGACCGGCTCTGCCCTCCTGTCCGGACACGTCTTCGATCTCCGGGCGGAAGCCGCCGAAGCCGTACCGGTAGCTGTCATCGCATCCGGATCCACATCCGCGTCCACCGGTTAGCTCTCCCCGGACCGTGCCGCACGGACGGAACAGCGGAACGGCGGAACAGCGGAACGGCGGACCGACGGACGCGACCGGGTGCGGCGGCGACGGCCATGTCCCCGGCCTCCCGAAGCCCCCGCTCGCCGAACACGCCCTGACCGGCGTCGAGGGCATCGCCTCATCGGCCACTCCGGCCCACATGCAGAACGTCCATGGCGGCATCCAGTACGGCAGCCCGTACAGCACCCGACCCCAAGGCCTCCACCGACGCCGCACGACCGCCCGCTCGGCGGAAGTGTCGTACCGGCCCGCCAGTGGCGCCGTGCGGCGGCCTGCTCGGCGGGAAGTGTCGTACGGCCCGTCAC
>NZ_WJBG01000196.1 GCF_009709555.1 Streptomyces blattellae | reverse complement strand
TCCACGAGGCTGCCGGTGAGGGCCAGGGCCGCGTAGGCGAGCAGCCCGAACGCCGTCCACACCAGCAGATGTCCGGCACGCGACCTCACGTGTTCAAGCCGGAGTGCGGGCAGGGGAGCCGGGCCTGACCCGCAGGTGATCAACGCCAAGCTCAGACATCCTTGATCTGGACGCGGTCGCCGCACAGCTTCGACCAGTCGTCGCGGTCCGAAGTCAGCACCAGGACGGGCGCCGGGACGCGGAGCGCCATCGCGGCGACGAGAGCATCGACGGCGTACTTGTGGCCGTGCAGGCCGCCGGCGTCGCTCAGCAGCTGTACCGCAGTGAGGCTGTCCGCCTGGGTGACGTCCTGGACCTGAAGACGGGAGAGCACCCAGTGCAGCCGGGCGGTATCCGTCTTGCCGTAGACGGCCTCCACAACCGTCAGCGCCGACACGAGGACGGGCACGCCGACGCGCCGGCCGGCTTCGATCCGGGTGACCATTCGGCGGTCGTTGCGCAGGAGCAGCGACAGCGCCTGGGAATCCAGAACCAGGGACCTGGCCGCGGGTGCCTTCATGCGGCGCTGTCGCCGGACGCGTACGGTGCCGGTGCGTCACCGAACAGTTCGCGCTGCGCCGCCTGGATTTCGGCCTCGCTCAGCGGCTCGTGCTCGGCTTCGTAGGCGGCCACGATCTCGGCGAGGCCGTCCATCGCCAGCTGATGCCGGACCGCCGCGGTCACGTACGCGGACATGCCGCGCTTGCCGGTGCGCGTTCGCAGAGCACCGAGGAGTTCTGAGGGCATCGAGACGGAGATGTTCTCCGTGCCACCAGGGCGGGGTGACTTCACGGTGCCATTCTAGTACATCAACTATTACAGCGTCTGGGATGCTGCGCAGCCTGCATCCGGCGCGGGCGTCGATGTGTAATCTTGGCGCCCGTATGGGCGATGCCGGTGACGGCATGAGCGGCGGCTGTGACGGGACGCGGGACACCCGCGGGCCGATCCGTGTCGTCGTGGTGGACGATCAGCCCCTGATCCGGGCGGGGTTCGCGATGGTGCTGGCCGCGCAGAGCGACATCGAGGTCGTGGGGGAGGCGGAGAACGGCGCGGACGCCCTGGCGTTGCTGGCCCGGACCATGGCCGATGTCGTCATCATGGACATCCGTATGCCCGTCATGGACGGGCGGAGGCGACCCGGCGTCTGGGGCAACGCCCGGACATGCCCAGGGTGTTGGTGCTCACCACGTTCGACACCGACGAGGACGCCTTCGCCGCGCTGCAGGCCGGAGCGAGCGGCTTCCTGTTGAAGAACACCCCGCCCGAGGACGTCGTGGCGGCGATCCGGGTCGTGGCCGCCGGCGAGTCCGTCGTGGCCCCGCGCGTCACGCGTCAACTCCTGGACCGGTTCGCGGGCAAGCTGGATCCCTCGCCCCGCCACGACGAGCGGCTCGACCTGCTGACCGCGCGCGAACGGGAGGTGCTCGAACTGGTCGCCGAGGGCCTGTCCAACAGCGAGATCGCCGCTCGGCTGTTCGTCGCGGAGGGGACCGTGAAGACCCACTTCGGCAAGATCCTCACCAGGCTGGACCTGCGCGACCGGGTGCAGGCCGTCATCCGTCTGAGCGTGGTCCCGGCCTTCGTCCGGCAGGAAAGTGAGCCGCCTACGGCTCGGGTGCGGGTTGCTCCCCCGAGCCGCGGGCGATCAGCCGGGTGGGAACGGTGATGGTGTGCGCCCGGGAGCGGTCGCCGTCGAGGCGGGCCAGGGCGGTGGCGGCGGCGCTGCGGCCGATTTCTTCGGGGTCCTGGGCGACGACGGTCAGGGCGGGTTCGAGTGCCTCGGCGAGAGATACGTCGTCGAAGGCGACGACGGCTACGTCCTTGCGCTTGCTGCGGGCGAGTTCGGCGATGATGCCGAGCGCCATGATGTTGTTTCCGGCGAACAGGGCGGTGGGGGGATCGGCCAGTTCGAGGAGTTGGGAGGTCACGGCCTCGGCGCCTGGCTGGTCGTGGGCGTTGGCGACGAGCGAGCGGTCGTAGGGGATGTCGGCTTCTTGCAGGGCCGCGCGGTATCCGGCGAGGCGTTCGCGGCGGGTGTAGAGCTTGACGGGCAGGTCGCCTACGAATCCGATGCGGCGGTGCCCGTGGGCGATCAGGTGGGCGACGCCTTCTTGGGCTCCCGCACGGTTGGAGCTGACGATGCTGTCGGTGGACAGGCCGACTCCGGGGCGGTCGAGGAAGACGATGGGCAGTTCCGCCGTGCGGTGGGACTTGAGGTGGGTGTGGTCGGCGCCGACGGACGGCACGACGATCAGGATGCTGACGCGGCGGGCGAGGAACTTGTCCGTCAGGGCGCGTTCGCGGTCGGGGTCGTCCGCGGAGGAGCCCATGAGCAGGGTCAGTCCGCGGTCCCGGACGGTGTCCTCGATGCCGCGGGCCACGGCTCCGAAGAAGGGGTTGGCGAGATCAGGGATGACCAGGCCGACGGTGGTGTCGGGGCCGCCGACGCGGATGTTGCGGGCCATGAGGTTCGGCTGGAAACCGAGCTTGGCCACGGCGGCGAGAACCTGCTCCCTGGTCTGTTCCGAGGCGTATCCGTCCTCGTTGAGAACCCGGGAGACAGTTTTGGCGCTGACGCCCACTTCTCGGGCGACGTCTGCCATGGTCGGGCGGCGGTTCGCTGCCATGGAGGAAACAGTCTCCTGTGCTCGTCGGTTCCGGCCGCGGCCTCGGCCGGAACCTGTGAGTGCTTCAGTCCTGTCGTCAGTCGGCCTGGACGCCCGCGGCCTTCGCCGCCTGGGAATCCGCTACGACAGTACCTCCGGCCTCGTCGACACCGAGCGCGCCGGTCATGATCGCGACGACCTCCGCCATGGAGTAGTCGGACGGCTTGATCAGGGCCGCGCGCCGGCCGAGGCGGTGGACGTGGATACGTACGCCCCGTACGGGCCCCCCTTCAACGCCGCCCTGGCCCCGCTGATCGAGGAGGACGCCTCGGTCCTGACGTTCCTCGATCCGCTGACCACGCATCCGTGACGAGCGTGCGGCGCCCCCGCGCAGGAGTTCAGGGAGATCGACTGCCAATTCACTCGCCCGCCAACGTGATCACGGCTAACGTGCGCGAGGTGATGACGGCTGACGATGTGTTGTCCATCCTCGGCGTGCTGCGGAAGGCGGGCGTCGACGTCTGGATCGGCGGTGGCTGGGGCATCGACGCCCTGGTCGGCGAGCAAACCCGCCAGCACCGCGATGTGGATGTGATGCACCGCAGGGACCAGGAAGCGGCCGCCATGGCGGCTCTCGCGGACGCCGGGTTCGTCGAGACCCTCGACTGGCGCCCTGTACGGTTCGTCGTCACCGACCCTCATGACCGGGAGATCGATCTTCACCCTCTGATCTTTGCCGCGGACGGCTCCGCCGTGCAGGCGTCACCCGACCCTGAGCACCCGTTCACCTATCCCGCCTCGTGCTTTGTCACGGGCACGCTCCTCGGGACCGCCGTCCCGTGCCTGTCGCCCGAGCAGCAGGTCTACTTCCACCAGGGCTACGAACCTGCTGATCACGACCGTCACGACATGGCTCAGCTCCGGCGGACGTTCGGGATCACCACCCACTTCTGACCGGTTCTCCGAGTGAAATGCGCCGCGAGTCGTGCGCCGGAAGCCGCTTGTGGCCGCGACCGGCGCACGGCCCCCGCGGCTCGTCACCGCCAGATGGACTTCAGCTGCCAGGCCCGCATGTGGTCGAGGGTGGCGGTGCCGCCCTCGGCGAAGACCTCGACGCCGGTGCTGGAGGGGTCGGGAAAGATCTGGTCGGTGATCACGGCTTCGCCGTTGCCGCCGAAGACCTCGACGGACGACGAGTCGACGAGGATCCGCAGCTTGACCTTGCCGTTCTTGGCCTTCAGGGGTGCGGTCCGGACGCCGGGGAAGGTGCTGCTGAAGTCTCCGGCGCCGGAGTGGGTGCGGTCGACGTACAGCTCCTGGGTTGTGGCGTCGTAGCCGATGACGGTCTCCTCGCCGCCTGCGCCGGTGCGCACCTTCAGGCCGAAGCGGTCGGCGTCCTTGAGGGAGAAGGTCGCCTCGATGTCGAGTGTCTTGCCCTTGGCCCCACGGCTGGTCATGGGCTTGGAGGCGTTCTTCACGGTGATACGGGACGCCGTGGCCGGGCGCTTCTGCCCCGTCGCCCTCTGGTGGTGACCGGGCCCGAGGAGTACGGCTGTACTCAGGAACGGCTGGGCGGCTTCGTCGACATCTATGCGCAGGCCGGGATCGAGCTCGGCCCCCGCAGCATCATCGGAAGTGACTTCCTGTTCGACAGCGCCCGGAGCGCGGTCGTACAAGCTCTCGCGGACGGCGTGGAGTTCGATGCGGTCTTCGGGCACAACGACCCCACGGCGGCCGGTGTCCTCGCGGCATTGCACGAGGCCGGACTCCGGATTCCGCGGGATGTCGCCGTGGTGGGGTTCGACGACGTCGAGCTGGCGTCGTACACCTATCCGGCATTGACCACCATCCGCCAGCCGATGCGGGAAATGGGCGAGGCAGCGGCCCGTCTGCTGCTCGACCATGTGCGGAGATCGCCGGAGGCCGCTCCCTCGCGCATCATTCCCACCAGCCTCGTGATCCGTGGCTCGACGTCGGTGACGAGCCCGAACTGACGCGACGTCATCGCGATGTGCACGTGATGGCGCCTCGCAGCCGGGCGGTGCGTTGCCGGTGACGCACCGCCCTCCGTCTCCTTGAAACCTCGGCGAACCACTTCGGCCTCGCCTTCCTCACAACTCCGGTTGCTGCCGCCGCGTTCACGCGGCACCGCCCCACATGCGCCTTTCCGCCCGCCGGTTCCCGATCCGGGACACCGAACGGTGCGCCTGGCAGACCCGCCCGGCCGCTACCCCATCCCGCGTCGCATGCTGCAGCCGCGACCTGCGGCACACCGCCGATGCCGCTGCCACCGCAGACGGTCTCCACTCATGCGCTGACCCATCCGGGCATCCGCCCGGTCTCACCCTCGCCCCCGCGCCTGTATCGCTCAACGGCAAGGAGCCGCATCATGCGTATCACCACCCGTCACACTGCCAGAACTGTCCAGACTCTGTGCGTCACCGTCACGGCTGCCCTGGTGGCCACCGGCTGTGGCCGGAGCGAGGATTCCGGGTCCGGCAACGACGCCCCTGCGACGATCAGCAGCGGCAAGGCCACCGGCAAGGTCGTCATGTGGTCCATGGGCGACACCGACAAGTCTCTCGAAAGCCTGGCCAAGAAGTTCGAGCAGGAGAACCCCGACGCCGATGTCCAGATCACCGCGGTGCCCTGGGACGCCGCCCACGACAAGCTGACCACCGCGATCGCCGGCGGCAACACCCCGGACGTGTCCGTGATCGGCACCACGTGGATGGCCGAGATGGCCGCCATGAACGGCTTGCAGGCCACCCCGACGTCGATCAAGTCGTCGGACTTCTACTCCGGCCAGTGGGACACCACGAAGTACAAGGACACCTCGTACGGCGTCCCGTTCATCGCCGACACCACGGCGGTCTACTACCGGACCGACCTCACCACGAAGGCAGGCATCGAGGGACCCCTCGCCGGCGACCGGGACGGATACCTGAAGGACCTCGAAGCCATCCAGGCCACCGCGGGCAAGGAGAACCCCGGGCTGAGCCACGCCACGGGCCTGGTGATGGGGTTCAACTCCTGGATCTTCTGGCTGCCGATGGTCTGGCAGCAGGGTGGTGACATCTACGACGCCGAGGCCGAGAAGTTCACCTTCGACACACCCGAGGTCGCGGAGGCTCTGGAGTACTACGCGAGCGTCCCGCAGCAGGGCCTTGCGCCGACCGACAAGGCGGACAACCTGCAGGACTTCCGGGACGGGCGGACCGCCACCTACCAGGAAGGCGCCTGGGCCGGAGGCAGCCTCCGCAACGACTCCCCGGAGCTTGACGGCAAGTGGAAGACCATGCCGGTGCCGTACACCGAGCAGCCCGCCGGGTTCGCCGGCGGCTCCGACCTGGCGGTGTTCAAGGACGCAGAGAATCCCGACGCCGCATGGAAGTTCGCCCAGTTCCTCACCGAGCCCGCCAACCTCGCGACCTATGCCAAGGCCACCGGCAGCCTGCCCCCTTCGCCCCAGGCGTGGACCGAGGGGAATCTGGCCGAGGACGAGAACATGAAGGCGTTCGCCGCGCAGCTTGAGGTCAGCAAGGCGCCGCCTGCCATCACGACCTGGCAGCAGATCGCCGACACCATCGACTCCGAACTGGAGAAGCTGGCCCTCGGCGACGCCAGCGTCGCCGAGGTGCAGCAGTCGTTGCAGTCCAAGGCCACCAGCATCGGCACCGGCCGCTGAGCGCCGCCGCCTGAGCACCCCTCGTACGGACGGATGACCTCCATGTCCACGAAAACGCTGCCCGAGCGGGGCGACACCCACGAGCGGAGCACCGCACGGCCGAAACGGAGTGCCGGTCGTCGGCCCTCCGTGCTCCGGGACACGGCGCGCGGCAGGCAGGCCCGGGCCGCCTGGATCCTCGCCGCCCCGTTCCTCGCGCTGTTCGCGGCCTTCATGCTGCTGCCGGTGGTGTGGTCGCTGCTGATGAGCCTGACCGACACCAAGAGCGCGGACCTGCGCACCCCGCTGAACGTGTCGTTCACCGGCCTCGACACCTACGTGCGGCTCTTCCAGGACGAGCAGTTCTTCCACGCCCTGCGCAACACGGGCGTGTTCGTCCTGGTGGCCCTGCCCCTGACGCTGGCCGCCGGGCTCACCGCGGCGGTCGCCCTCGACCGCGGCATCCGCCGCTTCCGGGCCGTCTTCCGGGTCGGTTTCTACCTGCCGGTGATCACCAGCATCGTGGCCGTCGCCGTGGTCTGGCGGACGCTCCTGGAACCGCGCTCGGGACTGGTGAACACCGTCCTGGGCTGGTTCGGGATCGACGGCCCGGCCTGGCTGGCCGACACCCGCTTCGCCCTGCCCGTCATGATCGTGATGGCGGTGTGGCGCAACCTCGGCACCGTCATGATCATCATGCTGGCGGGACTTCAATCCGTGCCCCAGTCCCTGATGGAAGCGGCCGAACTCGACGGCGCCGGACCATGGCAGCGGTTCTGGCGGGTCACCTTCCCGCTGCTGCGCCCCGCCCTGCTGCTGACCGCCGTGACCACCGGCATCGGCTATCTGCAGTTCTTCGACGAGCCGTTCGTGATGACGGGTGGCGGGCCGCTGGACTCCACCCTGTCGGCCACGTTGTACGCCTACAACCAGTTCGGCAACGGCAACTACGACATGGCGTCGGCCGCCGGCTACATCATCTTCGTCCTCATCGTCGCGCTGACCGTGCTGCAGTTCCGGCTGCTGCGAGACAAGGACTGACGCCCCATGAGCACCCTCTCCACTCTCCGAACGCCACACCCGGGCACGGACCGCGCCCTGAGGCGCCGCCGCATCCGGCGGACCTGGGGCCAACCCTGGCTGTACATACCGCTCGCCGGCGCCCTGCTGCTGATGATCACGCCGTTCCTGTGGATGCTCTCCGGTTCCTTCAAGCCCGAGGCCGACATCCGCAGAATCCCGCCCGTCCTGATCCCCACCGCGCCCACGACCGCCAACTACGGTGAGCTGTTCAGCACGCTCGACTTCACGGGCATGTTCGCCAACTCCGTGATCGTGGCCCTCGCCGTCACCGCCGGGAACCTGATCTTCTGCTCGATGCTCGGATACGCCCTGGCCAAGCTGGAGTTCCGCGGACAGCGCGCCGTTTTCCTGCTGGTCATGGGGACGCTCATGATCCCCGGCCTGGTCACCTTCGTCCCCCTGTACGTGCTGGTGGCCAACATGCAGCTGACCGGCTCCCTGCTCGGGCTGATCCTGCCCTTCCTGGCCACCCCCTTCGGGGTGTTCCTGATGCGGCAGTTCCTCTCCACCCTGCCCGACGAACTCATCGACGCCGCCCGCGTCGACGGCTGCCGCGAACTGGCCATCTTCGCAAGGATCATCCTGCCGCTGACCAAGCCGGCCCTCGCCACCCTCGGGATCATCACCTTCCTCGGTTCCTGGAACAACTTCCTGTGGCCGCTGGTCGTGGCCCAGAACGAGAGCCAGTACACCCTCCCCGTCGGCCTCGCCCTGGCCAGCAGCGGACAGTCCTTCACCCGCTTCGGCATCCTGCTCGCCGGTGCCGTGGTCGTCCTGCTGCCGGTGATGATCGTCTTTCTCCTCTTCCAGCGCCAGTTCGTGGCCGGCATCGCCACCACCGGCCTGAAGTGACCCACCGCGGCCCTGTGCCGCCCCGGCTTCCGCCCGGCGCGGCGGGCCGACGGCACGTGACCACCGCGGCAGGTGGCAGCGCCCTTGCGGCGACGCGCTCGCCGTCGCCGGTCAACTCTCTCACCTATCTCTTACCTCGTACGACTCATCACTTGGAGAACACAGTGGGACAGCCGGTCCGCTCTGCGGCGTACCTGGATCCGGAAGCCTCCGTGGAAGCGAGGATCGAGGATCTGCTGTCACGGATGACCCTGCCGGAGAAGGTCGGGCAGCTGCTGATGCTCGACGCACAACACGGGGATCTCGCGGACATCGTGTCGGCCAAACTCGCCGGATCGGTCCTGCATGTCTCTCCCGAACTGATGCCCAAGGCCATGGAGCTGGCCCAGCGCACACGGCTCGGCATTCCGCTGCTGACCGCCGACGACGGCATCCACGGCCACTCGTTCTGGCCGGGTGCGACGATCTTCCCGACTCAGCTGGCCATGGCCTGCAGCTGGGACCCCGCCTTGCTCCACCGGGTGGCCCGTGCGGCCGCGACCGAAATCGCGGCGACCGGAATCCACGGGACCTTCTCCCCGGTGCTGTGCATCACCCGGGACCTGCGCTGGGGCCGGATCAACGAGACGTTCGGCGAGGACCCCTTCCTGATCGGGGAGTTGGGAGCGGCGATGGTCCGCGGCTACCAGGGCGAGGGCCTCAGCGACCCGACAGCGGTGCTGGCGTACGCCAAGCACTTCGCGGGCTACTCCGAAACCCTGGGCGGGCGCGACGCGAGCGAAGCCGAGCTCAGCCCCCGCAAGCTGCGCTCGTGGTTCCTGCCCCCGTTCGAGCAGGCGGCCCGGGCCGGCTGCCGCGCCTTCATGCTGGGCTATCAGTCGATCGACGGAGTACCCATCACCGCCAACGACTGGCTGATCAACGATGTGCTCAAGGGCGAGTGGGGCTTCACCGGCACGCTGGTGACCGACTGGGACAACGTCGGCCGGATGGTCTACGACCAGCGGACCTGCGCCGACTACGCCGAGGCCGCAGCGGTCGCCGTCAACGCGGGCAACGACCTCATCATGGCCACACCGCAGTTCTTCGAGGGCGCCCAGGAGGCGGTCGCCCGCGGCCTGATCGAGGAGAAACAGATCGATGACGCCGTACGGCGGGTCCTGCGGCTGAAGTTCGAACTCGGGCTCTTCGAGGACCCCCGCACCCCCGCCCCCGAGCGGCAGGCACAGGTGATCGGCTGCCGTGCACACGCCGACCTCAACCTTGAGACCGCTCGGCGCTCCCTGGTGCTGCTGCGCAACGAAGGGATCCTGCCTCTCGAAGGCGGGTTGGCCTCGGACGGAACCGGCCGCGCCGTGAGTCGGGGCGCACCGCGGACGATCGCGGTCATCGGCCCCAACGCCGACAGCGCGGAAGCCATGCTCGGCGACTGGGCGGGCGCCACCGGCCAGGTCCCCTGGATGCCCGAAGGACATCCGCGCGAGTCGGTGGAGACGGTGCTCGACGGCCTTCGCGCCGTCGTCCCAGCCGACTGGACCATCACGTACGCCCGCGGAGCCGACATCGAAAGCCCCGCCTCCAACTCCGGGTGGTCCCTCGGGCCGGACGGTCAACCACAGCCGGCCGTTTTCACCCCCGCCCTGGTCGACCCGTCACAACTTCGGGAGGCCACCGCCACCGCAGAGGCCGCCGACTACGCCGTCGTGGTCGTCGGTGACACCATCGCCCTCACCGGCGAGGTGCGCTCGACGGCCACGCTCGACCTCCAAGGGGGCCAGATCGCGCTGCTGGACGCGGTCGCCGCCACCGGAACACCCATGATCATCGTACTCGCCCAGTCCAAGCCGAGCACCCTCCCGGACTCGGCACTGAACTCGGCAGCACTCATCGAGGTGTTCAACCCGGGCATGCGCGGTGGCCGTGCCATCGCCGAGCTCCTCCTCGGGCTCATCGAGCCCAGCGGCCGGCTCCCGGTCTCCTTCGCACGCCACGTCGGGCAGCAACCGGTCTTCTACAACCAGGTGCGAGGCCAGCACGGAAACCGCTACGCGGATCTCACCCAGGACCCCCTGTTCGCGTTCGGCGAGGGCCTCACCTATACCACCGTCACCTACACCGACCTGGTCGTGCACAACCCGGACGTCACGGCCGACGGCATCATCAACGCCACGGTCCGACTCACCAACAGCGGCGCCCGTCCGGCCCTGGAAACGGTCCAGGCATACATCAGCGACCTGACCACCAGCGTCACCTGGGCCGAGCAGGAGCTGAAGGGTTTCACCCAGGTCGAGATCGGTCCCGGCGAAAGCGTGGACGTCCGCCTCAGTATCCCCGCCTCGCAGTGCTCACTCGTCACGGCCGACAACCGCCGAGTGGTCGAACCAGGTGCGTTCATGCTCCGTGCCGGCCCCAGCTCACGGCGGGAGCAGCAGCTGCGCGCGGAGTTCCGCATCCGGACCTGAAGGCCGCACACATGAACCACCGCCCCGTCGGCCAGCCGCCCCGCCCATCAGAGGGCCGGCGGGGCGGTCCCCTGCCATACGGAAAGGCACGCGTGTGTCCACCCCCGAGATGGCAGGTGTGTGGCACGTTCGGCGTGGTCGGTGGTGAGGTGACGTTGTGGGACCCCGAATCGGGCGACGCCTTCCCAGTGCCCTCTGCAGTCAGGGCGTGATTGCAAGCGTTCGTAGGGCTGCCGCCGAAGCGACCAGGCCCTGCCGCTCCAGCCTGGCGATCACGTCGTCCACTGTGCCTGGCGGCTTTCGCCAGCTGTCCGCGATCCTCTGCACCGCGCCGTAGACGACCTGCGGGGCCAGATCGATCTGTGCCTCCAGGAAGGCGTCCGGATGCACAGCTTCGACGTCCCAGGGGGCCAGGGCTTCGGCAGGGAAGTCCTTCAGGTTGAAGGTGACGACGACCTGTGCCTTGGCCCGGATCGCCGCGGCCAGGACATGCCGGTCGTTCGGGTCTGGCAGCTCCACGGCATCGATCAGTGGTTCGTGTCCCTTGACCAGACAGTCCCGGATTGCAGCGTTCATCAAGGCGCGGACACGGTCGAGCTTCTCGGGTGGGATGTCCGGGTGGTTCTTGAGGATGTTACGGAATGTCTCGTCGAGGATCTGATCGGTCCACTTGGCTGGACGAGGCCACCCTGCGCGATTCGGATGAGGCTGTCGCGCAGGGTGCTGGGGTAGAGGACGTTGGCGTCGTAGATGGCGACGAAGGCCATGTGCTAGATCATTCCCATTTCCTGGCCGAGCTGGGTGAGCTCGTCGGCGGCTTCGCGGCGACGCTGGTCGTCCTTGCGCTTGTACTCCAGGAGCGACGACGCGGTGATCCGCCGATGTGTGCCGACGGTTCGGTATTCGATTTCTCCGGCATCGAGCAGCCCGATCAGGAATGGCCGCGACACGTTGATCATGTCTGCTGCCTGCTGTGTGGTGAGTTCGGCGTCGGACGGGACGACCGAGACAGCGTGGCCGGCCCCCAGGTGGGCCAGCATGGTGGCGAGCAGTTCCACGGCCTCGCGGGGTAGGGCGAGGGGCTCGTAATCTCCGTCCTCGACCGTCACGGTGATCTCTGCGAGGTCCTGGTGTGCCGCCAGGTAGCTGCCGACCTGTACGAGCGCGTGAGCTGCAGCCGCGGCCTTCTCAGGTGGCAGCTTTACGGGTCGGATGTCTGTCTTGGTCATGGTGCGCCCCTGTCGGTGCGGGAAGCAGGCGTCGAGGTCTGCCTACACCCATTATTCGAAACAATCGAAGTAAACGCAACAAGTGAAACAAGATGATGGTTCGGGAGGCTGTCGAGCCTGCGGTACTCCGAACATCCGGCCCTCTTCGCCAAGGGAACAGCAAGCTGATGGCTTCGGCCGCGCGTCTTGCCGGGGCTCCGTGCACCAAGGGGCGTACCAGGCCGCGCAGTTGAGGAGGGAGAGTAGGTGGTGGCCAAATGCACCGAGGGGGACCCCGTGCCCTCCGCGTGCCCAATCTCGGGGCGTGTCGGGGGGTGAGGGCCGACAAATGGTCTGGCCAGCAAATAAGCCCCAGGTCGCTGACGACCTGAGGCTTTAAGGAGAGCGGGTGAGGAGAATCGAACTCGCGCTCTCAGCTTGGGAAGCGACGACGCTTGCGGAGCAGGATGCCTTCTGACCTGGGCGTATGCGCTTTGGCGTGGCGCCCGGCGGCCTGGGACCGCACTGCTGTTGACCGTGGTTGACCGGTCTCAAAGGCACGCTGTGGGCACGCCGACGACTCAGAGGTGCGGGAAGCTGCCCTCGGCGGCCAAGGAGCAACCGAGTTGTCGATGGGAGCGCCCGCCGGAGAGGCGTCATCGCGGAAGCACACAAAGGGCTCAGTAGCGACGGAGTATCGGGGCGGAGATGGGGCGGAGCAGCTCCCCCGACGCGGGTTTGCCCCGGGCGGGCACCGCCGAGGTGGCAGAACGGGGCTACTTCACCGAAGTGGGTCCGCGAGGAGGTGTCGGAACGTCACGCCCGGATCGACGTCCACGTGAGGATGACGGTTGCCGCCCCCAGCCAAACCTGGGCCATGCACCGCACCGGTACCGGAAGGACGGCCCCTGGGTGATCGGCGCCGACTCAGCGGTTCCGCGTACGGGCCTCACCATGACCGCCCACGACGACCACTCTCACCCTGCCCTACGCACCGAATCCCGGATCACGAGCTGCGTACTCAGCACGACGTGGTCGTCGGAGGTGAACCCCACCTCCCGTTCCAGAGCGAGGCGTACGGCGGTGCGGCCCAGTTCTTCGTACGGCACGCGGACCGTGGTGAGGGCGGGGGTGAGGTCGGCGGCAAAGGGAACGTCGTCGAAGCCGACCAGGGAGACATCGCGCGGGACGCGCAGGCCGGCCTCGCGCAGGGCGGCCAGCGCCCCCAGGGCGACTGCGTCGGACCCCGCGAAGACCGCCGTGAACTCCACCCCCGCACGCAACGCCTCCCGCGTGCGCAGGTAGCCCGACTTCCGGGTGTAGTCCCCGGAGGTGTCCAGTCCCTCGTCATGGGGCGTGCCGTGGGCGCGCAGGGCGTCGTGGTAACCCAGGCGGCGCTCGTCCGCGCTGCTGAAGCCGGGGGTGCCGCCGAGGAAGAGGACGCGCTGGTGTCCGGAGGTGAGCAGGTGTGCCGTGGCCTGGAAGGCGCCGCCGCGGTTGTCGTAGTCCACGACCGTCACCGGGACGCCTTTCGGCAGGGGCGGCCGGCCGCACAGCACCAGCCGGGAGCCGGCGCAGTCCAGCGCCTTGGCGTAGCTGGCCATCCGCCGGTGGTAGGCGTCGTCCGGCACCGCGCCGCCGACGAGGATGACCGCTGCCGCGTGCTGTTCCCGCATGAGCTGGACGAGGTCGTCCTCCCGCTTCGTGTCGCCCTTGGTGGAACAGACCAGGCTCAGGCGTCCGCGGCTGCCGGCCTCCTCTTCCGCTCCGGCGGCCACGTGGGCGAGGGACGGGCCGGTGATGTCCTTGAGGACGAGGGCGATGGGCCCGGCGACGCGTCCGGAGAGGGCTTTGGCGTGGACGTTCACGACGTAGTGGAGGGAGTCGACGGCGGCCATGACCCGCGCCCTGGTTTCCGCGGACACCGGATAGTCGCCCGCCAGCGTTCGGGAAACGGTTGCTACGGAGACCCCGGCCTTCGCGGCGACATCGCGGATCGTGCTCGGCCTGTCGGCCGCGCTTCCCTTCCGCTTCGACTTCTTCGCTTCGCGGCCGCCGGGCGGGCCTTCTTCCTCGTCCGTCACGACTCCGACGTTACTGCATGGCTCCGTCTGGTCGGCCTGCCGATCCGATAAGTACTCTCCATCGGATAGTAATCGTTTTCCATCCTGCTCGGTTTCGCTCGCGCCCGCCGGAGCCGCCATGCCTCCCCCCACCTGCGCTGGGGCAGCGACGATTTGTCCCTGCTCATTGCCCATGATCCGGCCGAACCCATGCGGTTGCTGGGCGCGGGTGCGGCGTCCGGCCTGCCCGACCCGGAGCGGCAGCCGGACCTGTGCGCGCGCCTCGGCCGCGCCGCGCTCCCGCTTGTCGAGATACAGACCTCGGGCAGCGGCAGGCTGGGCACGTCCGGGAAGCGTCATGTGGACGGGGCCGTGGCGCGCGACCTTCGGTACGCCGGGCACGAGGAGCACCGGGAGGGCGTGGCAAGCACCCTGCTGGTCCATCTGCTGTCCCGCCTGCCCATCCAATCCGTCACCGACCAGCAGGACTTCCGGCTGCTTCCCGCAATCGCCGCCGCCGCGCCCACGGCCGTCACGCCCGAACAGGGCGCCATCTGGGCCTACCCGCTGCCCGAGCACACCGAGGCCGATCTCGGCACCGTCATGACGTCGGCCCTGCTCGGCCGGATCCACCTCAGCGGACGCCCCGACCTGCTCACTGAGCGGCAACTGGACGTCGTACGGCGGGCGGTGGACACGTACAAGACATACCGCCACCTCCTGCCGGCTGCTCGCCTGCGCCGGCTGCTCGCCACCTCCGGCTGCTCGCCCGCGCCGGCTGCTCGCCCGCGCCGGCTGCTCGCCCGCGCCGGCTGCTCGCCACCTCCGGCCGCTCGCCACCTCCGGCCGCTCGCCCGCGCCGGCCGCTCGCCCGCGCCGGCCGCTCGGCCTGCCCGGCCGGCGCGACGGCTGGACCGCCCTCGCGCTGACCCTTGAGAACGACTCGACCCTGCTCGCCGTGTGGCGCCGTGACGGCACGCCGGAGGTGGTTGACCTTCCGCTGCCCTGGGTGCCGGAAGGGCACCGGCCGAGGGCGTTGTTCGCCACCGGGTCCGGGCCGTCGCTCGAGTGGGACAGCCGCCGGCGAGCCCTGCGGGTGGGGCTGTCGTCCGCAACGGCGGTCCTGATCGCCTTCGGCGGACTCGGTACCGCACGCTGAACACGGACACACGCGACATCAGCCGCAGTCCTGTCCCCGACCCGACGAACAGGCCAGGGCGGGCTGCCGTGCCCGCCGCCGTGGCAGGCGCAGGAGCCATGGCGTTCAGTGCGGGGCGGCACGCACTGTGACGCCCTGCCCGCGTCGCCGACCAGCCCCGTGCTGCCGCACGAACACCCGCGGCGCAACGGCAAGGGCGCCGCCCGCCGCCCGGTGCGACTGCCCCGCCCGGATCAGGCGCTGTTGACCAGATCGGCTCGGCGTACCGCGTGTGCGAGCGGCGATCCCGCGCGGAGCAGCGCCAGTTCGTCCACGACGGTGCGCCCGAGCCGCTCCAGTTCGTTGCCGAGCGAGCCCGCGATGTGTGGGGTGAGGAAGACGTTCGGCAGTCCGTACAGGGGTGAGTCCGCGGGCAGCGGCTCCGGCTCCGTCACGTCGAGCACCGCGCTGATCCGCCCACTGACCAACTCGTCCTGGAGCGCGCCGGGTTCCACGAGCGCACCCCGCGAGGTGTTGACGAGGACTGCGCCGTCCGGGATCAGCGCGAGGCGCCGGCGGTCGAGCATGCGGTAGGTCTCGGGGGTGTCCGGCGCGTGCAGGCTCACGATGTCGGCGGTGCGCAGCAACTCGTCGAGTGGCAGAGGCACGGCGCCCAGCGTGGCGGCCTCGACGTCGTCGACGTAAGGATCGTGGAGTGTGACCGTCAAGTCGAAGGGCCGCAGGAGCTCCAGGACCCGGCGGCCGACTCGGGAAGCGCCGATGATCCCGATCCGCCGGCCAAGGTTGCCGACGCTCGTGCAATCCCCGGGTGCCGGGTACCTGCGCTCGTTCCGGAACCGCTCCCGCAGGCCGAACGCGTCCTTGCCCGCGAACAGGATCGCGGCGAGCGTGTACTCCGCGACCGGCAGCGCGTTGGCGTCGACCGCGCTGGAGACGGCGATCCCGCGTTCCCAGACCGCGTCGCCGACCCAGCCGCGCACGCTGCCCGCGGCGTGCAGCAGGGCTCGCAGCCGGGGCGCGGCCGCCAGCACGTCCGTGTCGACGGGCGGGCAGCCCCAGCCGGTGATCAGCACGTCCGCCTCCGCCAGAACCCCGGCCACGTCCGGATCGGCGAAGTCCTGTATGACCAGCGCGGGATCGATCTGGCCCAGAGACCGGAGTCGGGCCATGAGCCGAGGCGGAAAGAGCTCGGGAAGGTGCACCGGATTCATGGCGAACACGGCGCGAGGCAGCTGCGGCATGGGCAGGGACTCCGGCGAATGGAAGAAGTGTAGTAACCGTATTCTAAAGTAGAAAGAGTCTCGACTACCAGTCAATGCTGCCGTGAGGCGCGCGTCCGCTGTCCTCCTGCGTCACCAGATCGAGGGATTCAGAGAAACCGCAGGTGAAAGAGCATGTCGCGTTACCTCGGGGAAAGCTTGACGAAACATGCAAGCACCTTCCCCTTGTGGAAAACTGCCCAGAGGTCCTACGGTCCCACAGCAAACGGTTACACAACGCGTCACCGTTTCCCTCCCACCACTCCAGCTGCCCGCGCCCTTCTCCCCACCGCAGGCGCTGTCCCGCCTTTCCGGAGGACCGATGAGCACCCCCCGTACCAGAGCCGTGACCGGCGCGGCTGCCGCCCTCTCCCTGTCCCTCGTCCTGGCAGCCTGCGGCGGCGGTGGTGACACCGACTCGGCGGCGAAGACCACCAAGGGCGATGTGAGGCTGGAGTTCTGGAGCTGGACCGAGGGCATCGAGGCCCAGGTCAAGGTCTGGAACAAGGCGCATCCCGAGACCCAGGTGAAGTTCGTCAATGCTGCCGGCGACACCGTTTACCAGAAGCTGCGTGCCGCCATCACGTCCGGCAACGCACCGTGTCTGTCCAAGATGGACGGGATGAACCTGGCGAACTTCGCCGCCGACGGACTGCTGACCGACATCACCAAGGTCGCCGCACCGTACAAGTCCCGCTACACGGCGCCGGCCTGGAACGCGGTCAGCCCCGGCGGTGCCACCTACGGCATCCCCACCGGCTCCTCCCCCTTGTTCACCGCCTACCGCGCGGACCTGTTCCAGAAGTACGGGATCAAGGCGCCGAAGACCTGGCAGGACCTGATCGACGCGGGCAAGGCGGTGCAGAAGAAGGACAAGAACGTCAAGATCTACAACATGGCCGGCGAGGACCCGAGCACCCTCGTCGACCTGTCGTGGGAGGCGGGCGCGCAGTGGTACAAGATCGCCGGTGATCACTGGGAGATCGGCTTCACCTCGCCCGAGGCGCTCAAGGCCGCTGATGTCGTGCAGCAGTTGGTCGACAACGATCTCGCCTCCAACGCCTCGTACGCCGACCCGGGCGTCTTCAAGACCTGGGACCTCGGCAAGACGATCATGATGACGACGTCGACCTGGCAGCTGCCGATCTACGACACCAACTTCCCCGAGTCCAAGGGCAAGTGGCAGCTCGCGGACTCACCGGTGTTCGACCCGGCCAAGCCGCAGACCTCCAGCAACTTCGACGTGACCGCCGTACTGAAGGGCTGCAAGTACCCGGACCGGGCCGCTCAGTTCGCGGCCTGGCTGTCCAGCAGCAAGGAGTCGCTGACCGCGCTCACCGACCCCGCGTCCAAGTCGGGGCTCTTCCCGGCGGTCAAGGACGTCTCCCCGTACGTCGACAAGATCATCCCGACCGAGATGTTCAACGGGAAGTCCGACAGCGCCCAGGTGATCACCACCGCCGCCTCCCGGGTCGGTGACCAGTGGCAGTACGGGCCGAACTACGCGGCCATGTACTCCGAGATGCAGAAGCAGTGGGGCAAGGTCATGAAGAAGGAGCTCACCGTCAAGGAGATGTTGAACCATCTCCAGGACTGGGTGCTCGCCGACCTGAAGCGCAAGGGCGTCGAGGCCGTCGCGGCCGGCTGATCCACCTGATCTGCTGATCCACCTGATCTGCTGATCCACCTGATCTGGAGACTGCCTTGTCCACCCTCACGCGACCGGCGAAGGTCGCCACCGACTCCCCGGTCCGGCGGACCTCCCCCCGCCGGGCCGGGAGACGGGGAGCCTACAAGGGCCTGCTGTTCATGCTGCCCTTCCTGATCGGCTTCCTCCTCACCTACGTCGTCCCGATCGGCTACGCCCTCAACCAGAGCCTGCACGAGAAGAAGAGCAGCGGTATCGGCTTCGGCCCGACCAAGGTCGTCTTCGCGGGCTTCGCCAACTTCTCGGCGATCCTCGCGGACGGCACCTTCTGGGCCGGCATGCTGCGCACCCTCCTCTTCGGAGCCGCGCAGATCACGGTGATGCTGGGCATCTCCCTGTTGCTGGCCCTGCTGCTCGACGGCGTCGCGGCCCGCGCCGTCCGCTTCTTCCGCGCCGGACTGCTCATTCCGTACGTCATCCCGGGCGTGGTCTCGACGCTCATCTGGCTGTTCCTCTACAGCCCGACCGCCAGCCCGATCGTCGACATCGCGGAACAGGCCGGCACGAGCGTCACCTTTTTCGGCGGCCTGAACACCTATCTCTCGCTGGGCAATCTGCTCACCTGGCAGGGCATCGGCTTCAACATGATCCTGATCTCCGCCTCGCTCCAGGCCCTGCCCCGTGAGCTGTACGAGGCGGCCCGCCTCGACGGGGCGAAGGAGTGGCGGATCGCCTGGTCGATCAAGGTGCCGAACATCACCGGGATCCTGGTGCTGACCGGCATGTTCTCCCTGATCGGCCGGCTCCAGCTGTTCACCGAGCCGCTGTTCCTGAGGTATGTGGCGCCGGAGTCCATCAGTACGGACTTCACGCCGATGCTGGAGATCTTCGACCGGGCGTTCAAGACCGGCGACTACCAGTACGCCGCCGCCGAGTCGCTGGTCCTGGCCGTGGTCACCGGCGTCCTCGCCTTCGTCTTCTACCGCGTCACGAACAGGAAGATGTCATGAGCAGCGCCACCAACGCCGCAGCCGTCCCCGGCGGCGGAGCACGACCGACCCGCCGCGCGGTGGCGCTGACCACCGGCCTGTTGATCGTCTTCCTGCTCTACTCGCTCGCCCCCACCTGGTTCCTCCTGGTCGCGTCGACCAAGAACCAGACGGATCTCTACTCCACGTTCGGCCTGTGGTTCTCCTCCAACCACCTGGCCGACAACTTCCAGGCGATCTGGGACTACCACGACGGCGTCTTCGGCCGCTGGCTCCTCAACTCCGTCGTGTACTCCACCGTGGGCGCCGCGGGTTCGACGCTGGTCTCCCTTGCCGCCGGATACGGCCTGTCCAAGTACGAGTTCAAGGGGCGGGGTGCCCTGTTCGGAGTCATCGTCGGAGCCTCGCTGCTGCCGAGCACGCTGCTGGCGTTCCCGCTCTACCTCGTCTTCGCCGAGATCGGGCTCACCAACACCGTGTGGGCGGTGCTGATCCCGTACTTCATCAACCCCTTCGGGGTCTACCTCGGCAAGGTCTACGCCGACACCTCGGTGCCCACCGAGCTGATGGAGGCCGCCCGCATCGACGGGGCGAGCGAGACCCGGATCTTCTTCGCGGTCGCGCTGCGGCTGATGCGCACCGGCGGCATCACCATCTTCATGCTCGATTTCGTCAATATCTGGAACAACTTCTTCCTCCCCCTGTTCATGCTCAACGGCGAGCGCACCTACCCCGTGACCCTCGGCCTCTTCTCCTGGGTCCAACAGGCCCAGAGCGCCCGCGACATGAACACCCTCGTTCTCACCGGATCGCTGCTGTCGATCGTCCCGCTGGCCGTGTTCATGTTCGCGCTCCAGAAGTACTGGCGCAGCGGAATCCTCATGGGCAGCCTCAAGTAAAGGACCCACCCCGCGATGCCCAACTCCCCCAGACGCCGTGCGGTGCTGAAGTACGCCGGAACGGCCGGTGCCGCCGTCGCCGTCCTCGGTCTGCCGTCGGTTCCGACGGCCGCCGCCGCAGCCCCCGATCCCGCTGCCGGAAGGCGTGAGCCTGCCCCGCTGGACATCGTTGTCTTCGGCGACGCGGAATCCGAGTCCGCGCACGGCCTCACCGCGACGCTCTCCGACACGGTCACCGGCGGTCTAGGCCAGAGCGCCCGCGTCCTCAACCCGACCAGCCCCGCGTCGTATTGGGGCGGCACGCTGAAGTTCGACGTCGCCGTCCGCCCGACCGGCACCACCTACGTCACGGTCCGGCTGTGGGGCGACGACCACGACGACACCTCCGACGAGGCCGCCTCCGGCACGAACATGTGGCGGCTCCAGCTGTTCTGCGAGGGCAAGCAGGTCGGCTACCAGGACCAAGGCGCCGTCGACAGTCTCGACATCCTCGACACCGCGCCGCGCACACCGGGCCGCTTCTTCTTCCACACCCTGCCGCTGCCGGAGAAGATGACCGCCGGCAAGGAGAAGGTGACGCTGGAGATCCGCGCCATGGGCCGCATCTGGTCCTACGGTCAGAACACCTCGCAGCTCTACCGCACCATGACCACGCCGTCGCGCGGCATCTACCGCCTCTACACCCACACCGACCCGTACTTCGTGCCCCCCAAGGGCGAGGTCCAGGGCCCCGCGCCCACGCCGACCGCGCGCACCGGCGGCGAGGAGATCCTGGACGCCATCAAGGCAAGGGTGCAGAAGGACCAGAAGAACCTCCTCACCACCGCCAATCCGGCCACCATGGACGGCTGGGCCATGCAGTCGCTCGCCGAGGGCTGTCTGTGGTCGGGCAGCCCGGCGTACGGCAAGCCGGAGGCGATCGACCGGGTGCTCCAGGCGATCGACGGCCGGTACACGGCGTGGAAGGCCGACTCCACCGTCATGACCGGCTCCGACCAGCAATGGCAGGGATTCGGCCGCGTCGGCCTGGTCCTGGCCCTGCTGTGGGAGCACCTCGGCGACCGGCTGGACGAACGCGTCACCGGCTCTCCGTACGCCATCACCAACCCCGGCTTCGAATCGGGCGCCGAAACCCCCACCGCCTGGCAGATGCCCGGCTGGGCCACCGCCGGCGGCGGCACTTGGACCCGCGACACCACCGTCTCCCGCTCCGGCTCCGCCTCCCTCAAGCTCCAGGTCACCACCGCGAGCGGCTACAGCTACGTCAACTCCGCGCCCCGAACCCGTATCGGCCAGGGCACGTACAAGTACGGCGCCTGGATCAGGACCGACGGTGTGACGGGCGCGGGCGCCCACATCGACCCGCTGTTCTTCGACGCGAGCGGCAGGCTGGTCGGCGGCGACCACAAGGTGTACGCGAGCAAGGGCACCCACGACTGGGAGTACGTCGAGTTCGTCTTCGACACCCCGGCCGGTGTCACGCAGATGGAGATGCACCTGCGCCTGTCCGGCCCGGGCACGGCCTGGTTCGACGACGTCACCCTCGTCGCCCCCGCCGACACGACGACACCCCTGCCGCCGGTGCGCAAGGACGCGTACGTCGGCATGCTCAAGTCCAGCCGCGACTACTGGCGTCGGCACTTCCCGCACTACAGCAACCAGGCCCAGATCTGCGCCATCGGCCTCTACCAGACCAACCGCGGCCTGAAGCTCCTCGCCCCGGACCTGGCACTCCCGGAGGACAAGGCCCGCGACTACCTGTACCAGTCGATCGGCATGGTGCCCTACCTCGGCCCGGAGGACGCGGGCGGCAAGCCGACCAAGCCCCTCGGCGACAGCTACTACCAGGTGACCAGAGCGGGCCTGACCCGCGAACTCGGCTATGTGGGCAACTACGGCGAGGTGATGGACTGGCTCGTGATGATGTACGAGTCCGTCACCCGCGGGTACGGCGGCCAGGAGGCTCCCGAACTGCGTGACCACATGGTCAAGATGACCAAGGCACGCGGCAGGTTCCGCGTCGTGGACGTCGACAAGGACCACTGCCGGATCTCCCGCGTCGAGACCGTCATCGGCTGGCGCAACGAGGTCTACCCCGGCGAGACCGCGTACGCCTCCCGTACCGCCTGGGACTCCAACCCCCTCATGGCGGCGGTCGCGTTCAAGGACCCGGAGATCGTCGGCTGGACCCAGGAGATGGTCGCCGACGGCCAGCTCTACCCGCAGCTCCACCTCCAGGCCACCCACGGCTGGACCCGGGTCGGCCTGAACGCCCTGCGGTTCCTCTCCCGCGACTGGCCCGAGTTCCAGTCACTGGCCGCCCGCCCCGGCCGCATCCCGACCGGCTGGGACCAGCCCGACTTCGTCCTCACCGACGAGGACAACGGCTGCGTCGCCGTCAAGAACGGCAAGGAACTCTTCTTCGCCTCCCTCTACTTCCGCTCCCGCCAGGGCGTGAACAACTACGCCCGCATCCACCACGTCACCCCCGCGGACCAGCGCTCGGCGACCATCCGGGAGCGCTCGGCGGGCACCACCGACAAGACCTTCACAGCCCGCGACTGGGTCCTGTGGGACTACGCCATCAACGACCCCGGCGCCGGCCACATCCCGCCCGGCGGCTTCCCGCCCCCTGGCGACACCCTCCACCAGGCCCTGGAGGGGGACGTCTACCACCTCGCCCCCGTCCCCGACGACATCCCCGACCCCACCCTCGGCGTCCACTTCGAAGGGGTCGAGACGATGCTCGTCGGCCGTGCGCCCTTCTACCTGTGCGAGTACGGCGACTACCTGATCGCCATGAACACCAGCACCGACAAGACGGTCACCGTTCCCGCCCGCTGGCACTTCGGTCCGGCCTGCGACCTCGCCACCGGCAAGACCGTCGGCGCCGGCGAGCGGCCCAAGCTCGGCCCGCGCAGCACGCTCGTGCTCTACCGGGGCTGATCCGGCCAACGGGCCGGTGCGGCAGGGGACCGCACCGGCCCGCCCCCCACTTCCGCAGTTCCGCACTCACCGTCGAGTGAAGGAATCCCCATGTCCGACAGGTGTCCCCGACGTCGCTTCCTCCAGATCACGGCGGTCGGGACCGGTCTCGCAGGCGCCGCCTCACTGGCCGGAGCGAACCGGGCCGCCGCCGTCACCTCGGGTCTGACCGCCCTGACCCACCCCGGCGTGTTGCGCAGCCGTGCCGACGTCACGCGCGACACCGCCCACGCCACCAAGGCCCTGCAGATCATCAGGTCCTGGACCAACGCACTGCGGGAGACCAACGGCAAGGACGCCGAGCAGGCCGCGGGGATCTACGGTGCCAAACTGGCCGCCGCCGTCGAGATCACCCTGCTGTTCACCCTCTGATCTCTCGCTCGACCCCCACTTTTGATCACTCACTCAGCGGAGCTTCCGTGATCCACAACCCCGTCCTGCGCGGCTTCGAACCCGACCCGGTGATCCTGCGGGTCGGCGACGACTTCTACATCGCCACGTCCACCTTCGAGTGGTACCCGGGGGTGCGCATCCACCACTCCCGGGACCTGGTGAACTGGCGGTCACTGGGCGGGGTCCTGGACAGCCGGCGCCTGCTGAACCTGACCGGTGTCCCCGACTCCGGCGGCATCTGGGCGCCGGGTCTGTCGTACGCCGACGGCCTGTTCCACCTGGTCTTCACCGTGGTCGACACCTATGCGGAGGGCTGGAAGGACCTGCCCAACTACGTGACCACGGCTCCCTCGATCGAGGGCCCGTGGTCCGACCCGGTACCGCTGCACGGCCGGGGCTTCGACGTGTCCTTGTTCCACGACGACGGGCGCAGCTGGCTGCTGAACATGCGGTTCGACTGGCGGCCGGAGCGGGAGTCGTTCGCCGGGATCGAGATCCAGGAGTACGACCGCGACCGGCAGGTCCTGCTGGGCGAGCCCCGCACGATCTCCCTGGGCACGGCGGCCGGGGTCGCCGAGGGCCCGCACGTGTACAGGAAGGACGGCTGGTACTACCTCGTGCACGCCGAGGGCGGCACCGGATACGAGCACGGGGCAGCCGTGGCCCGCTCCCGCCACCTGTTCGGCCCGTACGAACTCGACCCGGCAGGCCCTCTCCTGACCTCCCGCCACGATCCCTCCCTGGTGTTGGGCAGCTGCTGCGGCTCTCGGTCCGACGTCCGGTACCAACTGCGGGTCCTCGGCTTCACCGGCGCGATGCTGGGTCTGTGGGTGCAGGACCTGGACGGCAGTGGAGTGCACGCGGACTTCGCGTACGCGACCTACCGGGAGGAGAGCGCCTGATGGACCGCGTCCCCCTCTTCCACACGGACCTCGGTCCGGCCGGGGCGCCGGCCCTGCTGCTGGTGCACGGCTGGGGCGGGGACGGCCGGGAGTGGTCCCCGCACGTCGAGGCGCTGGCCGGCCGGTTCCGGGCCGTCGTACCGGACCTGCGCGGGCACGGCCGGTCCCCGGTGCCGGACGAGGGCAACGCACCGGTGCGGATGGCCGACGACCTGGCGGCCCTCGTCGACTCCCTGGGCACCGGGCCGGTGGTCGCCGTCGGGCACTCCATGGGCGGTCAAGTGGTCAATCTGCTGGCCCTGCGCCATCCCGCCCTGGTCCGATCGGTTGTCGCCCTCGATCCCGCGCACGGCGCACACGGCGCCGAGGTGGACGGCATCCCGGCCCGGCTCGCCGCCTACCGGGAACGCGGGGCCCGCGCCGCCGCCGAGTTCGTGGCCGGAGCGTTCGCTCCGGACGCCCCGAAGGGCCTGCGCACCGCCCACGTCCGCACCATGCTGGGAACGCCCGACCACGTCATCGCCCAGGCGTATGCCGGCATGTACACCGACCCGGGCGCGGTCGGCATCCGCCTCCGCAGCGAGGCGTACCTCCGTTTGCGCATCCAACCGGCGCTCACTGTGTGGACTTCAAAGGAAGCGGCGACCTGGGAACGCGGCACACTGCACGCACCGGGCTCCCGTGTGGAGCACTGGCCGGACTCCGGACACTACCTGCACGAAGAACACATCGAGCGGACGATCCGGATCGTGGCCGACTGGGCGGAGACCGTCGTTGCGCGGCGGCCGACGACGTGATCGTGCCGCCCGTCGCCCTGGGCCGACCGGTGGCGAACCTGGTGCAGAGGAGACGATCTCCACTCGGGTTGTGCGCCGACGTCCACCAAGTGCTCATCGAGGCCCACGGGGGCGGAGGACGGCGTTGGTGTACTCGTCGAAGGAGCAGGCCGACTGTCCTTGCCGAAAGCGGATGCCTTGTAGCCGCCGTGCGGCATCTCGCTGGTGATCGGGATGTGGTCGTTGCCCCGGACACGGCCCGCCTGGATCTCGCGGCTCGCGCGCCCGGCACGGTACACGCCGGGTGTCCAGGCGGATGCGGCCAGCCCGTAGGGGTGTCGTCGGCGAGATGGATGGCGCCGTCGTCGGTGTCGAAGGGCAGACAGACGAGGACCGGCCCGAAGGTCTCCTGCTGCACGACGGCTGAGTCCTGCCCCGCGTCGGCCACCAGGGTCGGGCGCGCGGCGGATCAGCCCTTCCTTCGCCATGCGGTCGGCGAGCGGCGACGGCCGAGAGCCCGCGTGACACGCTCGCGCGGGCTCTCGGTTTGCTTCCCCCCTTTAGGGCACGCGGAGGGCACGCCACCCCCAAATTGGACTAGACAACAAACAAACCCCAGGCCGCTGACCTGGGGTTTCACATTGGAGCGGGTGACGAGAATCGAACTCGCGCTCTCAGCTTGGGAAGCTGATGTTCTACCATTAAACTACACCCGCGTAGGACGCCGGTTGAGGGCCGGTGTCGGAATGCTCGGTAACTCTACCTCATGTCGGGCTCCCGGTGCTGAAGCCGTGGGGCCCGAGGGTCTTTTGAGGGGGTGACGGGGGTGACGGGGCTGCGGGGGGCGGGAGTTGGGGCGTACGGTGGAGGGTGGAACAGGGTCTGGATGAGGTCGGAGTGCCCCCTGGATGACCGTCCCTTTCATCCCGTACTGTGGCCTTTCGTCGTCCGGCGGGCAGCAGTCGGACGCGGCTCTTGGGGAAGGGACTCTAGGACTTGATGGAGCGCACCGTCGTCCGTTGTGCCGATGGGCACGTGTTCAGCACCGGATCGTTCCCGATGCAGCAGGCCGACCGCCTCGGACCCGGACGGCTCGTCCGGTGTCCACGGTGCGCCCGGCTCCGCAGTGTCGTGCCGGTGACTCTGGAGAAGCGGTAACCCGCGCAAGGCAGTACTGGCAGTACCGGAGTACCGGCAGTACCGGAGTACCGGCAGTACCGGAGTACCGGCAGTACCGGAGTACCGGCAGTACCGGCAGAACCAAAAGTGTCAGTAGTGCGGAACCGGCAGCACCCCGGCAGTGAAGCCGTAAGCCCCAAACCAGTCACTACGGCAGCGCGCGCGGAGCCGTCCCATTGTGGTGGCTCCGCGTGCCTTGCGTATCCTCGGGACGTGCTTCTCTCAGACAAGGACATCCGGGCCGAGATCGACGCCGGGCGGGTACGGATCGATCCCTACGACGAATCCATGGTGCAGCCGTCGAGCGTCGATGTGCGGCTGGACCGGTACTTCCGGGTGTTCGAGAATCACCGGTACCCCCACATCGACCCCTCCGTCGAGCAGGTCGACCTCACGCGGCTGGTGGAGCCGGAGGGTGACGAGCCCTTCATCCTCCACCCGGGCGAGTTCGTCCTGGCGTCGACGTACGAGGTCGTCACCCTCCCCGATGATCTTGCGTCGCGGCTCGAAGGCAAGAGCTCTCTCGGGCGGCTCGGGTTGGTCACGCACTCCACCGCCGGCTTCATCGACCCCGGTTTCTCCGGGCACGTGACGCTGGAGCTGTCCAACCTCGCCACGCTCCCCATCAAGCTCTGGCCCGGCATGAAGATCGGCCAGCTGTGCATGTTCCGGCTCAGTTCGCCCGCCGAGTTCCCGTACGGCAGCGAGCGCTACGGCTCCCGGTACCAGGGCCAGCGCGGGCCCACCGCTTCCCGGTCCTACCTCAACTTTCACCGGACGCAGGTGTGACGACGGGATGAGCGGCATGAGCGGCATGAGCGGCATACGGGAGAACCTCACCTACGAGGCGTTCGGCACCGCCGTACGCGAACTCGGGCAGGCCATCGCCGACGACGGGTACGAGCCCGACATCGTCCTCAGCATCGCCCGCGGCGGGGTTTTCGTGGCCGGTGGGCTCGCCTACGCCCTCGACTGCAAGAACCTCCACCTGGTGAACGTCGAGTTCTATACGGGAGTGGGGACGACGCTCGAAATGCCCGTCATGCTCGCTCCCGTCCCCAGCCGAGATCCGCTCCGCCGTCATCTACGAGAAGCCGCAGTCCCTCGTGAAGTGCGAGTACGTGTGGAAGCGCACCGATGATCAACTTTCCGTGGAGTGTGCTGCCGCCCGTGCGCAGGTCGGGTGGCGCGGTCAAGTCGAACACGGAAGCGCTGTGATCTGAGGAGACCGGGCGGATAGGGTTCCCGACCTGCTGCACCGTGGGGAGCCCCTTTCGTACCGCTCAAACGGCTTAGAACGTGCCCAGCTTCACGATCGACAGGATGGCGACCAGCTGGATCGCGGAAGCGCCGAGGGCCCTGGGCCAGGGGAGGTCGTGGGAGCGGGTGACCATGAGGGTGAGGAGGGCGCCTGCGGCTACCCAGGTGGCCCAGCCGAGGAGCTGGACGAAGGGCGCGTCGCCGCCGAGGAACAGGGCGACGACGAGGCGCGGGGCGTCGGTGACGGACATGATCAGCATGGAGAGGCCGACCGTGGGCTGCCAGGCGCCGTCGCCGCCGAGCTGGCGGGCCAGGGTGTGGGTGACCACGCCCAGGACGAAGGCGGACAGGACCATCGCCACCGCGGTCGTCAGGACGATCGGGACCGCGTTCGAGAGGGTCGCGTTGATCGCGTCCTCGCGGGCGCCGTCGAAGCCGAAGACCGCGAGCAGGCCGTAGAGGAAGGTCACGATGACGGCGGGGGCCCACATCGTGTAGTCGCGCATCTGGAGAAACGTCTGGTTGGGGGCCAGCACGATGCCCCTCAGCAGGTCCTTCCAGTGCAGGCGCGGGCCGATGGGGCCGGACGGTGTGGTCGAGCCCGCGTGGTACGTCTCGCCCTGGTTGTACGGCTCCTCGCCGACCGAGAACGCCTGGGTGTGACCGGGGTTGTTGGCCGCGTACGGGTCCGGCCCGGGGTGGGGTGCGTACCCGCCGCCGTCGCCGAAGTACTCCGGCTCGTCGTAGCCGCCCGCGCCCCGGCCGCCCCGGCCGCCGTGGGCCTGGCCGCCGTAAGCGCCGCCGTTGCCCTGCGGCCACTGCTGCTGCGGGGCGTACGGCTGCTGCGGCGCAGGGGGATTGCCGTACGGCGGACCCTGCGGGGTCTGACCGTACGGAGGTTGTTGCGGTCGCGCTTGAGGAGCGCCGTTGCTTCGGCCGCGTCCGATCCTGAATCCAGCCACGTCTTCGAACGTACCTGGTTCCTGAGAGTCACGTGCCCGGCCGGGGGTTTCGGGCCCGGCTTTGCGGCCGAGCTGTGACATCCCCTAAGAGTGAGACGGTGCTGTTCTCCGGGCGGGTTGCCGTGACCGGACGTTCAGGGCCCCAGCTGGACTGTTACAGGACCCCAGCTGGGCTGTTACAGGATCTCAGCTGGACCGTTCAGGATCTCAGCTGGACTGTTCCGGCCCCAGAAATGCCGACGTGGAGAAGGTGACGGCCGGCCTGGAGGCGAGCAGCCCGTCTTCCCGTCCCGGATAGACGGCGACGGTGTCCTTCGTCTCGCCCCGGTACGTCCGTACGGCCAGGTCCGCCCGCCCGTCGCCGTCGAAGTCCGCGGCGGTCAGGACGCGGGTGGTGCCGCGGGCGGCGGGCTCGACGGTCACGGTCGGTGCCGCGGACAGTCCGGCCGTACCGCCGCGGAACAGCCGTAGCCGCGAGCCGCTGGAGACGAGGTCGTCCTTGCCGTCGCCGTCGAAGTCGGCGGCCGTCAGCATGGAGCCGGGGGTGGGGAGGGTGGCGCGGGTGGGGGTGGGGAGGTCGTAGCGGAGGGCGGTCGCGTCCATCGCGCCGACCGCGGCATCGAGCCGGGTCCCCTCACCGAAGTCGCCGAGGGCCACGTCGATGCCGTCCGGGAGGGCGGGGCCGGTGCCGGTGGGGCCGGCCGGGCCGCCGAGGACGAGCGCCGAGGAGGCGGTGCCTTCTGCCGTACGGACGACCAGGTCGTCGTAGCCGTCGCGGTCGACGTCGGCGGCGGGGCCGGTGGGGAGGTTGCCGGGCGCGGGGATCGGGGCGGTGGCGGCGCTCGGGGCGCCCTCGCGGGTGAAGGGGCCCGGCAGGAAGCTGAGTTGCCGGTCGGAGGCGTGGACGACCAGGTCCTCGGCGCCGTCGCCGTCGAAGTCGCCGCAGACCGGCTGGTCCGGCCAGTCGTTGCCGGCGCGGGCCCGGGCGGGGACGGCGAGGGTGACGGCCTTGCCGGTGAGGCCGTCGGGGGAGCCGAAGAGGAGCTGGAGCGGGACCGGGGGCCGGCCCTGGCCGTCGTAGGGCGGGTCGGTGGAGATCACGAGGTCGGTGAAGCCGTCCCCGTCGAGGTCGCAGGTCGCCTCCGCGTCGAAGAGGGCGGGGAGTTGGCCCGCGGTACGGGCCGCGTTTCTCGCCGGGGTCAGCAACTGCCGGGCGCCCGGGGCGAGTCCGCGCGCCGAGCCGTAGACGACGCCGATACCGGCGTCGTCGCCGTGGCTCTGCTCCTTCACCAGGTCGTCGAGGACGAGATCGCCGTGTCCGTCGCCGTTGAAGTCGGCGGGGACTTCGCTGCCCTTGCCGCGGGGGACGGGCAGTCGGGCGGGGGCGTCGCCCTTCGCGGCCTTCGCGGGGGTGCGCTCGGCGCTGCCGGCGTGCTCGGTCGACCCGCAGGCGGCGAGGGGAACAAGCAACACGACGGTCACCGTCGCCACACACATCGTGCGTCTTCGCACGCGCACCGCTCACCTCGCCGACCTCAGACCTCTGTGACAACAACCCCGTAATGATGCGCGTGTTCGGGCCGGGAGTTAAGAGTCGGGAGTCAAGTGCCGGGAGGCAAGAGGTGTGACGTGTTCAGGACTGGTAGGGCTGCTGCTGGGGCTGCCCGTACGGCTGCTGACCGCCCGGACCTCCACTCGCAGCCTGCGCCTGAAGCTGTTGCGCCTGCTCCTTGGTGATCTTCTGCTCCGCACCGCAGAAGGTGCACTGCGTCGCGTACTTCGTCGAGAACGGGAACAGCGGCACGAAGAACAGCGTGAACTTGGTGACGCGCTTGCGCAGCGTGTGCGCGGCGGGGTTGCCGCACTGGCCGCACAGGAGGGTGAGTATCGCGAGCTGGTAGACGTAGCCCTTGGTGCCAAAGATGATCATCCCGTGGCCCTTTCCGATCGGTTGCTCTCCCAGTGTGAACCCCGTGCGCGCCCCTCAGCGCCGGCTACTTCACCGGCTACATCACCGGCTACATCACCGGCTACTTCACCG
>NZ_WJBG01000195.1 GCF_009709555.1 Streptomyces blattellae | reverse complement strand
GTGTTTACCCGGTTTTGTTCGTGGATGCCATCAACGTCAAGATCAGGGACGGGCAGGTCGCGAACCGTCCGGTCTATGTCGTGATGGCGGTGACGGTGGACGGGACCCGCGACATCCTCGGCATCTGGGCCGGCGACGGCGGAGAGGGCGCCAAGTACTGGCTGCACGTGTTCACCGAGCTGAAGAACCGCGGCCTGGACGACGTGCTGATGCTGGTCTGCGACGGGCTGAAGGGTTTTCCCGAGGCGGTGGAGACCGTCTGGCCTCGCACGATCGTCCAGACGTGTGTGGTTCACCTGCTGCGGAACTCGTTCCGATATGCGGCCCGCCAGGACTGGGACAAGGTCGCCAAGGCTCTCAAGCCCGTCTACACCGCGCCCAGCGAGGACGCGGCGACGGAGCGGTTCCTCGAGTTCCAGGAGACGTGGGGCCGAAAGTATCCGGCGATCGTGAAGCTGTGGTCGGACGCCTGGGCCGAGTTCGTGCCCTTCCTCTCCTTCGACGTCGAGATCCGCAAGGTCATCTGCAGCACGAACGCGATCGAGAGCGTCAACGCCCGCATCCGCAGGGCCGTCCGGGCCCGCGGGCACTTCCCCAACGAGGCCGCCGCCCTCAAGTGCATCTACATGGCGCTGATGAGCCTGGACCCGACCGGCAAGGGCCGCAAGAGGTGGACCATGCGCTGGAAAGCACCCCTGAACGCGTTCCAGATCGCCTTCGATGGCCGCCTCACCCCGAGCAACAACTGACCATCAACAACCAAGATCAGCCGTTAAATTGACACACCCCCTGTTCCAGCCTCTGCGCGTCAGTGAGGGGGTTTCGACAGTCGCCTTATCTAATCCTGAGATCCATGTAGTTCAGGCGAAGGCGAGAGAGCGGAACTCATTGCGGACGCGGGTGAGTGGTTCGCGGTCCCGGCTGTAGTAGAGCTTGTTGGTGAGTAGAGCTGCCCAGCGGTCCTTCCTGAGGGAGAGCCACATGCCGGTGCCGGTGAAGCCGTAGTGCACCCAGACGTCGTCGGCTTCCGGCGTCGTGCCTGGTGCGGGATACCAGAACAGGCCGCGGGGCGGCGCCAGTTCACCGGTGTGGATCTGGAGGGATTCCTTGATCCAGTCCGCGCTGAATCCGGGTGATGCGTTGGGCTGGTTGGGATCGAGGAGGTAGCGCAGGAACGTGGCGAGGTCGTCGAGGACGGAGAAGGCCCCCGCGATGCCGCACACCCCGTCGAGCAGACGGGCGGAGAAGTCGTGGGCGGTTCCCTTGAGATGGGTTCCTGTGCCGTCGTCGAGTTCGGTCGGTGCGCAGCGGGCGGCCGCATCGGGGCTCAACGGCCCGAAGCAGGTCTGTGCCATGCCCAGCGGGCGCCAGACGCGTTCGGCTGCGAGAGCGTCGAGCCGCTGGCCGGAGAGGTGTTCGGCAAGGTAGCCGAGGATGAGGGCGGCGCGGTCGGTGTATTCCACGGCCTCGCCGGGCGGCCGATGTAGGGCTTCACCGAGGACGCCGTCGCGGACGTCCTGCGGGTCGGTGCCGTACAGGTTCTTGAGGTTGGCTCGGAGCGGGACGCCGGCGGTGTGGGTGAGCAGGTGGCGTGCGGTCACCTGTGCCAGTTGATGTTCGCTCACTTCGGGCCACAAGTCGCCCAGTGGCGCGTTGAGTTGGAGCTTGCCGTCCTCGACGAGACAACCGATGGACGCCCACACAGCGAGGATCTTGGTCAGGCTGGCGACGTCGAAGACAGTGTCGCTCCGCATCGGCTCGTCGGGCCGCTCGGGATCCAGGACGCCTGTACTGCCGCTGGCCCGGGTTCCTCGGCTGTCACCGACGGCCCATACGGCGCCCGGGTAGATCTTGTCGCGTGCACCGTCGTGGAGGAGTCGGTGGATGCGGTCGGTGTCGAGGTCGAGCGCCATGGTCTCCCGATCGATCGTGGGCCGTGAGATGTCCCGGTGGTCAGCGTAGTGAGGCGGCCGGTACGGAACCGGCTGCGGCACGAACAGGTCAGATGAGCTGTTTGCCAAGGTTGGCCAGGGCAGCGGCGGTGGCCTTCAGGGGGTAGCGAGCGGCGTTGGTGCGGCCCTCAGCTTGGAGGGTCGCCAGCAGGCCGGGTGTGCAGCGGAGCCGGTTGAGGTCTTGAGCGAGGGTGGCTGGGTTGGTGAAGTCGGTGGCCAGGCCGGTTGCGGCGAGGGTGTCGCTCAGCCCTGGAACGGGCTGGTAGACGACCGGTAGTCCGCAGGCTTGGGCTTCGAGAGCGACCAGGCCCATGGCTTCGAGGGTGGTCGAGGGCATGACGAGGGCGTCGTGGTCGGCGAAGGCTTTCCACAGTTGTGGACGGCTGAGCCAGCCGAGATAGCGGACGTGGACCTTGAGCTGGCGCAGAAGTGGGGCCAGCCCATGGAACTGGTGACGAGGCGCTGCGATGCTCAGTTCAACGGCTTGGGCTACGGGCATCGCGCGTAGGAGTGCCTCGATGCCCTTCTCGGCGGTGAGGCGTCCTGCGTAGAGCAGCCGGAGGTGTCCGGTCGGTCGGCGGGCCGGGCGCGGTGGTGGGGTGGTGAGCAGATGGTCGGGGATGCCCCAGGGAATCTTTGCGATCTTCCTGCGCTCCGTGGTGGGCGCGAGCTGAAGGAGCCGATCCGCCATGGCGCCGGTCGGGACGACGATGGCGTCCGCGAGACGCGCGGTTTCCTGCAGGACACGCAGCTGGTCGCGGTGGGATTCGGCGAACAGCAGGTCGGTGCCGTGGACGAGCGCGATGCGAGGGTGTGCGGGTAGGGCGCGGATCAGGGCTGGGGTTCCGCCGAAGGTGAGGTGTTGGAGGTGGAGGACATCGACGCTGGACGGGGCGATGCGTTGCGTCAGGGCTCGCCGCAACGCGTTGACGTACGCCGTGAATGGCAGCCCGGAGAGGCATTTACCAGGCACGGCCACCAGCTCCAGCTCGGCAGGTAGGTGGGGCGGAGGCGCCTGCGGGGCGAGCATGAAGGCGCAGGCCGGCATCTGTGGGTTCTTGCCGGTGTAGAGGTCGAGGAAGAGCTCGACACTGCCGCCGGCGCTGCCGAAGGGCAGGTCGAGGACAGTCGCTACCTGTGGACTCACGTGGCACCTCCGGCGAGCTCCTCGTAGAGGCGCGAGATGTCGATGCCTGCGGTCGCGGTGTACTTGAGGCCGTGCTGTTGGTAGCTGGCCGGGGTGCCGAGGCTGTGCAGGAAGACGAGCTTGCCGAAGGTCATCCGGGGATAGACGCGGACCGGTCTGGCGGCGCGGATCTCCAGTGTCCAGCGGATCGCGTGGCCTTGATGCCCGAGCGGGGCCGAGACATGGACCCAGATGCCAAGCGCGCCGATGGTGCGGTCGCCGTTGAGGAACTGGGCGTACGTCTCCGATCCGGTCATCTCGTGGGTGACGCCGAGGTAGAGCACGCCGGGGTGCAGGACATATCCGGAGTCCGGGATGGCGGTCTCGGCGTACGGAGTCGGAGAGGCCGCGTCCAGATCGGCGTCGCAGATGCGCAGGGTGTCGCCGAGGCGCCAGTCGTAGGCGTTGGGTGAGAGGCGGGCCGGGTCGTACGGCTCGATCACGATCTCGCCCGTGGCCTGAGCGGCGGCGATCGCGAGTCCGGTGAGGATCACGAGGCCACCGCCCGGAGCTTGGTCACGTCGCGCCAGTAGGCGGAGGGCTGCGGGCCAGTCGCAGCCTGGTACTTGCCTGCGTATGGCGAGATGGGGCCGGTGGAGGTGAAGAACATGATCTGTCCGATCCGCATGCCCGCGTAGACGCGCAGGGGGCGGATCGGTGTGAGCATCAGGGTCCATTGGCCGTGGAAGCCGATGTCCCCGATAGGGGCGGTGATCTCCACGAAGAGGCCGAGCCGTCCGACGGAAGACCTGCCGAACAGCAGTGGGACGAAGACGTCGGAGCCGACCTCTTCGAGGGTGTGGCCGAGGTAGAGCTCGCCGGGTTGGAGGACGTATCCGTCCGGTCCGATCGTGCACTCGGTGGTGGCGTTCGGCTGGTGGGCGTCCAGGACGTCGGCGGTGTAGGTGAGCAGGATCGGGCCGAGGCGGACGTTGTAGCTGTTGGGGTTGACCTGGTCGGTGGCGAAGGGAGTGATCCGCAGGCGGCCGTCGTGGGCGGCGGCGGTGATTTCGGGGCCGGTGAGGATCATCGCGTGCCTCCATCGGCGGGCGCAGTGAGGACGTGCTTGAGGGCCTGGCTGAGAAGCAGCCCCGCTGCGTGTGAGCGGCCGGCCAGGTAGTTGTCTGCGAGGTAGTCGGTGGTCACCACCGTGGTGATGCCGTCCGGCAACGGGTCCGGCGACGTGACGAGAGGACCGGCCTGCTCCGTGAGGGAGCTCAACAGGCCGTGAACGTCCTGACGGAAGTGTTCTGGGATACGGGTGTGGACGAGCTGGTTGTCGAAGGGCTCGATGGCGAGCAGATTGCCCAGCGTGAGGATGTCGCCGAGCGGGACGGGCCGCAGCGCGGTGTTGTTGAGGATGACCGTGTCCACGCCGAGTCCGCTCCGCAGACGGGTGGCCAGGTCGAGGAGCAGGCCGCGGCGATCGGGTGTCTGGTGGCTATACGCCCGGGCGACGGGCCCGAGGCTGCTCGCCAACTCCTTCCCGACTCTGCCGATCTCCTTGATCGCCTCCGACAGTTCGGCTGGAACAGCGGCTGGTTTCCGGTCCGGGAAGCGAGTGGTGCCGGCGCCCCAGCCCAGCCTGATCGGCGTGGCAACCGCGTACCCGTCGGCGAGTTCCCGTCCTTTGACGATGAGCGTGTCGCCCACCCGGGCCGGACCGGATTGATCGCTGTGGCAGTGCCCGGCGAAGATCACGTCCAGAAACGGGCAAGCGGCCGCCAGTTTGAGGTCCTCGTCGAATCCGGAGTGGCTGAGCAGGATCCAGCTGTCCACCTCATGGTGGTGGGCGAGCCTCAGCTCGCGCAGCGCCTGGACAGGATGGGTGACGCGGTGTTCGGCGCGCTGGCCGACGGGAATCGAGTGGAAAGCCTGCTGACCGATCACCGCGGTGACGCCGACGCGTCGGCCGTCGACCTCGACGACCCGCACGCGGCGGAAGAGCGTGTCGCCTGTGTCGGCATGGACGGCGTTGGCGCAGACGGTAAGGCGGTGGAGGTCGGGTTCGAAGTGGTGCGGCCACCCGTGGTTGCCGGGCGCCAGGACGTCGTACAGCTTGAGCAGGATCTCGCGCTCGATGGCGCCGTGGGCGAGGCGGTAGTAGCCCGAGCCTTCGAAGAAGTCGCCGCAGTCCACGACGAGCGAGGTCGGGCGGAGAACGTGGAGGTGGGTCAGGAACGGGGCGGCGTGGTCGAGGGTGGAGTGGACGTCGGTGGTGGCCACGATCTGGCGCAGGGTGCGGGTGGCGGTCATGGGGTGACCTCGCAGATGTCGGCGCCCAGCGCACGGAGCTTGCCGGGCAGGTCGGCGTGACCGCGGCGGAGTTGGTCGAGGCCGCCGACGGTGGTGACGCCTCGTGCGGTGAGGCCGGCGACCATGAGGGCGGAGCCGGTGCGGATGTCGGTTGCCTCCACGCCCGCGCCGGTCAGTCGCTGGGGGCCGGTCAGACGGCATTCGGTGGGGGAGATCTCCTCGATGCCGGCTCCGAGGCGGGCCAGTTGGGGCAGCAGGTTGCCGTGGCGGCCGGGATTGATCGCGTCGGCGAAGAGGTGGGTGCCGGGCAGGCCGAGGGCGAGTGCCATGAGGGGCGGTTCGAAGTCGGCGTCCAGGCCGCCCGGGCTGAGGGAGGCGATGGCGCGGAGAGGGTGCCCTGCTGGCTTCGCGTCCTGGGCGCGGACAGAGAGCGCATCGCCCTCGACGTCGGCAGGAATGCCCAACTGCGTGAGAGCCAAGACCAGTGGCTCCACATCCCTGCCGCCTACGCCTCTGATGCATGCTTCGCCACGCGTGGCGGCGACGGCGCAGGCCAGGGTGCCGGCCTCGATCTTGTCTCCGGGTACCTCCCACACCGCGGTGTCTCCCTGCCCGGAAGACGGTGGCGAGAGGGTCAGAACATCCTCGCCGACCCGGATCTCCCAGCCCACAGCGTCCAGCGCGTCCAGCACGCACAGGACCTCCGGTGAGAGATTTGGGCCACCCAGTCGCAACGGGCGACCGGTCGTCACGGCACGGAGGACGGCGGCCACCGTGGCCCCACGGGAGCGGAACTGCAGCACCAGCGAGACCGTGCCGGTGTGCGGCGTGACGGCCTCGACGCGGTAGCCGGAGTCGTCTAATGCGCTCCGGTCGCCGAACGCCTCGTAGACCTTGAAGTGCAGTTCCATCCCGCGGGCGCCGATCCGGCAGCCTCCCGGCCAGGGCAGGCGGGCCTCACCGTGGCGGGCGAGCAGAGCGGACACCAGGTAGTACGACGCGCGGATGTGGGCGGCCTGAGCCAGGTCTGGATGTGTGCGCCGACTCTCCGTCGGCAGGACCAGTGCGGTCGTCGGCTCGCCCGCCGGATGTGCGACGTGCCAGCCCGCCTGCTGCAACAGCGCCTGCATGATCTGGACGTCTGTGTTCGCCGGGATATTGCCCAGTCGCACCGGGCGGCCGAGGGCTGCCGCGGCGGCCAGCAGGGGCAGAGCGGCGTTCTTCGAGCCGTCCACGGCGACGGCGCCCGAGAGCGGGGGGCCGGGGCGTACGGCGATCACCTCGGCTGCGACGGCCGGGGTGCGGGTGGTCGGCATCATCAACTCCTCTGGAGGGGAAGGACAACGGCGATCTCGTGGTTCGGGCGGGTGGTCAGGGCGATCTCGGCCCAGCAACGCTTGCCCGTGGGCGTCGGCTCGGCGCCGTACCGGTCGGTGAGAGCCGCGACGAGGAACAGGCCCCGACCGTTCTCGCTGTGCTCGTCCGGGAAATCGGGCCGAGGCAGCACCGGACTGGAGTCGCACACCTCGACGCGTAGGACGGCCTCAACGAGCCGCACCTCCATGGAGACCTGACCGCAGCCGGCGTACCGGACGGCGTTGGTGACCAGCTCGCTGATCACCAGCTCGGCCGTGTGCACCACCTCGTCGTCCAGATCCGCTTCCCAGCCCTGTATCGCCTCTGCGGCCTGGTGCCGGGCGGAGGCGACCGCGGTGGGGGTAGCGGGTAGGGACAGGTTGAGCTGGTGCGCTGCCATGAGCGGCCTCCCGAGGTTGGTGCGGCCACTTCACGCAACCAGCTGGTCGCGGCGGGTGGTTAGCCCAGGTGCTGGCGCTGCATCGGTTATGCAGGAGCTGCATCACGGCGAAGTACGGCTGATCTACGCTCGGTTGAACAGGCAGGATCGGCGGCGGCGGAAGGGGCCGTGGCAGATGGCCGAAGCACACAGCGAAGCGAGACGGATCGGTGAAGTGATCCGTCAGGCAAGGGTGTTACAGCGACGCTCGCAGAAGGACGTCGCCGCCGCGCTCGGCTACCACCAGTCCAAGGTCAGTCGCCTGGAAGGTGGCCAGGGCACGGAGGACATTCGCGTCCTGCGTGCCGTCGCGCAGGAACTCAAGATCCCACCTCAGCAGTTGGGCCTCGCCACTGCTCCGGACGCCTCCGCCACCCACCCCGAAGCTGAAGACATGCACCGCCGTACCTTCCTCGCCGCGAGCATCGCCGCCCTCGCGACCCCAGCCACCCCCGCTGCCACCCACGACGACCTGGTGCAAGCTCTCCTGCCTGGCCTGAGCCCGACGACCTCCGGTGCTCCGTTGGACACGGCGGTCCTCCGTGAACGGGTCGGCGCTGCCCGCAGGCTCTTCTACACCTGCGACTACGCGGAATTGGAACGAAGCCTGCCCGGTCTGATCGCTGATCTGAGGCTGGCCTCCAGTGATGCGGCGGACAGCGATGTGCTGTCCGCCCTGCTGGCCACCACGTACCAGACCTCGACCAGCCTCCTGCTCAAGCAGCAGGATCAGGGCAACGCCTGGCTCGCGGTCGGCCGCGCGATGGCCGAGGCCGAACGCTCCGGCGACCCCGTGGTCCTCGCCTCCAGCGTTCGCGTGCAGGCCCACGTCCTGGCCCGCGAGAAGCACACGGCCCAAGCCGTCACCCTCGTCCGGCACACCGCTGACCAGCTCACCGGATCCTACGACCGTCGATCCCCGAAGTACCTGGCCGCCGTAGGGCTGTTGCTGCTGCGTGGCGTGACCGCAGCCAGTGGTCGAGGTGATCGCGTGGCCACCGAAGAGTTCCTCTCCGAGGCCAAAGAGGTCGCACGCTACGTCTCGCTCGACCGGCCGGACGCCTGGGCAAACTTCAGCCCCACGAACGTCGCCCTCCACGAGCTCAGCGCCCTGGTGGCCTTCGGCGACTCCGGGCTCGCCCTCCAAGCGGCTCGTCCCCTCATGCGTCGGCACATCCCTGTGCCCGAGCGTCGTGCCGCCCTCTGGGTGGAGGCGGCTCGTGCTTACAGTCAGCAGGGCCGTCTCGCCGACGGCTACCAAGCCCTCCGTATTGCCGAGACCTGTGCCGCCCAGGACGTGCGGCGCCCCGCCGTCCGAGACCTTGTCGCCGACATGGCCGCACGCGACCGCGGCCGTACCCTGCCGGAACTGCACCACTTCAGCCGCCGACTGGGAGTCCCTGCGTGACCGAGACGAACGCCCCGGAGAAGAAGCCCTTCCTTTACATCGTCGTGTGCGCCTGCGGCATCGCCGGCGACGTCGGCAGGCTGATCGCCGCCGCGCAGGAACGGCACTGGGACGTCGGTGTGATCGCCACCCCGCAGGGTCTGCGCTTCCTCGACACCGAGGCGATTCAAGCCCAGACCGGCTATCCGATCCGCTCGGCCTGGCGTACCCCGGGCGAGGCCCGACCCCTGCCACCTGCGGACGCCATCGCGGTCGCGCCGGCCACCTTCAACACGGTCAACAAGTGGGCCGCCGGCATCTCCGACACCCTCGCCCTGGGCGTTCTGTGCGAGGCGTACGGCATGGCCATCCCCACGGCCGTCCTGCCATACCTGAACACGGCCCAGGCAGCCCATCCCGCCTACCGCCGAAGCCTTGACCAGCTGCGCGAGATGAATGTTCGGATCGGCAGCTACGAGCCGCATCGCCCCAAGGCGGGCGGCGGCGCAGATCGCTTCCGCTGGGAGGAAGCCTTGGAGCTGCTGGAGCCCAGGCTCCCTGGTTGACCCTGAGGGGCGGCTTGGTCAGGAGCTGGGTAGCAGAGCCAGGACGGTGGATTGGACGAGCTGGGCAGCGGCGAGGAGGTTCGGGATGCCGCCGCAGCGTTCGACGAGGTTCTGGAGCATGTAGCGCACGGTGCCGGGCTCGCGTTCGGGTTCGTCGAGGCGCGGCGTGATCATGGCGAGGTCGCGCAGGGCGGCGTCTGCTTCGGGGTACTGGCCACGCAGTCCTTCCAGGCGTCGCCGGAGGTCCTCGATGCTTTCGCGGGCTTTGTCGACGGCTTCGTTGGTGATGTTGTTGGTCTGGGTGGCGTTCTGGGAGAACGGGGCGGCCTGGGCGGGCCCGGTCATGTCGCCGTTGTTGATGATCCCGAAGTTGGGACCGTTGGGGACCGGGTCGGGTTGGCGGCGGATGGCCATGCGGGGCTCCTGGCGGGCTCGTGGGTCAGTTCGTCATGGAGGGGTTGGCGGAGAACGGCGTGGCCTGTACGGGGCCGGTCATGGTGCCGCCGTTCATGACGCCGAAGTTGTAGATCGCGGTGGCCTGTTGCTGATAGGCGGCGATGTCGACGTTGTGGTCGCGCAGGAAGATCTCGGTGGAGTCGAAGACGCGGCGCTGCATCATCTGCACGTAGTAGCGGGCGTCGTCGTTCATGTGCATGTCCTCGAGCCAGCGGACGCTGTAGACCTCGCGAAGGCTGACCGGGCCACTGCCCGGATCGAGTTCGGGGCGCTTGCGCGGCTTGCGGCGTATGAGCCGATCGAGTCCGACGTAGACGTCACCGAGCGCATTGAACGCCGTGCGGGCGAGCCACTTCAGGTTGCGGGGGTCGGCGGACTTGAGTCCGGCCGCCTTCGGGTTGAGCGGACCCATGATGTGCGGGCGAACGGTGACGCGCAGGAAGCCGCCCTGGTAGGCGAAGTGGACGAGTATGGCGGCGATGAGGTCGCCGTTCCAGGCGGTGACACGGGCCCAGATGTAGCGGCGGGCGATCTCCTCGACGGGCTTGTCGCCGAAGTTGTCCACGGCGAGGGTGTGCAGGCTGCGCCAGGTGTCGTCGTCGATCTCGTCCCACCGCTTGTAGTGGATGCCGGCGATCCCGATGACCTCCATGCGTGGGATGGGGTGTTCGCGGTGGTGAGCGGGCGCCGGGTCGTCCAGGCGGCGCGCGACATGGGCGTGCAACTGGGCGACGGTGAAATGCTTCAGCGGCTTGCGGGCCACCGGCTTGTTGTGCTTGGCCAGCGCCTCCAGGACAGCCTTGGCCACCTCGGCCATGTCGGGCTGGCCTGTGCTTTGCGCCGGTGAGGCGAATCCTGGAGGTGGCCCGGAGATGTCGTCATCCTCGTCCTGGCCCTCCGGCGCGGGCTCCACGTCGATGCCGATGACCGCCTCGTTCCATGCCTGGAGACCTGCCCCGAGAAATCGGTGCCGGTCACCGGTTCGTCGACGCTCGTAGAGGTATGGCAGCGCGTGAGCCTGCACGGACGGTGTGGGTGCATGCAGTTCTCCGGCCAGCAGCGCGTTGAACCGCACCTGCGCCAGGCAGCGTTCGACCACATAGACGCCCCACACCCCGCCCAGCAGGACCAGAGCCGCCCAACCCGCCGTCAGAACTCCGGCGATCGCCTGCCAGACGACGAGCGCGATCACCGCCGTGACAGCTATTCGTCGTCTTCGCATGTGGCGGATGGCACGGTCGCTGGCGTGGATGACGGGTTCCTGGTGGAATCCGTAGACCGGCACCGGCCGCGCCGACTTCTTGATGCGGCGCCGGACCCAGACCGCATAGTCCTCGCCCAGCACGACCGACGGAGGCGCCGGCTCGGACGCGTCAGCGGACTTCTCTTCTTCCTTCGCGGGAAACAGCCACCGCAGACGTTTCCGCACGGCTGCCTTCAGCTTCTTCCACAGGTCTGCGAGTTGGGCACGGAGCACGGCCAGCCAGTCCGTGCGGGCGAAGGCGGCGGCACTCAACCGGCGGGTGACGCCTTCGGTGTACACGCCGTGACGGATCACGTCTCCGGCGACATCCGCGGTCCCCAGCGGTACCGCAGGCGCCGAAAAGACCGACTGATGTTCTGCGAACGCCAACTTCCCACCCCCGTGTCCACTGAGCCAGCCGGGATGACGTCTCGGCAGGCGCAGAGGGGCATCGTCCACGCGCACGGCGAGTGCGGCCATACCGCAAACCCGCACAAGCCGTGCATGATGGCGTCCCAGTTGAATGTTGACCGAAAGGCGCCTCTAGCCCGAAGCCAATTTGCACACGAGGCGTTGGCTCGCTGAGGGCCTGATCAGCGCCGCCGTGTCGGTGACCCCTGTGGTGGCTGGCCGATAGCTGCCGCAGGGTGGGTCGGCACGCTGGGCCGTTGCATGGCGCTGTGGGCTCTGGCTGCCTGGGCCCAAGGACCGGGAACGTGGCGCTCGCCGAGGCGGCGGATGCGCCAGGTCAGCGCGCGGGCGGGACTGCGGGCGTCGTCCAGGGTGCGTTGGTGCAGCGCTTGGCTGAGGACGGTGGCTGCGTTGTGTCCTGCTGCCTCTGCCGCGGCGAGCACGGTGGCGAGTGCGTCCCAAGCGGGGTCGTTGAGGATGCGCTCGGCATGGTCCGGAACCAGATCCTGAAGGTGGTGGGCGAAGCGGCGCTTGGTCTGTGGGCCGGGTGCCCGGCTGGCGAGGCCGACCAGGACGGGCTCGGCGGTCTGCGCGTACGCGGTCTGCAGGTGGAGGAGGGCCTGTCCGGCTGCCGCCTCCTGCTGGGCGTGCTGGCGCGTGCGGTGCCAGTGCAGCGCGAAGGCGACCGCGGTGAGTGCGGCGTCCAGGAGCATGGTGAGCCCGGTGCCGTCACTGTCCTGTGGCCTCTCGCGCCAGATGGTCTGGATGCTGCGGCGCAGGGCGCGGGTGCTGTCGAGGTCGGCGGCTATGCGGGAGCGGGTGGCGCGCTCGAAGGCAGCGGCGGCTTGTTCGAGTTCGGCCCGTGCCGCGGTCGGTGCCATGACGGGCAGCAGGTCCAGCGCCGCGCCGAGCGCGGCGAGTTGGCCCTGGGCCGTCTGCTCGTCGCCTTTCGTGAGGTGGTGGGGGATGCGTTCGGTGGCGGCGGTGGCCTGGTGCCACGGGTTGCCAGGCTGGATGGTCGCCGGCTCAGGGCTGGTGGTGGCGAGGCGTTCGCGGATCTTGGGCAGGGAGAGGTCAGGGGCGAGGGTGGACCCCGCGAACCACAACGGGTCGCCTTCCGCGTTCACGTTGCCGGGCAGGGCGAAGTTGCAGCCGAGCGCGTCGCCGGAGGGAGCGAGCTTGAGGCGCACGTCCACGCCGGTCGCCTCAAGCAGCGAGAAGAACTCGGCCTCGTCGGCCGCGGCGGCGACCGCGCGGCGCACCCGCATGCGCAGGACCTCGCGGGCGGTGGCATCCTGGGCCAGGCGTTTGGCCTTGAAGTTTTCCTTGCTGGTGGGGCGTTTGGCGGCGGTGCCGTCGCCCGGCTTCAACCGCCTCAGCCCGTAGTCGACTTCGATCTGGCGGGCCTCGCGCTGGACGGCCCGGATGTCGTAGTCCCGTTTGGGGCGGCGGCCGTCTTGGCGGACGAGGGTGGCGGCGATGTGGATGTGGTCGTCGGCGTGCCGTACGGCCACCCAGCGGCAGGCTTCGGCGTCTCCGGTGGGGGCGATGCCGGCGGCGGCCACGATCCGGCGGGCGATCTCGGCCCACTGGGCGTCGGACAGGATGGGGTCCTCGGGGGCGGCGCGGACTGGGCAGTGCCAGACCGTGGTCTGGGGAGCCCGGCGGCCGAGCATGGCCACCGGCTGGTCGAGCTGCGTGTAGAGCTGCTTTTCCACGTCCTTGGGGTCGCGGTGTGGGCTGCGGCCGGGGTCGGGGGCGAAGTCGTTCCAGGAGGCGACCAGGTGTGGGTCGACGTGTTCGTTGGCGTCGCCCTTGCCGAAGAGGTAGGCGATGAGACGGCGGGTGCTGCCCTTGCCGGTGATGATCTTCGGTATCACCGGTCCTGCCTTCCCTCGGTGACCTGGGCGACGGCGGTGTCCACGTCGGCGATCGACGCTTCGACGCGGGCCAGGAGCCGGTGGACGACGTCGGGCTCGGGCCAGGAGCCGTCCTTGTTGAGGTGCCAGGTGAGCTGGTTGAGGTTGGTGCCGATCATGCCGAGCTGGCGGTTGGCGGCCATCAGCGCCTTGACCATGGCGCGGTAGTCGGCGATCGCTGCCGTGGGGTCCTCGGCGCGGGCGGCGGCGAGCGACGCCTCGGCGACGTAGCCGCCGATCTGCATACGGCTGAGCGCGGCGGCGTGGGCGAGGTCGGTGAACTCGCTGTCGCTGTAACGCGGATGGACGCGGCGCTCACGTAGGCGCGGCTGACGCAGGCGGCGCTGCGGCGTCGGCGTCTGCGCGGCGTGCGGCGACGGTCTGGTGGCTCCCGTCTCGGTCGGCTCCCCCGGGCCGGCCGATCCCGGTGCCCCCTCGGCGCCGGGTGCCTCCGCCACCCCAGGGGCGGAGGCCGGGTAAGGACTCCTTACCCGACAACTTGCTGCGCTGTCTGCGGCTGAGGTGGTGGGCGTCGGCTGTTGAGCTGTGGGGAGTTCGTGGTGCTGTTCGTGCACGGATGCGCTCCGGTGGTGAGGGGACGGGAGATGTGTCACGTGCGTCGCATGCGTCCCATGCCTGGTCAGCACAGGTACGGACACTCGGGCAGGTACGGAGAAGTCCGTCCCGGCGAGGACATCCGTCCCCGCTCTGACCTGCGCGGGGACGGATGCGACGCAGTGATACGGACCCAGGGGAAGGTGGGTCAGCGGGCGCGTTGGGGGCCGGCGGTGCCGCCGGGCGGGCCGATGGGCAGCTGGCCCGCGGGGGCGGTGGGCGGCTTGCCCTGAACCTGGCGCGCGGTTGTGGCGTCGTGCGCGGTGGCAGGCGCCGTCTCGGTGAGGTCGGGGCAGTGCCGGGCCCAGCTGTCCAGGAACCGGTTACGGGCGTACCCCTTGGCCTGCCTGCCCTTGTCGAAGCGGTAGTTGGCCGGGCGGATGTCGAAGTCCCGGAGCATTCTGCCCAGGTGGTAGGCGTTGAGCCCGTTGGTGCCGTGCTCTGCCCAGGGGGCGTCGGGGTCCTGGAGCAGGGCGGTGACCAGATCCAGGGAGGACAGGGCTTCGGGGTTGCCGTGTGCCTCGAAGACGCGGTGGATGTCGCGCAGCAACCTTGTCTTCAGGTTGGTCTGCTCGTCCTGGACGGCCTCGAACCGGGTCATCGCGACACAGGCCGCGCGTGCACTGGCTGGCCAGTGGCCGCCGGCCAGGTCGGCGATGATGACCAGCGGTTCCCAGGTGTCCGCCGCTCGGTCCTCCACCGGCATGGGCGGCGCCATGCGGCCGGCCGTGCCGCGCAGCGGGCCCAGCCAGGCGGCCAGCTTGTCCCGCAGTGCGTTCAGCTCCGGTGTGGCGTAGCGCGAGCGGAACGGGGTCACCTTCTCGCCCGGCTTGCGCTTTTGCATGCGGAGCACGACCGCCCGGTCCGTGATCGTGTCGGGCAGGTCGCCGATCGAGGCCAGTGCGGCCATCGCGAAGGTCGGATACGGGGTCGGCTTGTGCTCCGGACCGGAGATGCGCCAGGCGGGCCGGTTGCGCTGGTGTCCGGCGTTCAGCAGGCCGCGAAGTTCCTCGTTGTCACCGGCCTTGCTGAAGATGGTGTCGGCCTCGTCCACCAGGATCGTGCGCGGGTTCTTGCCGATGACGCGGAAGAGCACCGCCGTGGACATGTTCACCGTCATGATCGGCTGGTGCACGGTCTCGTGGAGCACGTCCAGCACCCGGGACTTGCCGCAGCCCTTCGTCGGGCCGACGACCGCCAGACGCGGTGCGTGCTGCAGAACGGTCTGGATGTGCGTGGCCGCCACCCACAGGGTGACCGCTGTCAGTGCCTCGTCGCTGGGCAGCACGACGTACTTGTCGATCGCCGTCCGCAACTCATCCAGCAGTTCCGCACCCTCACCGAAACGCCGTTGCACGGGGTCTGCCGGTCCTCGAGGAGGCCGGGAGCCGGTCCCGTGATCCGGTCCCCGTGCGTCGAGGGGACCGGTCCCCTCCTGCTGGGCGGTTCCCGCCACGGGGTTGTCAGTCCCCAGCGAATGGCGGGGACCGTGATCACGGTCCCCGTTGCGGTCCCCTGGTGCAACTGCAGTCTCTTGGGGACCGGTCCCCGATTTCCCGGCGCTGACCTGCGAGTTTGCACTGGATGCCGATACGGGGACCGGGACGCGCGGGGAACGAGTACCGGGCAGGCCGTGGGGACGGTCCCCAAGCACGTCGCGGGGACGGTCCCCAACAACGGCATTGGCAGGTGGCTGGGGACGGTCCCCGTGTGCTTCCGCCTCCGCCGGGTGTTCGGCGGTCCCCGACGCGGGGGACCGTGTGTCCTGCTGATCCTGGCGGCGCCAGGGGATGCCTTCGCCGGGGACGGAGGGAGTGGGCCAGGCGGTGGGGGAGGTGTTGGTGGTGCTGGGGGACGTAGGGTCCTCCATAGGCGTTCCTCTCCGGTGAGGGGCGGGATGGGCAAGGTCCCGCCCCTCACCAGCTCGTTCGTTCAGGGATGGGCGATCAGTTGGGAAGTCTTCGGCCCTCGGCGTTGGCGCGCCGGGGCCGCTTCGTCGTCCGCGTCAGATGCGGCGTCAGGCCGTGAGGTCGTACGACGTCTGGGTGTCCAGCCATGCGTCCACCTCCCGCCAGCGGTAGCGCAGGTGACGGCCGACCTTGTGGACGCTGGGGCCGATGCCCCGGTACTTCCACTGGTAGAGGGTCTTCACCGGCACCCCGAGATAGGCGGCGACCTCTGCAGGGGTGGCAAGCGGGCCACGCTGGGCAGCCGCAGCGGCGGCAGGGGCGTTGGTGCTACGGGGAGGGGTCTTCGGCATAGGGCTCCTTTTCGGACTTGAACAACGGGCTGGGCAACGCAGCCACACCGCCCGGAGAAACTCCAGAGTTGGTTCTGAAACTCCTCACTACTTCTTTCGGTGTGGCCGGGGAGAGGGAAACAGTAAGGGTGGATCCCCGGTTGCCGAAATCGCTCCCGCCGGGCCCGAAATTTTTTTGCGGCGAAGCAACCGGTCGAGGTGCCGGAATCCGGTACCTCCGCAGCTCAGGGGTGACACCTGGCGGTCAGGGACGATGTGAATGACTCGCCGGGCATCATGGCTGATGTGTGTTTAAATCACCCATCTCGAAAACAGAGAGGGAAGGTAACACGACACCTCGGCCGAAACGCCTCGCGATGTGCCGGAATTCGGCGAGACGAACACCACTTCGCCCCCGAACGACTATTGGAGAGTTTAAGAGCTAACTCTTGCCATGACCCCCGGACGCAAGTTACAGCTATCTGTCATGCCCAACCGACCTGTAGAAATAGGCCCTGCCGGCCTCCACACCGCCCGCGCCATCGAGCACCTACGCCTCGTGCGCGGCCTGACCCAACACCAGCTCGCCGCCCGCTGCACCGCGCTTGGCCGTCCGATGGCCAACACCGCCCTCAGCCGCACCGAACGCGCCCGCCGCCGATGCGACGTAGACGACCTCGTCGCCCTCGCCACCGCGCTCGGCGTTTCTCCCACGACCCTGCTCCTGCCGCTCCCGTCGGTGTCCGGCGATGACCGGAGGGGGTGCTAGTTGGCGCGGGTCTGGATTGAGGACCGCATAGGGCACGCGGCGTATGTACGGGCCGTGGCGGACGCCAAGCGGGCGGGGCGTACGCCACCGGGGCGCTACCGCGTGCGCTGGTACGACCCCGACGGCAAGCCGAAGATGAAGACCTTCGCCCGCAAGGTCGACGCCGAGGCGGAGCGGACAAAGATGGAGTCGCGTCTCAACGACGGCTCCTATCGCGATCCCGCAGCCGCGCGGGTGAAGTTCGCAGAGGTGGCGGAGTCCTGGCTAGCGGCGCAGCTCCACCTCAAGCGCTCAACCCGGGCTCGCTACCGCGGTGTTCTCGACGTCCACGTGATTCCCAAGTGGGGTACCACCCCGCTGGACCGCATCCACTTTGAGGACGTTGCCGAGTGGCTCGCGGATCTGCTGTCCGGCGAGGCGACCGGCGGCAGGAAGCTCAGCCCCCGGTCGGTCCGCAAGGCGTACGTCGTCCTCAGCCGCGTTCTCGGCTACGCGGTCAAGGCCCGTCGTCTGGCGGCCAACCCGGCTGTCGGCGTGCCTCTGCCGAAGGCGATGCCCGCTGATCACGTGTACCTCGACGACATGCAGGTCGACGCGCTGGCTAACGCGTCAGGCGCCTACCGGGTGTTCATCCTGCTGCTGGCCTACACCGGACTGCGCTGGGGCGAGGCATCCGCGCTCAAGGTGGGCCGCGTCGACCTGGACGCCTGTCGGGCCCACATCGTGGAGGCGTACGCCGAGGACAACGGCAAGCTCTACCTCGACACCCCCAAGAACCACGAGCGCCGGTCCGTACCCATCCCGCGGTTCCTGGCCGACGAGCTGAAGCCCCACGTCAAGGGGAGAGGAGATGACGACTTGCTCTTCACCGCCCCGCAGGGCGGGCCGCTGCGGGCCCGGAACTTCCGTCAGCGGTTCTTCGCGCCGGCGGTCGTAAAGGCCGGGCTGGGGCATCTCAAGGTCACCCCGCACAAGCTGCGCCACACGGCGGCCTCGCTCGCCATCGCCAGCGGCGCGGACGTCAACGTCGTACAGACGATGCTGGGCCACAAGTCCGCGACGCTGACCCTGGACACCTACGGGCACCTCTTTCCCGACCGCCTGGACGAGGTCTCGAAGATGATGCACAAGCGCCGCTCCAAGCAACTGGCCAAGGCGAAGGCCAAGCTGGAGAATGCGGAGCGGAAGGCCCGTGAGGCCGCCGAGACCGTGGCCGCCCTGGAGGAAGACGCCGCGTGATGTGTGCCTGACCCGTGCCGGGGCGCCGTAACCGAAGGGGGCACCCCACCGCGCTGATGCGGTGGGGTGCCCCCTTGCGTCTTCCTCGGATCAGGTCAGTCGCGGCCGACGGCTTTCCTCCCAGAACCGGTCCATCGCAGCAGCGGCCGCATCCCCAGCCAACCGCTCGATTCTCTCGGGCACCTCACGCTCGTCGAGGACGAAGAGCCTCCCGCCGACGAGGTGGGTGGTCGTCTTCCAGCCGAGATGCCTTCCCGCTTCTCTGGCGGCTCGCCGGATGTCCTTGAGCTCGCCCATCTCCGCAAGATCGTCAGCGCCAAGGATCAGCTGCCCGTAGTACCCCTCGTACTCCGGCTTCAGCGCGGCCAGCATCATCGACTCAAGTCGGTCGATCAGCCTCTCGTGCCGGCGGCGAGCCAGCTCGTCCTTCGCGGGCATATCGCACAGCTCCCCACCTCTGCCCGCAGCACCCATGTGTGCCATATGTGTGTTGCGAGTACGAAGGCCCTCCCGCCCGTTGGACGGAAGGGCCTCTGACCAGGCGTTTTGCTGTGCCCCCGGCAGGATTCGAACCTGCGACACCCGCTTTAGGAGAGCGGTGCTCTATCCCCTGAGCTACGAAGGCAACGAAGGCAGGGATGTGTGGGCAAATGTGTCGGAGATCCGCCCGTATCGGGAGGATCTCGCCCCCTGAGGGGCCCCAGACATCCACAGGGTGCCCCGCCGAAGCGGTGCACCGCCGACAGTCTAGCGGTTGTCGGTTGCCCGTCGGAGCGGCATGTGCCGCCTCGGCGGCTGTGCGCCGAGCCCTCTGTGTCGACGGCCTCCGCTGAAGGAGGCCCGTTATGAGGGACAAGCGCAACTACGCCGGTTCGCGGGCGCGGTGCCACTGCGTCCGCCCTGACTTCATGCCGTCGCGCTGACGCGCGTGCTCAGGTTGTGGAACTGGCGCGTCTGCATGATCAGGTGGGCGGGTTCCCAGAACAGCATGTCCATGGGTCGGGTAAGGGGGCGCGGGCGGCTGCGGGCTCGCGTGCGGACGACCAGCCGGGTCCTGCCGCCGGGCTCCGGCCGGAGGTGGAAGCCCCAGATCGCATCGATGTACGCCCTGGGCAGTGGCCCGTACCCCGCATCCAAGGGGCGTCCCGACGGGAGCTTGGTCTGCGAGCGCAGCACCAGTGTCCGCTCCGGTTCCAGAACCGCGACGGTGAACCAGGCATCACCGCTCGGCAGGGAGTCCAGGTGCTGCCCCGGCTCCAGGCGCTGCCACTCCGCAACGATGCACTCCGCACTCGGGTGTCCGCCATTGTCCAGGCGGTCCCAGCTGTACCAACCGCCGCGGTTGCAGCCCATCTGCTGCAACCAGGGCCAGACCTCTTCGGGCGGCGCCGGCAGGGTCGTGGCCATGGTCGAGGCGCCGTCGGCATCGGGGACGAGGTCATCGCCGGGGAAACCGCGGTCGCCTTCCTCCCGTGTCGCACCCCAGCTCAGCACCCGCGGCCGCAGGAAGACGCCGTACAGGGCCAGCGCGGCGGCCACCACGCCGAAGAGACGTCGCCCGGCCCCGGGGCGGGACAGGCCACCGAGTTCCGCCGCCGGCCTCCCCCGTTCGGCGTCGAGGACATCGGCGACGACGACGCCGGCGCCCTCGGCCGCGAACACGCGTGCCACAGCGGCGCCGATGCCCCCGGCCGCACCGGTGACGATCGCCACCCGCTTGTTGAGACGTCCCATCATGACCTCCTGAACCGATGCCTCGACGAGAATCCCCCAGAGCGGCACCGGCCGCTTCCCTTCAGCGGTGAACCTGCCGGTCAGTCAGGGGGACGGCGCAGATGGCTTCTACGAAATAGCCCACCTGCTCCTCGGGCAGGTGACGTCAGGCCGGCCTCGCTGATCATGCCGACGAGGTGATGGTCGCCGATGACCGGCAGCCGGAGGATCTCGTGCTCATCCCTGGTCTGAAGGACCTGGTTGGCATCGGCCTGGGCATCGATCGTGACCGGCCCCGGCTTGCCCTGTTCCAGCCGGCCCGCGGTCACAGTTCTCGGGTCCTTGGCCTTGACGAGGCACTGCACCACGATTTCACGGTCCGTGATGATTTCGTGGAGCCGGTCGTCCTCCCCGCGGATCGGGAAGGCCCCGACGTCGAGTCCTTCATCCCGCGCGCCGCGGCCTCCAGGGTTTCGTCTCCTGGACGCAGGTCCTCCAGACCAGTGTGGATTCCTCACCTCCCGCGCGCATGCCGGGGAACGGAGCCCACGTCAACCATGGCGGTGGCTCAACGTCCCGGCATCGCCGGTAGGTCCGCACGCGGCGGGCGTTCCGGTCGCAGCCGCACAGGCAGCCGCATGACGACATGGCCGAGGCCGGACAGCACGCGGGGGATCGCCAGGTCGGTGAGGGGGAGCGGCTCCGCACCCAACAGGTCCCGCACGGGCGGCCGAGAGAGACGTCGGCGCGGAGAGACGTCGGCGCAGAGAGACGTCGGCGCGGAGAGACGTCGGCGCGGAGAGACGCCGGCGGCCTGGAGGCTCGGTGCCGCGCCAACAGCGACCAGCATGAACGGGTTGGCCAGGGTGCGCGCCGTCCATGTGGACTCCACTGGTTGGAGATCCGTCGCCGTATGCTGCGCCGCAGACCACCGGGGACGCACTGGGTGCCGCGGCGGCGTTCTCGGCCGGCTCTGGCATCCAGACGGTTTGGGTGCAAGGCATGGCGACCGCGGCTTCCACGTGAGTGCGTGGACATGCCGACCCACGTCACCGGTCAAGCTGGTGGCGCTCTGCGCGATGACGTGTCCCTCGTCGTGCCCGCCCGTCGGGGCCGCTGTATGGCCGTTCTCGGCATGCCAAACCTTTTTCCGCATCGTTTCGTAGCATGAGTGCCGTGACAGCCCGTGGACAACTTCACCGCGCGCCCTCGCCACTGAGGTGGTGGCAGGCGCTGCTGGTGTTCGGGCTGCTGGTCGGGTTGTTCGGCATGCATGGCCTCGCACCGGGCGGGACCACCGCCGTCACGGGCCATCACTCCTCCGCCACCGCGCACGCGGACATGGCGGTCATGGGCGTTGAGACCGTCTGTGATCGCGGCGGTGACGGCAGCGGACACGGACAGCATGCCGACCCGACGTGTGCCTCCGGCGCCGTCGGTGCGGGTCCGGTACTTCCCGCGCTGATCCCCGATCCCTTCGGCCAGGCAGGTTCGCCGGTGAGCGGCCTGCGCTCCATGGCTGCCGAGCCGGAGGGCGGGCGCGCTCCTCCCTCGCTCGCCGAGTTGCAACTCCTGCGGATATAGGACAGGGCCAGCCGTATCCGCCGCTGCCGCGTGCGCCGCGGCCGGCAGGTGTACGGCCCTCAGCCATGTCCCGCGCCCTTTGGCGCGATCTTCCCTCTGCACCTCAGGAGTTCACGCATGACCAGCACTCGTTCCCTCGTCCGTCGCGCAGGTCTCGTCGCCACGGCCGTCGCCGCCTCGCTCGTCCTCGCCGCCTGTGGCAGCGACAGCGGGTCCGACAGCGGGTCCGACAGCGGCCCGGCCGCGCAGACGTCGGCCTCGGCCGGTGCCGAGGACACCGCCGGCGCCCACAACGACCAGGACGTCTCCTTCGCCCAAGACATGATCCCGCACCACCAGCAGGCCATCCAGATGGCGGAGATGGCCGCCACTCAGGCGTCCTCCGCCGAGGTCAAGGACCTGGCCTCGCGCATCGAGAAGGCCCAGGACCCGGAGATCGAAACGATGTCCGGCTGGCTGAAGGCGTGGGGCGAGGACGTGCCCTCCTCCATGCCGGGCATGGACCACTCCGGCAGCTCCGACATGCCCGGGATGATGGACACCGAGGACATGGACAAGCTGATGGAGGCGTCCGGCAAGGACTTCGACACGATGTTCCTGACCATGATGGTCGAGCACCACGAGGGCGCCGTGGAGATGGCCACCACGGAGAAGGAGAAGGGCCAGTACGGGCCGGCCAAGAAGATGGCCGACGACATCATCACCGCCCAGAACGCCGAGATCGAGGAGATGAACAAGCTCCTCGGCAACAGCTGACGACACCCGCATCGGGGCTCGGGCCTGCGTTCGGCGCGGCCCGGCCCCGGGCGGGCACGTCCTGCGCCCGCCCCTGAGCCCTGCTCGTCACTCCTCCTCGCGCCTCACCGAGAAGTCACCGGGAAGTCGCCGGGAGTCACCGAGAGATCCTCGGCGTGAAGATTCGTTCCCGCGCGGCCACCGCCATCACCGCGGCCGTCCTCGCCGCCCGTACTGGCCGCGTGTTCCCCGGCTCCGACACCACGTCCGGTGGGCGATGCCCTTCAGACCGACGAAGGCGACGGCCGCCGTCACCGACACGAGGATCCCGGCCGGACACAGGATGCCGCGCCACCTCGTGGGCTGGTGGCGCAGCACGTATGCGACGAAGGAGAGGGCGAGGCCGAAGAGGATGAGCATCGCCGCGCGTTCGGGGAAGTCCTCGAAGTGCTGCAGGCCGCCGCTGAGCATGCCGATGCCGAACGACAGCGCGAGGGAGGCGGCCACCACGCCGCAGACCTTCGCGGGGCTGGGGCGGCTGCGGGTGAGGACGAATTCATTCAGGACTGTGGCGCAGAGGAAGACGGCGGCGCCTATGACGGCGATGAGGGTGTAGCGGGTGGGATCGAGCGGGTGGTGCACGATGGCGCCGCTGATCAGCCCGGCTCCGACGAAGGTCGCGGCATAGCCCGGATAGTCACCGAGCTGCGGGGTGCGCTTGGGTGTGCCCGGCGCCGCCCGCGCCGACCGCCGGTTCTGTTCGCGGGCTCGCGTTCCGCGCGGCGCGGCGCGGGCGCGGTGCTGTCCCGGTCGGCTGAGTACGAGCCGTTCTGCGCGGCCCGGTGGAAGGGATACGTGGTGCGGGTCGCGAGCGCGGCGCCGATGGCGATGCCGGGGTCGGCCCGGGCGAGCGCCGGGGCGTCGTCGTCGACGCCGTCGCCGACCATGGCGATCTTGCGGCCGCCGCGCCGCAGCTCGGCGACCTTGGCCGCTTCGTCGCCCGGGAGGACCTCGGCGATGACGGTTCCGTCGCCGCCCGCGGTCCACCCACCGCCTCCGCCGAGGACTCGTGACGTGGTGGATGAGGTGCTCGACCGGCTCCTCGGGGGCCTGTTCGGCTGCTTCGACTGCGTGGTCGATCTCGGCGGTGATCCGCTGCTCGATCCGGGCCACCTCCTCGCCGCCCAGTTCACCGTTCTCGCGCATGCGGGCCGGGAACAGAGTGATCGGATCCCGGGACTTCCACTGCTCGGCCTCGCGCTTCTCGCGGTCCGCCGCCCGGCGCGCGCCAGCGTGCCCAGTCGTCGTACCCCCGCCTTCGCCCTCTCCGCCCTCTCCGCCCTCTCCGCCCTCTCCGCCCTCTCCGCCCTCTCCGCCCTCTCCGCCCCCTCCGCCCCCTCCACCCCCTCCCTTCACTCCCGTGCCGCCCGCACCCCCCGTGTAACCCGCACCCGGTATTCCCCACCGGGATCCGCTGCCGTCACCGCGATACGGATGCCGTGTCGGGGGTCCCGGAAGTCCTCGCCCGGGGTGAAGGGCGCGTCGGAGAGTTCCGCGTGGACGTTCGGGCTGCGGGTGCAGCCGCCGCTGTCCCGGCGTGAGTCGTACACCGTCACCGGTCCCCGGCCGGTGTCCACCGCGGCGTCGACCTTGTAGATCAGCACGCCGGCGCGGCAGACCGCCTCGTCGTTGCCGCCGCGGGTGCGCAGCTCGACCGCGTAGCCGGTGCGCGCGTCGAGCGGGACGAGGACCAGTTTGGGGCCGCCCGCGCGGGACAGGGGGGTGAGCGTGTGGTCGCTGGTGCCGGTGTCGGCCGCGCAGCTGACCTGGGTCGCGTCCAGCCAGCCCAGCTTCCATTTGTGCCAGCCGAGAAAGTCGTTGTTGGCGCCCCAGTCCTCGCTCATGATGTCCCAGTGGCCGACCGCGGCCCCGCCCTCCTGGGTGTAGAGGTCGGGCAGGCCGAAGACATGGCCGTTCTCGTGGGGCAGGACGCGGTAGCCGGTCTTGTCGTAGGTGCCGGAGCCGTCGTCCTGGCGGGAGTAGACGAAGGACGCGTTCGCCACCGGCCTGCCGTCCGCGACCGGCGCCTCCGTGTTGCCGGCGAAGGTCACCGACAGGACGGTGTCCAGCGCGGAGGGGCCGGCGTTCGGGGTGATCAGCACGTTCAGGAAGTCGTACGACGTGAAGTCGACCTTGGGATCGGCCGTGGCGACGATGTCCTGGACCAGGTCGCGGTAGCCGGGGTCGAAGGGGGCGCCGCGTTCTATGCCGTACGCCCGGAACGGCCTGGGCATGCGCAGCCACTGGCGGACGGGCGTCTCGGGGCGGTAGTCCAGGCGGCCGTAGGAACTGGTGCGGAACCATTCCCTGGTCTGCGGGAAGAACTCGGCGTAGCGGTCGAGCGCGGTGCCCTGGCCGGGTGCGTCGGAGAAGTCGATCATGAGAGTGAGGGCGCGGACGGTGCCGGTGGAGCGGGAGTAGCCGCGGGAGGTGGGGACGCCCTCCGACATCTGGACCTGGGGGCCGCCGGTGATCATGCAGGGGCCGTGGGCGGCGGAGCGGGCCAGGGTGGTGGAGGTGGCGCCGGCCGTCATGGAGGACGCCGCCAGGTGCCCCGTACCGGCCGAGTTGCTGACCATGAAGGTCAGGACGGTCACGGACGCGAGGGCGGCCAGGCGGCGCGGGCGTATCCGACGGCTGGCGGTCGGCTGCGGCATGCACGGCCCCCTTCGCTGCGGGCAGCCGCAGGTCACGGGCTGCACTCTTTCGATCACCCTGGGGCGGGGGTGGGACGGGCGCGCGCTGGAGGGGCCGAACGTGCGTTTCCCGCGAGTAGTGATGTGACTCAGATCACAGGAAATCTCTTCGGGAGCGGGAAATAACCGGGGAGTGTTTCCCCGTTTAGACCTGTGTCCGCGCGAAACGGGGACAGCTTCCCCGGATCGCACTACAGGCCATCGCACTACAGGCCATCGCACGACAGTTCAGTCATCGCATGACGGTCAACCGAGGAGTACGCCGTGCAGTCCGCGACCCCCGTGCAGAAGAAGGTGGCCCGGCCGCGTGCCGACGCCCTGCGCAACCGGGAGCGGATCGTCACCGCCGCCCGCGAGATGTTCACCGAGTTCGGCCCTGATGTGCCGCTCGATGAGATCGCCCGCCGGGCCGGCGTCGGCAATGCCACGGTGTACCGCAACTTTCCCGACCGCGACGCGCTCGTCCGCGAGGTCATCTGCTCGGTCATGGACCGTACGGGCGAGGCGGCGCATCAGGCGCTCATGGAAACCGGGGACGCCTTCGAGGCGCTGGAGCGCTTTGTGCACGCCGCCGCCGACGAACGGGTCAGCGCGCTGTGCGTGATGATCTCCAGCACCTTCGACCAGCACCACCCCGATCTGGAAGCGGCCCGGGAACGGGTGCAGCAGCTCATCGAAGAGGTCATGAGCCGCGCCAAGCAGGCCGGCCAGCTCCGCTCCGATGTGGCTGTCGGCGACGTGATGCTCGCCGTGGCCCAGCTCAGCCGGCCCCCGGCCGGCGTCGGCTGCCCGAGCCTGGACCGCTTCGTCCACCGGCACCTGCAGCTCTTCCTGGACGGACTGCGGGCCCCGGCCCGGTCCGTCCTGCCGGGTGCGGCCACCACGATGGAGAACCTGCGGAGCCAAGCCTGACCGATTAGTTCAGCCCGACCGATCAGTTCAGAGCGACACGCCAGTCAGTCGCACAGTCGCACAGTCACCCAGTCGCACCGCACAGCTTTCGGCCGGCAACGACGACGAGCCGTTCCTTGTCCAGTCGTTCCCTTATCTCGTCTACGTCATCTACTCATCTACCTCATCTACTCATCTACCTCATCCTTTTCCGTCCCGAAGTCCCGGAGTGGGTACCCCCATGTCTGAAACAGCCGTCAAGGCTCCCGGCGTCCCCGACGCCAACCGCTGGAAAGCGCTGGTCTTCATAGCGCTCGCCCAGCTGATGGTCGTGCTCGACGCGACCATCGTGAACATCGCGCTGCCCTCCGCCCAGCAGGACCTGGGCATCTCCGACGGCAACCGGCAGTGGGTCGTCACGGCCTACGCGCTCGCCTTCGGCGGACTGCTGCTGTTCGGCGGCCGGGTCGCCGACCTGTGGGGCCGCAAGCGCGCCTTCGTGATCGGCCTGGTCGGCTTCGCCGCGGCCTCCGCGCTCGGCGGTGCCGCCACCAACGAGGCCATGATGTTCGGCGCCCGTGCCCTCCAGGGCGTGTTCGGCGCACTGCTCGCGCCCGCCGCGCTCTCCCTGCTCGCCGTCATGTTCACCGACGCCAAGGAACGCGCCAAGGCGTTCGGCATCTACGGCGCGATCGCCGGTGGTGGCGGCGCCGTGGGCTTCATCCTCGGCGGTGCGCTGACCGAGTACCTGGACTGGCGCTGGACGTTCTTCGTCAACATCCCGTTCGCGGTCGTCGCCGCGGCCGGTGCGTACTTCGTCATCCATGAGCCGGAGGGCAGCCGCAACCGCAACCCGCTCGACATCCCCGGCGTCCTGCTCTCCACCCTCGGCCTGGTCGCGCTGGTCTACGGCTTCACCCGCGCCGAGTCCGACGGCTGGGGCGACTCCGTGACCGTCAGCATGTTCATCGCCTCCGCGGTCCTGCTGCTCGCGTTCGTCGTCACCGAGGCCAGGGTCAAGGCCCCGCTGCTGCCGCTGCGCGTGATCACCGACCGCAACCGCGGCGGGGTCTACCTCTCGCTCGGCATCGCGGTCATCGCGATGTTCGGCACGTTCCTGTTCCTCACCTACTACCTGCAGATCGTGGAGGGCTACACGCCGATCAACACCGGCTTCGCCTTCCTGCCGATGATCGTCGGCATGATGGTCGGCTCGACCCAGATCGGCACCCGCCTGATGACCCGCGTCCCGGCGCGGGTGCTGATGGGCCCCGGTTTCCTGGTCGCCGCGGCCGGCATGCTCCTGCTGACCCAGCTGGAGATCGGCTCGTCGTACGCCTCCACCATCCTTCCGGCGATGGTGCTGCTCGGCATCGGCATGGGCACGGCCTTCATGCCGGCGATGTCCCTGGCCACCCTGGGCGTCGAGCCCCGGGACTCCGGTGTCGCCTCCGCGATGGTCAACACCTCGCAGCAGGTGGGCGGCGCGATCGGCACGGCCCTGCTGAACACGATCGCCGCGTCGGCCACGACCACCTACATCGCGGACCACATCGGCTCCGCGACCTCCCGCTCCCAGCAGCAGCTGGTCCAGCTGGAGGGCATGGTGCACGGCTACATCAACGCGATCTGGTTCGCCGTCGGCATGCTGGCCCTCGCCGCCGTCATCGCCATGGTCCTCGTCAACGCGGGCAAGCCCGACATGTCTGCGGTGGCCGGATCGGGCGATGGAGCCGAGGATGAGGTGGCGGTGCCCGTCGTCGCCCACTGAGGGACACCACCCTTCGGGACCGACTCGTACGTACGGGGGAGGGGACGCCCTCGTACGTACGACTCCCAGGACCTGCCCCGGCTTCCTTGAGGTGTGGAGCCGGGGCAGGTCCGCACCTTTTACGCCCCAGGGACCGCGCCCCAGGGACCGCGCCCCAGGGACCGCGCCCCAGGGACCGCGCCCCAAGGGGCGCGGGGAACTGCGCGAACAGCCCCCACCGGCCCGCAGCCGACGAACAGCCCCCACCGGCCCGCAGCCGACGAACAGCAGCCAGCGAACCGCACCTCCAGCGGAGCGCCTCAGCGGAGCCAGGGCAGGTCCGCACCCGCCTCGCTGGGCTGGAGCCCTTCGGCGATGATCTGCATGATCTCGCCGAGGGCCTTCTGCTGGTCCGGGGTGAGCCGGTCGAACAGGGCCTGGCGTACCGCCTCGACATGGCCCGGCGCGGTGCGGCGCAGCACCTCCACGCCTTCCTCCGTCAGCACCGCGAACTGGCCCCGCTTGTCGGAGGGGCAGTCCTCACGCCGTACCCAGCCGTTCTTCTCCAGGCGGGCGATGGCGTGGGAGAGCCGGGACCGGGTGATCTTCGCGTGCATGGCCAGTTCGGTCATGCGCAGCCGGCGGCGGGGGGACTCGGCGAGTGCGACCAGCAGGCCGTAGTAGATGTGCGGCATGCCCGCGTCACGCTGGAGCTGACGGTCGAGGTGGTCCTCAAGGAGCGTGGTGGCGTGCAGGTAGGAGCGCCAGACGCGCTGCTCGTCCGTGGTGAGCCAGCGGGGCTCCTCGGGCGCGGGCGCTTCGTCGGAGGATGTGGGTGCCGTGTTCATGTATTCCACTGTACGAGGGCTCTCCTTGAATATTAAACAAGTAAGGCGTAGGGTTTCCGGAAGAGGTGCTTTAGGATTCAAGTAATAACGGTTCGAGCGATAACGGTTCGAGTAACAACTTCGTCGAGCACGGTTCCTCGGAGGGAGTCGCCGCCATGTCCACCGCCACCCAGGAGCGCATGCCCGCCCTGTATCTCAGCCACGGCGCCCCACCGCTCGCGGACGACCCGGTCTGGCCCGGCGAACTCGCCGCCTGGTCCGCCGCCCTCCCGCGCCCCAAGGCGATCCTGATGGTCTCCGCCCACTGGGAGGAGGCCCCGCTCGCCCTTGGCGCCACCGAGTCGGTCCCGCTCGTCTACGACTTCTGGGGCTTCCCCGAGCACTACTACCGGGTCCGCTACGACGCCCCGGGCGCCCCCGAACTCGCCGAGTCCGTACGGAAGCTGCTGCGGGCGCCGGGCATGCCCGTGCAGGACGTCCCGGACCGCGGCCTCGACCACGGCGTCTATGTCCCGCTGGTGGAGATGTTCCCCGAGGCCGACATTCCGGTCCTGCAGGTCTCCATGCCGACCCTCGACCCGGTCCGGCTCATGGAGATCGGCCGCAGGCTCGCGCCGCTGCGCGACGAGGGCGTACTGATCGTCGGCTCCGGCTTCTTCACCCACAACCTGGCCGCGCTGCGGCACACCGGCGGGGGAGTGCCGCGCTGGTCGTCCGAGTTCGACGACTGGGGCCGGCGCGCGCTTCAGGCTCATGACGTGGACTCCCTGCTGGACTTCCTGAACAAGGCCCCGGCGGGCCGCTACGCCCACCCGCGCACGGAGCACTTCGCCCCGCTGTTCGTGACGCTGGGCGCGGCGGACGCGGCCGGTGAGCTGGACGCGCAGAAGTCGGTGATCGACGGATTCTGGATGGGAATGGCGAAGCGGTCCGTGCAGTTCGGGTGACCGCGTTCCGAGTGGCCTACAGATCCTTCTGGCCTACAGATCCTTCTCGTACCAGGCGACGTCCCAGTAGCGGCCGAACTTCCGGCCCACCTCGCGGTGCGTGCCGACGTACCGGAATCCGAAGCGTTCATGCAGCCGCGTGGACGCTTCGTTGGGCTGGGCGATGCCCGCGTAGGCCCGGTGCAGGTCCTCGTCGGCGAGCGCCTCGAAGAGGGCCTTGTAGAGGAGTGTGCCGATGCCGCGGCGGCCTGTTCTGGGGGCGACGTAGACCGTGACCTCGACGGAGGTCGCGTAGGCGGCCTTCGCGCGATAAGGGCTGGATGTGGCGTAACCCAGAATTTCCTCTGAGTCCGTCGCCGTGGCAACCATCAGCCGGTACGGGCCGTCTTCAGGGTGGGAGAGCAGCCAAGGGCGGCGCCCTTCCGGAGTGAAGGCGGCCGTGTCGAATGTGATGGGCGTCTCACGTACGTAGTGGTTGTAGAGGTCGGTGAGGGCTTCGAGGTCGCTCTCGACTCCCGGCCTGACCTGCACCTCTGTACGTCCCGACGACATCACGCCTCCTCGTGTGGCGGCACAGGGTACTGCATGATCAGAAAAATAGAGGGGCGGGTTGGGAATTCTGTCCTGATTCCAGTCGTTGTTTCCATCGGATGCAGGGCACCCGATGAGTGAACGAAGGAGTCACCGGAGGAGTAGTCCCCAGCATCCGAAGACCCACCCGCTGGCCTCACCATCGCAAGGGAGCACGCATGGCAACCGGTGCCGTCGCCCGTCGTCAGTCCGCCAAGGGCGGGACCGACGCGGCACGCAGTGTTCGCGCCCACGGCGGCGAGATCGCTGACCGCGACCTGGTCGGCATGTACCTCGACGAGATCGCGCGCACACCCCTGCTCGACGCCGCGAAGGAAGTCGAGCTGTCCCAGACCATAGAAGCGGGTGTGTTCGCGCGACAGGTCCTCGACGGCGAGGAGGAGTCCCAGGCGGACGCCACCCGCGAGGAGTTCGAGGCCCTGGTCGCCGAGGGTGAGCGGGCCAAGGACATCTTCATCCGCTCCAACCTCCGCCTGGTCGTCGCCGTGGCCCGCCGCTACCCCCGCAGCGGCCTGCCCCTGCTGGACCTCATCCAGGAGGGCAACGCCGGTCTGGTGCGCGCGGTGGAGAAGTTCGACTACCGCAAGGGCTTCAAGTTCTCGACGTACGCGACCTGGTGGATCCGTCAGGCCATCACCCGTTCGATAGCCGACCAGTCCCGCACCATCCGGCTGCCCGTGCACCTGGTGGAGGAGCTGGGCCGGATCCGCCGCATCCAGCGCGAGTTCAACCGGGAGAACGGCCGCGAGCCGGAGCCCGCCGAGATCGCCGCCGAGCTCGGCTCGACGCCGGAGCGGGTGACCGACGTCCTGGACTGGGCCCGCGACCCGGTCTCGCTGAACATGTCGGTGGACGACGAGGGCGACACCCAGTTCGGCGACCTGCTCGAAGACACCTCCGCGGTCTCGCCCGAGCAGTCGGTGCTGACCCTGCTGCGCAGCGAGGGGCTGGAAGAGCTGATCGGCCGACTCGACCAGCGCACCGCCTCGATCATCAGGATGCGGTACGGCATCGAGGACGGCCGGGAGCGCACGCTGACGGAGGTCGGCAAGGAGCACGGCCTCACCCGCGAGCGGATCCGGCAGATCGAGAAGCACGCCCTGCTGGAGCTGAAGAAGCTGGCCCGGGACACCGGGTTCGACGCGGCGGCGTAAGAGACCCGTTAGAGACCTGGAGGACAGACTGGCCCGCTCCGGCGGCGGCGTGGGACGCTGCGCACGCCGGTCGGCGTACGGCCCGGGGAGGCGCGTACGCGGTGGCGAAGGACCGTACGCGTGGCGAAGGACCGCGCAAACATGGCGTGTTCAACGCCGCTTCAACCCCGGGGGTCGCGGGAACAAGACCACCGACCCCCCCTCAGAACCAAGTCCCGACGCCTCCCCCCGGCGCCGGGACTCTCCCCGAGCCGGGTTCCGGTGCCCTCCCCCCCGGGCGCCGGAACCCGGCTCTGCCCGGCTTCCCTGCCACGGCACGCTGGAAGGCGGGCCAGAAGGCGGGCGAGAAGGCGGGCCACCCCGTACCTGAACCACGGGGTCGCCCGCCAGACGGCAGATTGTGTCACATGGGCCTTGAGCCGCTGACTGGCTCAGCGCTGGCCCGGCGCTGGCTCGGCGACCCTGAGTGTTGCGCGGAGTGTCAGTGCACCTCACCGCCGTACGCCCGAGTCACCGCCCGCCCGCACGGCTCAGCCGCTCACCCAACTCCCGTACGCACTCGATGAGTTCAGTCGGCTCCTGCACCGTGAAGCCGGCCCCGAGCATCGCGAGCCGTACCGCCAGCCATTCCACCGGATCGCTGGTGGTCGCCCGCAGCCGGCACCGGTCCGTGCCCAGTGGTTCGGGTGGTCCGAGCCAGCCGGGCAACCGTGCGCCCACCGCCTCGGCGGAGTCGGCGAACGTGACCGTGAACGCGTAGGTGTCCTGCTGTCGCCGGATCGACTGCCGCAGATACTCCGCCGCACTCCCTGCCGGCAGTTCCCGCGGAGCGAACCGCGCGCCGGTGGCGAAGGGTTCGCTTACGCGGTCGACGCGGAACGTACGCCAGTCGGCGCGATCGAGGTCGTAAGCGACGAGGTACCAGCGGCGTCCCGTCGACACCAGCCGATAGGGCTCGGTCACCCGGCGCGACTCGGTCCCGTCCTTCGCGCGGTAGGCGAACCGCAACCGCTCCCGCCCGGCGACGGTCGACGCCATCACGGTGAGCGTCTCGGGTGCGATGCTCGCCCCGTCTCCGCTGGTCAACGGTGTGGTCGCGGCCTGGAGGGTGGAGACTCGGTGGCGTAGCCGGGACGGCAGTACCTGCTCCAGCTTGGCCAGGGCCCGTACGGAGGCCTCGTCGACCCCTGCCACCGCGTGCCCCGCGCCGGCCCGCAGCCCGACCGCGATCGCCACCGCCTCCTCGTCGTCGAGGACGAGCGGCGGCAACGCCTTGCCCGCGACCAGCCGGTAGCCGCCCTCGGCGCCCATGGTCGCCTGTACCGGATAGCCCAGTTCGCGCAGCCGGTCGATGTCCCTGCGGACCGTGCGGCGGGAGACGCCGAGCCGGTCGGCCAGCTCGCCGCCGGGCCATTCACGCGGCGTCTGGAGGAGGGAGAGCAGCTGGAGGAGCCGGGCGGGAGTGTCCGTCGTCATGCTTCCGAGGATGCCGCAGAACTAGGACATGATCTGGCCTACTGCGCTTCTAGTTTGAGGACATGACTTCCACGGAGACTTCCACGGAGACTTCCACCGGGACTTCCACCGGGACTTCCACCGAGACTTCCACCGAGACTTCCACCGGGACTTCTACCGAGACCTCACCGGACGGGCCGGCCGCCGCGGCGGACCGCCGCCGCTGGTTCGCCCTCGCGATCGTGATGACCGCGGCCTTCATGGACCTCGTCGACGTCACGATCGTCAACGTCGCGATCCCGTCGATCCAGCGCGACGCCGGCGCGTCCTTCAGCCAGATCCAGTGGATAACGGCCGGTTACGCACTCGCCTTCGCCGCCGGCCTGATCACCGGCGGACGGCTCGGCGACATTCACGGCCGTAAGCGGGTGTTCCTCGTCGGCATCGGCGGTTTCACCGTCGCGTCGGCGCTGTGCGGCTTCGCGGTGAACCCGGAGATGCTGGTCGCCGCGCGGATCCTGCAGGGCGCGATGGCGGCGCTGATGGTGCCGCAGGTGCTGTCGATCGTGCACGCGACGTTCCCGGCGCACGAGCGCGGCAAGGTGTTCGGGCTGTTCGGCGCGATCGTGGGGCTGGGGGCCGTCTCCGGGCCACTGCTCGGCGCGGTGCTGACCGAATGGAACCTGTTCGGGCTCGAATGGCGGCCCATCTTCCTGATCAACCTGCCGGTCGGCATCGCCGGCCTGATCCTCGGCAGCCGCTTCATCACCGAGTCCAGGGCCCCGCGGGCGCTGACGCTCGACCTCGTCGGCGTCGCCCTGGTGACGCTGGGGCTGCTGATGCTGATCTACCCCCTGACCCGCGGCCGTGAGCTGGGCTGGCCGCTGTGGGGGTACGTGTCGATGGCGGGCGCGCTCGTCGTGTTCGCGGCGCTGGTGGCCTACGAGAAGCGGAAGACCGCGCGTGACGGGTCCCCGCTGGTCGAGCTGTCCCTGTTCAGGGTGAAGAGCTTCGCGGCCGGTATCGCCGTGCAGACCGTGTTCGGGGTCGGGCTCGGCGTCTTCTTCCTGGTGTGGACGCTGTACATGCAGATCGGGCTCGGCTGGAGCGCGCTGCGGGCGGGGCTGACGGGCGTTCCGTTCTCGATCTCGGTGTCGGTGGCGGCCGGGATGTCGGTGCAGAAGCTGGTCCCCCTGTTCGGGCGCAAGGTGCTCCAGGCGGGCGCGCTGACCTTCGCCGCCGGTGTGCTGCTCTACCTGTGGGAGTCCGAGCGGTACGGCCTCGGTATCGCTCCCTGGCAGATGGCGCTGCCCCTGATCGTGATGGGCGCGGGCATGGGCCTGATCTTCGCCCCGCTGACCGACGCCGTGCTGTCGGAGGTGCCGCGTGAGCACGCCGGGTCCGCGTCGGGGCTGATCAACACCGTGATGCAGATGGGGAACGCGCTGGGGCTCGGGCTGGTGTCGGTGGTCTTCTTCGGCCGGATCGGTGAGCGGCTGGCGCCGGCCGAGGAGGGCCCGGCGTTCGTGGACGCCTTCCAGTACGCGCTGGGATGGGTGGCCGCGGTGATGGGCGTGATCTTCCTGCTGATGTTCGCGCTGCCGAAGCGGCCGGCTCAGCATGTGGAGGGGACGGAGGCCGAGGCGCGGGTGGAGCGGCGGGAGCCTGAACTGGTGCAGTGAGCGGGGCTCCGGTCTGCTTGGAGGGTTCGGAGGTTCGGAGGTTCGGAGGTTCGGAGGTTCGGAGGTTCGGAGGTTCGGAGGTTCGGAGGGCTCGGAGGGCTCGGAGGGCTCGGAGGGCTCGGAGGGCTCGGTGTCGTGGTCGGCGCCGGGCCCTTCCGTCGTGCCCGGCTACATGGGTGCCCGGCGCCCAGAAGTCCGTTCATGTCCGAATGAGGTCCGAACCCGTTTACTTTTCGGAAATCCGGGCGTAGCCTCCAAGCGAAACCACAAGCTCGGGCATGAGTCGGAGGCGAACGGACATGTACGCACCGGAGCGGCAGCAGGAGATCCTCCGCCTCGCCCGTGACGGCGGGCGCGTGGACGTCCTGTCGCTGGCCGAGGAGTTCCAGGTCACGGCGGAGACGATCCGACGCGATCTGAAGGCCCTCGACCGCGCCGGCCTGGTCCGCCGGGTACACGGCGGCGCCATCCCGGCCGGACGCCTCGACTTCGAGCCGGACCTCGCCGAACGCGAGACCACGGCGGCCGACGAGAAGGACCACATCGCCAAGGCGGCCCTCGCCGAACTGCCGACCGAGGGCACGCTGATCCTCGACGCCGGTACGACGGTGGCGCGGCTCGCCGCGGCCATCCCGCTGGACGCGTCCCTCACCGTGGTCACCCACAGCCTGCCGATCGCGGCCCGCCTCGCGGACCACCCGGGCATCCAGCTCCATCTCGTCGGGGGGCGCGTACGGCACCGTACGCGCGCCGCCGTGGACGCCTGGGCGCTTCGCGCATACGGCGAGATCCGGGCGGACGTCCTCTTCGTGGCGGCCAACGGCTTCTCCACCGACCACGGCCTGACCACCCCCGACCTCGCCGAGTCCGCGGTGAAGCGGGCGGCGCTCGCCGCCGCCCGACGCGTGGTGCTGCTCGCCGACTCCTCCAAGCACGGCCAGGAGCACTTCGCCCGGTTCGGCGACCTGAGCGATGTGGACCTGCTGATCACCGACAGCGGGCTGAGCCCCGAAGACGCCACCGCCATCGAGCGCGGCGGCACGGAAGTAGTGCGCGCATGATCCTCACCGTCACCCCCAACCCGTCCCTCGACCGCACCTACGAGGTGCCCGCGCTGGAGCGTGGCGAGGTCATCCGCGCCACCGGCGAGCGCATGGACCCCGGCGGCAAGGGCGTGAACGTCTCGCGCGCCGTCGCGGCCGCCGGACAGCGCACGGTGGCGGTGCTGCCCCTGGGTGGTGCGCCGGGCGCGCTCGTGGCGGATCTGCTGGACGCGCAGGGCATTGAGGTCGCGCCGGTCCCGGTCGCCGGGGCCACCCGCTCGAACATCGCGCTCGCGGAGGCGGACGGGGTGCTCACGAAGATCAACGCGCCGGGCCCCGAGCTGTCGGCGGACGAGCAGGAGCTGCTGTTCGAGACGGTGCGCTCGCGGTCGCAGGACGCGGACTGGGTCGCCTGCTGCGGGAGCCTGCCGCGAGGGCTCGCGCCGTCGTGGTACGCCGAGCTGGTCGCGCGGGCGCACGCCGTCGGCGCACGTATCGCGCTGGACACATCCGGGCCCGCGCTGCTGGAGGCGCTGCGCGAGCGGCCCGACGTGGTGAAGCCGAACGCCGAAGAACTCGCGGAGGCCGTCGGGCGTCCCCTGGCGACCGTGGGCGACGCGGTGAAGGCGGCCGAGGAACTGCGCGAGATGGGCGCGCGGGCCGTGCTGGCGAGCCTGGGTGCGGACGGGCAGCTGCTTGTGGACGGCGCGGGCGCCTGGTTCGGCAGCGCGCGCGTGGACGCCGTGCGCTCCAACGTGGGCGCCGGTGACTCCTCGCTCGCCGGGTTCCTGATCGCCGGCGGCAGTGGCGCCGAGGCCCTCGCCTCCGCCGTCGCGCACGGTGCGGCCGCCGTCCAGCTGCCCGGCAGCGTGATGCCGACACCGGGTGACCTGGACCCGGCAGCGGTGACGGTCACGGCCGAGGTGCCGATGGACCGCGTACTGAAGGAGCCGGTGTCATGACCGATGTGACGCCTTTCATGCCAGTCACGGCTATTGCTCCATTGATGGCCCTGGCGACGATGACTCTGACGACGGTCGTCGTGACGACCATGGCCCTTACGACGACCGTCGCTACGGCTACGGCTACGGCTACGGCGTCATCGGCGACACCGTACGGACCGGCCTTGAAGCGGCGAAACACCCCGTTACTCGCCGCGGCCGACGGTCGGCAGGGCACCCTGAGCCGCCCTGCCGGCCGGCGGAGGCGGGGCTTCCCCGGCCCCGCCTCCGCGCCCCCCGAAGCGCCCACCCCGTTCCCCGGGCGATACGCGTGCGAAGGAGCCCGCGATGAGCGACATGATCACCGCGGACCTGGTCGATCTCGACCTGTCCGCCGACACCAAGGAAGCGGCGGCCCGCGCCCTCGCCGAGCGCATGGTCGCCCTGGGCCGGGTGACCGACCTCGACGGCTTCCTCGCCGACGTGGCCGCCCGCGAGGCGCAGATGCCGACCGGCCTCGACGGCGGCATCGGCATCCCGCACTGCCGCAGCGAGCATGTCACCGAGCCGACGCTCGCCTTCGGGCGCAGCGCCGACGGCATCGACTTCGGTGCGGCGGACGGCCCGGCCGACCTGATCTTCCTGATCGCCGCGCCCGCCGGCGCCGACGACGCCCACCTGACGATCCTTTCGTCGCTGGCCCGGCAGCTGATGAACACCGAGTTCACGGACGCGCTGCGGTCGGTGGGCGACGCGGGGGCCGCGGCGGCGCTGATCCGTGGGGACGAGGTGCCGGCGGCGGAGAGCGGCGCGCAGGGCGCGTCCGAGGGCGCGTCCGAGGGCGGGCAGCGCGGGCAGGGAGCGCAGGGCGCTGAGCGCGCCCGCGAAGACACCGCTGCGGCGTCGGCGGCGGCCTCCGTCGACGCCGCAGCGGTCGGCACGGAGCCCGCGCCGGGCGGTACCCCGGGCGGTACCCCGGGCACGACCGCCCCGTCCGACTCCGGCGAGCGGCCGTTCCGTATCGTCGCCGTCACCTCCTGCCCCACCGGCATCGCGCACACCTACATGGCGGCCGAGTCGCTGGAGAACGCGGGCCGCGAGGCGGGCGTCGAGGTCGTCGTCGAGACACAGGGCTCGGCCGGGTTCACTCGGCTCGACCCGGCGGTCATCGCGGCGGCGGACGGCGTGATCTTCGCCCACGACGTGCCCGTACGGGAGAAGGACCGCTTCGCCGGCAAGCCGACCGTCGACGTCGGCGTGAAGGCGGGCATCAACCGGCCCGGCGAGCTGATCACCGAGGTCCGCGGCAAGGCGGAGCGCGGCGAGACGACCGCCGGGGCGCCCGCCGGCGCGAGCACGCCGGTGGAGCGCGGCGGTGACTCCGGCGAGGGCTACGGCACCAAGCTGCGCAAGTGGCTGATGTCCGGCGTGAGTTACATGGTCCCGTTCGTCGCCGCGGGCGGTCTGCTGATCGCCCTCGGCTTCGCGATCGGCGGCTGGGAGATCAACAAGGCGCCGTCGGTCATGGAGCACTTCACCTGGACCCAGGTGGACAGCTGGGGCGCGCTGCTCTTCCAGATCGGCGGGGTGGCCTTCCAGTTCCTGGTCCCGGTGCTGGCCGGCTACATCGCGTACGGCATGGCGGACCGGCCGGGCCTCGTACCCGGCTTCGTCGGCGGCGCGATCTCTCTCACCATCAACGCGGGCTTCCTCGGCGGTCTGGCCGCCGGTCTGATCGCCGGTGGCGTGGTGATGGCCATCCAGAAGGTCAGGATCCCCGCTGCGGTGCGCGGCATCATGCCGGTCGTGGTGATCCCGCTGATCTCCTCCGCGGTCGTCGGCTTCCTGATGTTCGTGGTGATCGGCAAGCCCATCGCCGAGGCCCAGGAGGGCATGACCGACTGGCTGAACGGCCTCTCCGGCACCAACGCCATCCTGCTCGGCGCCCTGCTCGGCCTGATGATGTGCTTCGACCTCGGCGGCCCCGTCAACAAGGTCGCGTACACCTTCGCCACGGCCGGCATCGCGGTCGCGAACCCCAGCGACTCGGCGATGAAGATCATGGCGGCCGTGATGGCGGCCGGTATGGTTCCGCCGCTGGCCATGGCCCTGGCGACGACGGTGCGCGCGAAGCTCTTCACCCCGACCGAGCGCGAGAACGGCAAGGCCGCCTGGGTCCTGGGCGCCTCCTTCATCTCCGAGGGCGCCATCCCGTTCGCCGCGGTCGACCCGCTGCGGGTGATCCCCGCGTCGATGGTGGGCGGCGCGGTCACCGGCTCCCTGTCGATGGCCTTCGACGCCACGCTGCGCGCCCCGCACGGCGGCGTCTTCGTGGTCCCGTTGATCGGCAACCCGTTCCTCTACCTGCTCGCCCTCGCTGTCGGCGTGGGTGTCACGACCACCCTGGTGATCATCCTCAAGGGCATGCGCAAGCCTGCCCCGGGTACGGCGACCACCGACACGGCGGGCACCCTCACGGCACCGGCGGAGGCGAAGCAGCCGGTAGCGGCGTAACGGCGCTGCAGCAGCGCACACGGCACGACGCGGTGCGGTCGGCCGCGGCCCTCTCCGGAGGCCGCGCCCGACCGCACAGCCTTTCGCCACGCGCGATCGTCCCAGTCAGCTACCGTCCCAGTCAGCTCTCGCATGACAACTCGGCGACGACGGCAGCCGAGCCACGCGCCCGACGCCTCGGCACCGGAGCCCTGGGTCAGCTCTCGCCGACAGCTCGCCGACGGCCGCCGAGCCATGGCTCGGCAACCTCGCCACCGCGCCCTGCAGAAGCCCCTCACGGCGTCGCGGCCGGATCCGCCTGTGGCCGTGTACGGGGTTCTCGTACGCCAGTTCCGCCACGGTGCTGAGCCGCTCGTGTTCGGCGGGGGAGCCCCTGTTCCGCCCTGTTCCGCCCTGCTCCGCTGCCCTGAGCCAAGCGCTCGGCGCCTGAGGAGGCCTGTGCCGCGTTCGCGGCCGGATCCGCCTGTGGCCGCGTTCGGTATTCTCGTACGCCAGCTCCGCCACGGTGCTGAGCCGCTCACCTCCGGCGGGGAGTCCTCGTCGGACCCTGCCCCCAAAGTGCTCGGCGGCTCAGGAGACCCGCGCCGCCCGCCGTTCCATCGCGTCCCGGGCTGCGTCCTCGGTGACGTAGACCTCGCACATGTGGCGGCCGTCCGGCGTCGCCGTGTGCTCGACCTCCCAGAGGGAGATCTCCGCTCCGTCGCGCAGCAGGAAGGCGTGTTCGTAGAGCGAGAAGCACAGTCCGATGCGGCCCGCGCGGCACGGGCGTCCGAAGGCCTGGGTGATCTGGTGCGCGAACGCCGTGGTCAGCAGCGCGGCCATGTCCGCCCCCGGCCGGTCCGGGTTCTCCGCGCGGCGCAGCAGCCGGCGCGCGTGGTCCGCCGAGTCCTCGTGCACATACGTGTGCCGGGGGGCCGGGACCGGGGACAGCTGTACCGTCACCGGCAGTTCGAAGTCCGGCGCGTCCGGCGGCAGCGGCAGCCGGGCGGTGGCGGTGCGCAGCTCCTCCTCGTCGACATACACCTCGTGCTGCGGGGCGCTGCCCGGGGCGGTGTTGTGGACGAGCTCCCAGAGGGTGAGCGCCGAGCCGTCGGCGAGCAGCCAGGTGTGCCGGTACGTCTCGCGGTGCAGCCCCGCGCTGTGGTGCGCGGAGTGCAGCGAGCTGTCGTGCGCCAGCGCGCAGTCGAGCCGCCGTATCGTCTCGTCCGGCAGCTCGAAGGAGTTCAGGGCACGACCGAGGAGTCGCGCGAGGTGCTCCTCCGGAGACTCGGGCGACTCGGGTGGTTCGTGCGCTGCCGTCTCGTACGGAACGCTCAAGGTTTCTCCCGGCGTTGCTGCATGTCACCTTGTGGGTGCATACCGTAGCCCTTCGGTCGGACATCATGTCCGGGAACCGAGAGAACGTACGCACAGAAAACGCGTGGACCGCGTGGGAAGTTCCCACGCGGCCTGATGATCCGTCAAAACACGCTGGTCAGCAAGGCCTGTGCTGCCCCCGGCACTCAGTCGGCACTTCCCGCGAGCCACTGGCTCCACGACATGTTCCAGCCATTGAGACCGTTGTCCGGCGCCACCTGCTTGTCGGGGGAGTTCTCGACGATCACCACGTCCCCGACGAGCGAGTTGTCGTAGAACCACTTGGCCTCAGTGTCCCCCTGCGCCCCTTGCACATCCGCGAGACCGACACAGCCGTGGCTGGTGCCCTCACGCCCGAAGGGCGGATTGCCCTTGTCGTACCAGTAGTTGCCGTGGATGAAGGTTCCCGACGTCGTCAGTCGCATCGCGTGCGGCACGTCCGGGATGTCGTACTCGCCGCCGAAGCCGACCGTCGTGCCGTTCATGCGCGTCTCCGTGAACTTCTCGGAGATCACCATCTGCCCGTTGTACGTGGTGTGTTGCGCGCTGCCCGCCGAGATCGGCACGGACTTGATCGTCTTGCCGTCCCGTACGACCGTCATGGTCTGGGTGTTGACGTCGACCGTGGAGACCTGCGACCGGCCGATCGTGAACGTGACGGTCTTCTTCTGCACCCCGTAGACGCCGTTCGCCCCCTCCACGCCGTCCAGGTCTATCTTCATCGTGACCTTGGAGCCGGCCTTCCAGTACTCCTCGGGCCGGAAGTCGAGCCGCTGCGCCCCGAACCAGTGCCCGACCACCTTCTGCCCACTGCTCGACGTCACGGTGATGTGCGACTGCACGGCCTTCTTGTCGCTGATCACCTTGTCGAAGTTGAACGACACCGGCATGCCGACGCCGACCGTCGTCCCGTCGTCCGGCGTGTACGTCCCGATGAAGCTGTTCGCCGAAGTGACCGTGGTGAAGATGGAATTGGCGGCGGCCGTCTTGCCGCTCAAGTCCTTGGCGGTCGCCGATATCTGGTACTTCGTCCCCCGCTCCAGCTGCTCCTTGGGCTTCCAGGCCGCGCCGTCCGCGGACATCTCGCCCGGTACGGCCGTCCCCGCCCCCGCGACCGTCATCTTCACGTCGGTCAGCTTGCCGTCGCTCACCTTCACGCCGGTCGTGTTGATCGACGCGCCCGTCGAGCCGTCCTTCGCCGAGATGGCGATCTTCGCGGTGGACGTCTTCGGGTTGTCCTCGCCGCCCTTGCCGTCGTTGCTGGCGTTCGCGCTGCCGCCGCACGCGGTGAGAGTGAGGGCGCCGACCATCAGGATGGCACTGGCCCCCAGTGCGCGCCGCGCTGCCATGTCCGGCGTTGTCACTAGCTGCTCCAGGTTCATGTGATGTGCGTGATCCGCTCCCGTGCGTGGAGAAAGAGGGGAGCGGCCACCGGTCGGGTTCCCGCCGAGCGCCGTGAACGCCATCACGTGACAGAACCGGGACAATGCCGCGTACTGGCCTGTGAGTTACCTCTCAATCAGCCGTCTCTCGATCAGCCGTCTCTCGATCAGTCGCCTCTCGATCAGTCGTCGTGGCTCGCCTCTTGGGCGGCCGCGCAGTCACCGCTCGTACAGCTCCCGGTACGACGGCCACGCCCCGCCCGGCCCGTCCACCGACTCGGCGGCGCGCACGGCCCGCACGATGGCCCGCGTCACCGTGTCCGCGCCCGCCGCGAGCACCTCGTTCAGGGCGAGCGGGTGCTCGGGGTCCAGGGCCCGCTCTCCTGTCGCCAGCGCGAACACCGTGTCCCCGTCGTTGAGCAGATGCACCGGCCGTACGGCACGCGCGATGCCGTCGTGCGCCGTGCCGGCCAGCTTCTGGGCCTGCGCCTTCGACAGGTCCGCGTCCGTGGCCACGACCGCGAGCGTGGTGTTGAGCGGCACAGGCGCGTTCTTGGCCGCGATCTCGGCGAGCCGCCGGCGCGCGGCCTCATGGACACGGGCCTCCGGGTAGTTCACCCGCCCCTGGAACAACTCCCCGTACAACACGCCCGTTTCCGGATCCGCCGCCGAACCCGCCGCGTTCGCGACCACCAGCGCGGCGACCGTGACCCCGGAGTCGAGGCGGGCGCTCGCGGTGCCGACGCCGCCCTTGACCGGCCCGACCGTGGCGCCCGTACCGGCGCCCACGCATCCCTCCGCCACCCGTGCGCCGAACTCGCTCGCCGCGGCGGCCTCGACCGCGGCCCGGCCGGTGGCCGCGTCCGGCCTGGCCCGGAAGTCGCCGCCCCGGCCCAGATCGAAGACGCAGGCGGCGGGCACCACCGGAACGACATGTGCGGGATCGGCGCCCACCCGCACCCCGCGCCCCTGCTCCTCCAGCCAGGCCATCACGCCGGACGTCGCGTCGAGCCCGTACGCGCTGCCCCCGGTCAGCACGATCGCCTCGACCTTCCGCACCAGGTTGCGCGGATCCAGCGCGTCGGTCTCCTTGGTGCCGGGCCCGCCGCCGCGCACGTCCACCGCGGCGACGGCCCCGCCCTCCGGGGCGAGGACGACCGTGGTGCCGGTGAGCCAACCGCCGCCGGTACGCGTCGCGTGTCCGACCCGCACACCGGCCACGTCCGTCAATGCGTCAACTGTCATGGAGCCAGTCTCGCCCGTACGCCCGCCCCCCAGCGGCCGGTTCATGCCGTCGGCGGCGGGTTCGTGCCCCCGACGACAGATTCACGCCGTTCACGCCGCCGGGGCGGTCGCGTTCGCTCTGCGTTCCCGCGCCGTCAGCTGTGCCGTCAGCGTCTCCCCGGTCGCGACCGTGAGCGCCAGCACGACTCCTGCCGCGAGGACCGCCCAGTCGCCCAGGAAGGTGCACAGGATCACCATCAGGGCCGCCGTCGGCAGCACCAGCTGCTGGGCGATGCCCACCTTGAAGTGGCGGGAATGCAGCGCCCAGACGGTCAGCAGGTACAGCGCCGTCGGCAGCGTCACCGCGGCCGACGCCGCCAGCGTGGAGATGTGCGCCTTGCCGACGGTCTGCTCCACCGCCACCTCCAGGCCGGCGCCGATAGCGGCCGCCGACGCGAAGATCAGGTAGTGCCCGTACCGTTACTCAAAGTCTCAGTGACTCTCAGCATTCCAGGCGTTTCCGCCTGGAAGGTCCGTGTCGGTGTCACCACAGCGCGGGGTGCGCTTCGGTGTCCTGACGGCGGTCT